>NZ_JBSHAF010000007.1:197490-204419 GCF_053611365.1 Streptomyces sp. NPDC054813 | reverse complement strand
ACCCCCGCCCCCCCCCCCCCCACCGCCCCGGGCGCCCCCCCCCCCCGGGGCGCCCCCGCCGCGGGGGGCGGGGGGCGGGCCCCCCCCCCCGCGACGGGCAGCCTGGCGCCCCTGACCAGCGGATCGACGGCCGTGGGCATGGGGTCACGGTAGGCGCCGGGCGCTGCGGAAGCCTGGCGACCCGTCCGATGACCGACGTACGGTGTGATCATCCGCACGATCCCTTCGCCAAAGGCGGTTGTTGATGGCTCTGTTCGACCTTCCCTTCGACGAACTCCGTGAGCACCGCAGTGCGTCGGTGGCGCCCGAGGACTTCGACGCCTTCTGGTCCAAGACGCTTCAGGAGGCTCGCGAGCACGATCTCGACGCCCGCTTCGAGCCGGTCGACACCGGGCTGTCCACGGTCGACGTGTACGACGTGACGTTCGCCGGGTTCGGCGGCCACCCGGTCAAGGGCTGGCTGCGACTGCCGGCCGGGGCCACCGGACCGCTGCCCCTGATCGTCGAGTTCATCGGCTACGGCGGCGGCCGCGGCCTGGCGCACGAGAACCTGCTGTGGGCGTCGACCGGGCGGGCGCACTTCGTGATGGACACCCGCGGCCAGGGCAGTGCCTGGGGCGGCGGGGGCGGCACCGCCGACCCGGTGGGCGGCGCGCCGGCGTTCCCCGGGTTCATGACGCGGGGCATCGACGCGCCCGAGAACTACTACTACCGCCGGGTGTACACGGATGCGGTCCGGGCGATCGAGGCGGCCCGCTCGCACCCGCTCACCGACGCGGCGCGGACGGTGGCGCTCGGCGCCAGCCAGGGCGGCGGGATCACCATCGCGGTCGGCGGCCTGGTCCCGGACCTGGTCGCGGTGGCGCCGGACGTGCCGTTCCTGTGCGACTTCCCGCGCGCCGTCTCCCTGACGGACCGTCACCCATACCGCGAGATCGCCCTGTTCCTCAAGACACACCGCGGCCGCTCGGCGGACGTCCAGCGCACCCTGTCCTACTTCGACGGTGTGCACTTCGCGGCGCGCGGCCGGGCCCCGGCGCTGTTCTCGGCGGCCCTGGAGGACCAGACCTGCCCGCCGTCCACGGTGTTCTCGGCCTTCAACGCCTGGGCGCACGAGGACAAGGAGATCGAGGTGTACGACTTCAACGACCACGAGGGCGGCGGTCCGTACCACGAGGCGGCGAAGCTGAGCTGGCTGCGCACCTACGCCTGAGAGACGGAGGAGCGCCGGAGATGGACACGCGCGAGGCCGCCGAACGGTTCGTCCGGGTCTGGGAGCGGGGCTGGGCCGCGCACGACGTGGACACGCTGCTCGCCCTGTACGCCGAGGAGTGCGTGCACCGCTCGATGCCGTTCCGCGAGCCGCACCGGGGCCGGGACGCGCTCGCCGCGTATCTGCGCTGGTCGTTCGAAGGGGAACGGGTGACGGACGTGCGGTTCTTCGCGCCTCTGGTCGGGCCCGACGGGGTCGCGGTGGCCGAGTTCCGGGTGTTCTCCGAGGAGAGCGGTACGGCGGTCACGCTGGCCGGGTGTGTGTTCGTGCGTTTCGACGGGCAGGGTCTGGCGGTGGAGAGCCGCGACTACTGGCACACCGCTGAGGGGCACCAGGAGCCGTACGAGGGTCTCTTCCTCCGCTGACCTTCCCTCCAGTCCGACCAGTCGGTACGTTCAGGATGCCCGGACCGCAGCGTCGTGGTCCGGGTTTTCCGGCGTACGACGGAGGACGCATGTCCGAGCACGAGCCACCGGTCCACGGTCACTGCGAGCCGCGTTTCGCGGCGGTGCGAGAGGCCTTCGAGGAGAACTTCCGGGACCGGGAGGAGCTGGGCGCCGCCGTGGCGGTGACGGTCGACGGCGAGACGGTCGTGGATCTGTGGGGCGGCTGGGCGGACCCGGAACGCGGCCGCCCGTGGGTGCGGGACACCCTGGTGAACGTCTGGTCGACGACCAAGGGCCCGGTGGCCCTGTGCGCGCACATCCTGGCCGACCGGGGGCTGCTGGACCTCGACGCGCCGGTGGCCGACTACTGGCCCGAGTTCGCGGCGGCGGGCAAGGAGCGGGTCCTCGTCCGGCATCTGCTCTCGCACCGCGCCGGACTGTCCGGCCTGCGCGAGCCGCACTCGCTCGAGCAGCTGTACGACTGGGAGCTTACGACCGCCCGGCTGGCGGCGACGGAGCCCTGGTGGGAGCCGGGAACCCGGTCCGGGTATCACGCGATGACCTACGGTTTCCTGGTCGGCGAGGTGGTGCGCCGGGTGTCCGGGCTGCTGCCGGGGGCGTTCCTGGAGCGGGAGGTGACCGGGCCGCTGGGCATCGACTTCACCGTGGGGCTGCCGGAGAAGGAGTCCGGGCGGGCGGCGGTACTGGACCATCCACGGGTCACGTCCGACAGTGAACAGGCTGCGATCTTCAGCCAGTTGACGCCGGCCGCGGTAGCGGCCCTGGCCAACCCCGGGGTGGGCGCGTCCGCGGCGAACACACCGGAGTGGCGGGCGGCCGAGATCCCGGCGGCCAACGGTCACGGCACGGCCCGGGCGGTGGCCGCGCTGTACGGCGTGTTCGCGGGCCGGGGCGAGTACGGCGGCCTGCGCCTGCTGTCGCCGGAGGCGGCCGAGCGGGTGCGCGAGGGGCAGGGCAGCTGCCGTGACCTGGTGCTCGGGGCGGGTTTCGAGCACGAGACCGAGGTGGCGCTCGGCCTGTGGCTGAGTGGGGCGAACGGCTCCTACGGGCCGAACCCGCGGGCATTCGGCCACGACGGGTTCGGCGGTTCGTGCGGGCTGGCCGACCCGGAGGCGGGGGTCTCGCTGGGGTACGTGATGAACCGGATGGGGCCACGGATCGCGGATGATCCACGGAAGACGGCCCTGGTGAACGCCCTCTACGCGAGTCTGTGAGGCCGGTTCGGTTTCGGCCGAACCTGTGAGCCGCCCTTCCCTGATGGTTTAGACCAATGCTAGATCTGGTCGCGCAATGAGCCCGCACGGCTACGTCTTGTCACCAACAGGAGGCGCGGCATGGCCCGCACCACCCACCACGACCACTCCGACAGCGAAGGGCAGCCCCTGTACGGGCGGATCGCTGCACAGCTGCTCGGCGAGCTGCGCGCCGGTACCATCCCGCCGGGCGAACGACTGCCGGGGGAAAGACAGTTGGCACAGCACTTCGGCGTCAGCCGGGAGACCGTCCGGCAGGCACTGGAAGTGCTGCGCCACAGCGGCCTGGTCGCCACCGACCGGCGCGGCAGTCACGCCAGGCTGCACGGCCGGCCGGTGGAGAGCCCGGTCTCCCTGGCGTTCCCGGTGGGCGCCGGGACCACGGAGCACGGTGCGGTCGACCGGGCCACGGTGACCTGGGAGGAGCCACCGCCGCAGCACGCGGCGGCACTCGGCCTCGCCCCGCACCGGCCGACCCTGGTCCACCGCTACGAGTCCGCCTCCCCCGACGGCCGCGCCCTGCGCACCGCGGTGACCTCCTTCTCGGCCGTCGCACTGACGGAGGTCGAGGAACTCGGCCGCTATCGGGACCGGGCCGACGGTACGGCCGCCGCCCAACTGCGGCGGGCCTACGACTGGATGCGCAAGGCCGGCCTCACCCTGCACCACCGGGACTCGATCAGCCAGATCGCGGACGCGGCCTCGGTCCTGGTGACCCGCCGGGTGCACGACCAGTACGCCCGACCGCTGGAGATCACCGACCTCGTGGTGGACGCCCAGCAGGACACACTGGTCTACGAGTTCACGGTCCCGGCCGCGGGCTGACCTTCGCCGGCCTTCCTGGCCACGACGAGCCGGGCGCGCGGACTGTCGTCCTCGCGCCGGCCGAACTCGGGCAGCGCGCACAGCTGCACCGAGAACCCCGCCCGCTCCAACTCCTCCAATACGAAGCCGAGTCGGAAGGCCCGGTAGTACATGACGAACGACGGCCGCCACAGGGCGTTGCGCACCCGCATCACGGCGTCGAAGCCGAGCAGCATCCAGAACCCGAGGCCGGTCGGGCGGGGCGGCGCCAGCACCGGGAAGGCGAAGGTGCCGTCCGGCCGCAGTACCGAGTGGACCTGGCCGAAGAGGCCGGGCAGCTCCCGGGGCAGGAAGTGCCCGAACGCCCCGAAGCTGACGACCAGGTCGAAGGCGGGCCCGAACGGCAGGGCCCGGGCGTCCGCACGCACCCAGCGGACGTCCGGCCCGTCGGGCGGGGGCAGCCGCCGGGCGATGTCGAGCATGCCGGCGCTGAAGTCGACGCCGGTGACGCTGCTCCGGCACACCTGGGCCAGCACGTCCAGACCGGCGCCGGTACCGCAGCACAGGTCGAGGCCGTCCGTGAACGGGCCGAGCGGGGTGAGTGCCTTGGCGACCGACTCCAGGACCGGGTCCGGGGTCCGGAAGGGGGTGTGGTCGAACTTCGGGGCCAGCAGGTCGTAGCCGCGCTCGACCGAGGACAGGGCCTGGACGGTGAGCTCGCGGAGACTCGGGCCATCGGGGCTGAACATCCGGCCAGCCTACGGGAGCGACCGGCGCCGGACACGGCGAAGGCGCGGCCCGTACGACGGGCCGCGCCTTCGGACGGGTGGTGTCACGCCACAGCACCGGATGTCATGCCACGGCACCGGACCTCACGCCATGGTGCGCCGGATGTCATGCCACGGCGCCAGGCCTTGCGCCATGGTGCCCTGGGTGTCACGCCACGGTGAGTGTCAGGGCGCCCGTGTAGGTGGAGCCGGCGGTGAGGGCGGTCTCGGTGCCGTCCACGGTCAGCTTCACCGTCCTGCCGCGCGGCGCCCGCACGGCCGCGTCGGCGGCGAGGGTGAGGCTGGTCAGGTGCGAGGTGCCGGTGACCGTCCAGGTCGAGCCGCTGTTCAGCCGGACGACGACGCCGTTGTTGACGGCGGCCTGCACGGTGTTGGTGACGATGCCCAGCTCGTAGAAGGTGGACGAGTCGATCGAGGACACCCGGTGCCTGGCCCTGGTCGCCGAGATGACGCCCTCTACGCCGGAGTCCTCGAAGGTGAGGACCATGTTCCTGCCGCCCCGCACGCCGTTGTAGAAGTCGCCCTTCACCTTGATGGAGCTGAAGGTGGCGGCACCGTCGGTGGAGTGGACGGCGGTGACATTGAAGGAGGAGTCCTTGGCCGGGTCGGTGGTGGGCTCGGTGTAGACGCCGATGTTCATCATCTTGCCGTTGACGTTGACCGGCCCCGGGTCGTCCAGCTCGATCATCTGGAGGATGACACCGTCACGCGGGTTGAGTCGGGCGCCCTGCGAGCCGTCGACCGATATCGCCGTCTGCTGGCCCTTGTTGAGGAAGGTGGCCCGCTCGGAGTTGACGACCGTACCGCCGTCCAAGGTGAGTTGGCTGGCACCGAAGAACATGTATCCGAAATGACCGGAGTTCACGACCGTGCTGCGTACCGGCACGCTCGCCAACTCCGCCTTGGACAGGCCCAGTTCCAGTTCGGTGTTGAGCGCGGCGACCGCCTCGCGGGTGCTGTCGCCGTAGTGCACGACGGCGGCCGGTCCGGCGATGATCGTCGCGTAGGAGCCGACGTCGAAGCGGGAGCCGAGCACGCGGACGGTGGCGTCGCCGATGGCATAGGTGCCGTAGCCGTAGTCGCCGGTGTTGCCGACATGGCTGTTGATCGCGGTCAGCTTCAGCCCGCTGCCGCCCTCCACCGACAGTGCACCCCAGGTCTCCGAGAAGACGGTCGAGTTGAGGTAGGTGGCGATGCTGTCCTTGCCGATCAGGTTGGTGGCACGGACGTTGCCGTCGAGGCCGAGCATCCAGGGCACGGACTCCATGTACGGGGTCTCGACGGTGGCCTGGTAGTCGGCGGGCAGGACGCCGTTGCGGGCCCGCAGGAAGGAGTCCTTGACGAGGACGTTGGCGCCGTTGTCGGCGATGACGGTGGTACGGACCACGCCCCTGTTGCTGATCCGGGCGCCGTCCACGACCAGCCTGGTCGCGGAGCCGTCGCCGACCACGGCCGCGCCGTACCCGGCGAAGTCCGAGCGACCGTTGCCGTCGAGGGTGATGGTGGGGCTCTGCAGGGTGTAGCTGCCGCTCTCCACGTAGACGCCGTTGAAGCACTCGCCGGTGGACGCGATCGACACGTTGCGGGCGGCCGTGTCGGTGACCTTGCCGCCGCGTACGGCGGACAGCACGGACTTCGCGGCGTCGACCCCGTCGGAGCCGACGTACAGAGCCTGCCGGAACGGGAAGGTCAGCGTCTGGTAGGTGACGTCGTTGGACCCGGCGACCGTGAGGACGACGTCGCCGCGGTAGGTGCCGGCCTGGACGAGGGTCGCGGTGCCGCCGGTCGCGGTGAGCAGCTGGCCGGTCTCCACGCCGTCGACGGTGAGGCTGATGTCGTACCCGTCCGGGGCGACGATCCTGCCGCCGGCGCCGATGGTCAGCCGGCTGACCCTGGTGGTCGCGGCGAGTTCGCAGGTCTCCCCGGCGCCGACGGAGAGCGTGCTGCCCGACGCCTTCGGCGCCGCGGTGGCGGTGCCGGAGGCGGCCGGAACAAGCACGGCCGCCGTTGCGGCGGAACCGGCGATCAGGAAGGAGCGTCGAGATGTCAGCGTCATTGCAGGCCTTTCCACGGTGGAGTGCACAGTCGCGCAGAGTCACGAGTCGCCCGTCGGAACCGAGGCGACGAAGGCACTTGAGGTGTGCAGGTGGGAGTGAAGCAGCCTGCGGAAACCCGGGACAGGCCTCGCACACACGCATCCCGGAACCCGATGCCTTCGATCGTCACGCTCACTTGACAGCGACTACACAGAGTGGCCACAGTCCATGGCGGTGGGTACGCACGACGGGGGGGGGGGGGGGCCCCCCCCCCGGCCCCGCGGCGGTTTTTCCCGGGGGTTTTACGCGGGGCGTTCATACCCCGCCTCAGGTGCTTGTGGCCCCCGCACACGCGCGGGCTCGCGGGG
>NZ_JBSHAF010000007.1:32616-197480 GCF_053611365.1 Streptomyces sp. NPDC054813 | reverse complement strand
TCGTCCCGCCCACTGCACCGCGAATACACCCCGGGGCCACTCGCCAGGGGGGGGGTACCCCCCGCGGGGGGGGGGGCCGCCCCCCGCGCCGCCCCCCTCGCCGTATTTCCCCGGGTGATTACGCCGGTGCGATCATCCCCGCCGACAGGTCGATGTCCGCCCCGCACAGTCCGGGCATCGCGAGCAGCGCCACCAGGGCCTGTGCGACCTCATCCTCCTCGACCAGCCGGCCGAGCGCGGCCCGCGAGACGAAGTCACGTTCCGCCTCCTCGACCGTGCAGCCGGTGAGTTCGGCGGTGAGCCGGAAGTTGCGGTCCATGCGGGGTCCCCGGACCGGGCCCGGGGAGAGAGAGTTGACCGCGACCCCCTCGGGGCCGACCTCGCCCGCCAGGGTGCGGGTGAGGCCGATCAGGGCCATCTTGGAGGCGGTGTACGGCGTGCGGTGGAGCAGCGGGCGCTTGCCGCTGACCGAGGCGACGTTGACGATGTCACCGCGTCCGGCGGCCAGCATGGGCGGCAGGAAGGCCCGGCACATGAGGTAGACGCCGCGGACGTTGGCGGCGAACACGTCGTCCCACTCGTGGGGGTCGATGTCGACAAGCGGCCGCACCGGTCCGGCGACCCCGGCGTTGTTGACGAGCAACGACACCTCCTCGTCGGCGAGTTGACGGGCCAGGGTGCGGACGGACGCCGGGTCGGAGACGTCGCACACCGCCGTGCGGGCCGCTTCGCCCACCTTGGCCGCCGCCTCGGCGAGGGCCTGCTCGTTCCGGCCGACGAGGACCACCCGGGCGCCGGCGTCCGCGAGTGCCAGCGCGAACGCCCGGCCCAGCGGGCCTCCGCCGCCGGTGATCAGGGCCGTACGGCCGTCCAGGCTCACCCTTCGTTCCAGGGCAGCTCGTCGCCCGCGGCCTTCGCGGCCCGTACGTCGCCGGAGCGCGCGTGGCCCTCGAACAGCTCCACCCGGGACGCGCGTCCGCACAGCCGCCCGAGCAGGGCCTGCGAGGCGGTGTCCGTGACCTCCTGGTAGGTGACCGTCTTCAGGTACTTCCCCACCCACAGGCCGCCGGTGTAGCGGGCGGCACCACGTGTGGGCAGCACATGGTTCGTGCCGATCACCTTGTCGCCGAACGACACACAGGTGCCCTCGCCCAGGAACAGGGCGCCGTACTGGGTCATCTTCTCCAGGGCCAGGCGGGGCTCGGTGGTGAGTACCTCGACGTGCTCGAAGGCGAACGTGTCGGCGAGAGCGTACAGCTCGTCGAGGGTGTCGACGACATGGACCTGGCCGTGGTCGCGCCAGGCGGGTCCGGCGTAGTCGCGGGTGGGCATGCCGGGCAGGATCCGTTCGACCTCGGCGATGGTCTTCTCGGCGACCTCGCGGGAGGTGGTGATGATCACGGCCGGGGAGTCCGGGCCGTGCTCCGCCTGGGAGAGCAGGTCGACCGCGCAGACGAACGGGTCGGCCCGCGCGTCGGCGAGGACCAGGATCTCGGTGGGTCCGGCGAACAGGTCGATGCCGATCTCGCCGAACAGCTGGCGCTTGGCCTCGGCCACATAGGCGTTGCCGGGTCCGGCGATGAGGTTGACCGGCTTCATGGTGTCGGTGCCCACGGCCATCGCGGCCACCGCCTGGACCCCGCCGAGCAGCCAGATCTCGTCGGCGCCTGCCAGGTGCATGGCGGCGACGGTGGCGGCCGGGATCTCCCCGTGGATGGGCGGGGTGCAGGCGACCACGCGCGGCACGCCCGCCACCTTGGCGGTGACGATGGTCATGTGGGCGGAGGCGGTGAGCGGGTAGCGCCCGCCGGGGATGTAGGCGCCGGCCGCCTGCACCGGGATGTGCCTCTGCCCGAGCCGCACGCCCGGCAGCGTCTCCACCTCGAACTCGCGCAGGGAGTCAAGCTGGTGCCGGGCGAAGCCACGGACCTGTTCCTGCACGAAGGTGATGTCGTCGATGACCTGCCGGGGCACCGAGGCGACGATCTTCTCGACCTCCTCGGCGCTCAGCCGGAAGGAGCCGGGACTCCACTGGTCGAACTTCTCGGAGTACGCGCGGACGGCCGCGTCGCCGCGTTCGCGGATGTCCGCGATGACGCCGGACACGGTGGCGCGCACCTGGTCGAGGGTGGCGGCCACCTCGGCCCCGGGCACGGCGTGCTTCAGGATCTCTGCCACAACTACGGCCTTTCTCAGGAGGATCGGGGTCAGACCGGGGGCGCTTCGAAAAGCACGTCGGGGTCGTTGAACTGCTCCTTGGCGACCGACTCGCTCATCGGGTCGGCGGTGCCCCACTGGTCCTGGGTGACCGGGTCGGCCACGTCGTGGCGGCCGGGGTGCCAGAGGTCCTCTTCGAGGACGGCGAGTTCGGTGGTGTACTCGACGGTGTTGCCGTGCGGGTCGTGGAAGTACGAGAAGGTGTTGTCGCCCGCCAGGTGCCGTCCCGGCCCCCAGGTGAGCCGGGTCCCGGCGCGCAGCGCACGCCCGGTGCCGCGCATGTACTCCTCCACCCCCCGCATCTCGAACGAGGCGTGGTGCAGCGACACATGGGGCCCGCGGGCGATGGCGAAGGAGTGGTGCAGCGGACTGCACCGCAGGAAGTACATGAGGTCACCCATGTGCGCGGAGTACAGGGTGTCGGTGAGCCGGAAGCCCAGGTGCCGGACGTAGAAGTCGCGCAGCCCCTCCGGGTCCTGGGAGTTGACCACACAGTGCGACAGCCGCACTGGGACGGCCTCGCGCTCCTCGATCCTGCGGTGGGTACGGGTGGCCACGTCGGCCGAGACCTCCACGACCCGTCCGTCGGGGTCGAAGAAGCGCAGCCCGTAGCCGCCGCCGGGGGTGTCCAGTGCCCGGGGCTCGTGAATGATCCGCACTCCGGCGCGGCCGAGCCGTACGGCGAGTTCGTCCACCGCCGCCGGGGACACCGCGCCGAAGGCGACGAGGTCCATCCGCTTCCGCTCGTCCTCGCGGATGCGGACGATGTACTGCTCGGGGCTGCCCTCGGCGGCGAAGAACGCGATCCCGCTGTCGTTCGCGACCTCGGTCAGGCCCCAGGTGGTGCCGTAGAAGGCGCGCTGGGTGGCGAAGTCCGGTACGGCCAGATCGACATGGCGCAGATGGCTGATGGGCTGGAAGCTCATGGGTGGCTCCTGACGGTGTTGCGCTGGTGGCCGAGGCCGGTGATCTCCGCCTCGATCACGTCTCCGGGCCTGAGGAAGACCCTCCAGTGCGCGCCGTTGCCGGCCGGGGAGCCGGTGAGCAGCAGGTCGCCGGGGCGCAGGGTGGTGGTCGCGGAGGCGTAGGCGATCAGCCGCGGAATGTCGAAGATCATGTCCTTGGTGGACTCGTCCTGCCGGACAACCCCGTTGTGCCGCAGCGTGATCCGCAGGTCACCCGGGTCGCCGACGAATTCCGCGGGGACCAGGAAGGGGCCCGTCGGCAGGAAGGTGTCGGCGTTCTTGGCGGTGAACCAGTCGGTGCCGATGGCCTTCAGGTCGGGCCGGTAGAGCCGGTCCCGGGTCGTCAGGTCATTGCTGATCGTGTACCCGGCGACGTACGACATCGCCTCCTCGGCCGGGATGTCCTTCCCCGACTTCCCGATGACCAGGGCGAGTTCGAGTTCCCAGTCGTGCTGATCACCGAGCGCGGGCAGCACGATGTCGTCGTAGGGGCCGCACAGCGCGCGCGGTGATCCGAGGAAGAGGTACGGCACTCCGTCGCGGATCCGTTCGTCCATCATCTTCTCGGCGTCGGCGCGGGCCTCCCGCGGGGTGGCGCCGTGCACGCTCTCCTTCTCGGCGGCGACCAGATCGACCACGTGCTTGCGGTAGTTGGCGCCGCTCTGCAGGATCTGGCCCGGCTCGATCGGTGTCAGGACCCGCAGCTCCGCCAGGTCGTGCCAGGTGCCGTCGGCGTCGTCGGCCAGTCGGTGCAGCCGGGGCAGCCAGGTGTCCCAGTCCTCGACCAGCGCGCGTACCGACGCCACCAGGCCGGAGAGGTCACGGACCCGCGCGCCGGCGACCAGCCCGGGAAAGACGGCCGCGCCGTCCCCGAAGGTGCCGAGCGCGAAGGGGCCGGCAGGGAAGGGGCCTGCGGAGAAGGGGGAAGGTTCGGGCACGGGCGGCTCTCCTCGTACGGGTGGGGGCTCGCCCTCGACGCTAGGCACCGGGCGCGGTCGACGGAAATGGCCGTTGGCGATGCCTGCCATCGCCTGCGCTGCCACCCCGTGCCGGCAGTGGCGTGCGGTGGCGCCATCGCCGTACGGGATGGATGCCGTCCCCCTTGCCGATGCCTCGATCCGTTGACCCTGCACGGACCGCCGACCAGGCTCGATGCCACCCGAACCCGAGGAGAACACCGTGGTGGTCGAGCATGCCGAGCTGACCGTGGAGGAAGGCCGGGAAGCCGAATTCGCGGAGGTCTTCGGCAAGGCCCGCGAGGTGCTCGCCGAGGCCGGCGGCTTCCGCTGGGCGGAGCTGCTGCGCTGCGACGAGCGGCCGCGGACCTTCCTGCTGCTGGTCGGCTGGGAGTCGGTCGAGGCGCACACGGTCGGCTTCCGGGAGTCGGAGCGGTTCGCACGCTGGCGGGCGCTGGTCGGCCCGTTCTTCGCCGCGCCGCCGGCCGTCGAGCACTACCACGAGCTGGGCCCGCGCTTCACCGGCTGACAGCCGCAGGCCGCTGCTCTTTGTCTTTCTCCTTTGAGGTCTTTCTACCGTGAGCAAGGATCGCCCATGCCCGTTCACAAGGTGCTCGTCGTCGGCGGCGGCATCACCGGAAGCATGCTGTGTCTCGCGCTCGCCCAGCGCGGTGTCGAGGTGGAGCTGGTCGAGATCTCGCCCCGGTGGTTCGGGGTGGGCCATGGCATCACCATCCAGGGCAACGCGCTCAAGGCACTGCGTGCGGTCGGCGTGCTGGACCGGGTACTGACCCGGGCGGTGCCGTTCGACCTCATGCGGCTGCGCCGGGCGGACGGCGGCCTGATCACCGAGCTGGAGACCCCGCACACCGGCGGTGCGGACCTGCCGTCCACGGCGGGCGCACTCCGCTCGGACCTGCAGAACGCGCTGTGCGACGCGGTGTACGCGCACGGCGTCTCGGTCCGCCTGGGCCTGAGCGTCGAGCGCCTCGACCACTCCCCCGGTCTCATCGATGTCACCTTCACCGACGGTTCGGCCGGCCGCTACGACCTGGTGGTCGGCGCGGACGGCATCAACTCGGCGATGCGCGCGCTCATCGGCATCACCGCGAAGCCCCGCCCGGTCGGCATGTCGATCTTCCGGGTGGTGGCTCAGCGGCCCGCCGAGATGGACTGCGCCGAGGTGTACTACGGCGGCCCGCGCTACAAGGCCGGCTACAGCCCGATATCCGGCGACCAGTGCTACGCCTACCTCCTCGACGAGAACCTCGACGCCTCCCTGATCGGCCCGCGCGCCTCGCTGGACCTGCTGCGCGAGCGCGGCGCCGGGTACGGCGGCACCTGGGGGAAGATCATCGCCTCGCTGCCGGACGACACGGCAGTGGACTACCGCTGGATCGAGGCGGTGCTGGTCGACGAGGACTGGCACCGGGGCCGGGCGATGGTGATCGGCGACGCGGCGCACGCCTGTCCGCCGCTGATCGCGCAGGGTGCCGCGATGTGCATGGAGGACGCGGTGCTGCTGGCCGAACTGGTCACCGGCGACGAGCCCCTGGACCGGGCGCTGGCCCGGTTCATGGCCCGGCGGCTGCCGCGGGTGCGGATGGTGCTGGACAACTCCCTGCGGCTCGCCGAGTGGGAGATCCACCCGGAGACCCCGGGTGCCGACCCGGCGCGGATCATGTCGGAGACGCTCTCCTCGCTGACGGTGGCCGCATGAGCACGCCCGTCGTCGACTTCCACGGCCATCTCGCGGTCCCCGAGGCCGACGCCCTGGTGGCGGGCACCGGGGGCTTCGCGGCCGAGCTGGCCGCCGAGCAGCGCGCCCACTCCCCCGAGTCGCTGGCCGTCAACCGAGCGCAACTCCAGCGTCTCGCACCGCAGTTGACGGACGTCGGGGTGCGCCTCGCCGACCTGGACGCGATGGGCGTCGACACCCAGGTGGTCGGCCCGATGCCCATGCACCACTACTGGGCCGACCCCGAATTGGCGGTGCGACTGGCCCATACCGTCAACGAGTCGGTGGCCGCGCACTGCGCCACCGCGCCCGAGCGGCTCCACGGCCTGGGCACGGTACCGCTCCAGCACCCGGACCTCGCGGTCGCCCTGCTGGACAAGGCCGTCACCGAGCTGGGCCTGTACGGCATCAGCGTCTCCACCACCGTCGAGGGCCGCGAGCTGGCCGACCCCGCGCACGACGAAGTCTGGTTGAAGGCCGAGGAGTTGGGCGCGGTCGTCTTCGTGCACCCCTGGGGCTGCTCGCTCGGCGAGCGGCTCGCCACGCACTACCTGGGCAACACGGTCGGCCAGCCCACCGAGACCACGGTCGCGCTCTCCCGGCTGATCTTCACCGGAGTCCTGGACCGCTTCCCGCGGCTGAAGCTGGTGGCCGCGCACGGCGGCGGCTATCTGCCGACGTACATCGGCCGCTCCGACCACGCCTGGCGGGTACGGCCGGACGCGCGCGGCTGCGCCGAACCGCCCAGCTCCTACCTGCGCCGGATGTGGTTCGACGCCCTGGTCTACACCCCCCGCGCGCTGCGCCATCTGGTCGATGAGGTGGGCGCGGACCGGGTGGTGCTCGGCACCGACCACCCCTTCGACATGGGGGTGACGGACCCGGTGGCCCGGCTCGACGCGGCCGGTCTCGACCCGGTCGCGCGCGACGCGATCGCCGGGGGCAACGCCCTGGAACTGCTGCTGAAAGGACACGTCCGATGACCGTCGGTCCCATCGAGGAAGAGCTCGCCAAGGCCCGTGCCCTGTACCGCAACTGGGGCCGCTGGGGCGAGGACGACGTGCTGGGCACGCTGAACTTCGTCGACGACGCGATCCGCGCGCACGCCGCCGGTCTGGTCCGGCGCGGCCGCTCCTTCTCGCTGGCGCAGGAGTTCAACGAGTCGGGACCGCAGCGCGGCTTCCGGGGCCGGATCAACCCGGTGCACTACATGCGGGACACCGGCTCCGACGCGGCGGCCGGCACCCAGGGCTTCCCGCACGGTTTCGGCGGCGCCGACGACCACGTCCTGATGCCGCTCCAGGCCTCCACGCAGTGGGACGGGCTGGGCCACATCTACGACAACAAGCAGGCCTGGAACGGCCGTCCGTGCACGATCGTCAACGGTGACGGCGACTCCGTGACCGGTATCGAGCACATGCGGGACGCCTTCACCGGCCGCGGGGTGCTGCTCGACGTCGGCCGGGCGGCCGGGGACGCGCGCGGTGAACTCCCGGACGGCTTCCCGATCCTGGAGGAGCACCTGCGCACCACCATCGAGGCGCAGGGCGCCACGTCGGGTGTACGCCGGGGTGACATCGTGCTCGTGCGCACCGGCCAGCTGGGCCGGGTGCGGCGGCTCGGCGAGTGGGGCGGCTACGCAGCGGGGGACGCGCCCGGCCTGTCCTTCACCACCCTCGGCTGGCTGCACCGCACGGAGATCGCGGCCATCGCCTCCGACACCTGGGGGCTTGAGGTACGGCCGTACGAGTTCGCCGAGCCGGCGATGTCGCCGCTGCACCAGATCGCCATCCCCAACATGGGCCTGCCGCTGGGCGAGATGTGGGACCTGGAGGCCATCGCGGAGGACTGCGCGGCCGACGGTGTCTACGAGTTCCTGCTGGTGGCGGCACCGCTGCCGGTGACCGGCGCGGTCGGTGCCCCCGTCAACCCCATCGCGGTCAAGTGAGCCGCCCGGTGACTGCGATCAATCGGGGGACGACCCCCGAACCCCCGAGGGAGAACCGCTTCTCCGGCACCCTCCATCTCCCCGGTGACGAGGACTTCGAGGAGGCCGTGTACCGGCGGGTCTTCAACGCCCGCCGGCCGGCCGACCGCACTCCCGCCGCCGTACTCAAGGCGGCCACCGAACAGGACGTGGTCGAGGGCGTACGGCTCGCCCTGGAGCGCGGCTGGCAGGTCGCCGTGCGCTCCGGCGGGCACAGCTGGGCGGCCTGGTCGGTGCGCCGGGACGCGCTGCTGATCGACCTCGGCGGCTTCCGCGAGATGGCGTACGACCCGCGGACCGGGATCGTCACGGCCACCCCCAGCGTCAAGGGCGGCGACGAACTCAATCCGTATCTGGGGGAGTTCGGGCGGTTCTTCAACGGCGGGCACTGTCCGTCGGTGGGCATCGGCGGTTTCCTGCTCCAGGGCGGGCAGGGCTGGAACGCGCGCGGCTGGGGCTGGGCGGCCGAGAACATCGTGGCGATCGACCTGGTCACGGCGGACGGCGAGCTGGTCCGTGCCGACGAGACGCGGCACAGCGACCTGTTCTGGGCGGCGCGCGGTGCGGGCCCGGGTTTCTTCGGGGTCGTGACCCGCTTCCATCTGCGCACCCGTCCGCTCCCCGGGCATCTGGCGCACACCGTGCACGCCTACCCGCTGGACCTCTTCGACGAGGTCATGACCTGGCTGCACCACACCCATCACACCGTCTCCGACCTGGTGGAGATCGTCGCCCTCACGCAGACCCCGCCCGATCTCGACGGACCGGTGCTGCTGGTGACGGGTGTGGCGATGACGGACACCCCCCAGGAGGCGGCCGAGGCGCTGGCGCCCCTGCACGCCAACCCGTACGCCGACCGGGCCCTGTTCCGGGTCGAGGCCCGTCCCACCACCATCGCGGAGCAGTTGACCGGGCAGCGCGCCGCCAACCCGGAGGGTCACCGCTACTTCGTCGACAACGCCTGGCTGGCCGGCACCGCCGAGGAGGTCGTCCCGGCGATCCGCAAGGCGTTCACCGAGCACCCCACCCGGGGGACCTTCACCATCTGGTTCTCCATGGCCCCACTGCGCCGACTGCCGGACATGGCTTTCTCGTTGCAGTCGGAGATCTACTGCGCGAGCTATGTCGTCCACGACGAACCGGGGCGGGACGCGGAGCTGCGCGGCTGGCTGGACGAGGCGATGGCGGCGATGGAGCCGGTGACCACGGGCCAGTACCTGGGCGATTCCGACTTCACGGTACGGCAGGTGAGGTTCATGGGCGACGAGCAGTGGCGGCGGCTGAACGAGATCCGGGCGGCCCGTGATCCCCAGGGCGTGTTCGCCGGCTATCTGAGCGCCGGGACCGTCACCAACACCAACCACTGGGAGCAGTGAGCCATGCGTTTCGCGACATACGAGCACGAGGGCGAGGAGCGCGCCGGTGTGGTGCGGGACGGGGTGATCCACCCGCTGCCCGAGGGGGTGAGCGTCCTCACCCTCGTCGAGGCGGGCGTGCTGTACGCGGCCGGCATCGAAGCCCTTGATGCCCCAGGTGATCTGACGGTGGATCAGGTGCGGCTGCTGCCGCCGCTGAAGCCGCCTTCGATCCGGGACTTCGTCGGGTTCGAGGCTCACATCGAGGGTGTGTCGAAGTCGCTGGACGGTCTGGAGCGGGTGCCCGAGGAGTGGTACCGGGCGCCCAACTTCTACTTCACCAACCCGCATGCCGCCTACGGCGCGCACGACGACGTTCCGGTCCCTGCGGGCTGCTCGGTGCTCGACTTCGAGCTGGAGGTCGGAGCGGTCATCGGCCGCAGCGGGCGCGACCTCACCCCCGAGCGGGCCGGGGACCACATCATCGGCTACCTGGTCTTCAACGACTGGTCGGCCCGTGACCTGCAGAAGCCGGAGAAGAACCTCGGCCTGGGCTTCTCCAAGGGCAAGGACTTCGCCAACACGCTCGGCCCCTACCTGGTCACCGCCGACGAGGTGCAGGACCGGCGGGATCCGGACGGCTTCCTGGACCTGGAGATGACGGTCACCCTGAACGGGGAGCTGATCGGCCGGGACACCCTCGCCAACACCTCCTGGACCTTCGAGGAGATGATCGCCTACGCCAGCCGGGACGCCTGGGTGCGCCCCGGTGACATCCTCGGCTCGGGCACCTGTGGCTGGGGCTCGCTGGCGGAGTTCTGGGGCCGGCTCGGAGAGCGCACCCCGCCCCCGCTGAAGCCCGGTGACGAGGTGACGCTGAGCGTCGAGGGGCTCGGCACGGTGTCCAACCGGATCGTGCCCGGACGGGCGGACGCGTATCTTCCGCGGGCCCGCAAGAGGGGTCGCACGCCCCGCCCCTAGCACCCGAAGCTGTGGGGGGCCTGTGGTGCGCGCACGCCCCCCACCTGGGGGTATCCGGTGTCCGGATGCCTGGCATCGCATCCCCTGAGAGTCGCCCCGACCCCCTTCCTCGACGGCCGTCCGCTGGTTAACCTCCCGTTTCACCGAAGCTTCAATGACGTGGCCGGCCGGAAGGGGACACCCGTGGGTCTCGGAGCGATCGATCTCAATCTTCTGGTGGCACTGGAAGCGCTCCTGGAGGAGAAGAACGTCACCCACGCGGGTGTGCGGCTGTCCACCAGCCAGTCCGCGATGAGCGGCTCGCTGGCCCGGCTGCGCCGGCACTTCAATGACGAGCTGCTGATCCGGGTGGGCCGCGAGTACGAACTGACACCCCTGGCGGAACGGCTGCTGCCGGTCGTCCAGGGCTCGCTGCAGAAGGCCGAGGAGGCGCTGTCGCTGACCCGGCACTTCGACCCCGGACGCAGCCGCCAGCGCTTCTCCGTGGTCATGTCGGACTATGTGATGACTGTGTTCGTGGAGCCGCTGCTGCGGGTCATCGCGGCCGAGGCGCCGGGCGTCCGGATCGACTTCCACCCGATCGTCGACGGCCAGCTGGAGACCGAGACGCATCTGCGCTGCCACGACCTGATGATCGTGCCGCTCGGTTACCAGCTCCCAGGGGTCAGCGAGGCGGTGATGCACGACCGGTTCGTGTGCCTCGTCGACCCGGACAACCCGCGCCTGGTGGACGGGCGGCTCACCCTCCGGGACCTCGCGGAGATGCCGCACGCGGCCTGCGCCATCGGCAAGAGCCACACCCCCGCCGAGCGCCAGCTGGAGACCCTCGGGATCACCCCGAAGGTCCAGGTCAGCACGCCCGGCTTCAGCGTGCTGCCGTTCCTGGTGAGCGGCACGGACCTGGTCGCGATGGTCCCGGAACGGCTGGCGAGGCGGTACGAGGGTTTCGCGCGCTGTGCGGTCGTACCGGCGCCGTTCCCGGACGTGCCGCTGGTGGAGGCCATGTACTGGCACCACAACCGGCACGCCGACCCGGCCCACCGCTGGCTGCGGGACACGGTGCGCAGGGTCGGGGCCGCGCTGGGCCAGGAGGCCGCAGAGGAGAACCCGGGCGAGATCCCGGCCGAGATCCCAGGCGAGATCGACGGGGCGGATGCCAGCCATCCCGAGCGCGCGTTTCCGCAGCTGTCCGCGGCTTCCTAGCGTGGACGGGAGGACACTCCCGTATCCCCTTGGAGGAAGCCGTGAGCCGCACGCGCCTGGCGGGCCGTACCGTCGTCGTCACCGGAGCCGCACAGGGCCAGGGAGCCGCGGAGGCGGCCGCGGCCGCCCGGGAGGGCGCCACGGTGATCGCGACCGATGTACTGGACGAGGCCGGCGAGAAGCACGCCGCCGCCCTGCACGCCGACGGTCTCGACGTCCGGTATGCCCGTCTGGACGTGACCTCGCCGGAGGACTGGGCGGCGCTGGCCGCCTCCCTCGACGTCGTGCACGGTCTGGTGAACAACGCGGGCATCCCGATGCGGGCCCGGCTCGGCCAGGTCGAACTCGCCGACTGGAACCGGGCGTTCGCCGTGAACACCACCGGCGCCCTGCTCGGCATCCAGGCCCTCGCCCCGCTGATGCCGGCCGGCTCGTCGATCGTTAACGTCGGCTCGGTCGCCGGGCTCACCGCGCATCACGCGGTCGCGTACACGACCAGCAAGTGGGCGCTGCGCGGGCTGTCCAGGGTCGCGGCCCTGGAACTGGCCCCGCGCGGCATCCGTACGAACGTCGTCCACCCCGGCTACATCGAGACCCCGCTGATGGCGACCGCCAACCCGGTGTTCGTCACCGCCCACCTCGCCATGACGCCCCAGGGCCGCCCGGGCACGGTCGACGAGGTGGCGCCGCTCGTCGTCTATCTCCTCTCCGACGAGGCGTCGTACGTCAACGGCGCGGAGATCACCGTCGACGGCGGCTACTCGGCCCACGGCCCGGTGAAGGCGATCACCGACGCCCTGGACCGGGGCTGAGCGTCAGCTTTTGAGCTGCTCCAGCGTGGACCTGGTGTCCGTCTTCAGCCACCCCGTCACGTCGTCGAGGGTGGGCGGGTCGGTGTCGCTGTCGTACGAGGAGAAGTACGCGCTGTAGTACATGGTGTACGTCATCCAGCCGTCCCGCACCGCGAGCGTGGCGTACCGCGAGCCGCTGGTGGTGGAGCCGTTGCTGGTGTCCTGGGTGACCAGGTAGGCCTCCTCGCCGATGCCGCTCACCGGGCTCACGTCGTAGTCCGTGTGGCTGTCGCCGTACTTCTTCCAGGTGGCCGTGAACTCCGGCCCCGGGTCGGTCTTCTTGTGCAGGTCGACCGTCATGGTGAGATAGGCGTCCCCGTAGCTGGAGCTGGTCTTCTTGAGACTGAGACTGCAGTAACTCTCGTCCAGCGCCGGGTCCTTCAGCACGTTCTTCGTCGGGGACGAGTCGTCGACGGGGTACTCGTCCTTGAACGACGAGTAGTCCGCGCCGGAGCAGAGGTTCGCGGGCGCCTGGTAGCCGCGCAGATCGGCGCCGGTGCCGAAGCCGCCGGTCAGGAAGATGCCGCCCGCCCAGGCGGCGGAGGCGACCACCGCGCCCACGACGGCCCACAGCACGGCTCTCCCGGCCGCGTTCCCGCCCGCCGACGGCGATGGTGGTGCGGTCGGGGGCGGGTAGCCGTAACCGGGCTGTACGGCATAGGGGTTGCCCTGCTGCGTGCCCTGTTGCGGCGGTGGCACGGGCTGGTTGACGAGGGTCGGCTGGGCGTAGGGGTTCGGCGGTGGCGGCGACTGCGGGTTCGGATACGGGTACGCGGTCGGCTGGGGCTGCTGGGGCGGTGTCGCCGGCGGCTGGTCCGGCTGCTGCAAAGGCTGCTGCGGGGGCTGCTGGGGAGTCGACGGCGGCTGCTGCGGAGAGGACGGCGGCTGCTGCGGTGGCGTGGACATGTCGTGAAGATAAGGCATAACCCGATATCAAGTCCCGTCCCGGCCATGACCGTTATGGATTGCGGACATCCGTTGCGGTGCCACGAGCCCGCAGTGAGACGGAAGTTGAATACACGTCAGAAGGCCGGGGCGTGAGCCCCGGCCTTCTCGTGGTGTCCGCGGTCAGGCGGACGCGGGCTGCACCGGCACCGGGGCCGCCGCCCGCGCGGTGTTCTTGCGGACCAGCAGCAGGGTGACCAGCGCGCCGAGCAGCGAGGCGCAGCCGCAGATCACGACGCCCAGCGCCATGCCGTGCGCGAGGGCGTCCTGCGCGGCGGCGCGGGCGCTGTCGCTGCCCGCGTTGACCACCGCGAGCGGACCGGCCGCGGCCTCCATGCCCGCGTCGGCGCCGCTCAGCTTGCCGACCAGCGCGGAGGAGGCCGCACTCATCGCGATCGTGCTGATCACGGCGGGGCCGAGGCCCTGACCGAACTCGCGGACCAGGCTGGTCGCACCGCTCGCCATGCCGGTCATCTCGATCGGCACGGCGTTCACGGCGGCTGACGTCAGCGAGGAGACCACGCAGATGAAGCCGATGCCGAGCAGCAGCACCGGACCGATGAATGCCGCCAGGTCGGTGGTGGTGATCGGCAGCGCGGCGATCCAGAACTGGCCGGCCGCCATCGGCAGCAGACCGCCCATCAGCAGCCAGCGCGGCTCGACCCGGGTGAGCATCCTGCTGAGCACAGGCGCCAGGAGCAGCGGGATCAGCTGGAGGATCACGAACGGCATACCGGCGCGCAGCGCGCTCAGGTGCATCACCGCGCCGAGCCGGATGGAGACGCAGTAGGCGGTGCCGATGAAGCCGAACATGCCGGTCAGCGCGACCACCGCGGCCGCCGCGAACGAGGGGATCTTCAGCAGCTCCAGGTTGAACATCGGGGACTCGGTACGGCTCTCCGCGACCACGAAGCCGACCAGCGCCACGGCGGCGAGGACCAGCGCGAGGACGATGGAGGGGCTGCTCCAGCCTCGGTCGCCGCCCTCGATGATGCCCCACAGCAGGGCGGTGAGGCCGACGGCGATGCTGATCTGGCCCGGCCAGTCCAGGGCCCGGCCCTCGGGCGCCCTGGAGTCGGTGACCAGCGCCCAGCAGGAGATGCCGACCACGACACCGAGGACGACCGGGGGCACGAACGCCCAGCGGAAGTCGGCGACCGTGGCCAGGATGCCGGAGGAGAGCGGGCCCACGGCGGAGGCGAGGGAGATACTCAGCGCCCAGGTCGAGACCGCCTTGGCGCGGTCCTTCTCGCCGGGCGTCGCGGCCGCGATCACGGCGAGGGAGCTCGGGAACAGGGCGGCGGCGCCGATGCCGGCGAGGGCCTGACCGATCCAGAGCATGGTGATGTTCTGGGATGTGGCGTTGAGGAGTTCACCGAGCGCCAGCACGAATCCGCCGAGCACCAGCAGCCTCTTACGGCCGAACAGGTCGCCCACCACACCGAAATTCAGTTCCAGAATCGCGGTGGGCAGAATGAAGGCCGAGGTGACCCAGGCGACCTGCGATCCCGAGGCGCCGAACGCGGCCTGTATTTCCCCGTTGATGGGCGAGGGGACGGTAATGCACAGCTGCGCGGCGGCAACTGCCAGACAACAGGCCACGAGCGTGCCCACGTCCAGTTTTCTCACAGCGTTGGTCATTCCGTACTCCATCTCACGGGTTAACAGTGGTGCCGCGTTCTATGAGTTCGATGAGATTTCCCTCGGGGTCCTTGACCCAGGCCATCCGTATCCCCGGTTCGGGGGACGGGCCGGGTTTCAGCACCTCGCCCGCCCCGTTTGCCACCAGGGCGGTGTACACGGGGTCGAGTGCGGGGGTGGTGACCGCGAAGTGCCCGTACCCCTCGGTGAGGGCCGCGGTCATCGGGTCCGGGGCCCGGAGGCCGGGTGCGGATCCGGTCCTGGCGAGCAGTTCGATCCGCCAGCCGTGCGGGTGTTCCAGGACGACACCGGTGAGGCCGGGGCCGTCGAGACGGAACTCGAAGACGGTCCTCAGCCCGAAGGCCGTTCGGTACCAGGAGAGTTGGGCGGGCAGGTCGCGTACGTTGACGCCCACGTGGTCGAGTCGTGTGTGCATCCGCGCTCAGCCCGCCATCGCGCTGTCGCCGCCGTCGACCATCAGGTTGGCGCCGTTGACGAAAGCCGCCTCGTCCGAGCAGAGGAAGGCCGCCGCGCGGGCGATGTCCTCGGGCCGGCCGACCCGGCCGACCGGGATCCGTGCCTCCAGCTGGGCCTTCGGACCGTTCGGGTCGTCGAGGAAGGGCGCGGTGGCCGCTGTGCGGGTCATGCCGGGGGCGATGGTGTTGACGCGGATGCGGTGCGGGGCGCCGGCCGCGCACAGGTGCTTGCTCATCGCGAGGACCCCGCCCTTGGCGGCGCCGTGCGGGACCATCGGCATGAACGGCGCGCCGCGCACGGCGGCCACCGAGGCGACGTTCAGGACGGCCCCGCCGCCGCGCGCGACCAGGTGCGGCCAGGCGGCCCGGGTGCAGAAGTAGGGGATGTCCAGCTCGTTCCTGATGGTGAAGTACCAGTCTTCGACGGGCATCGTCTCGAAGGGACCGTTGCGCAGGGCGGAGGCGTTGTTGTAGAGGATGTCGAGCGCGCCGAACTCCGCGATCCCGGCCTCGACCCACTCCCGCGCCCCGGTCTCGGTGGAAAGGTCGACCGGGGCCAGTGAACTCATGACGCCGCCGGACTTCTCGACGAGTTCCACGGTTTCGGCGGCACTCTTCTCGTCGATGTCACAGCCGAATACGGTGGCGCCCTCCGCAGCGAATACCTGTGCCGCGGCCCGGCCGATTCCAGCCCCCGTTCCACTGATGAAAGCGATTTTCCCGGCCAGTCGACCCATGATTGCCAAGTCCCTTGTCCCATGCCGCCGAAGTGCGGTGGTGGCAGCGTAGGTAGGGCTTATGGCCAGAACAAGAAATGCGTCACGGAAGGGCCATCGGGGGTTCGTATGGCTGGTATGCGCCTCAGCCGCCGGTCCGAGGGCGCAGCCGTACCGGGAGGGCGCGCACGCTGTTGCCTACGAAGCCGGCTTGCCGGGCGAGGGCGTCCTCGGGGACGGCGAGGTCCAGGGCCGGGAAGCGGTCGAAGAGCCGCTCCAGGGCGACCGTGGTCTCCAGCCGGGCCAGCGGGGCGCCCAGGCAGTAGTGGGCGCCGTGGCCGAGGGAGAGGTGGCGGACGGCGTCGGGGCGGGCGGGCCGGGTGACGTCGAACCGGTCGGCGTCCGGGCCGTGCGCGGCCGGGTCGCGTCCGGCGGCGGAGTAGCCGGCCAGGACCGGGGTGCCCGCGGGGATCAGCGTGCCGTCGACGGTCAGGTCCCGCACCGGGTAGCGGAACGGGAAATAGCTGACCGGCGCGTCCCAGCGCAGTGTCTCCTCCACCACGTCCGCCCAGCTCGCGTCGCCCTTGCGGACGAGTTCGAGCTGGTCGCGATGGCCGCACAGGGCGCGCACGGCGTTGGTGATCAGGTTGAGGGTGGTCTCGTGCCCGGCGATGATCATCAGGACCAGGGTGCCGATCAGCTCCTCCTGCCCGAGCCGGTCGCCGTCCTCGTCCCGGGCGGCGATCAGGGCGCTGGTCAGATCGTCGCCGGGACGCTCGGCGCGGGCGGCGGCGACGGCGGCGAGGACGGCGACCAGCTCCCGGTTGGCGGCGACGGCCTCGGCCGGTCCGATGTCGGTGGCCACGACCTGGTTGGACAGGTGGTGCAGCCGGTCACGGAACTCGGCTTCCACGCCCAGGAGTTCACCGATCACGCTCATGGGCAGCGGCAGCGCGAAGTGCCGGCGCAGATCGGCGACACCGTCACCGTCGGCCGCGGCCCGCTCCAGGTCGCCGAGCAGGGTGCCGGTCAACTCATCGATCCTGGGCCGGAGTTCCTCGACCCGGCGCGGGGTGAAGGCCCGGCTGACCAGCCCGCGCAGCCTGCGGTGGTCGGCGCCGTCGGCGGTGGTCATGCCCCGCACGGTGGCGAAGGTCAGCAGCGGCCAGCCCGCGGGGATGCGGCCTTCCCGCAGCTGCGTGAAGTGCTGCGCGTCCTTGGCGACTTCGGGATGCTGGAGGAACTCCCTGAGCGCCTCGTGCCCGAGCACGGCCATGCCCTCGATACCACCGGGCAGCACGACCGGGGCCACGGCACCGCGCGCCAGCAGCCTGGCGTTGTCGGCGTGCGGGCAGCCGCCGGCGGGGTCCGGACGGTGCGGCACGGACGGGGTCTCCACCAGGGGCTCCTGACAGCCGTACGACGCGGACACGGCCGATCGTAGGCGCCCGCGGGCCGTTGGGAAGGGGCGCTTCCCGGCCAGTCACGTCCG
Organism: Streptomyces sp. NPDC054813; assembly: GCF_053611365.1. Taxonomy (NCBI): domain Bacteria; kingdom Bacillati; phylum Actinomycetota; class Actinomycetes; order Kitasatosporales; family Streptomycetaceae; genus Streptomyces; species Streptomyces sp. NPDC054813. Next base: position 179,957 of record NZ_JBSHAF010000007.1, on the reverse strand, counting down.
GCCCGGGGTGGCAGGAACCGGTGTCACGCCGAGCCCAGGGAGGAGGAACCGGTGTAACGCCGAGCCCGGAGTGGCTGGAACCGGTGTCCCGTCCGGCACCGGGAGCGGGAATACCGGTGACCGGTGCCATGTTGACGATCGCGGAACCCTGGGTATAGTGCGATCAGCACGTGTGGCCGCCCCACTGTAGGGCGCCGAGTGCCGGTTCCACTCCTCCAGCCGCATCGCCCGTCGTTTCCGACCGGCTCACCGGCTTCTCAGCACCACCTCGTGACCTGGGTCTTTCTGCCGTTCCCGAGGTGTCGTTCCCCGCCGCACGGAGGCCTGCGCACACGCCCTCCCGCTCGCGGCCCACTCCCCCCTTCATTCATGTCTTCCGTCCGCGAAAGGACCACCTCTCATGACCACCACACTCGAACCCCCTGTACAGCGGCAGGACCGGGCCGCCGGCCGGCCCGTCACCGGTGTCCTCGACATCGACCCGGGCGGAAAGGGCCAGCTGCGGGCCCCGGACTGCCTGCCCTCCCCCGCCGACCTCCAGGTCTCCCCGGCGCTGATCCGCCGTCACGGCCTGCGCAAGGGCGACCTCGTCGAGGGCGTCCGCGGCGACCGGCGCATGCTGACCGAGATCACGCTCGTCAACGGCCGTACGCCCGACGAACTGCGCGGCCGCCGTCACTTCCGGGATCTGACCCCGCTGCACCCGCATGAGCGGATCCGGCTCGAACATCCCGCCGCCGGGCTCGCCGGACGGGTCGCGGACCTGTTCGCGCCGGTCGGCAAAGGGCAGCGCGGGCTGATCGTGGCCCCGCCCAAGACCGGCAAGACCGTGCTGCTCCAGCAGTTCGCGGCCGCCGTCGCCGGCAACCACCCGGAGTGCCATCTGATGGTGCTGCTGCTCGACGAGCGCCCCGAGGAAGTCACCGACATGCGGCGCTCGGTGCGCGGCGAGGTGTACGCCTCCACCTTCGACCGGCCCGCCAAGGAGCACATCGCCCTCGCCGAACTCGTCGTCGAGCGCGCCAAGCGGCTCGTCGAGGACGGCCAGGACGTCGTCATCCTCCTGGACTCCCTGACCCGGCTGTGCCGGGCCCACAACAACGCGGCCGCCTCCAACGGCCGTACCCTCAGCGGCGGCGTCGACGCCGGCGCGCTGCTCGGCCCCAAGCGGTTCTTCGGCGCCGCCCGCAAGGCCGAGGAGGGCGGCTCGCTCACCATCCTGGCCACCGTCCTGGTGGACACCGGCTCCCGGGCCGACGGCTACTTCTTCGAGGAGCTGAAGAGCACCGGAAACATGGAGCTGCGCCTGGACCGCGAGCTGGCCTCCCGGCGGGTCTTTCCCGCCCTGGACATCTCCCCCTCCGGCACCCGCCGCGAGGAACTCCTGCTCGCTCCCGCGGAGTTGACCGCTGTACGCGGACTGCGCCGGGCCCTGCAGAGCCGCGAGGGCACCCAGGGCGGCCTGGAGACGCTCCTGGAGCGGCTGCGGGAGACCCCGGACAACGCGACCTTCCTGCGGCGCGTGCAGCCGACCCTGCCGGCGGGCTGACACCGGACGCCCCTCCCGGCGGGCCGGGACCGGGGCCGGGCGTGCGGCATCCGGGTTGTGCACGTCGTCCGACCGGCCCAGGCAGCGCGCCGGACACCGCCACCATTCCTACGTTGATCATATGACGATCGGATTCCCTGACCGATTCCCTCGGCGAGCGGCGGTGTCGACCTGCGCCCTCTGCCTGGCGGGCCTGCTGGCGCTGGCACCCGGCACGGCCGCCGCCGGCACCCGGGCGCTGGACCCGGCCCCGCCCCCGAGGGCGGTGGTTCCCGGGCCGTCGCTGCTCTACCAGTCCGGCACACAGGTGCGGCCGCACCCCGGGACCCCGGAGCTCCCGGGCGTCTCAGCGCTGTCCTGGCTGGTCGCCGACGCGGGCACCGGCCAGGTGCTGGCGGCCAACCACGCGCACCGCAAGCTGCCGCCGGCCAGCACCCTGAAGACCCTGTTCGCGCTCACCGTGCTGCCCGTCCTGCCCGCGGACCTCCAGCACCGGGTGACGTCCGAGGAGCTGGCGGACGTCGCCGAGGGCAGCAGCCTGGTCGGCGTCGAGGAGGGCCACACCTACCGGGTGTCCGACCTGTGGCGCGGGGTCTTCCTCAGCTCCGGCAACGACGCCGTGCACGTCCTGGCCGCGCTCGACGGGGGCTGGGACCGCACCGTCACCCGGATGCAGGCCAACGCCCGCTCCCTGGGCGCCCTCGACACCCATGTCGAGTCCCCCGACGGCTACGACGCACCGGGGCAGGTCTCCTCCGCGTTCGACCTGGCGGTGTTCGGCCGGGAGGGGCTGCGCAACCCCGACTTCGCGCGGTACTGCTCCACCGCCGAGGCCCGTTTCCCGGACGGTGCCGGCTGGTCGTTCGGTATCGAGAACACCAACCGGCTGCTGACCGGCGAGGACGGTGTGGGACGGTACCCCGGCCTGATCGGGATCAAGAACGGCTACACCAGCAACGCCGGCAACACCCTCGTCGCCGCTGCCCGGCGCGGCGGGCGCACCCTCCTCGTGACGGTGATGAACCCCCAGGACGGCGGCGTGTACGACGAGGCCCGTCAGCTGCTCGACTGGGGTTTCGCGGCGGCCGGACGCGTCGACCCGGTGGGCTCGCTGGACGGTCTGCGGGCCAGGCCGCGGCCCCGGCCGGGCCCGAGCACCGTACCGGTGGCGGCGGCCACGGCGCCCGAGGACGACTCGGGCTGGTCGGGGACCGCCATCGTGGCGGGCTTCGCGGTACTCGGTGCGGGCGCCGTCACCCTGGCGATGCGGCTCAGGGGCGAACGCTCCGGACGGGACTGACCGACCGGCAGGCCCAGCAGCAGGCCCAGCGTGATCCAGGTGTAGATGTTGCTGCCGATGAACCCGTCGATGCCGGACGCGTCGTCGAACCACAGCCACACCACGCTGGTGCACATCACCGCGTAGAGGGCGCCCGCGATCCGCGGGTGCCCGGCGCGCGCCAGCAGCGCGAACGAGGGCAGCACCCACACCAGGTGGTGCACCCAGGTGATCGGGCTGACCAGGCAGGCCGTGAGACCGGTGAGCGCGAAGGCGGCCGTCCAGTCGCCGGCCGTCACGGCCTTGCGGGTCCGCCACGCCCACACGGCCAACGTGAGCAGGGCCACGATCGCCCACAGCGGCTTGTCCGGATGGCCGAGCCGGGCCAGTACGCCCTGCAACGACTGGTTCGAGACGTAGTCGAGCCGGCCGACCCTGCTGGTGTCCCAGAGCGCCTGCGTCCAGTAGAAGCGGGACGCCTTCGGGTCCGCCCAGGCCGCGAGCCCGGTCGCGGCGAGCGCCACGGCCGTGGCGACACCGGCCGCACGCCACTTGCGGCCGATCAGCAGCATGCCGATGAACAGCGCGGGAGTGAGCTTGACCGCCGCGGCGAGCCCGATACCGATCCCGGCCCAGCGGCTCCGCCCGCTGCGCAGCAGACAGCAGTCCGCGAGCACCAGGGCCAGCAGTATCAGGTTCACCTGGCCGAAGCTGAAGGTGTCCCGCAACGGCTCGAACAGCGCCAGCGCGCACAGGGCCAGGGCCCAGCGGTACCAGCCCCAGCGCCGCCAGCCCGGTCCGGCCAGGATGCGCAGCACGAACGCCAGCGCGGCCAGGTTCAGCAGCAGCGAGGCGACGATGGCCAGGTGCAGCCCCACCAACGCCATGGGCAGCATGCCGACGGCGGCGAACGGCGGATACGTGAACCCGTACATCGTCCCGGGCACCCGGTAGTCGTAGATCCGCCCGCCGTGATGCACCCAGGTGTGCACGGTGCCGTAGTACACGCGCAGGTCGAACCAGTCGCGCAGCAGCGGCACGGTGGCCGTGAACACGGTCACGGCGGCGACGAGGACCAGGACGAGCAGCAGCCTTCCCCGGTCGGTCCGCGGTCCTCTCGGGCCTCTCATGCCGTACGTCCCACGGCCGGGGCCTGCGCGGCCTGGTGGGCCTGCCACAGCACGACCACGCCGAGCACCCCGCCGGAGACGGCGAGGACCAGCTGACCGATGTCGGCGGGGCCACCGCTGGGCAGCACGGCGAGGGCGAGGACGCCGGTGACGGCCGCCACCCGGTGCCGTACCGAGGTGCTGGGCGCCGCGGCCGCTATCAGGAACAGGCCCCAGATGGCGTACCAGGGGCGGATCGCCGGCCCGAAGGCGGCGACCGCGGCCAGGCTCAGGCCGAGGGCGTAGACCGGGCGGAGCCGCAGCCGGACCCATATCAGCAGCACGGTCACCGCGGTGAGCGCCAGCCCGAGCAGATGCCAGGCCGGGACGGCGAGCGGCGCCAGATCGCTGCCGAGGTGTTCGAGGAGCGCGCCCGTGGCCCGTCCGAGCAGGCTGCTGAGCGCCCAGTTGTGCGGGGAGACGGGCGTGTCGAGTGCCCTTATCCACCCGTACCCCGTCCCGGCGACGGCGGTCGCCACCACCGTCGTCGCTCCCGACGCGATCGCCGTAGTCAGGGTGGCCCGCACGGGACTTCGACCCTTGCGCGCCTGTACGACGATGACCGCGAGCAACCCGAGCGCGGCGGGCGCCTTGACCAGCGCCGCGAGCGTGACGAGCACGGCGCCGAGGAACGGCCATCGGCCGAGCGCCGCGACCAGGCCGAGGCCCAGCAGACCGAGCATGATCGCGTCGTTGTGGGCGCCGGCGACCAGGTGCAGCAGCACCAGCGGGTTGAGGGCGCCGAGCCAGAGCGCGGCGGCCGGGTCGGCGCCGCTGTGCCGGGCGAGCCGGGGCAGCGCGGCCGCCATCAGGCCGACGCCGAGCAGAGCGACCAGCCGCATCCCGAAGAGCCCGGCCGGGAGTTCACCGCGGGTCAGCCCGGACAGCAGCGAGGCCACGCCCATGAACGCGGGACCGTAGGGGGCGGCGGTGTTCTGCCACACCGGGGCGACCTCGTCGGCCAGCGGGCCGCCGAGCTGGGCGGGGCCCGACGTGTAGACGTCCATGTGCGCGTCGACCATGGCGCCCTGCGCGAGGTAGCTGTACACGTCCCGGCTGAACAGCGGGGGCGCCAGCAGCAGCGGGGCCGCCCAGACGGCGAGGACCAGCAACAGCTGTCGCGGGGTGGGCGGTTCGGCGCTGCGCACGAGGCGGCCGAGCAGCAGCCACGCCGCGATCAGCAGCACTACGCCGAAGTAGACGCCGACCAGGCCGAACGCCGCCTGCACGGAGCTGGGGGCTAGCAGATCCTCCACGGGCAGGGCACCGGCTGTCTCACCTCCCAGGGCAAGGAAGGCGGTGCCGGCCAGGCCAAGCACCTGGCAGCGGCGTAGATCGACGGGGAAACCCATGGCCAACACTGGGTCAGCGTGTCAATTGCGGGTGGCCGGAAAGCGACGGGGTGTTTTCTTGGGAGGGGCCTGGTTGTTACCTGTGGGTGGTGGATCGTGGTCAGGCCTTGCCGGCCTCGTTGAGGGATCCTGCGGGTGCCGCGGGGGGTGTCGCGGCGGCCGCGGCCGCGTTGCGGCGCTCGGTCACGGCGAGGAGAAGTGCCGGCAGGGTCGCCGCCACGCCGATGGCCAGCACCCAGCCGAAGGCCACACCGAAGCCGCTCGCCTGGTCGCCCGACGAATGGGCGTCCTGCAGCTGCTTCTGGAGGATGACCGCGAGGATCGCCGCGCCGAGCGAACCGCCGATCCGCTGGCCCATGTTGAGCTGGACCGTGGCGTCCGGGATCTTCATCATCGACACGGCTCGGTAGGCAGCGGTGACCGCCGGTACCGCGCAGGTGCCGATACCGAATCCGCGCACCACCATGGCCGCTCCGATCCACCAGTACGAGGTGTGCGCGCCGATCACCGCGAAGGGAACGGTCGAGGCGATGCTGATGAGACCGCCGACGAGGGCGACGGGGCCGCTGCCGAACTTGTCCACGGAGCGGGCCACCCGCCACATGGCGATGGCGACGCCCACGCCCTGCGGGATCAGCAGCAGACCGGTGTTGACCGCGTCCTCGCCGCGGACGACCTGGAAGTACAGCGGCATGAGGATGACGGCACCCAGACTCAACGCGCCCATGAAGAAGTTGGTGAGGGAGGCCGCGGTGTAGAGCCGGCCCTTGAACAGCCTGATGTCCAGCAGGGGTTTGGCGCTGCGCAGGGAGATGACGACGAAGGCCACGAGGAGCGCGACGCCCGCGACGAGCGAGACCACCACCTTCGGCGAACCGGCGTCACCGGAGTTGCCGATCTCGGCGAGCCCGTAGGTGAGCGCGACGCTGGATCCGACGATGGTCACGGGACCCGGCACGTCGAGCCGGCCCGGCTGCGCGGCCACGTCGGCGGGCAGCAGCCACAGGGCGAGCAGCACCGTGATGATCCCGATCGGGATGTTGACCAGGAAGATCGACCGCCAGCCGACGTGCTGGAGCAGCAGTCCGCCGACGGTCGGGCCGATCACCGGCGCCATGATGACGGGGATACCGCTGACGCTCATCACGCGGGCCATCAGCCGGGGGCCGGCGGCGCGGACCAGGATCGCCTGGCTCACCGGGACGGCGGTGCCGCCGATGCCCTGGATGGTGCGGAAGACGATCAGCTGGTCGATCGAGGTGGCGAGTCCGCAGGCCAGGGAGGCCAGGGTGAACAGGGTGACCGCCCCGATGAAGACTCGCTTGGCGCCGAGCCGCATGCCGAGCCAGCCGCTGATGGGGATGACCGCGGCCATCGCCAGCAGATAGGCGGTGACCAGCCACTGGATGGTGGACAGCGAGGCGTCCATCTTGATCGTCAGGGTCTGGAGCGCGACGTTGACGATCGTGGAGTCGAGGAAGGTCATGAACGCGCCGAGGGTGGTCACCGCGATCACTTTGCGGAGCTCGGGCGAGAAGGGCTCCCGTCCGGTGTCCGGCGGGCTGGTGGTGCTCTCCGCTGCCATGGGCCGGTCTCCCTATGAGTGTCGACCTGGAGCTTATGTAGGATGAGGAGCACTGCTCCGATAAAACGGAGCGGTGCTCCTGATGACTATACGGAGCACTGCTCCGATTCTCAACCGAGGGAGGTGCCATGAGTGACGAGCAAGGCGCGGCCTCGGGTCCGGCCGACGGTGCGGGCTCGTCCCGCGGCCCGGCGGGAGCCGCGGCCTCGGGCGGCCGCACGCCACGGACCCCGGCCGAGAGCGGCATGCGCGTCGATGCCCGCCGCAACCGCGACAACCTCCTCGCGGTGGCCCGTACCGTCCTCGCCGAAGAGGGGCTGGAGGCGTCCCTGCGGGATGTCGCACGCCGCGCCGGGGTGGGAATCGCCACTCTCTACCGGCACTTCCCCACCCGCGAGGCCCTCGTCCAGGCGGTGCTCAGCGACCGGCTCAACGCGCTCGCCGACGCGGCCGACGAGTCCCTCACCGCGCCGTCCCCGGGCGAGGCGCTCACCGCGTGGCTCCAGCGGTTCGCCGCCGGCTCCGGCACCTTTCACGGGCTGCCCGGTTCCGTGCTGGCCGCCCTGCACGACGTCCGTTCCGAACTGCACGGCTCCTGCGCGGCGATGCACGAATCGGCCTCCCGGCTGCTGGAACGCGCCCAGGCCGCGGGAGAGGTCCGGCCGGACGTGGACGCCGAGGACCTCTTCACCGCCGCCGCCGCCATCGGCTGGGCCGCGCAGTACTCCGACCGCGAACGCGCCCAGCGCATCCTGACGCTGCTCACCGACGGGATGCAGTCCGGCCGCGCGGACGCCGTACCGGGCGGCTGACCCGCACCGGACCGGCCGACCTGCCGTTCCGCAGACACGCCCTTCCCCGCAGCAACAGCCGGGGTTCTCAGCCCACCGCCGCGAACGGGGTGTCCTGCCGGGAATGTCCGGGTGCGGCCGGCAGAAGTACCGACGTCCTGGTGAAGCGCCGGAACTAGAACACGGACAGACCGGTGAGGGTCGTGAATCTGTCCAGCGCCGCCACTCCCGCCACCGAATTGCCCCGCTCGTCCAGCCCCGGGCTCCACACGCAGAGCGCACAACGCCCCGGTACCACGGCGACGATGCCGCCGCCCACCCCGCTCTTGCCGGGCAGCCCCACCCGGTAGGCGAAGTCGCCGGCCGCGTCGTAGGTCCCGCACGTCAGCATCACCGCGTTGACCTGTTTCGCCTGGCTTCTGGTCAGCAGGCGGGTGCCGTCGGCCCGGATGCCGTGGCGGGCCAGGAAGGTGGCCGCCAGGGCGAGGTCGGCGCAGGAGGCGGCGACGGAACACTGGCGGAAGTACTGGTCGAGGAGGACTGGGATCTCGTTGTCGATGTTGCCGTAGGACGCCATGAAATGGGCCAGCGCGGCGTTGCGGTCGCCGTGCTGGGACTCGGAGGCGGCCACCTCCATGTCGAATTCCAGCGAAGCGTTGCCGCTCTCGGCGCGCAGGAAGGCCAGCAGCTCGCCGGCCGCGTCTCCGGTACGGGTCTGGAGCCGGTCGGTGACGACGAGAGCACCCGCGTTGATGAACGGGTTGCGCGGGATGCCCTGCTCGTACTCCAGCTGGACCAGGGAGTTGAAGGGGTTTCCGGAAGGCTCCCGGCCGACGTGCTCCCAGAGTTCGTCGCCCTCGCGGGCCAGGTCGAGGGCGAGGGTGAAGACCTTGGTGATGGACTGCGTGGAGAACGGCTGCCGCCAGTCGCCGACACCGTAGACCGTGCCGTCCAGCTCGGCCACGGCCATGCCGAAGCGGCGGGGGTCGCAGGCGGCGAGCGCCGGGATGTAGTCGGCGGGCCGCCCGCGACCGGGCGTCCGCTCGACCTCCTCCGCGATCCGCTCCAGGACCGGCAGAAACGCCGGTGACGACGTCATTGTCATGATCACCATTGTGCCTCCGGGCCGGTCCTGGTGCGTACTCGCAGGTCAGGCGAGGGGCGCCCCGCTGCCGGCGACGACCTCGGGACGCAGCAGGTCGGCGAGCCGCTCGGCGGGCAACAGGCCCTTCTCCAGGACGAGTTCGGCCACGCCCCGGCCGCTGACGAGGGCCTCCTTGGCGATGTCGGTGGCCGCCGTGTACCCGATGTACGGGTTGAGGGCGGTGACCAGGCCGATGGAGTTCTCGACCGTGGCCCGCAGCACCTCGGTGTTGGCGGTGATGCCGTCGACGCAGCGCTCGGCCAGCGTCAGGCAGGCGTTCCGCAGATGCGTGATGCTCTCCGACAGGGAGTGCAGAATGATCGGCTCGAACGCGTTCAGCTGGAGCTGCCCGGCCTCGGCCGCCATGGTGATGGCGACGTCGTTGCCGATGACCTCGAAGGCCACCTGGTTGACGACCTCGGGGATCACCGGGTTGACCTTGCCCGGCATGATCGACGAACCGGCCTGCACCGGCGGCAGGTTGATCTCGCCGAGCCCGGCGCGCGGGCCGGACGACAGCAGCCTCAGGTCGTTGCAGCTCTTGGAGAGCTTGACCGCGATCCGCTTCAGCACGCCGGACATCTGGACGAACGCACCGCAGTCCTGGGTGGCCTCCACCAGGTTGGCGGCGGTGACCAGGGGCAGTCCGGTGATCTCGGCGAGGTGCCGGCGGGCCGACTCGGCGTATCCGGCGGGCGCGTTGAGGCCGGTACCGATGGCGGTGGCACCCAGGTTGATCTCATGGATCAACTCGACGGCCTCGTCAAGACGGGAGCGATCCTCGTCGATCATGACGGCAAAGGTGGAGAATTCCTGGCCGAGCGTCATGGGAACCGCATCCTGCAACTGTGTACGGCCCATCTTGAGCACGTCACGGAACTCGACGGCCTTGCGGCCGAAGGCGTCCTGGAGTACAGCCATCGCCTTGAGCAGTCCACGCACCGCGAAGACCGTCGCGATCTTGACGGCGGTCGGGTAGACGTCATTGGTGGACTGACCGAGGTTGACGTCCTCATTGGGGTGCAGGTACTCGTACTGCCCCTTCCGGTGCCCCATCAACTCCAGCGCCCGGTTGGCGACGACCTCGTTGGCGTTCATGTTCGTCGAGGTCCCGGCACCGCCCTGGATGACATCCACGACGAACTGGTCGTGCAGCTTGCCGTTCCGGATCTCCCGGCAGGCGGCGACGATGGCGGCGGCCTTCGCGGGCGCCAGCAGCCCCAGCTCCTCATTGGCGAGAGCAGCGGCCTCCTTGACGGCGGCCAGGGCATCGATCAGATGCGGGTACGCGGAGATCGGCGTCCCGGTGATCGGAAAGTTCTCCGTGGCCCGCAGGGTGTGCACACCCCAGTAGGCGTCGACGGGCACATCACGGTCACCGAGCAGATCGTGCTCGCTACGGAAGGTCATGAGGGTGGAGATCCTCTTTCGGAGGGAGTGACATATTCAAGGCCGGAACTGGAGCGCCCCGTAAAGGGCGCGGGGCTGTGACATTTACGGCTCCGCCGCGCGGGCGCGACCAGCCAGGAACGACCCGAGGCCGCCCGCCGGAATGGCCACTCGAATCACTAGGCGCACACGGGAACGTCGACCGGCTCCAGCGAGCGAACGGGCCGCACACGCCCGACCTCCTGCCCGCCGCCGAGCAGCGCCTCCCCGGCGAACCCGGTCAGCAGCTCCGGATCCACCCCGGCCCTCGCCAACGCCGCGGCCGCCACCGGAATCCGCGCCCGGTTCGCCCCGTCGGCGATCTTCACGGCCACGGCCCGCCCGTCCGGCAGCGCCGCGACCTGGACGCCCTCGAAGCCGTCCTTGGCCAGCAGCCCCGGCACGGCCGCCATCAGCGCGGCCACGTCGCGCCCCGCACCGGACGCCATCTCCGCGTGCTCCCGCATCGCGTCGGCGACCCGCGCCTCCGGCGTCCCCGGCGCGGCGGTCACGATCCGCGACACCGCCCGGGCCAGCCCGTGCAGGGAGATGGAGAACAGCGGCGCACCGCACCCGTCCACGGTGGTCCGCGCGATGCGCTGCCCGGTCAGGTCCTCGACGATCTCGGCGATTGCCTGCTGGAGCGGGTGCTCCGGCGCCAGGTAGTCGTCGAGCGACCAGTCGTTCAGCTTCGCGGTCCACAGCATGGCCGCGTGCTTGCCGGAGCAGTTCTGGGCGAGCCGGGACGGCTGCCGGCCCTCGCGGATCCAGGTGTCCCGGACCGCCGGGTCGTACGGAAGGTCGGGGACGTTGCGCAGGTCGTCCTCGGTGAGGCCGGCGAGGTCGAGGATCCGCCGGGTGCCGGCGAGGTGGCGCTCCTCGCCGGAGTGGCTGGCGGCGGCCAGCGAGAGCAGCTCGCCGTCGAGCGGCAGCCCGGCCCGCAGCATGGCCACGGCCTGGACGGGCTTGACGGCCGAGCGCGGGTAGAACGCGGCCTCGATGTCGCCGAGCTGGAACTGGACCTCGCCGTCGGCGTCCAGGACGACGGCGGAGCCGTAGTGGATGCCCTCGACTACCCCGCCGCGTATGAGGTGGGCGACGGGGGCGTGCAGGGGTTCACGGACGACGGGTGCGGCCGCGGGGGAACTGCTGTACATCACTGCCTGGTCTCGGGTGAGTCGGGACGGACCGGTACGCGGTTCACGCGTCGGTTCCGGCGGACGGGCGCGCGAGTCGGCGGCGGATGGCGTACCAGCCGGCGACCAGCGCTGCGACGATCAGCGGCAGGCACAGCACGGTGGTGCGTCCGGCGCCGCCGTCGGCGTACATGAGGACCAGGACGGCGGCGAGGAACGCCAGCGTCACGATCTCGGTCCAGGGGGAGCCCGGCAGTCGGTAGCCGGGGCGGGTGAGTTCGCCCTTCTGGGTCTTCTGCCAGAAGAGCAGGTGACACAGCATGATCATGCCCCAGGTGGCGAGGATGCCGATCGCCGCGAAGTTGAGGACGATCTCGAACGCGTCGGCGGGGACGACGAAGTTGAGGCCCACGCCGAGCACACAGATACCGCTGGTCAGCAGGATTCCGCCGTACGGCACCTGGCTGCGGCTCATCTTCGCGGTGAACCCGGGGGCGGAGCCGTTCACGGCCATGGAGCGCAGGATGCGGCCGGTCGAGTAGAGGCCGGAGTTGAGGGAGGACATCGCCGCGGTGAGGACGACGAGGTTCATCACACCGCCGGCCGCCGGGATCCCGACGTGGGAGAGGACGGTGACGAAGGGGCTCTCCCCCGCCGTGTACTTGTTCCAGGGCAGCAGCATCGACAGCAGGACGACCGAGCCGACGTAGAACAGGCCGACCCGCCACATGATCGAGTTGATCGCCTTGGGCATGATCTTCTCGGGGCTCTCCGTCTCGCCGGCCGCGACGCCGACCAGCTCGACCGAGGCATAGGCGAAGACGACGCCCTGGATGATCAGCAGCATGGGCAGCAGGCCGTTGGGGAAGACGCCGCCGTTGTCGGTGATGAGGGAGGGGCCGGGGGTGGCGCCGTCCACGGGGTGCTGGGTGACCAGCAGGAAGATGCCGATGCACATGAAGATCACCAGCGCGCTGACCTTGACGATCGCGAACCAGAACTCCAGCTCGCCGAAGATCTTGACGGAGATCAGATTGACGGTCAACACGACGGCAAGGGCGATCAATGCGATCAACCATTGCGGGATGTCGGAGAACATCCCCCAGTAGTGCGTGTAGGTGGCCACCGCGGTGATGTCGGCGATGCCGGTGGTCGCCCAGTTCAGGAAGTACATCCAGCCCGCGGTGTACGCGCCCTTCTCGCCGAGGAACTCCCGGGCGTACGAGACGAAGGCGCCGGAGGACGGGCGGTACAGGACGAGTTCGCCGAGGGCGCGTACGACGAGGAAGGCGAAGATCCCGCAGACCGCGTACGCGACGAAGAGGGAGGGGCCGGCGTCGGCGAGGCGGCCGCCGGCGCCGAGGAAGAGGCCGGTGCCTATGGCGCCGCCGATGGCGATCATGTTGACGTGCCGGTGCTTCAGCGACTTGCTGTAGCCGTGGTCTCCGGCGTCGACGTGACGGGACGAGGGGCGCGTCTCGTCTTTGAGGTGCTGTTCGCTCACGCCTCGGTTCCGCCTTCCGTGTGCTCGTCCGTGCGCGCGGGCCGCACGATGTGGGTGAGGGTCGTCTCGACGCGGTCCAGGTGGTGGCTCATGGCGTCCACGGCGTCGGGTTCGGAACCGTCGATCAGCGCTTCGACGATGGCCCGGTGCTCCCGGTTGGACTGCTCGCGGCGGCCGCCCAGCTCGTTGAGGAAGGCCGACTGACGCGCCAGTGCGTCCCGGATCTCCTCGATGACCCGGCGGAAGACCGGGTTCTGGGCGGCCTCGGCCACGGCGAGGTGGAAGAGGGTGTCCATCGCGACCCACGCGGTGGTGTCCGTCTCCCGCTCCATGCGGTCGAGCAGATGGGCCAGGTGGTCCAGGTTCTCCGGGGTGCGGCGCAGCGCCGCGTACCCGGCGACCGGGATCTCGATGTGCCGGCGCACTTCGAGCAGGTCGCTGGCGGCGTAGTCGCCGAAGGTGGGGTCCTCCACGGCGCTGGCGACGACGAAGGTGCCCTTGCCGGTCTTGGAGACGGTCAGGCCCATCGTCTGCAGGGCCCGCAGGGCCTCGCGCAGGACGGGCCTGCTGACCTCCAGGGAACGGCACAGCTCCGCCTCGGAGGGGAGCTTGTCGCCTATGGCGTACTCGCCGCGCTCGATGGCACCGCGCAGATGCGCCAGTACCGCCTCCATGGCGCTCACGCGCCGCGGGGGCTGTCCGGCTGTCCGGCTGTCTGACAGGTTCACGGGTGAGATGTTCCGGGTTGCGGGCCGCGACTGTCAAGGCGTCCGGAAAGAAAACATTCACGGGGTGCGACACCTGAATGGACAGGCGTCACACCCCGCGGCGGCGCGATGAACGGGTCAGGCGCTGATCGTGTTCGTGGCGAGCAGCCCGAAGAGGGCCAGGCCGATGGCGATCCGGTAGATCACGAACGCGTTGAAGGAGTGCTTGGCGACGAACTTCAGCAGCCAGGCGATGGAGGCGTAGGCGACCACGAAGGAGACGACCGTGCCGACGACCAGCGGGGCAGCGCCGACGCCCGCGCCCAGGGCGTCCTTGAGCTCGTAGAGGCCGGCGCCGGTCAGGGCCGGGATGCCGAGGAAGAAGGAGAGGCGGGTGGCGGCGACCCGGTCCAGGTCGAGGATGAGCGCGGTCGACATGGTGGCGCCGGAGCGGGAGAAGCCGGGGAAGAGCAGGGCGAGGATCTGCGAGCTGCCGACCAGCATCGCGTCCTTGAAGGAGGTGTCGTCCTCACCGCGCTTGTGGCGGCCCATCTGGTCCGCCGCCCACATCACCGCGGAGCCGGCGATCAGCGAGCCCGCGACCACCCAGAGCGAGGCGAGCGGCCCGTCGATCAGCGGCTTGGCGGCGAGGCCCACCAGGACGATCGGGACGGTCGCGGCGATCACCCACCAGGCGAACTTGTAGTCGTGGTGGTAGCGCTCCTCCTTGTTGACCAGCCCCCGGCCCCAGGCGGAGACGATCCGCCGGATGTCCTTGAAGAAGTACACCAGCACGGCGGCGATGGCGCCGACCTGGATGACGGCTGAGAACCCGACGACGGACTGGTCGTCGACGGGGATGTTCATGAGCCCCTCGGTGATCTTGAGGTGGCCGGTGGAGGACACCGGGAGGAACTCGGTCACCCCCTCGACAACCCCGAGGATGGCGGCCTGACCGACGGAGATGGCGCTCATGGGATCCAGTTCTGCAGAGTTTGGTCGACAGTGCTGTAGACAGTCTTACAACGCACGGGTGTGAGGCAAGTCCTAGGCCCACACCGCCTGGGCGATCGCCACTCCGGCGAAGGCCGCCCCGAGCCCCGCCGCCACACTCGCGACGACGTTGCTCGCAGCGTAGAGCCCGCCGCCGGTCTCGGTCAGCCGCAGGGTCTCGTAGGAGAACGTCGAGTAGGTCGTGAGCGCCCCGCACAGCCCGGTGCCCAGCAGCAGCTGGAGGTGGGGGCTCGCCGCACCCGTCGAGGCCGCGCCGGTCAGCAGCCCGAGGATCAGGCAGCCGGCGACGTTCACCACGAAGGTGCCCCAGGGTAAGTCGGAGTCGTGCCTGGCCTGGACGGCGCGGTCGGTGAGGTAGCGCAGCGGAGCACCTACGACGGCGCCGGCGGCGACCAACAGCCAGTTCACAACGACTTCTTACCCTTCGCGTCCGTTTTGCCGGATTCCGTGTCGCGGCCGACGTACCGGATGACCTCGCAGTCGTCCAGAGTGACGAACCCCTCGGTCACCAGTTCGTCGAGCTGGGGCAGGAACGCCTGGCTCCGTTCCTCCGTGTCCACGACGACGACCGCCACCGGCAGGTCCTCGCTCAGGGACAGCAGCCGGGCGGAGTGGATGCGGGAGGAGGCGCCGAAGCCCTCGATGCCCCGGAAGACGCCGGCGCCCGCGAGGCCGGCCGCGTGCGCGTGGTGCACGATCTCCGTGTACAGGGGCTTGTGGTGCCAGGTGTCGTCCTCGCCGATGTAGACCGTCAGGCGCAGGGCGCGGCCGGTCAGTCTCGTCATCGCTGCCTCCGGGTGAGGACACGGCGGGTCGCGGTGGCCGCGCACCACACCGTGGCGAGGGCGGCGCACAGGGTCGCGGCGAGGTAGGCCAGGCCCGTGGCGGGCCGACCGTGGTCGACCAGCTTCTGGATGTCGACGGCGTAGGTGGAGAAGGTGGTGAAGCCGCCGAGGACGCCGGTGCCGAAGAAGGGGCGGACGAGGCGGTGCGCGGGCAGCCCTTCGGTGATCAGGACCAGGAAAGCGCCGATCACCGTGCAGCCGACGACGTTCGTCCAGAAGGTCGCCCAGGGGAATCCGCCCGCCGCCGTGGGGAGCGCCAGGGCGAGTGCGTAGCGGGCCACCGCCCCGATCGCGCCGCCGGCGGCGACCACCGCGACGACCGGTGCCTGGGCACGCCACTCGGACCGCCGCTGGGGGCTCGGCTGGACACGGAGGCTCTCGGCTTCCGGGGCTGTCATGGGTCGTAGGTCTCCTGTTCGGCACCGCCCCGACGAGTGCACCAGGGTACCGCCGGGTCTACCCGGCGGTCACTTCGCGGTGGGGGCCGCGCAGACCGCGACACCGGGCTCCCAGACGCTGCCGAGGACCAGGTGGCGGCCGGTCACGCAGACGCTGGTGGCCATCCGGAAGCCGGAGTGCTGCCGGGCAAGGTGGTGGACGACCCTGCCGTGGTCGTCGAGGGCCGCCACGGCGATGGTGCCGGCCGGGCGGTAGGGGGCGTGTACGGCGGCGCGCGCGGCGGCCCGGCGGACGGCGGGCGGGGTGCGGTGGAAGAGGTCGAGCGGCGGGTTGCGCGGGCCGGCCAGGGCGACCCAGGTCAGCTCGCCGTCGCGCCACATGTTGTCGGGCATGCCGGGCAGCTCGGCGAAGAACTCGGCGCGACCGGCCCGCGGGCCGGTGAGCCAGTATCGGGTGAGACGGTACGCGCCGGTCTCGGCGACGATCAGGAAGGTGCCGTCGCCGCTCACGGCCAGCCCGTTGGCGAACTGGAGTCCGTCGCAGGCCACTTCGGCGCTGCGGGCGCCGGGCGCGAGGCGCAGCAGGCGGCCGGTGCCGCTGTGCTCGACGATGTCGCCGATCCACCGGTCCAGCGGGAAGCGGCGGCTGGACGCGGTGAAGTACACGGTACCGTCCGGCAGGGCGACCACATTGCTCGCGAACCGCAGCGGTTCCCCCTCGACCGAGTCGGCGAGGACGCGGACGGCACCGTCGGCGAGGCCGACACGCAGCAACCCGCGCTCCGCGTCGCACACCAGCAGGTCGCCGTCCGGGAGGAGTTCGAGGCCCAGCGGGCGGCCGCCGGTCCGGGCCAGCTCCCGGACCCGGGCGGTGTCCGGGTCGCCGAGCCCGTCCAGGCGCAGGATGCGGCCGTCCGCGACGCCGGTCAGGACCCCGCCGTCCGGATCCGTGACCACGTCCTCCGGACCGCGGCCGCCGATGGCGACGTAGTGGAGCGGGACGAGGCGCGCGGGTCGGTCCATGAACCCCATACTGACAGGCGTGACCGGTCTCACCAGCCCTTCTCGAACATCCGGGCCACCTCGGCGATCCGGACCTCGTCCCGCCGGTAGTAGGTGCGGTGCCGGATGCGCCGGGTGCGCAGCAGCCCGAGCCGGGTCAGCATGCCCAGATGGGTGCCGGCGACCTTGCGGGAGACGCCGAGTTTGGCGGCGACGGCCCGGACGGTGACGCCGTCCTCGGTGAGGTCCGCGTGCCGCCGGGGTGGGAAGTGGGCCGCCGGATCCTTGAGCCAGTCCAGAATGTCCAGGCGGCTCACGCTCTGGGAGTTCCTCAGCATCCGACCGGCCTCCGTCCGTCCCTTGCCTCCTCGTAGTTCGTTTTCCCACTGTCCCGCGGCCGAAGCCCCCACGTCAGGGATCGGCGAGCCTTGTCCGAGACCGCACGGCCGTACGAGATCGACCGACGGGGGCCTTGCCCTCGCGGCCTGCCCAGGACAGGGCGGAGGGGCCCGGCCGTCCCCTTGTGGCCGGGCCCCTCGTCAGTGGTGGTTCAGCGGTGGCTGAACCACGCCATGGAGGAGAGCGCCTTGTCGTCGTAGCCGAACAGGGCCTGGTTCTCCCAGCCGTTGCCGGAGGTGGCGTCGGTCGGGTCCCAGCCGTTTCCGGTGACGGCGGTCCAGGTCGCCTCCCAGTAGAAGACGCCGAGGCCACGGCCGTTGGGGACGGCCTCGACGATGTTCGCGACGGCGTTCATCCAGGCCAGCTGGCCGGCCGCGGTGGCCGGGTAGCCGGTGACCAGTTCGCCGCTGGTGTCGATCTGGTTCTCCAGCGGGTCGTCCTGGGCGAGGGTGAACGGGTAGGCGGTCTCGGCGATGTAGACCGGCTTGGCGTAGCGGGAGGCCACGTCGTCGAGGGTGGTCTGGGCGGCGGCCAGCGAGCCGTGCCAGTAGCCGTAGTACGACAGCCCGATCACGTCGTAGTTGATGCCGTAGGTCTTGGCGTTGTCGAACCACCAGCGGACCGTGGCGTCGTCGCCCGCGTTGGCCAGGTGCAGGGCGACCAGCGTGCCGGAGGAGACCGCCTTGGCCGCGCTGTAGCCGGAGTTGATGAGGCCGGCGAGCTGGGACCAGTTGTCGGTGGAGCCCTCGGACCAGAGCATGCCGCCGTTGATCTCGTTGCCGATCTGGACCATGTCGGCGGTGGTGCCCTGCGCCTTCAGCGCGTTGAGGACGTCGTACGTGTGGTTGTAGACGTCGGTCTTGAGCTGGCTGTAGGAGTGGCCGGACCAGGCGGCGGGTTTGGTCTGCTTGCCCGGGTCGGCCCAGCTGTCCGAGTAGTGGAAGTCGACCAGCAGCTTCATGCCGGCCGCCTTGACGCGCTTGGCCATGGCCAGGACGTGCGCCTTGTCGTTGTAGCCGTCGGCCGGGTTGACCCAGACCTTCAGGCGCGCGTAGTTCATGCCGGCGCTCCTGAGGATGGTGACCGCGTCCCCGGTGGTGCCGGAGCTGGTCTTGTACACGCCGCCCTTGGCCTCGCTCTTGGCGAGCGACGAGATGTCGGCGCCCTTGATGGCCAGGCCCGTCGAGCCGGAGGCGAAGGTCAGGTCGTCGACGTTGATCCAGTTGCCCGCGTTGGCATCGGAGTTGATGCTGATCGTGCACTGGTTGCCGGTGACCGTGATCGAGGTGACGATCCGCACCCAGCTGCTGGTGGAGACCGGCAGGTCGGTCCGCTGCTCCGAACTGCCGCAGTTCTTCAGGGATATGTAGGCGGAGTTCTGCCCGCCGCTGGAGCGCACCCAGGCGGTGAGCGTGTAGGTGCCGTTGGTCAGGCCGGAGAGGTACTGGTACGTCTCCACCTTGTAGGCGGCGGCCGAGTAGTGGCTCAGGCGGTAACTGCCGCCGTGGCCACCGGACTCGGTGTACGAAGCACCCGTGTCGCCGTACTCCGACCAGCCGGTGGGTGCGGCCACACCGGCACCGTCCGACTCGAAGCCGGCGTTGGTGAGGGTGCTCGCGGCCTGGGCGGTCTGCGCGGGAAGGGCGGTGAGGGCGAGCCCGGCCAGCAGCGGCAGCAGCAGGGCTCTGATGGTGCGTCTGGGATGGAACATCATCGTCCGTCGTCCCTTCGACGTGACTGGGGAGGGGTGTCCTCCGGCGGGACCGGAGGAGGCCCCTCCGCCCACGGCTCTCGTGGCACTCGCGGGCGGAGGGGAGTCTCGGCGGACCGGGTGCGGCGAACCGGTCCGCTGCCGGGGTTCAGCCGTCGAGCCGTACGACCCGGACGGCGCCCGCGGGGACCGCGAGGCGGCCGGCGGCGCGTTCGCCCGTCAGCAGTTCGGTGCCGTGTGTGTCCAGAGGCACCTTGGCGTCGGTGGCGGTGTGGTTGATCGCGAAGAGGAACGTGCCGTGGTCACCGGTGCGGCGGACCACCTCGACATCGCGGGGCAGGTCGGCGCGGGGCGCGATCCGGGCGTCCTCGGCGGCGCGGCCGAGCAGCGCGTCCAGGCCGTGCGCGTCCAGGCGGGTCGACACGTACCAGGCGGCGCCCTCCCCCAACCGGTGCCGGGTGACCGCCGGGTGGCCGGCGGTGAGGCCGTCGGCGTAGGTCCAGACGGTCTCGGCGCCGCGCGGGGCGACGAACTCGGTCCACACGTCGCCGGTCGGCTCGGAGCCCTCCGGCCCGGTCAGCCGTACCCGCTGGTCCTGGAGGAGCGGCGAGAGCTCCTCGACGGTGAGGCCGAGGACGTCGCGCAGCGGACCCGGGTAGGCGCCCTCGTGCACGGCGTCGTGCTCGTCGACGATGCCGGAGAAGTAGGAGACGACCAGGGTGCCGCCGTTCTCGACGTACTCCTTGAGGTTGTTCCCGGCCGCCTCCGTCATCAGGTAGAGGGCCGGTACGACGACAAGGGGATAGGCCGACAAGTCGCTTTCCGGGTGAGCGAAGTCGACCGTGAGGTGGCGGTCGTAGAGGGCCTCGTAGAAGGCGTCGGCGCGTTCGCGCGGGTCGTGGTCCTCGCTGGGGCGCCACTGGAGGTTCTGCGCCCACCAGGACTGCCAGTCCCACAGGACGGCAACGTCCGCCTGGGTGCGGGTGCCCTTGATCTGGGTCAACGAGTCGAGGGAGGAGCCGAGTTCGACGACTTCGCGCCACACCCGGGTCCCGGTGCCACCGTGCGGGAGCATCGCCGAGTGGAACTTCTCGGCGCCGCGCCGGGACTGCCGCCACTGGAAGAACATCGCGCCGTCGGAGCCGCGGGCCACATGGGCCAGGGAGTTGCGCGCCATCTGCCCGGGCGCCTTGGCCGGATTGCGCGGCTGCCAGTTGACACCCGAGGTGGAGTGCTCCAGCAGCAGCCAGGGCGCACCGCCGGCCACGGAGCGGGTGAGGTCGGCGGCCATCGCGAGGTTGACGTGGGTACGGCGGCCGTCGGTGATGAGGTAGTGGTCGTTGGTGACCAGGTCGACCTCGCGGCCCCAGGCCCAGTAGTCCATGGAGTCGCACTGGCTGAGCGCGGTCATGAAGTTGGTGGTCACCGGGACGCCGGGCGAGAGGCGGTGCAGAATGTCCCGCTCCGCGCGGAAGTTCTCCCGGATGGTGGCGTCGACGAACCGCTTGTAGTCGAGGGCCTGGCCCGGGTTGCCGACGGTCGGGGTGGCGCGCGGCGGGTTGATCTGCGCCAGGTCGGTGTAGTGCTGGCCCCAGAAGGCCGTGCCCCAGGCCTCGTTGACGGCGTCGACCGTGCCGTGGGTGGCGGCGAGCCAGCGGCGGAAGTGGGCAGCGCAGGAGTCGCAGTAGCAGGCCGAGACGGGGACGCCGTACTCGTTGTGGACGTGCCACAGGGCGAGCGCGGGGTGGTCGCCGTAGCGCTCGGCGAGGCGGGTGGTGATGTCCGCGGCGGCCGCGCGGTAGTCGGCGTTGGAGTGGCAGATGGCGCCGCGTGATCCGAACTCGTACCGCACGCCCTCCGCGGTCACCGGCAGGGCCTCGGGGTGGGCCCGGTAGAACCAGGCGGGCGGCGCCACGGTGGGCGTACCCAGGTCGACGCGGATGCCGTTCTCGTGCAGCAGGGCGATGATCCGGTCGAGCCAGCCGAAGTCGTACTCCCCCGGCGCCGGCTCCAGCAGGGCCCAGGAGAAGATCCCGACGCTCACCATCGTGACCCCGGCCTCGCGCATCAGCCGGACGTCCTCGTGCCAGACACTTTCCGGCCACTGCTCGGGGTTGTAGTCCCCGCCGAAGGCGAGCCTGGTGAGGCCCCTGGGGGTGGTGTCCGGCATGGGTCTCTCCCGTTTAATCGATCATTTGGGAACGTGCACACACATCGATCGTGGCGTGAGCCCAACATAACCGCACAGCAACAACCATTGACAAGTGTCCGGGATGTTTCTCTACTGTGAACGCTCACAGAGCATGACACGGACTCGCGACGGGCGATGATCCGGGTCTGAGAACGCTCACACATCTGCATGGCAAGGTCCCCGCGTCGGGCGGGGGCCCAGGTCAGGGGAGAGATCCATGCCGCACACGAAGCGCCGCCGCCTCGTGACAACCGCCGTCGCCGTCTCGCTCGGCGCCACCGCCCTCGCCGCCTGCGGCTCGTCCGACGACGACAGCAAGGCCGACTCCGGTCCGGTCTCGCTCACGTACTGGGCCTGGGCGCCCGGTATGGACAAGGTCGTGGACCTGTGGAACAAGGGCGAGGGCAAGAAGGACCAGATCACCGTCACGGTGAAGAAGCAGGCGTCCGGCGACACGCTGGTCACCAAGATCCTCACCGCGCACAAGGCGAAGAACGGCCCCGACCTGGTGCAGGCCGAGTACCAGGCGCTGCCGACGCTGGTCAGCAACGACGCGGTCGCCGACATATCGAAGAGCGTCGGTGAGGCCAAGTCCAAGTTCGCCGACGGCGTCTGGCAGCAGGTCACACTGGGCACGGACGCGGTGTACGCGGTGCCGCAGGACATCGGCCCGATGATGTTCTACTACCGCGCGGACCTCTTCAAGACGTACGGCCTGACGGTCCCCACCACCTGGGACGAGTTCGCGAAGACCGCCCGCGCGCTGAAGAAGAAGGCGCCGGACACCGACCTGACCACGTTCTCCGCCAACGACTCCGGCCTGTTCGCGGGCCTCGCCCAGCAGGCCGGCGCCAAGTGGTGGACCACCTCCGGCGACAAGTGGAAGGTCGCCATCAACGACGCGGCCACCCAGAAGGTGGCCAAGTTCTGGGGCGGCCTGGTCAAGGAGGGCGCCATCGACAACCAGCCGATGTACACCCCGGCCTGGAACAAGGCGCTGAACACCGGCAAGCAGATCGCCTGGGTGAGCGCGGTGTGGGCGCCGGGCACACTGACCACGGCGGCGCCGGACACCAAGGGCAAGTGGGCGATGGCCCCGCTCCCCCAGTGGTCCACGTCCGAGGACGTCACCGGCAGCTGGGGCGGCTCCTCCACCGCCGTCACCACCGACTCCAAGCACCAGGAGGCCGCCGCCAAGTTCGCCGCCTGGCTGAACACCGACGGCGACGCGCTCAACGCGCTGGCCAAGGAGAGCGGCATCTACCCGGCGTCCACCTCGGCCCAGCTCAGCGGCGCCTTCGCCAACCCGCCGGAGTACTTCTCGAACCAGGCCGACTTCTACACCGAGGCCGCCAAGATCGCGAAGACCACGGCGCCTTCCGCGTGGGGCCCGAACGTGAACGTCGCCTACACGTCGTTCAACGACGCGTTCGCCGCCGCCGCCAAGAACAAGTCGGACTTCCTGACCGCCCTGAACACCATGCAGGACGCCACGGTCACCGACATGAAGAAGCAGGGCTTCGAGGTCTCTCAGTGACCAGCCCCACCGGCCGGAGGTGGTACGGGGTCAAGGGGGCCCCGTACACCTTCCTCCTCCCCGCCACCGCCCTCTTCGCCCTGTTCTTCGCGCTGCCCATCGGGTACGCGGTCTGGCTCAGCTTCCGCAAGGTGCACGTCTCCGGGCTCGGCCTGGGCGCGGGCGCCCGCAGCGAGGTCTGGGCCGGCCTGGCGAACTACCGGGACGCCCTCACCGACAACGAGTTCTGGGCCGGCGCGCTGCGCGTCGTCGGCTACGGCTGCATCGTCGTCCCGGTGATGCTGGGCCTCGCCCTGCTCTTCGCGCTGATGCTGGACACCGAGCGGGTCCGGCTGGCCCCCTTCACCCGGCTCGCGATCTTCCTGCCGTACGCCATCCCCGGCGTGGTGGCCGCGCTGCTGTGGGGCTTCCTGTACCTGCCGGACGTCAGCCCCTTCTACTACGTGCTCGCAAAGCTGCACCTGCCGCAGCCGAACCTGCTGGACGGCGGCCCGCTCTACCTGGCCCTCTCCAACATCGCGGTCTGGGGCGGCACCGGCTTCAACATGATCGTCATCTACACCTCGCTCAGGTCCATCCCGGCCGAGGTGTACGAGGCGGCGAAGCTGGACGGCGCCACCCCGTTGCAGACCGCCCTGAAGATCAAGATTCCGATGGTGGCGCCCTCGCTGGTGCTGACCTTCTTCTTCTCGATCATCGCGACGCTCCAGGTCTTCAACGAGCCGACCACCCTCAAGCCCCTCACCAACTCGGTCAACACGACCTGGAGTCCGCTGATGAAGGTGTACGTCGACGCCTTCGCCAAGGGCGACATCTACTCGGCGGCGGCCGAGGCGACGCTGATCGCCATAGCCACGCTGGTGCTGTCCTTCGGGTTCCTGCGGGCCGCGAACCGCCGCAACAAGCAGGAGGCAGCGCAGTGAGTTCTGTTGCCGTCCGCAAGGCCGCCCCGGCCGCGGGTACGACTCCCGGTACCGCCCAGGGGCCGCCGCTGCGCCGCCGGATCGCCCTGATCCCGACGCTCACGCTCCTCCTCGGCGCGGTCTACACGCTCCTGCCGGTGGCCTGGGTGGTGATCGCATCCACCAAGTCCGGCAGCGAGCTGTTCTCCACCTTCACCTTCCTGCCCGGCACCGGCTTCCTGGACAACCTCAAGGACCTCGACGCCTACCGCGAGGGCATCTACTGGAACTGGATGGGCAACTCCGCCCTGTACGCCGGTCTGGGCGCCCTGCTGTCGACCTGTGTCTCCGCCTTCAGCGGCTACGCGCTCGCCACCTACCGCTTCCCGGGCCGCGAGTCGATCTTCAACGTGCTGCTGGCCGGCGTGCTGATGCCCCCGGTCATCCTCGCCATCCCGCAGTACCTGCTGCTGGCCAAGGCCGATCTCACGGACTCCTACTGGTCCGTGCTGCTGCCGCAGATCCTCTCCCCGTACGGCGTCTACCTCTCCCGTATCTACGCGGCCGCGGCCGTGCCCACGGACGTGGTCGAGGCCGGGCGGATGGACGGGGCCGGCGAGTGGCGGATCTTCACCCGGATCGCGATGCCGATGATGATCCCCGGCATGGTGACGGTGTTCCTCTTCCAGTTCGTGGCCGTCTGGAACAACTTCCTCCTGCCGTACATCATGCTCAGTGACGACGAGAAGTTCCCGCTCACGCTCGGTCTGTACACGCTCCTCGAACAGGGCGCCAACACCCCGGCGCTGTACACCCTGGTGATCACGGGGGCGTTCCTGGCCGTGCTGCCGCTGATCGCGCTGTTCCTGGTCATTCAGCGCTTCTGGAGCCTTGACCTGCTGTCCGGGGCCGTAAAGTCATGACCATGGGCAGTAATGCGGGGGGCCGGCGCAAACCGCCGACGATTCACGACGTGGCGCGCGAGGCCGGCGTCTCACGAGGGACGGTCTCGCGTGTGCTCAACGGCGGGCACTACGTCAGCCCCGCCGCCGAGCAGGCGGTGAACGACGCCATCCGCCGCACCGGGTACGTGGTGAACCGGCACGCCCGTTCGCTGATCACCGGACGTTCGGACTCGGTCGGCTTCCTGCTGACCGAGCCCCAGGAGAGGTTCTTCGAGGACCCCAACTTCAACGTGCTGCTGAGCGGTTGCACCCAGGCGCTGGCCGGGCACGACATCCCGCTGCTGCTGATGCTGGCGGGCACCAAGGACGAACGGCGGCGCATCACGCGGTACATCACCGCCGGGCACGTCGACGGGGTGCTGCTGGTCTCCAGCCACTCCGGCGACCGGGTCGCCGAGGAGCTGCGCGAGGCGGGTGTGCCCCTCGTCCAGTGCGGCAAGCCCATGGGGCCCGGCACCAAGGTGAGTTACGTGGCGGCGGACGACCGGGACGGCGCCCGGGACATGGTCCGGCATCTGCTGGATGTGGGGCGCCGCCGGATCGGCATGATCACCGGTCCGCTGGACACCCCGGGCGGTGTCGATCGGCTCGCCGGCTACCGGGAGGTGCTCTCGGAAGCGGGCGTCGAGCTCGACGAGCGGCTCGTCGTCTCCGGCGACTACAGCCGGGCCAGTGGCGAGGCGGGCGCCGAGCGGCTGCTGGCGCGCGCCCCTGACCTGGACGCCCTGTTCGTAGCCTCCGACCTGATGGCGCAGGGCGCCCTGGCGGCGCTGCACCGGGCGGGCCGCCGGGTGCCTAATGACATCGCTGTCGGCGGTTTCGACGACTCGGTCGCGGCGACGGAGGCCACGCCCGCCCTCACGACGATCCGCCAGCCCTACGACCGCATCAGCGCCGAGATGGTGCGGCTGCTGCTCGCCCAGATAGGCGGCGAGGACCCGGCGGCGGTGATCCTGCCGACGGAACTGGTGCGGCGCGAGTCGGCCTGAGGCGTGGGGCGGGCGGTCCGGCAGCCGGTCAGTTTTCGAGAAGCCGTGCCGCCCCTCGCCCTCCTAGCGTGGGAACCACCGGACGGACCGCGCCGGGCAGCCAGGTACGAGGAGCGAGAAGACCATGACCGCAGGCATCCAGACGATCATCTACCCCGTGAAGGACGCGGAGCGGGCCAAGGCCCTGTTCACCGCCCTGCTGGGCGTCGAGCCGTTCGCCGACGAGCCGTACTACATCGGGTACAAGGCCGCCGGGCAGGACGTCGGCCTGGACCCGAACGGGCACGCCCAGGGGCTGACCGGGCCGACGCCGTTCTGGCATGTCACCGATCTGCGGGAGCGGCTCGCGGCGCTGCTGGCGGCCGGTGCGGAGCTGGTCCAGGACGCCCGGGACGTCGGCAACGGACGGCTGGTCGCCTCCGTGAAGGACGCCGACGGGAACATGGTGGGGCTGCTCCAGGACCCGGTGGCCTGACCGTCGTACCCGTCCTTGTACGACCCGCGGAATGCTGCTTGCACCCGCACTAGTTGCACACTCAACGATTGGCCGGATCGGTGCTACGGTGCGGGTATGGCAGTCAAGACGGCCGAGGCCCGGCTGGAGGAGCGCTGGCGGGACATCCTGTCGGTGCACGCGCGCACGATGTGCGAGATCGACCGGGTGCTGCACCCGCACGGGCTGGGCGCGAGCGACTTCGAGGTGCTCGACCTGCTGGCGACCGAGTCGCCCGCCGAAGGTGACCACTGCCGGGTGCAGAACCTGGTGGGACGGGTGCATCTGAGCCAGAGCGCGCTGTCCCGGCTGATCGGGCGGCTGGAGAAGGACGGCCTGGTGGAACGGTCGGTGTGCGTCGAGGACCGGCGGGGCGTGTGGGTCGCGCTCACCGCCAGGGGCCGGGCCGTGCACGCCGAGGTACGACCGCTGCAGCGGGCCGCGCTGGAGCGGATGCTCGAAGGTCCGGCCGCCGGCTAGAGCGCGAACTCGATGCCGTCCGGTAGGACTTCGATGCCTTCCTCGGCCAGTTGGGCGCGGGCCCGGGAGGCCGGGTCGACCAGGGGGTTCGTGTTGTTGAGGTGGGTGTAGATCCGGCGGGTGCCCGGATGCCGGGACAGGGCGGCGAGGCTGCCGTGCGGACCGGAGACCGGGAGATGGCCCATGGCGGCCTGGCCGGGCCCGGAGCGGACCGTGGTGCCCATCTCGTCGGCGGTGAAGAAGGTGCCGTCCAGCAGGACGCAGTCGGCCTCCGCGCACAGGTCGTCGAGTGTGTCGCTCCAGGCGCCGACACAGGGTGCGTAGAGCAGGACTCCTCCCGTGGCCAGGTCCTCGACACGGTACGCCGTGACCCAGCGGCCGTCGGCCTCGACGAGTGCGGCCGGCACGTACTTCGGGGCCTTGGCGCTCACCGGGTGGGCCGTCACGACCAGGCCGCCGGACAGCACGAAACCGCCGTCGGCCAGGCTGTCGGCCCACTCCCAGGGGGCGTAGCGGTCGAGGGCGCCGCGGGCCGGGGTCAGCAGCGTCCGCACCGGCGGGGCCGCGTACACCTTCAGGTCCGGTGCCCCGCGCAGCACGGTCAGACCGGTGACATGGTCGGCCTCGGCGTCGGTGAGCAGCACGCCGCGCACCGGGGTCTCCCGCGGGCCCGGACCCGGCCAGAGCACCGCGGTGGCGGTGAGCTGGGCGCGGATGTCCGGCGAGGCGTTGAGCAGCCACCAGTCCCGGCCGTTGCCGGTCAGGGCGACGCACTCCTGGGTACGGGACGGCAGCTTGCCGTCCCGGGCGGCGGCGCACAGCACGCAGGCGCAGTTCCACTGCGGGAATCCGCCACCGGCGGCGGTGCCCAGCAGGACGACCCTCACGACGATCCGCCCCTCTCGGTCTCCCCGACCCCTGCTGGGATCTTCCCTCAGGATGGGCCGCGCTACCCGTCGCGGGGAAGAACTTCCGGCCGTCCTTCGGGGGGCTGCCGGTCCACCGGACGCATCGGCGGGATCGGTTCCGACGCGAAGTCGCGGCCGCCGGTCCACAGCGCCGGTACGGCGTCGCACCGGCGGCACAGTTCGTAGGCCACGGCCTCGTAGTTGACCCGCCAGCCGTGGAAGTGCGGCCAGGCCTCCCGCGTGCCGCGTTCCGCGCGGAAGCCGGTCTTCTCCAGCATGGTCACGGCCGCCTCGAACTCGCCGTACGTCAGGTCGATCGGGGCGTCCGGGGGCGGGTCGGAGTCGAAGGTCGCCCGTACCGAGGCGGCGATGTCGCGCAGGGCGGTGAACCCGGCGCGCAGCACCAGGCGGGCCTCCGGTGGGGCGGCGCGCGGGCTGAGCGCGAGCTGCAGGGCGGCCGCGTCCATGACGGCGATCAGGCCGACCAGCCAGCTGCGGTAGGGGCGGGGCGAGCGGAACGCCAGCAGCACCGGGTAGGTGGCGTGGCTCTCCCCCATGTCCGCGGCCAGCCGTTCCCAGTCCCGGTACAGCTGGGGCAGCGCGACCTCGGTGTCGACCAGCCACTGCCGGGCCAGGATCTCCGGGCCCCAGGCCGGTTCGCCGGCCCGGGACTGCAGGAGGGTGACCTCCAGTTCGCGGCGGTTGTAGGCCGCGTACAGCGTGGGGAGGTAGGCGATCTGCAGGGCGATGACGACGGGGCCGGTGGCGGCGGCGACGAAGTCGAGCGCGGACAGCCGCAGCCGGACGCCGCTGGCGAACCCGAGGGTGAACAGGCTGGAGCCGGCCTCCCGGAAGGCGGTGCTCCAGGACAGCGGGGAGAACGCGTAGAGCAGCAGGCCGAAACCGAGGAACGCCCCACCGAGCCAGGCGGCGAGCATGCCGATCAGCATCAGCGGGGCGAGCCAGGTCTCCGCCCGGTCGATCGCCCGGTAGTCGCGGCCGCGCGCGGTGAGGCAGAGCAGCTTGCGCAGGGTCCACCACAGCCGGTACACCAGCACGGAGTACAGGCCCCGCGGGACCACGAGAGTGCGCAGGATGCTGCGCAGGACCAGGATCAGTACCAGTCCCCCGGCCACCCCGGAGATCCATTCCATGGGGCCATTCTGGCCCCCACGGCGGCCTCCTGGTGACCGGGACCCGTCGTCAGCCCGTCGGCCGGGCCAGCAGGGTGCGCACGCCCTCGGAGGTCAGCGTCAGCGCGTGCGTCGAGCTGCCGTCGATGGCGAGCGACAGGTTGTCCTCGGGCCACTGCTGGGCGAGCGCGCCCAGCGGCACCAGGCGGTAGCGGGAGACCGTCGGCAGCAGACCGGTCAGCTCTCCCTCCGAGGTGAACACGGGGACGACGGGGTCGCCGTCGGGGCGTTCCAGGACGGGCAGCGCGATCATGGCGGGGTCGGCCGCCTCCGCCGCGTCGTCCGGCACCGGGACCAGCACGTCGCTGTGCGCGAGCGTGTCCAGTGCGTCACGGTCCTCGGCGTTCACGGCCAGCGTGTCGAGCGCCCGCTGGGCCGGCGTCGGAAAGTCGTCGTGTGCGGGTGTCTCCATGACAGATCCCCAGATAGTGGTGGTACTGGCCGCAGGGACCGGCGAGTGCCGGGCGGCCACGGCACGCGTACCCGATCGAGGCCGGGGCATGCGTCCGAGCTCCCGGTCGCGGGCGACCGAAGGGCAGCACCGACCGGGGCTCGGCGGTCCAGGAGCCGTTTCCCTCCGACGTGCCGCGTGGCGATGGCGGCCGGCGGGTCAGGCGGGGTGGTCATGCGGCCGGCGGGCCGGGCGAGGTAGTCAGGCGTCCGGCAGGCCGGGCCGGGCAGCTCTACGGCCGGCGGGCCGGGCGAGGCAGTCAGGCGGCCGGCGGGCCGGGCCGGCTGGTTGTGCGGGTGGTGCCGGGCTGGGTGGTGGTCATGACGGCGGCGCCGGGGTGGTCGGGGCCTGGGTCTCCTGGGCGCGGATCCGGCCGCGGCTCAGCGCCAGGGTGCCGGCGAAGCCGAGTGCGAGGGCGGCCAGGACGCCCAGATTGGCGTACGCCCACGCGCCCGACTTTCCGCCGAGGCCGAGCGGGCCCAGCAGATAGCCCTGCCAGGTCAGCCAGCTCGCGGCGGTGTTGGTGACCAGGCCCCAGCCGAGGGCCGTGGCGGCCGACGTGAGCAGCAGGGGCGGCAGTGGTACGTCGCCGTAACGGCCGGCCGGGCGGTAGAGGTCGGCCTCGTCGTAGTCGCGGCGACGCAGCGCGAGGTCGGCGAGCATGATGCCGCACCAGGCGGCGATCGGCACGCCGAGTGTGGTGAGGAACCCCATGAACTGGCCGAGGAAGTCGTCGGCGAAGAAGACGATGTAGACCGCGCCGGCGGTCATCAGGACGCCGTCGACCAGGGCGGCCAGGTAACGCGGCACCCGCAGTCCCGCGGAGAGCAGCGCGAGGCCCGAGGAGTAGATGTCCAGGACCGCGCCGCCGACCAGGCCGAGCACGGCGACGACGGCGAAGGGGACCAGGAACCAGGTGGGCAGGACGGTCGTCAGCGCGCCGATGGGGTCGGCGGCGATCGCCTTGTCCAGCGTGTCGGAGGAGCCCGCGAGCAGCAGGCCGAAGACCAGCAGGAGGAGCGGGGCGAGGGAGCTGCCGAAGGTGGTCCAGCCGATCACGCCCCGGCCGGAGGAGCCGCGGGGCAGGTAACGGGAGTAGTCGGCGGCCGCGTTGACCCAGCCGAGTCCGAAGCCGGTCATCATGAACACCAGCGCGCCGATGAACTCCTGGGCGGAGCCGGACGGGATCGCGCGCACCGTCGCCCAGTGGATGTGGTCGGCCACCAGCCCGACGTAGCCGAGGGTGAGGACGCCGGTCACCACCGTGATCACGGTCTGCAGGCGCATGATCAGGTCGAAGCCCATCACTCCGCCGATCACGGTCAGGGCGCAGACCACGAGCAGGGCGACCACCTCGGTCCCGGTGCCGCCGCCCCGGCCCAGCCGGGCGAAGACGGTCGCGGTGGCCATGGTGGCGAGGGCGATGAGGACGGTCTCCCAGCCGACCGTGAGCACCCACGAGACCACCGATGGCAGCCGGTTCCCGCGCACGCCGTACGCGGCCCGGCTGAGCACCATCGTGGGTGCCGAGCCGCGTTTCCCGGCGACCGCGACGAAGCCGCAGAGCAGGAAGGAGACGAGGATGCCGAGGACTCCGGCGGCCAGTGCCTGCCAGAAGGAGATGCCGAAGCCGAGCGCGAAGGCGCCGTAGCTCATTCCCAGGACGGAGACGTTCGCACCGAACCAGGGCCAGAACAGCGTGCGCGGGGTGCCCTTGCGGTCGGCGTCGCCGATCACGTCCAGGCCGTGGGTCTCCACCTGGAGCTGCCGGCCGGGTTCCCGCGTGTCCGCCATCGTCGACCCATCCGTCCAGGTGTGTTGGCTGGAGGCTAGCCGGATCTGGGGCTCCGTCAAATCCCTCGGACCGCTTCCCGGTTGGGTCACCCCGATTTGACACCTCCCGGCACCGTCTCCAATCTATGATCATGACTTCCATTTTCAAAAGGAGGAGCGACTAGCGATGCGTGTGGCTTTCGTCGGCAAGGGCGGCAGCGGCAAGACCACCCTGTCGGCCCTCTTCACCCGTCACCTGGCGCGGTCCGGCGCGCCGGTCGTCGCGATCGACGGCGACATCAACCAGCACCTGGCCCACGCCCTCGGCCTCGACGAGGACGAGCTGTTCACGGCGCCGCCGCTGAGCGCGCGGACAGGCGCGATCAAGGACTACCTGCGCGGTACGAACCCCCGGATCGCATCCGGGGAGGCCATGGTCAAGACGACCCCGCCCGGGCGCGGTTCGCGGCTGCTGCGGCTGCTCGGCGACGACGAGGTGCACTCCCACCACGTCCAGGAAGTCGGCGGGGTGCCGCTGATGGTCACCGGGGCGTTCGCCGAGAGCGACCTCGGGGTGGCCTGCTACCACTCCAAGCTCGGCGCGGTGGAGCTCTATCTCAACCATCTGGTGGACGGGCCCGGCGAGTACGTCGTCGTCGACATGACGGCCGGCGCCGACGCCTTCGCCTCCGGCCTCTTCACCCGCTTCGACATGACGGTCCTGGTGGTCGAGCCGACCCGCAAGAGCCTCTCCGTGTACCGGCAGTACCGGGACCACGCGGCCGAGTTCGGCATCCCGGTCGCCGTGGTCGGCAACAAGGTGACCGGCGCGGACGACCTCGCCTTCCTGCGCGAGCGGGTGGGCGAGGACCTGCTGGCCCACTGCGAGCTGTCGTCGTACGTCCGCGCCCAGGAGCAGGGCCGGGGCGGCGGCGCGCTGGAGCCGCACAACTCCCGGGCCATGGACCGGCTGCGAGCCGCCGTGGACGCGCGGGCCAAGGACTGGGACGCCTTCCAGCGGCATGCCGTGGAGTTCCATCTGCGCAACGCCACCGCCTGGGCGAACGCGGCCACCGGCCAGGATCTGGCCGCCCAGGTCGACCCGGACTTCCGGCACGGACCGGCGGCCCTGCCCGCCTTCGCCTGAAGCCCGCTCCCCTGTCGATCCACCCACCTTGAACAGAACAGGACACAGCCCTATGTCGCTCGACGTCTCCCCGCAGCTGCTCGCCGAAGCCGAGAACGGTGCGGTACGGGAGGAGGACTTCGTGGAAACCGTCCGTAGGTCGCTGCCGTACGCGTACCAGCTCATCGCCCGGCTGACCGGCGAACTGCGCGACGGCTCGCGCGAGTTCGCCGACAACCAGACCCCGCCGCCGTCGGAGAGGGAGCGCGGCCAGCTGCTGCGGGCGCTGTCCTCCGACGCGATCCGGTCCAGCCTGGAACGGCACTTCGGGGTCGCCCTCGCCTTCCAGAACTGCCACCGCGTGGCGGTGTTCCCACCCGAGGCACGGGGCGGCCGGACGCACACCCGCTTCACCTCGACGCGCTCGCAGATCCTCAACCAGTCACCGGAGTTCCGCGACTGCTGAACCGGGGAGGCAGGCACCGGCGCCCCAACCGCCGCGCGAACTTCGCCGTCAGGGGGTGTGCCGACGGGCCGACTCGTTCTCCTGGGCCATGCGCCGCAGCGCCGTCAGCGCGGGCTCCGGGAGGACGGTCAGCAGCAGGGCGCCCTTGCCCGCCACAGGAACCCGCCGACTCCTGCCCCCCGCACCGCCCCCCACCAGCCCCTTCGTCAGGAGCCCTCTGCCTTGCCCCGGCCGTCCGGGCCGGCGTGGCTGCTCAGCCTGCGACGATCTCGGCGAACCGCTCAGCACCCACGTTGCCGCCGGAGAGGATGACCCCGATCCGGCGCGGCAGTGGCGCCACCCGGTGGGCGAGCAGCGCGGCCAGACCGCTGGCGCCGCTCGGCTCCAGGACGGTCTTCATCCGCTCGAAGGCGAACCGCATCGCGTCCCGGATCTGGTCGTCGCTCACCAGTGAGATGTCGTCCACCAGACGCCGGTTGACGGAGAAGGTCAGCTCGCCGGGGATGTCGGCCGCCTGGCCGTCGGCGATGGTCCTCGGCACCGGGATGGACACCCGGTACCCGGCCTCCAGGGACCGCTTGGTGTCGTCCCCGGCCTCGGGCTCGACCCCGACGACCCGGATACCGGGCAGCAGCCCCTTCGCCGCTGTGGCGCTGCCGGCGATCAGCCCGCCGCCCCCGACGGGCACCACCAGGGCGTCCAGCTCGCCGACCTCCTCGATGAGTTCGAGGGCGGCCGTGCCCTGTCCGGCGATCACATGCGGATGCTCGTACGGCGGCACCAGAGCGAGTCCGCGTTCGGCGGCGAGGGCCTCACCGATGGCGACGCGGTCGCCGGTGTAGCGGTCGTACGTCACGATCTCCGCGCCGTATCCGGCGGTCGCCTCCAGCTTGGCGCGTGGGGTGTCCTCGGGCATCACGATGACGGCGGTGGTGCCGAGTTCGCGGGCGGCGAGGGCGACGGCCTGGGCGTGGTTGCCGGAGGAGTAGGCGGCGATGCCCTTGGCCAGCTGTTCGGCGGAGAGCCGGGACGCGGCGTTGTAGGCACCCCGGAACTTGAAGGCGCCGATGCGCTGGAGGTTCTCGCACTTCAGGAAGACCTCGGCGCCGACCAGTTCGTCCAGGGTGCGCGAACGCAGCACGGGGGTGCGGTGGGCCACTCCCCTGATCCGCGCGGCCGCGTCCTGCACGTCCTGGAGGGTCACGGGCGGGGTGTCGGGCATGTTCGTCCTCCGTTCTGGGCGCCGCCGGGCGCCGGATGGGCGTCGAGCACAGCCGTTCGACGCCGACCGTATGGAATTATTGTCTATCATCTGGACGTGAAGTCCAGACCCGGTCCGGGCGGGGGCACGGAGGCGAGCGAATGGCACAGGAACCGACGGGTACGGCGGGCGGTGCGGCGGCGCGGGCCGAGCAGGACGCGATCATCGCCGCGCTGGCGCCGGTCGTCGAGGGGATCGTGGCGACCTTCGGTGCCTTCTGCGAGGTCGTCATCCATGACTTCCGCCGCCCCGAGCGCTCCGTCGTGGCCATCGCCGGGTCGGTCACCGGCCGCGGGGTCGGCGGGTCGATGAGCGAGATCGGCATGAAGCTGCTGGCGGCCGGGGACACGGCGGCCGACGAGCTGAACTACCTCACCCGCACCCGGGACGGGAAGCTGGTCAAGTCCTCGACGATGGTGCTGCGTGACTCGGCCGGTACGGCGTTCGGGGCGCTGTGCGTGAACCTCGACGTCACGGCCGTGGCCCAGGTCCATGCGCTGGTCGGCGACCTGGCCGGGGTCGCGGCCCTGCCCGACGCGCCGCCGACCACGACGTTCGGCGACGACATCACCGCCGTACTGGACTCCATCGTCGACGCCCGCCAGCTGCGCGAGGCCAGGCCGTGGCCCCAACTCACCCGCGACGAACGCCTGGAGCTGTTCCGGGACCTCGACCGACAGGGTGTCTTCGCGGTGCGCGGCGCGGTCCAGCAGATCGCCACCCGGCTCGGCATCTCCCGCGCCTCCGCGTACAACTACCTGGCGGCGACCCGAGCGGAGTAGGGCCTGGCGATGCTCGCCGGGGAGACCTCAGTCCTCACGCGCGCGAGCCCGGCGGACATGGTCGGTGGGAGTCTGACCGTAGTGTGTCTTGAAGGCCCTGATGAAGTGACGGCTGTCCGAGAAGTCGGCCGGCTCCGCCGCTGAAGGCTCGGCAACCCAGCTTGCGAAGTCAGCGGCCGAGCCGGTCCGGCACCCACTGCCACCGGACCGGACCGCGACCTTCGGCTCGACCGGTCCGAGGCATCGGCAACTCCGCCCCCGTGCACTCACGTGAGCCGGGCCAAAGCATTTCCGACACACGTCCCGGGCCCGAAGGCAGCGTCATCCGATGTGTACGACCCGGGCCCAGGCGGGCGGTTCGTCCGGTACGTAGTCGGGGTTGTCCTCGTTGTACGACGTGCCGGTGCAGTGGCGGGGGAACAGACCGACCACCGTCCGGCAGGGCGGCTGGGTCCCCGGCCAGGGTGTCTGTCCGTCGGTCAGGGCCACCACGACGTCCGGGGCGGGGCGGGCCCGCAGCGCTCTGGCGAAGCCCGCGCGCAGATCCGTTCCGCCGCCGCCCACCAGCGCGATGCCCTCCGCACGGCACAGGGGGTGCACGGTCCGGGCGGCCGCGTCACAGGAGACCACGCTGACCAGGTCCCGGCGGCCGCCGACGGCGCGGGCGATGGCGGCCACCTCCAGCAGGGCGCTGCCCAGTTCGGCGTCGCTGACCGAGCCGGAGGTGTCGATGACGACGGAGACCCGGGGCGGCCTGCGACGCAGGCTGGGGAGCACCACGCCGGGCAGACTTGCCGAACGGCGCGACGGGCGACCGTAGTCGTAGTCGTCGCCCGCACCCGCGGCGGAGGTCGCCGAGCGGACCGCCGCGCCCAGCAGCTCCCGCCACGGCTGCGGCGGATGGAAGGCCTCCTCCGCCCAGCGCCGCCAGCCGTCCGGGGTGCTCCCCGGGCGCCCGGTGATGGCCTGCGCGACCCGGAACCGCACCCCGTCCCGCTCCTGCTCGCTGAGGCCGTGCGCGCCGTCCGGCCCCAGGTCCCAGTCCCGTTCGCGGCCGTCGGCGCCGCTGCCGCAGTCCAGCCAGGTGAGGGCCTGGGTCAGCGGTCCCAGCCGGAACTGCCGCAGGTAGTCCTCCATCAGCAGGCCCTCGTCCAGCTTCAGGTTGCGTGGCCGGACGGCGCCCTGGGGCCGGGCGAGTCCGTCACCGTACGCGTCGTCGTTGATCTCCAGGTCCGCCGCGATGTTCATCCGCAGCCGCTCGCCGGCCCCGGTCAGCCCGCGTTGCCTGGCGACCCGGTCGCTGCGCCCGTGGTGGTCGCGCAGCAGGTGCGACACCTCGTGCACCCAGACGCCGGCCAGGTCCTGCACCGGCATCCGGTCCACGAAGGCCGGCGAGACATAGCACCGCCAGTGGGCGTCGACGGCCATGGTCGGCACCTGCCGCGACTCCACCACGTGCAGGGCGAACAGCGCGGTGGCGAGGTAGGGCCGGGCCCGGGCGGCCTGCAGCCGGGCGGCGTACAGCTTCTCCAGGTCCAGTGCCCCGCCCGGTGCGGTGCTCATCGTCCGGCCTTCGCGGCGACGCGCTGGGCGGCCCGTTCGGCCCGACGGGACACGGAGACGGCTCCGGCGAGGCGTTCGACGGCCTCGGGCACGTCCCAGTCCTCCCGGCGGAGCGAGGCGAGGGTGGTGGCGGGTACCACCACCAGGTCCGGGGCACCGGTGTCCAGCGCGCGGACCAGCAGCGCCCAGGCCGCGTCCCAGCGGGCCCGGTCGGGCCGCTCGCGCACGGCGGCGACCACGCCGTCGAGCACGGCCTGGCGCAGGTCGCCGCGCTCGGGCAGCTCGGCGGCGCCCGGATCGGCGAGCAGGATCTCGGGGTCCGGTAGCTCCATCCGGTCCACGCTCGCGAGGAGTTCGAGCCCCGGGCCGTCCCCGACCGTGCCCCGCACCAGCAGGGAGAGCACGTCCCGGGAGGAGCCGGCGGCGTGCGCGAAGGCGACCAGCCGCAGGGTCATGTCCCAGCTGCGGGGCGAGGGCCAGGCGCCGCCCCTGCGCGTCTCACCGCTGGGCAGCCGGTGGACGAGCGTGGGGCGGGTGGCGAGCAGACCGCACACCGCGCGGCGCGCGAAGTCCACGGCGGCGGAGAGCCTTTCCGGGTCGAGCCGGGGCAGGGTCGCCCGGGGCCAGGTGCCGCCCAGACCGCGTACCACGACCTCATGGTCGTGGGCCCACTGCAGATGCACGAACCGGTTGGCCAGCGGCGGGCTCAGCTCCCAGCCGTCGGCCGCCGAGGACCGCGGGTTGGCCGCCGCCACGATCCGTACCCCCGGCGGGAGTCGCAGGGCGCCGACCCGTCGTTCCAGGACGAGCCGGAGCAGGGCGGCCTGCACGGCCGGCGGCGCGGTGGACAGCTCGTCGAGGAAGAGCAGACCCCGGCCGGCCTTCACCAGCCGTACCGCCCAGTCCGGCGGAGCCATCGGGACGCCCTGGACGGCAGGGTCGTCCCCTACGACGGGCAGCCCGGAGAAGTCGGAAGGCTCGTGCACGCTGGCGATCACCGTGGTCAGCGGCAGGTCGAGGGAGTCGGCCAGCTGGGTCAGGGCGGCGGTCTTGCCGATGCCGGGCTCGCCCCACAGAAGGACGGGCAGGTCGGCGGCTACGGCGAGGGTGAGCGCCTCCAGCTGGGTGTCGGGGCGGGGTTCGGTGGCGGAGTCGCCGAGCAGCTTCAACAGGTCATCCGCGACGTCGAGTTGAGCGAAAACGCGC
This sequence comes from Streptomyces sp. NPDC054813, assembly GCF_053611365.1. NCBI lineage: Bacteria > Bacillati > Actinomycetota > Actinomycetes > Kitasatosporales > Streptomycetaceae > Streptomyces > Streptomyces sp. NPDC054813. Next base: position 142,658 of record NZ_JBSHAF010000007.1, on the reverse strand, counting down.
ATGGGCATGTCTGATCACCTTGGGATGTGAGTGAGCAAGTGGGTGTGGGTCAGCGCCAGGTGGCGGGGCGTGGGCCGAGGCGCGGGTCGCGGGAGCGCGGTCGCCGCCGTTGCCGGGTACGGACGGGGCCGGTGCCGGGTCCGGCGAGGCCCGCCCGGTAGAGGCCGTACGCGATGCGCCGGCGCGCGGCCGACTCCAGTTCGTCCTTCAACGGGCCGTCACGCAGCACGGCTTCGGGCCCCAGCAGTCCTTCGACGACGGCGAGCGCGCCGTCGATGTCCCCGTGGTCGAGCCGTTCGCGTACGCCGGTGAGGCAGTCCGGGCGGCGGTGTGCCTCGTCGATCACCCGCAGACAGGGCAGCGGCGGGCCGCCGAGCGCCACCAGCAGTTCCTCGCGCCGCAGTTCGTCCGGGGCGTGGTCCAGCGGGGACAGCACCCCGTCGACCAGGCCGATGCGGTGGAGGACACCCCGGCACTCCACGAGGCGTGGCTGCCCGCCCGGATCCGGGTGCGGCATCCGGGCGGCCGGTGCGTATCCGGGTACGAGCGCCTCCGCGACCAGCGGATGCAGCCGCCCGGCGTCGATCAGCCCGGCGTGCAGCAGCTCCAGGTCGGGGAGGGTCCAGGTCGCCGCGTCGGGCAGCACGGGCAGCGAACCGGTGTGCCCGCCGGGGCTCGTGGTCGCCGTCCCGTCGGCCGCGAGGTGCAGGGCGAGCCGCTGCCGACCGCGCAGGTGCACGGCGACGGTTCCGCTGTCCCGCCCCTCGGCACGCAGCACGATCCGCGCCTCGTCCGCCCAACGGTCCGTGGCACACGACGACGACGCCGGACCGGCACCGGAGTGGGTGCGCGGTTCAACGGCGAAGCCCGAGTGGGTGCGCGGTTCAACGGCGAAGCCCAAGTCGGCACGCGGTTCGACGACGAAGCCCAAGTCGGTACGCGGTTCAACGGCAAAGCCGAAGTCAGTACGCGGTTCGACGGCGAAGCCCGTGCACGCCCCTTCGCCGCCGGACCGGGTCCGCAGGTCGCCGGCGGCGCCCGCGTCCCACAGATGGCGGTGCAGGTCGAAGCGGAACCGGCGGCTGGGGCGCGGATGCGGATGCCCCCGGGCGGCGGGCTCGCCCAGGTTTCCGTCCCAGAGCGCGAGGCTGATCCGCTGCCCTGCGTCGGCCCAGGCCGGCGGTGTCCGGGCCACGAGCTCCACGGAACCCTGCCCGACGCCATAGCCGGCGAGCGGCATGGTCAGCCCGGGCCGCAGCAGCCCGTCGGGCGCGATTCTCGGCAGGTGCCAGCGCAGCAGGTCGGGGGCGAGCCGTCGCAGGTCGGCACGGACCCGTTCCATGACGTCCCGGCCCCGGGTACGGCCCAGGTCACGCAGGTTGAGGTCGACGTCGAAACCGGCGGCGGCACACGCCCCCGCCCAGTCCCCGGCAGCGCGCCGGACGGTCGCGGTTTCGATCATGGCGGGCGGCACGGCGAACTCGCGCACCCGCCGCCAGAGGAAGAGCCGGGTGTCCTCGTACACGGGGTGAGTGGCCATCAGCACTCACCTTGCGTGGACGGGACCCCCGATCTGTGAACAGAGTGAGTGGTCATCGCGGGGAGCATACGGCGGCGGCGCCCCGGTCGGCCACGCAATTACGCGGCGGTCGGCACGTGACCGGGATCACCTCGGCCGAGTGCAGCGTTCCGTCGCTCCCAGGGCCTTTTCCCAGGTGTAGGCAGCCGGGGAGAGCGGGGACCGTGGGAACCGAGGGAACGGAGCAGGCTCGGGCCGGTGAGTACGACGAGTTCGTGGCGGCCCGCTGGTCGGGGTTGTTCCATCTGGCCCGTCTGCTCACCGGTGGCGATCGGCATCGGGCCGAGGATCTGTTGCAGGAGTCCTTGGTCAGACTGTGGTTCGTCTGGCCGAAGATCGCCGACGAGGCACCGGAGGCGTACGTCCGCAAGGTGCTGGCCCGGGCGGCCGCGCGCTCGGCACGGCGCCGCTGGTGGGGCGAGCGCCCCGTCGAGGATCTGCCCGAGGTCGCGGCGGCCGGCGACCTGTCGGCGGCCGTCGCCGAGCGGTCCCGTCTGGAGGCCGCGCTCGCCCTGCTGACCCCGCGCCAGCGGGCCGCGGTCGTCCTGCGCTACTACCAGGACCTGCCCGACCGGCAGGTGGCCGAGGTGCTGGGGTGCCCGGTGGGCACGGCCCGGTCGCACGCGGCACGCGGTGTGGCCCGGCTGCGCCGGCTGCTGGCCGACGTCGTCGAGCCGGTGGGGTGAGGGAGAAGCCATGGATCACTTCGAGCGGCAGCTGACGCAGTTGATGCACGGCGAACGGGAACCGGCGGCGTTCGAGCCCAGGCACCGGGACCGGCTGCGGGCCGGTGTGCAGGCCCGGCGGCGGGCCCGCGCGGCCCGGCGGGCGGCCGGCGGTGTCCTCGCGGCCGCGGGGCTCGGCCTCGGTCTCTTCCTGTGGCCCCATTCCGGTGTCCATGGCGAGCCGGGCGCGCCGCACCCGTGGCCCGCGACCAGCCCCGGCCCGAGCACGGGTACGACACCGGGGCCGAGCCCCTCCCCCACCGCACCGGCCACCGGCGCCACGACCTCGGCCCCGCCGCCCGAGGACACCTCCACGCCCTCGGCCACCGTCTCGGCCACAAGCGGTCACTCGGCCTCGTCGACGCCGTCCGGGACGACCACCCCGGACTCGGGCGCGACCTCGTCGGAGAGCGCGTCCACGGACACGTCCGGGGACTCCACGCCCACCTCGTCCCCTCCGTCGGCGCCCACGACCGAGGGAGCCGACCCGTCGACCTCGGCCGGCTCGGCCGGGTAGCGAGCAGCCCTCCGTCCCTCATCCCTCCCCGCCGGGTGTGCCTTCGGCGCGCCCCGAGAGCGAGTACGAATGCGAAAAAACACCATGAAACGCAGTCAGTTCATGTCTCCCAAAGCCACCTCGCCGACCCCGGCTCCCCCACTCCCGACCTACCACGACGAGCCGGTCCTGGACCTGGCCGTGCCGGTGTTCAACGAGGAGACCGACCTGGAGCCGAGCGTGCGACGGCTCCATGCCCATCTGCGGGAGACGTTCCCCTACCCCTTCCGTATCACCGTCGCCGACAACGCCAGCACGGACGCCACCCCGCTGATCGCCGCCCGGCTCGCCGGTGAACTGCCCGAGGTGGAATGGATACGGCTGGCCGAGAAGGGGCGCGGCCGGGCGCTGCGGGCCGCCTGGTCGCGATCGCGGGCACCCGTCCTCGCCTATCTCGACGTGGACCTGTCGACCGGGCTCGCGGCGCTGCTGCCGCTCGTCGCCCCGCTGCTCTCGGGCCACTCCGACCTGGCCATCGGCACCCGGCTGACGCCCGGCTCCCGGGTGGTGCGCGGTCCCAGGCGGGAGATCGTCTCCCGCTGCTACAACGTCCTGCTGCGCTGCACCCTTTCGGTCCGGTTCTCGGACGCGCAGTGCGGTTTCAAGGCGGTACGCCGGGACGCCGCCGAGCGGCTGCTGCCGCTGGTGCGGGACTCCGGCTGGTTCTTCGACACCGAGTTGCTGGTCGTCGCCGAGCGGGCCGGGCTGCGCATCCACGAGGTGCCGGTCGACTGGGTGGACGACCCGGACAGCCGGGTCGCGCTGCTGGCCACCGCGGTGGCCGATCTGCGCGGTATCGCGCGGGTCGGCTGGGCACTGGCCCGGGGCGCGCTGCCGACGGCCCGGCGAGAACGGCGGTCCGCGACACCGGCGGTCGTCACGGCTCTCGGACATCTCCTGCTGTACGCGGCCGTGCGCCCGGCCACCGGGGAGCAGATGGCCAACTCCCTCTCACTGCTGGCCTGTTGGACCCTCGCCCAGATGGCCCTCGGTGCGCTTCCGCTGCCCGCCCTGGCCGTCCGGCTGGCCCTCACCTCCGGTTCGCTCGCCGCCCTGCGGCACACCGTGCCCGCCGCCGGGCACCGCGCCGAAATCGCCGTACTGACCGCCGCCCATCTGGCCCTCGTGCCGGGGATGTTGCCGCTCCGGCGGAACCGGACGGAGTCCGCGGCCTCGTGAAAACGCCTGTGACGACACCTGTGACGATCACGCCCCGGGCCCTGACCGGGGCCCCCGCTCCCGGTGCTCCGGAGACCCCTGTTCTCCGGCGGTGGCTGCGCCGCTACGGCCCGGTCCTCGCGATGTACGGGGTCCTGAAGCTCATCGGCTTCGGCTCGTTCATGTATCTGCTGGACTCGGCCGGGGACTTCCGCAGGAAGCATCCGCGCTTCGGGGGCGGCGCGCACACCTGGGACGTGCTGGGCACCTGGGACGGCTGGTGGTACCAGCAGATCGCCCTGCACGGCTACCACCCCGCGCTGGTCCCGGTCCCCGGCGCCACCGGCCTGATCACCCTCCAGGGCAACTCGGCCGCGTTCTTCCCGCTGTACCCGGCGCTGATGCGGCTGGCCATGGAGGTCACCGGTCTCGGCCCGTTCGGTGCCGGGCTGCTGGTGTCGGTGGTGGCCTCGTTCGTGGCGGCGCTGGGGATCCATGCCGTCGCCGCCTGGTTCGGCGGCCGTCGGGCGGGGCTGGCGGCGGCCGGGCTCTGGGCCGTGTGGCCGGGCTCCGGCGTGGAGTGGGCGGTCTACTCGGACTCGCTGTACGTGGCCCTCGCCGCCTGGGCCCTGTATGCGGTACTGACCCGCCGCTGGCTGACGGCCGGTGTGCTGACCTTCGCGGCCGGGCTCAACCGGCCCACCGCCGCGGCCCTGATCGCCGCGCTCGCCCTGGCCGGGCTGCTCGCGCTGCGTCGCCGCGAGGACGGTGTCGCCCGTCCGCTGACCGCGATGCTCGTCGCCCCGCTGGGCCTGCTCGGCTACCTCGGCTGGGTGGGCCACCGGATGGGCGACTACGGCGGCTACTTCAGGCTCCAGTCGGCCGCGTGGGGGCACGAGTTCGACTACGGCAGGCAGACTCTGGACGTCCTGACGTCGGTCGCCGTGGGCCATTTCGGCTATCTCTTCGCGCTCCCGTTCGCGGACGTGATCGGTGTCGGTGTCGTGCTGCTGGACCTCGCACTGCTGCCGCTGCTGATCCGGCTGCGGCCGCCGGCGGCGCTGGTCGTCCACACGGTGCTCACCCTGGCGCTGGTGCTCGGCAGCCAGCAGTACTTCGCGAACGTCTCGCGCTATCTGCTGCCCGCCTTCCCGCTGTTCGTCCCGCTCGCGGTCGCACTGCGCCGGGTCGGCCTGCCCTGCCAGTGCCTCGTGCTGGGCCTCGCGGCACTGGCCTCCGGCTCGTACGCGGGGTACGCGCTGTTCGAACTCGGGGTGCCCTAGGGGTGCCCGGCGGATCAGAGGCGGACGGACGATTCACTGATATGGCATCCGAAGGATCGATTTATCATGCCTCGGAGGGGTGACATCACGTATCGGGATCCGTTGCTCGGGGATGGAGTACGCGGCGGGCCCGGATACGTCCTGGGTCCGCGGGCTCCTCGGGGAGTCACCCTCAGACAGAAACGGTTTTCATGCGCCTTCGCCACACCGCGGCCGCCGCATTCGGTGCGCTCGCTCTCGTCGTCACCCTGCCGGCCTCCGCGAGCGCCGCCACCGGTGACTTCTCCTACAAGTTCGTGGGCCTCGACGGCTCGCCCCGGTCGGCCACTCTCCATGACCCGGGCGGCCCTGGCTGCATCACGCTGCCCGAGGTCGCGGACCCGGGCAGCTCCGAGCCCGCGTTCGCCCCGCACAACAACACCGATGAATGGGTGATGGTGTTCACCGAGCCGGACTGCACTGGCGATTCCTGGACGCTGCGTCCGCACGGAAACCCCGCCACGGACCGCCTGACGCTGCGTTCGGTGTTTCTGACCGGCCGCCACTGAGCGAAAGCCGCCGTCTCCCTGTCGTCGAATCATCGACCGTGGTGAACTCCGCCCGGTAGTGCGGGGCACCGCGTCCCACGCCGGCACCAGTTCACCAGCCTCCGCCGGACGAAGCCTCTCCGGCGGAGGCCACGGAGCGCATCGGGGATCTCGATCGCCTCCGGATGCAGAGCGCTTGAGCCCGCGCTCGGTCGGTTCGGCCGGGATCACCGATCGGGATGGGCCATCAGGCCGATCAGGAAGATCGTGATCGAGCGCTCGAGCGTCGCAGCGAAGGGTGTACGGAGGAATACGAGACTCGGGTCGGTGGCGTAGGCGGCCCGCACGGCCGCCGCCGGATGGCTGTGCGTCCACAACGCTCCGACGAGAACGATCGTCATGCTGGCTGCTTCGGCGGCCTCTCGGTCGCCGAGCTCGGGCAGGATCTCCTGCAGCATGCCGGCCAGACCGGCAAGACCGTCATGGGCCCCTCGCTTGTATCTCGCGGCCACCTCGGCGGAGACATTGTGCTCCAGGATGCCGGCCTGGGCGCTGAGCAATTCACAGAGCATCTTCCGGGACGCGAACGATGTGGCCAGACCTGATGCCACCGACTCGGCTCTCGCGATCGCGGAACCGGTCCGGTCGATGCAGGCGGGCAGCTGATCGACCACCTCTGCCAGGAAATCGCGGGTCAGACTCTCCAGGAGGTCCAGCAGGACCGCCTCTCGCGACTCGAAATAGCGTATGACGTTGGACTTCGCCAGTCCCACGCGGCGGCTGAGCTCGTTGAGGGTCACGGCTGAGACCGGCATCTCGCTGAGCATGGTCGCCGCTGCCTCCAGGATGCTCCGGCGGCGGACTTCGCGCTGCTCCTCGCTTCTGGCGCGCTGGAACGTGTTCATACCCATACGTTACAGACCTGCGGTCCCTTGTGTAGAGACCGAAGGTCTCTTATGCTCGAAGAGGCCGCCGGTCTGTTAGGTGAGGCCGGTTCAACGTCAGGCCCTTGCCGGCGTGAAAGCCCCCGCTCCGAAGGCAACTCCGAACAAACAGGAAAGACCGTGACTGAATCCACCACCCCCCGGCCCAAGGCCCTGATCGTCCTGTCGTCGGCACGCCGGCTCCCGCTGAGTGAGCCCGCCGGCCACCCGGGGATACCGACCGGGTTCTTCCTCGTGGAGCTCGCCGCCGTGATGGCGGAGTTCGAGAGCCACTGCGACTTCATCCTGGCTACACCGGACGGCCGGCTGCCCCAGCTCGACGTCAACGGACTCGCTCTCAACTTCCAGGCGGGCGGAAACCTCGGTCTCGCCACCGCCCGCACCACCATGCAGAGCGGAGTCGAGCGGTTCAGCCCCGAGAAGCTGCGTGAGAAGAATCCGGACCTCCTCAAGCGTCGTGAGACCGAACTCGCCCTGGCCCACCGGCTTCTCGGCCGTATCCCGGTCTCCGAGCCGCTTCCCAGGACCGACGCGGAGGCCACCTCCGTCCGAGGCGATGTCGTCGCCGGCTTCGAGGCATTGCCGCAGCGCGAGTACTTGTCCATCCAGCAGCTGATCGAACGACACCGCGATCCCGCATCCGGCTTCTCGCTGGCAGACCTGGCCTTCGTCCACATGCCCGGCGGACACGCCCCGATGGTCGACTTCCACGACAACCCGTGGATGGGGGAGTTGCTCCACACACTGCGCGAAGTCGACGTCCCGATATCACTCATCTGCCATGCCCCGGTGGCCCTCACCTCGGCGCGCTACCGGGTCGACGGCGACGGGAAGATCACGACTGATCTCGACCACGCCTTCAAGGGTGCACGGATCACCACCGTGCCCAAGTACGGCGAAAAGGCGATGCTCGGGTTCCAGTACCCCAAGGTGCCCGGCGAACGCACGCGCCTGACCTACTACGTCGACGTGGCGCTCAAGGAGGCCGGTTACGACGTCAGCCTCACCCTCAATCCCGCGGCCGCCAAGGTGATCTGGGACGCCGACCACTCCCTGCTGACCGGCAACGGACCCCAAGCCGCGGATGAGCAGGCTGGCCGCCTGGCCGAGATCGTGCGCGGCCGGGTGCGCAACTCCTTGTCACATACGCGCTAGACGCACCCTATGCGGTGCAGGAGGCCAGGACGTTCCCCAGCGACCAGCCCCCGCCTGGCTTCGGTCCGGTCCGCCTGGAACAGAATGACGTGGCCGTGCTGCTCCGCAGTGACTCGCTCGCCAATATCAAAGCCGCCAGCAACGCCCTCTTCGGGCCTGGAAGCAACCGGGCGGGCAGCCTGTTCAAGGTGACGAGTATCCGCCAGGGCTTCTCCGGGGGCGGTTTCTACGGGCAACAGGGCCTGCCGAGCAAGCTGGCGCTGGCAGCAAATATCCCCGGTGCGAAGTCGATTCCTCGGGAGGCACAGGGATTCCTCGGCTTCGCTACCACCCTGGATTCGAATATGGGACCTGGCGTCATCGCCAATCTGGAGACCCTGCCTGGCCTCACCGATCAGTGGCCCAACGGTTACTTCAAACAGGGGACCACCATGCATCTCTCCCACCTGTTTCAAGATCTGGTGACCTGGTACGAACAGAACTTCCCTCAGTACTCGGATCGCGTCCAGGCAATGCTCCATCCCGGCCTCTCACCCGCGCCCGCACCGGGTACGCTCGCCCTCCAACCGCCAGGTCAAAGTGAGGCCCAGGTGGCGCAAGGGGTCCAGCGATACCACGGGTACGGCCACACTGGGAGCATGTCGGAGGTGGACAGCACCACATCGCCGAAGACCAGTAACTACGGGAAGGCCTACCCCACGGGTACGACCATCCCCGTGCGCGGCGATTTCGATACGCTGGACAATCCGTTCCACTACACATCCGATCCGACGGGAGACCACTACAGCAAGAAGCCGGCGGCCGGGCTGCACTTCATTCAGTTCCAGCCGACGACAGCAATCTTCAATCTCGTTCGGCTCTCGATGGACGGCCACTATCCCGACAGGACCCTCCCTGTCGCACCGCGCAGTCCCCACGCCGGCATCAACTCGGTCCTGAACACGACCCACCGGCAGAACTATCTGGTTCCACCACGTCGCCATCGCTCCTTCCCGCTCGCCGAGTTCCTCGTCTGACTCAGGGGCTCTCCGGAAGTGCGTGGTGCGTGCTGACACACTTCTTGGCCATGAGTGGACATGATGGGGGCGATGGCGGCACACGGGTCGGGGCCGGTGTGACCTTCGGGCTGCTGGCTGCGTGGGCGGTGCACGATCTGGAGGAAGTGGCGACGGTGCCGGGCTGGGCACGCGGGCGAGTGCCCGGGCTGCGACAGCGGTTTCCGCGAGTGCCGGAACGAATGTGGCAGCGGCTGGAGTCCCTTGACGGGCGAGAGTTCGCAACGGCCGTCGTCGGGATGGCTGTGGTGGTAGCCACCGCTGCTGCCCACCGGCACCGCACCGGTGGACGCTCCGCCTTCTATCAAGGGGCTCTCAACGGGTCCGGGCTGCACGCCCTGGTGCATCTGGCCCAGGCCGCCGCCGTACGTGGATACACGCCCGGTGCGGTCACCTCACCGCTGGTGGTCGTCCCCTTCACGCTGTGGGCTCGCGGCCGACTGCGGCGAGCCGGTGTCCTGCGTCCCAAACGCTCACGCGAGGCGCTACAGGGGCCGGCGCCGGCCGCGGCGGCCACGGCCGGAACGCACATGGTGGCGCGACGGCTTCTGCGCCGGGGGACGAACAACGACCGGCGGATCAGCCCTTCTTGACGGCCACTCCGCCGTAGAAGCCGATCTCCTGGGAGCCCTCCGGCGGGGTGGTGTCCGGGCGCCAGAACGGGACCTGGATCAGGCCGGGTTCGACCAGGCCGAAACCGTCGAAGAACTGCTCGATCCGGGCGCGGGGACGCAGGTTCATGGTGGCGGTCGCGTTGTTGTAGACGGCCTGGGCCTCGCTGCGGTCGTCGGCGAAGTCGTCCGTGGCGTGCGAGAGCACCAGGAAGCTGCCGGCCGGGAGCGCGTCGCGCAGGGTGGCCACGATCCGCTCGGGCTGCTCCGCGTCGCGGATGAAGTGCAGGATGGCGACGAGGAACAGGGCGACGGGCTGGTCGAAGTCGATGATCCGGCGGACCTCGGGGTGCTCGACGACGGACTTCGGGTCGCGCAGGTCGGCGAGGACGATGCTGGTGGTGCCGGCCCGGTTGAGCAGCGCGTCGGCGTGCGCCTTCACGATCGGGTCGTTGTCGACGTAGGCGACGCGGACGTCCGCGGCCGCCTCCTGGGCGATCTCGTGCACGTTCGGCGAGGTGGGCAGCCCGGTGCCGACGTCGAGGATCTGGCGGACCCCGCTGTCGATGACGTGCCGGACGGCGCGCTGCAGAAAGCCGCGGTTGGCCCGCACCGAGATCCACACCTCGGGCGCGACGGCGGCGAGCTGGTCACCGGCCTTGCGGTCCACCTCGTAGTTGTCCTTGCCGCCCAGCAGGTAGTCGTAGATCCGCGCGGGGTGCGGCTTGCTGGTGTCGATCTCCACGGGGCGGGTACCGTCCTGCGTCACGTGTGCTCCTCTCGATGACCGCCCGGCCCCCCTTGGCACACCGACGGCTGGCGACAGCTTTCCATATCAACTTCGGTGCCCGTGCACCGAGTTCCGGCTACGGACCGCACGGCGTTCGTCCCTGTCACGACGTCACGGTCGCCACGGTGGTGCCACCCGCTCGGACCGGCCGGTGGCGGAGTCGCCCGACCCGGACCGACCTGGCTACCATCTGGCCCAGGTGTCCGGGCAGGTGGCCCGGGTTTGGTTGGGGGTTTCTCATGGTTACTGGTCGTGTGGTGCGGTTCGACAGCACGCGCGGGTACGGGTTCATCGCTCCGGACGGTGGCGGAGAGGACGTCTTCCTGCATGTGAACGACATGCAGATGCCGGAGTCCTACGTCCGCCAGGGCGTGGCCGTGGAGTTCGAGATCGAGAGCGGCGAGCGCGGACCGAAGGCGTCCGGTGTCCGGCTCGCCCGGGGAGCCGACGTCCGGACGCTCGGTCCTGACGACGACTCGCTCTGCGACCTGCTGAGCGCCGACGAGTTCACCCGCGAGGTCACCGAGACGCTGCTGGCGTCGGCACCCACGCTCACCGCCGAGGAGATCGTGCGGGTCCGCGGCGCACTGGCCCAGTTCGCGAAGAACCACGGCTGGATCGAGGGCTGACCCGCCCACGGCAGGCAAGGCGGCTGGCTCAGGCGTCGCGGGAGCGGAGCAGCCATCCGCCCGTCGTGAGGGCGGCGACCGCCCACAGGGCCAGTACGCCCAGTCCCTGCCAGGGGCCGACAGGGAGGGTGCCGACGCCGACAGTGGTCTGGACGGCCAGCCCAGCCGTCATCGGCGCGATCTGCTGGACATGGCGCTGCCAGTCCGGGTCGGCGATCACCTGGGCGAGGATCGGCAGGACGAACAGCAGGGCCAGGACGATGCCGATCGCGGTGGCCGAGCTCCGCACGGCGAGCGCCAGTCCCAGGCTCAGCAGGCCGATCAGGACCAGGTAGAGCACCGAGCCGACCGCGGCCCGCAGGGTCGGTCCGTCGGCCGGCGACAGGGCCGGGTATCCGTGTGCCCCGGTGAACCCCCGGCCCGGCCCCACCAGCCGCCCGATCAGCAGCGAGCCGAGCACCGAGACGGTCGCGGCCACCCCCGTCACCGCCGTGAGGACGGCGGCCTTGGCGGACAGCACCATCAGCCGCCGCGGGACCGCCGTGAGGGTGGTGCGCATCATGCCGGTGCCGTACTCGTTGCCGACCATGAGGACGGCGACGACGGCGACCGCGACCTGCCCTGCCATGACCCCGGTCAGGCTCAGCCGCGCGGGGTCACCGCCGCAGCCGGCGGCGTCGCACCGGGACGTCGACACCACCCCGGCACCCACCGCCACGGTCAGCGCGATCACGCCCAGCAGCAGCCAGACGCCGGCCACGTCGGTACGCAGCTTCGTCCACTCCGCGTGCCCGGCCCGCCTCACACGTCCCTCCGGCGCAGCAGCACGACCCCGGCGCCGAACGCGACGGCCGCGTAGGCGCACAGGACCGCGAAACCGGCCCAGGGCGTCAGCGGAAAGTAACCCGAGGACGGCGCATAGACGGTGACCACCTGGTCGTACCGCACAAGGCTCTGCTGGACGGCGAACCCGGCGGCCGGGGTGACCCGCAGCAACCACTCGGCGGCCCCGTCGGGCAGCACGGAGGACGTCGCCAGCAGGTACGGCAGGACCATGCCGACCACGACCACGGTGATGGCGACGGCGCCGCGCCGCAGGATCGTGCCCACGCCGAGGGCGAAGACGGCAGCCACGGCCAGCAGCAGGCCGGTGCCGACGACGACCCGCGCCTCGGTGCCGGCCGGCACGGTGAGCACCGGGAACCCGGCGGCCCGCGAGCGCCGTCCGCCCAGCGGCACCATCACGGCGGCGGCGACCGTTCCGGCGAGGAAGGCCACCCCGCCCACCACGAGCGCCTTGGCCACCAGGACGCGGCCGCGGCGGGGGCTGGCGGCAAGGGTGACGCCGATCAGTCCGCGCCGGTACTCGGCGGTGATGTATCCGGCGGCGACCACCACGACCACGACGAGCCCGGCGAACGCGCCGACCAGGAAGTTCTCGATGCTGCGCACACCGCTGGCGGCCGGACCGCCCACGACCGGGGCGATGTCCCCGGCCCCGGTAACCGCGAACCCGGTACCGGACGGGGTGGCCCGCCCCTTGGTGTCCTGGGTGTAACTTCCGGAGACCCCGGCGCTCTCGCCCACCTGCCGGTACCGCCAACCGCCTTGCGTCCAGTGCCCGCCCAGGGCGATCCGCCCGAAGGTCCCGGTGGCCACCGCGGGTGCGAACCCGGCGCCGGTCCCGGTGGACTGCTCGACCGCCGGCGAGGTCACGAACAGCCCGACCTGTGCGGTGTCGGGGAGCCCGGTGAGCCGTGCGGTGCCGATCTCGGTCCAGGTACGGCCGTCGGCCGACCGGTAGCCGGTGAGGACGTCACCCGCGCGCCGCAGTCTGAGCCAGCCCGGCGACCGCGTGGAGACCGGGTCCGCGGGCCCGGCCATGTCGTGCGTGTAGTCGTACTGCATCCGCACGCCGTGGCTGCCGGTGACCATGACCGCCGCGTACGAAGAGCCCTGTTCCAGGCCGTCCTTGACGATGATGCCGGCCTTCGCCCAGGGCGCGAGGCCGGGTTCGGTGCTGCCGGGTTCGGCGGCGATCACACCGGTCAGCGCGGTGACCGAGACGGTGAGGGTGCCATCGCCCTGAAGTGGCTGGCGCACGAAGGAGAAGTTGTCGTTGACCGCTTCGCCGCCGGGGCCGACGGGCAGGGCCGAACCACCGTCGGCTGCCGCGTTGCCGGCGGCGGTGGCGAGCAGTCCGACCAGACAGACGAGGAGGACGGCGGCGCCGCAGCTCACCCACCAGCCGCGCACGGTACGGAACTTGGTCCATTCGGCGTGCAGCAGCGCGCCGAACCCGCCGAGGGCGGCGGTGGTCATCGGGCCGCCTCCTCGGGCAGGGTGCCACGGTACTGGACGGCATCACGGGTCAGTTCCATGTAGGCCTCTTCGAGGGAGGCGCGGTGCGCGGCGACTTCGGCGAACGGGACTCCGTGGCCGGCCAGGAGCGAGACGACGTTCTCGGCGGCCAGCCCTGCGACGGTGACCGTGTCGGGTCCGGTGGAGCTGACGGTGGCGCCGGAGCGGGCAAGGACGGTCATGGCCCGGGTGCGCTCCGAGGTGCGCAGGGTGACCTGGCCCCGGGAGACCGACTCCAGCAGTTCGCGCACGCTCATGTCGGCGACGACCCGGCCCCGGCCGACGACGATCACATGGTCGGCGGTGTCCTGGAGTTCGCCCATGAGGTGGCTGGAGACCAGAACGGCCCGGCCCTCCCCGGCGAGGGAGGCGAGGAAGCCGCACATCCACCGGAAGCCTTCGGGGTCAAGACCGTTGAAGGGCTCGTCGAGCATGATCGCGGGCGGGTCGCCGAGCAGGGCGGCACCGATACCGAGCCGCTGTCGCATGCCCAGCGAGAAGCCGCCCGCCTTCCGGTTCGCCACGTCCGCCAGGCCGACCTGCCGGAGCACCTCGGTGGCGCGTCCGGCGCGCAGGCCCTGAGAGTGCGCCAGCCACAGCAGATGGTGGCGGGCGGTGCGGGCGGGCTGGACGGCGGCGGCGTCGAGCAGCGCCCCGATATGGGTGAAAGGAGAGCGCAGCTCCTGGTAGCGGCGGCCGCCGACCAGAGCGCTGCCCCGGTGGGGCCGGTCCAGGCCGAGGATCACCCGCATCGTGGTGGACTTGCCGGCACCGTTCGGGCCGACGAAGCCGGTGACCTGTCCGGGTCGGACGGTGAACTCCATCCCGTCCAGCGCCCGCACGCTCCCGAAGCGCTTGTGTAAGTCCCTGACCTCGATCGTCGTTTCCATGCCCGCCAGGCTAGGAAGTACGAAGGCCGCTCGCGTCACCCATGGGAGCCAGCTTTCCCGTCCCTCACGCGAGGGACGACCAGTCCCGACTCGTAGGCGGCGATCACGGCCTGGGTGCGGTCGCGCAGCCCGAGTTTGGCGAGGATCCGGCTGACGTGGGTCTTGACCGTCTCCTCGCCGACGACGAGCCGGGCCGCGATCTCCGGGTTGGACAGCCCCTCGGCGACGAGCAGCAGCACCTCGGTCTCGCGGGCGGTGAGCGGGCCCGGCCGGCCCTGCGGGGTGCTCGCGGCGGCACGGGCCGGCAGCCGGGCGAACTCGCTGATCAGCCGGCGGGTGATGCCCGGTGCGAGCAGCGCGTCGCCGGCGGCCACGACCCGTACGGCGTCGAAGAGCCGTTCCGCGGTGACCTCTTTGAGAAGGAAGCCGCTGGCGCCGGCGCGCAGGGCGTCGTAGACGTACTCGTCGAGGTCGAAGGTGGTGAGGATGAGGACGTGCGGTCCGTCCGGCCGCTCCGGTGCGGTGCCGAGGAGTCGGCGGGTGGCCTCGATGCCGTCCAGGCCCGGCATGCGGATGTCCATGAGGACGACGTCCGGGCGGGTCTCGCGGCAGACGCGGACCGCCTCGGTGCCGTCGGACGCGGTGCCGACGACGGTGAAGTCGGGCTGGGAGTCCAGCAGCGCGCCGAAGCCGGTCCGGACGACCAGATGGTCGTCGGCGATCACGACGCGGATCGGCGAGTCGGTGTCGTTCACGCGCTCTCCTCCGTGCGGGCCTCGAAGCCGTCGGGCGGTGGGACGGGGAACCGGGCCGTCACCAGGAAGCCGCCGATGTCCGGCGTGCCGGTACGGACCTCGCCGGCCACCGCTGCGGCCCGCTCCCGCATGCCCAACAGGCCGTGGCCGTCGGCCGGTCGACCCGCAGCGGGACCGGGGCCGTTATCGCGGACGCGTAGCCGCAGGCAGTCGCCGGCGTAGTGCAGTTCGATGTCCACGGCGGCGCCCGGCGCGTGTTTGCGGGCGTTGGTGAGGGACTCCTGGACGATGCGGTAGACGGCGAGTTCGACGCCGGGGCCGAGGGCACGGGGGTAGCCGCTGAGCACCAGGCGGACGGCGGCGCCGGAGGCCGTACGGGCC
This sequence comes from Streptomyces sp. NPDC054813, assembly GCF_053611365.1. Classification (NCBI taxonomy): domain Bacteria; kingdom Bacillati; phylum Actinomycetota; class Actinomycetes; order Kitasatosporales; family Streptomycetaceae; genus Streptomyces; species Streptomyces sp. NPDC054813. The sequence continues at coordinate 127,259 of NZ_JBSHAF010000007.1, read as the reverse complement.
TCGTCGAGGAGTTCGTTGAGGTGGCCGAGGTCCGGCTGGGGACTGCGATCGCCGCCGGTGCCGGGCTCGGTGTCCTCGCGCAGGACACCGAGCAGCCGGCGCATCTCGGTGAGCGCGGCGCGCGCGGTGTCCCCGATGCCGAGCAGGCGTTCGGCGCCCTGGGCGGACATGCCCGGGGTGGCCACCCGGGCCGTCTCGGCCTGTACGGCGATCATCGAGAGGTGGTGGCCGACGACGTCGTGGAGTTCGCGGACGATCCGGGCCCGCTCGCCGCGCGCCGCGTTCTCCCACTCGGTGACGGCCATGACCCGGCGTACGGCGGTGTGTTCACGGTCGCGCGCGGCGGCCTGCCCGGCAAGTCCGGCGCAGGAGGCGCAGGGGGCGAGGACCGCGAGCAGCACCTCCCGGGTGTCCGCGGACGGCGCCAGCGCCAGGACGAGGAAGGGCGCGCCGAGGAGCAGCGCGGACAGCGCGGAACCGGTGCGGGCCAGCCGGTACTGGGCGACGGTCTGGGCGGCGAAGCCGGCGACCGTCAGGGTGTGGAGGATCGTGAAGGAGCCCAGGCTCGCGGCAGTGACCGTGACGGCGGCCGCCAACGGGCGCAGGAACACCAGCGGTAGCGCGGTCGACAGGCAGAACAGCCCCAATACCAGGGTGAATTGAACTCCACCGGCTCCGGAGGCCCGGTCCGCGAACATCCGGGGGACGGAGCCGTGCCCGGCGACGAACTCCGCGAGGGACTCGGCGACCGCCAGGAGGCCGAGCAACACGGCCCAGGCGTACGGCCGTTGCGTGACGCGGCGCAGCGTCCGACGCCGACCGTCCCGCCATGCCCCCGCACGCATCACGCCGGCCAGTATGGCAGCGGGCACGTCCGGCCACCGGCACCGCGCTGTGACCAGGGTCACACTTCGCGCGTCGAACTTTGGCTCTCGCCCTGCATCTAGTCCGCGTCGGTTCACCGAGCGGCTGCGGAGCAACCCCCCTCCGGGGCCGTCCCGTCCATTCAGCAAGGAACACTCAATGGGTTTTGTGGCTTATCTGCGCGGCTTCGTCCCCTGGATCGTCGCCGGCGTCGTCTCGGGCGTCGTCGACTGGCGCTGGGGTGCGCTCGGCGGTCTCGCCTCGGGGCTGCTCCTCCTGCTCCAGGACCTCCGTCGAGGGGTCGACCTCGACGCGCTGATCCTCGAGGCCAGCACCATCGTGTACTTCGTCGTCATCGGCGCCGTCTCCGTCGCGGACCCGGACTCGTCGCTCCAGGACCACTCCGACGTCCTCTCGTTCGTCTGGCTGGGCGCCACCGCCTGGGGCTCCCTCGCGATCCGCCGTCCCTTCACGCTGGGCATCGCCAAGCGCCAGACGCCCCGCGAGTACTGGGACATGCCGGAGTTCCTCCAGGTCAACAACCACATCACCAGTGCCTGGGGAGCCGGCTTCACCTTCATCGCGGTGAGCCTGGCCATCGGCAACGCGGTGGACGCCCCGGCGTGGGTGGGCATCACCGCCCATGTCGTCGGCCTGGTCGGCCCGATCGTCTTCACGAAGGTGTACCCCGAGCGGGCCCAGCGGCGCCTGCTGGAGTCCCAGGGCCTGTCCTCCGTACCCCAGTGACCGGTCCCCGCCGCGTCACCCGGCGGACGCGGCCACGAACGACCGTAGACCCGTCTCACGAAGGAGCCACCACGTCATGACCACCGTCCCCGAAGCAAAGAACGTCGTCCTCGTCCACGGCGGATTCGTCGACGGATCCGGCTGGAAGGGGGTGTACGACGTGCTGACCGCCGACGGCTACCGCGTCACCGTCGTCCAGAACCCCACGCTCTCACTGGCGGGCGACGTCGCCACCACCCGGATGGCCCTCGACGCCCAGGACGGCCCGACCGTGCTGGTCGGCCACTCCTACGGCGGCGCGGTGATCTCCGAGGCCGGCAACCACGACAACGTGAGCGCGCTCGTCTACGTCGCGGCGTTCGTGCCCGACAAGGACGAGTCCGTCAACACCCTCCTCGCCGACCCGGCGCCGGGCGCTCCGGTGCCGCCGATCCTGCCGCCGCAGGACGGGTTCCTCTTCCTGGACCGGGAGAGGTTCGCCGCGTCCTTCGCCGGCGACCTGCCGGAGGAGGAGGCCCGGTTCCTGGCCGCCTCGCAGGTCCCGTGGGGTCTGGACGCGCTCGGCGGGACGGTCACCCGGCCCGCCTGGCGGAGCAGGCCGAGCTTCTACCTGGTCGCCACCGACGACCGCATGATCCCGCCGCCGGTCCAGCGCACCATGGCCGCACGGGCCGGCGCGACGGTGACCGAGACCGGCGGCAGCCACGCCGTCTACGTCTCCAAGCCCGCCGAGGTCGCCGCGCTCGTCAAGCAGGCCGCCGCGGCGAACGCGAACACCGCCTGACCGTCCACCCCGGCCACCGTCCACCCGGGCCTCCGCGGACGGCCGCGGAACCCCTCGCCGCGGCGGCCCGGCCTGATCCGGAACGCGGCCGGCAGCGCCCTGCCGGACCCGACAAGGAAAGCAGCATGACCCAAGAGACCACCCTCCCCCTGTACTTGCGGGGCCGCTTCGCCCCGGTCCCCGAGGAGCACAGTGCCCGCGACCTCACCGTGCGCGGCACCCTTCCGCCCGAACTGGACGGCCGCTACCTGCGCAACGGCCCCAACCCGCTGCCCGGCGAGGACAAGGGGCACTGGTTCACCGGCCCCGGCATGCTGCACGGCATCCGGCTGCGCGGCGGCCACGCCGAGTGGTACCGCAACCGGTGGATCCGCACCCGTGAGCTGGACGGGCATCCGTTCGTCCGCGGGGACGGCAGCGTCGACCTGGCCGCGACGCCCGGCAACACCCATGTCATCCGGCACGCGGACACCGTACTGGCCCTGTGCGAGGTCGGCCTGCCCTACTGGGTCACCCCCTCGTTGGAGACCGTCGGCCCCTACGACTTCGGCGGCCGGCTGACCACCTCGATGACCGCCCACCCGAAAGAGGATCCGATCACTGGTGAACTGCACCTGTTCGGTACCGGGTTTGCCCCGCCTTTTCTCACCTACCACCGGGTCACCGCGGAAGGAGAGCTGCTCGACAGCCGGCCGATAGCGGTGCCGGGCCCGACGATGATGCACGACTTCGCCATCACCGAGCACCACATCGTCTGGATGGACCTGCCCGTCGTCTTCGACCCGGGCCTCGCCGGACGCGGCGGCATGCCCTACCGCTGGGACGACGGCTACGGCGCGCGGCTCGGCATCATGTCCCGCACGCCCGGGAGCACCGACGTGCGCTGGTTCGACATCGACCCCTGCTACGTCTTCCACGTCGGCAACGCCCACGAGGACGAGCGGGGGCGGATCGTCCTCGACGCGGTGCGCTACGACCACCTGGGCTTCGACCACGCCTGGGGCGACATCGGCGGGCCCACCGGCCCGGCCGTCGTACCGGAACCGGGTCACACCGGCGCGACCGCCGTGCTGTACCGCTGGGTGCTGGATCCGGCGACCGGACGGGTCACCGAGTCCCAGCTGGACGACCGGGACGCCGAGTTCCCCACCCACAACGAGACCCTCACCGGCCGCGCGAACCGCTACCTGTACACCGTCTCGGGCGACGGCATCGCCAAGCACGACCTGACGGGCGGGGGCAGCGAGCTGCATGCGACGCCCGGCGCCCGCTACGCGGGCGAGGCGGTGTTCGTCCCGGCGGCGGACGGCGGGAGCGAGGACGAGGGCTGGCTGCTGTCGCTCGTCTCGAACGACGACGGCGAGGCCGGCGAACTGCTCGTCCTCGACGCACGGGAACTCTCCGTCCAGGCGGTGGTGGAACTGCCGTACGCCGTCCCGGCCGGCTTTCACGGAAGCTGGCTGCCGGAGCTCACCGAAGAGGCCTAGCAGGCAACTCCGTCACAGAAGGTACGCCGGGAGTGGTGCCCGGCGTACCCGCCTGTGCGAGAGTCCCCCCACCATCAGTGACACGTCCGCACGGAGGCATTCGCTTCATGGCGTTTCTCGATCCCCCCACGGATGAGGAACTCACCCGCAGGGCACAGTCCGGAGAGACTGCGGCCCTCGGGTTGTTGTTGGCCCGCCACCAGGCGCCGATGCGCGCGGTGGCGCTGAGCCTGCTCGGCTACGGCCCCGACGCGGAGGACGCGGTACAGGACGCCGTGGTCACCGCTCTACGGCGGATCGGCGACGTACGGGATCCGGCGGCCGTCGGCGCCTGGCTGCGCGCGATCGTGCGCAACACCTCCCGTATGCGGCTGCGCCCCGGCCGCGAGACGCCCGGTCTGGACTGCCTCGACCGGCAGAGCCCGGGTACCGACGAGCCGTCGCACCCGGAGCAGGTCGTCGACCGGCACGCCCAGCGGGACTGGATCTGGGACGCGATGGCGGAACTGCCCCAGCAGCTGCGGCTGGTGCTGATGCTGCGGCACTTCAGCGGCATCACCTCCTACCAGGAGATCGCCGATGCCTGCGAGGTACCGCTCGGCACGGTCCGCAGCCGGCTCAGCCAGGCCCGGGGAAAGCTCGCCGAGGTACTGCTGAGGACCGCCACGGAGGCCCACGACGACGCGTCCCGTGTCGTCGAGGACAGCCGCAGGGAGGCCGAACTCACGCTGGACGGCGCGCTGCGCGGCCGTCAGCCCAGGGAGATCCTGGAGCTGTGGCCGGCCGAGACCGAACTGGTCGGCATACTCCGCACGCCGGGCGAACGCTGCCACCCCTTCCCGGCCATGGAGCGGACCCGGCGGAGCGGGATCACCCAGCACCTGCGCCATGTGGTGGCCAGTCCGGACATCACCATCTGGGAAATGGCGACCGTCAACCCCGACGGCATCCCGAATCCCTGCCCGGCGAACCTCGCCTGGCTCATGATCCGCGAACCCGACAGAAGGGTCCGAAGCCTCCGCGTGGTCTTCCACCGGCGGACCGCCGCAGCCACCGACGCCTCGACCGCGGCGGACACCCCCGACGGTTCGGCGCGCTCCGTCGGCGCCGGGCGGCCCGCATGATCCGGGAGACCGCCGAGGCCGCGCTCGCCGAGGACACGGCGCTCACTCTTGCCGCGCAGGCCGGCGAGGTGGCCGCCCTCGGCCTGCTGCTCGAACGCCATCGTGCGGGCATGCGCGCGGTGGCGCTGAGCATCCTGGGACCGGGCCCGGACGCCGAGGACGTACTGCAGGAGGCGGCTCTGACCGCGCTGCGGCGGATCGGCGACGTCCGCGATCCGGGGGCGGTCGGCGCCCGGCTGCGGATGATCGTCCGCAACGCCGCCCGTTCCCTGCTGCGGGCCACGGTCGCCGCCCGTCCGGTGGACGAGGACCTGCACCTGCCGGCGGCGGAGCCCGGTCCGGAGCAGTGGCTCGAACAGAGCGCGCTGCGGGACTGGGTCTGGGAGGCCCTCGAGGAGCTGACCCCGGTGCTGCGACTGCCGTTGGTGCTGCGTCACTTCACCACGGAGGTCAGCTCCTACGAGCGGATCGCCCATGCCTGCGGGGTCCCGGTCGGCACCGTCCGCAGCCGGCTCAGCCAGGGCCGGGCCAAGCTCGCGGCCGCGCTCGCCGCCACGGCGGACGCCGCGCACGGCGACACCGACCGGCGTACCCGCGAGACGAGCGCCCAGGCCCGGGAGACGCTGGCCGCCGCCGAGAGCGGGCACTTCGCCCGGCTCCTCACGGAACGCTGGTCCCCGGAGATCGCCCTGCTCAGAGGGAACGACCGGGTCGGCGGCGGCGACCTCCTGGCCCGTGCCATGGACGGCGACATCGAGGCCGGGGTACGCCAGCGGCTCGCCCATGCCGTCGCCGGACGGACGCTGGCCGTCTGGGAGATGGACATCGTCAATCCGTCCGACAACCCCGAGCACTGCCCGCCGTCGGTGGCCTGGCTGATGACGCTGGACGGGGCCGGGCGGGTGCACCGGCTGCGGCTCTTCCGTCCCCGGCCGCTGCCGACCATGGAGCTGCTCCCGGTGGTGTGACGGTCTTAGCTGCTGCCGGTGGTGTGACCGACGGAGCTGCTCCCGGTGCTGTGACCCGTCAGAGCTGCTCCCGGTGCTGCTTCCGGTCAGGCGCCCGGGGCGGCTCCCGCACCGACTCCGGCCTCGGCCTCGGCTTCGGCGGCGAGCACCTTTGCGCGTACGTCGGCCGGGAAGACACCGTCGAAGGTGGCCTGCCGGGCACGGCCGTGGCCTTCGGCGGGGAGCAACGCGTCGTGCACGACGACGGCTCCCCAGCCGCTGTGCAGCTCCTCCTCGGTGAAGCATGGGTACCAGGGCATGATCGGGCCGTGCCACTGCTCCTGACGGAGGGTGGGATGCACACGGGTGGCCAGTGCCCACAGCAGGTCGGAGTCGTCGGCGGGGTCCACGTCGTCGTCGAGGACGTAGACCACCGGGGAGAGCCGGCCGACCCGGGTGCCGTTCAGGACCTCGCCGATGCGGTGGACGAAGCGGGCGGTGTCCATGCCCGGCATCAGGTCACGCCAGTTGGAGGGGACGGTGATGACGGTCCAGAAGCAGGCGGCGCGGAGCGGCAACCAGGCCGTGGTGACGGGGAGTCCGGCCTTGCGGAGTTCGGAGACGACCTCGGCGGAGATCCCGGCGGCGGGTGCCACGTGGGAGTCGTCGACGGGCCGGCCGGCGGGGGCGAGCGGCCAGATGGGGTCCTCGCGGTAGGTGATCGCCTCGATGCCGAAGAGCGGCTGGGGAGAGGTCTCGGGCAGGGCCCAGCCGTGGAACTCGGCGAACGGCCCCTCGACCGCATCCCGCGTCGCGGACAGGTACCCCTCGATGACGACCTCGGCGGAGGCCGGTACCTCGAGGTCGTTGGTCTCGCACTTGACGACGTCGACGGGGCGGCCGAGGAGTGCGCCGAGGTAGGCACCCTCGTCGACCTCGGTGGGTACGGTCATGCCGCCGACGACGGCGGCGCCGGGGTCGCCGCCCTGGAACAGGGCGTAGGGCATCGGCTGGCCGAGGGCCTCCCACTCGCGCCAGATCATGCCGAGGTGCTGGCCGGGCAGGACCAGTCCGGTCATGTGCCGGCCGTCGATCATCATGATCCGGGAGATCGACCAGTTGGTCCACCGGCCGTCGGGGGTCCGGGCGACGATCACGCCCCAGGTGTTGACGTAGGGTCCGCCGTCGCCCTCGTGGACGACCGGGATCGGGAACCGGTCCAGGCTGGCGTCGTCGCCGGTGAGGACGTGCTGCTTGCAGGGCGCTCCGTCGCCGGTCACCCGCCTGGGCGGCAGCAGTTCACCGGTGCCGGCCTGCGCGAGCCGCTCGACGAGTTCGGCGGCGCTCGTCGTGTAGGGCAGGCCCAGCGAGAGGGAGATCCGGGCCAGCGGATGCCCCGGGATGCTCGACAGGGCGCCCGGGGCGCCGACCATGCGGAAGCCCTCGCGGGCTCCCTTGAGGTGTTCGAAGAAGGGGGCGGGGCGGCCGTTCTCGGTGGAACGCCGGGTGACGGCGGACGCCTCCAGGTCCGGGTCGACCACCCGGGAGATGCGCTGGAGGTCGCCCAGCTCCTCGAGCCGGGCGAGGTAGGACCGGAAATCAGTGGTTTCGGACATCAGTTGATTGCACCTTTCGAAGTCGATGCGGCCGGACGGGGCATTCCGTCCCAGCGCTGCGCGGACGGCACCTGGATGCCGAGCTGGTCAAGCACCCGGACGGCGAGGTGCCTGACCAGGTCGTCGATCGTGTCCGGGCGGTTGTAGAAGGCCGGCATCGGCGGCACGATCCGCGCCCCCATCCGGGCCAGCGCCAGCATGTTCTCCAGATGGATCTCGCTCAGCGGGGTCTCCCTGGGCACCAGCACCAGAGGACGTCGCTCCTTCAGCGTGACATCGGCGGCCCGCGGGATCAGACCGTCCGCGTACCCGGTACGGATCCCGGCCAGGGTCTTCATGCTGCACGGCGCCACGATCATGCCGTCCACCGGGAACGACCCGGACGAGATCGCCGCACCCTGGTCGTTCCACGCGTAGGTCACGTCCGCGAGGTCGGTGACCTCGCGGACCGAGAGGTCGGTCTCCAGATGGATCGTCGCCCTGGCCCACTGGGACAGCACGAGATGGGTCTCCACGTCGGGCTGCTCCCGCAGCAGCCGCAGCAGTTCGACGCCCAGGACGGCGCCGGTCGCCCCGGTCATCCCCAAGATCACCCGTCGCGGCATGCCTATCACCTTCCGTACACGGTAATTCCGTACACGGATCAATGTAGAACACCAGGCTTGCGATGGCAAACACTCCGCGTACGGAATGACAGTGGACGGAGGTAATCTGGACGTATGACGACGGGAGCGCGGTACGACGGAACGCTGGAAGACGGCATGGCCCACCAGCTACGACGGGCCTCGCAGGCGGTCAACGCCTCGTGGCAGCTGCACTGCGGCGGCGACCTCACACCGCCGCAGTACGCCGTGCTCCATGTCCTGGACGAACAGGGAAGCCTCGATCAGAAGTCCCTCGGCGCACACGCCGCGGTCGACCGGTCGACGCTCACTCCCCTGCTCGACCGGCTTGTGGCGCGTGGCCTCGTCACCAAGAACACGGATCCCGACAACCGCCGCAGGCAGCTGATCGCGCTGACCGACGCCGGGCGCGAGCGGGCGGCGCTGGGCCGCGAGCAGGTGCGGGAGACGAGCCGCTGGATCGAGGAGCTCCTCGGCCCCGACCGCCTCGCGACGCTGACCCTGCTGCTCAAGGAACTCGGGGACGCGGGCCGCACCCAGTAGCGCCCTTCGCGTTAATCCTCAAGTCATCGCGGCATGCTCAGCGCACGGGCGAGTCGATGCGCTGGACGATGCGCTCGGCATCCTGACCCAGCCGGCGAAGACGCTCGGGGGACAGGTTGTCCACGACGAGGTGCCGGACGTGGGCCACGTGGCCGGGCGCGGCCGACTCCAGCTTCCGTATGCCGTCGGGCAGCAGGACGGCGTTGGTGAAACGCCCGTCCTCGGGGTCCGGTTCACGCTGGACGTAACCGCGCTTCTCCAGCCGCTTCATCAGGTGCGACAGCCTGGACAGCGACGAGTTGACGACCTCGGCCAGCGTGCTCATGCGCAGAGTCCGGTCAGGGGCCTCGGAGAGCATGGCCAGGGCCATGTACTCGACCATGCTCAGGTCCGCGTCCCGCTGCAACTGGGCGTCCAGGGCCCAGGGCAGCCGGGTGATGAGCCGTACCACCGACATCCATGAGGCCAGTTCGGCCGGCGTGAGCCAGGGATCGGCCTGCTCGCCGGTCTGCGGCGACGCGTCGGAGGTGGTCATTTCGGGAGCGTATCAGCCTCGGCGCGCCGGACAGAGGCCCGCGGCACCGGTTCGAGCGCGGCGCCGTGCCGGCCGGGCGCGGGCCGCTCGATCACCTCGGATCGCTTGCCCGTTCATGTGATCCGAGGTGATCAGGGCCGACCAGGCGCGCCGAGAACCCCGGACGGCGGAACGATCTCCTTCTTGAGGATCTTGCCGGTGGGCCCCTTGGGCAGGGCGTCCACCAGCCACACCTTCCGCGGGTACTTGTAGGCGGCGACCCGCCCCTTGACGTACGCACGCAGTTCCTCGACGGTCGTCCGGGCCCCCGGCCGGAGCACGACCGCCGCGCCCACCTCCTCGCCCAGATCGGGGCTGGGGATGCCGATGACCGCCGCGTCGGCGACCGCCGGGTGCTCGTACAGCACGCCTTCGATCTCGCGGGGGTACACGTTGTACCCGCCCCGGATGATCACGTCCTTCTGCCGTCCGACGATCCAGAGGTATCCGTCCTGGTCCAGCCGGCCGAGGTCGCCGGTGCGGAACCAGCCGTCCCTGATCACGGCGGCCGTCTCCGCGGGGCGCCCCCAGTACCCCTTCATCACGTTGGGCCCGCGGACCGCGATCTCGCCGGCCTCCCCCCGCGGTACCTCCCGGCCGTTGTCGGCGTCGACCACGCGCACCTCGACACCCGGGATCGGGACGCCGACCGAACCGGGCCTGGGTCCGGCCCGCAGGGTGTTGGCCGCAACGACCGGCGAGGTCTCCGACAGCCCGTAACCCTCCAGTACGGCGCAGCCGAACGCGGTCCGGAAGTCGAGCTGCACCTGGACGGGCAACTCGGCACCACCGGCGAGACACACCCGCAGCCGGGAGACGTCGTAGACCTCCTTGCCGGGCTCCCGCACCAGCCTGCTGTACACCGTCGGCACCCCGGCGAAGACCGTCACCCCGTGTTTCTCGACGATCTCCAGGGTCTGCGCCGCGTCGAAGCGCGGCAGCAGCGTGAGGCACGCGCCGGAGGCCACGGCGGCGTTGAGGGTGCAGGTCTGGCCGAAGGCGTGGAACAGCGGCAGCCCGCCGAAGATCACGTCCTCGGCCGTGAGACCGAGCAACTCGGTGGCCACGATGTGGCAGTTGCCGGCGAGGTTGGCATGGGTCAGTTCGGCACCCTTCGGCTGGCCGGTCGTCCCCGAGGTGTAGAGAACGACCGCGGTGTCGTCGTCATGACGGTCCGCCATGGCTGCCGACGGCGGGGCGGAGTCCGGCAGTTCGTCGAACGAGTCGGGACCGACGACGACCGCCTCCGCGTCGGCCTGGCGCGCACCGGCGTGTGCCTCGTCGGCGAAGTCGTGCCAGGCGAACAGCAGCCGGGCGTCCGAGTCGCCGAGGTGATGGGCGACCTCGCGGGACTTGAGCAGCGGATTCATCGGGACGACGATGCCACCGGCCCGGAGTACGCCGTAGTACACGAGGGCGAACTCCGGCACGTTGGGCAGCATGATCGCGACCCGGTCGCCGGGCCGCACGCCGTGATCGCGCAGCAGCCCCGCCGTCCACGCACTGCGCCGGTCCAGCATGCGGTAGGAGAGGGTGGCGTCCCCGAGGCGGAGCACGGGGCGGTCCGGATACGTCCGAGCGCCGTCGACCACGTGGTGTGCGAGGTTCATGTGAGCCGACGCTAGGCGTGCGGCGCACGGAAATCACTGGGCCCGCGATACGACCCCGGGGCCTGAATTGGTGCCGCTGGACCATTCCGCGAGTAGCTTTGAGAAATGACTCCGGAGCACCCAGAAGCCGCAAGGCAACTGTCTGTGGTCGCGGCGAACGTAGGGTCACATCTCCCGGAGGTCGGCAACGATATCGGGCAGTATGTTCTTGCCGAGATTGCGGAACTCAGGGGCGACTCGACCATTGTCAAAATGATGCAGGCGAGCGTCACGGAAAACGTCGGCACGCTTTTGCATGTCTTCGAGAACGACATCTCTCTGGAGAAGGTCGAGGCGCCCGCGGCCGCGCTTGAGTACGCGAGGAGACTGGCTCAGCGGGGAATTCCCCTCAGTGCGTTGATCAGGGCCTACAGGATCGGGCACTGGCGTTTTCTGCAGTGGTGTCTGGACGAGCTCAACCGGCAGAACGCCGACGACGAGCTGGCCGTCACGACCAACCGGCGCATGCTGCACGTGAGCTTCGGTTACATCGACCAGGTCACCGAGCAGGTCATCGCGATCTACCAACATGAACGGGACAACTGGCTGCTCAGCCAGACCGCGGCGCGCGCCGCCCGCGTGCGCGACATCCTCGCCGCGAGCGACGTCGACCTCAACTGGGTGGAACCGTCGCTCGGTTACCGGCTTCGGCAGAATCATCTCGGGCTGGTGGCGTGGCTGCCCACCCTGACCGACGAGGGGGCCGGACTCGCCCGGCTGCACCGGATCACCGACGAGATCGCCCAGCGGCTCGGCTGCACCTCCAGGCCGCTGTTCGTCCCCCGGGACGCGATCGTGTCCTGGGCCTGGCTTCCGCTGGGCTCGAACAGCGACGTCCCGTGGTACGAGGTGTCGGACGTGCTGGAGCATGCCGACCCTTCCCTGCACATATGCGCCGGGAGCGTGGGGTACGGCGTCGAGGGTTTCCGCACGACACACCGGCAGGCACTGCGCGCGCAGGAACTCGCGGCGGTGGCCGACCCGGTCCCCCGGTTCACCGAGTTCTCCACCGTCGCCCCCATCGCCCTGATGGCCACGAACATCGACGACATCCGGGCCTGGGTGTGGTGCGTTCTCGGTCCGCTGGCCGTCGACGACGAGAACAGCGCGCGGCTCAGGGAGACCGCTCAGATCTTCCTTGACAGCGGCTGCAGTTACACCGCCACCGCCGCAGCGCAGATTCTGCACAAGAACACCGTGCAATACCGCATCCGAAAAGCCGAGGAAATGATCGGCCATCCGGTACAGAAAGAGCACACGGATCTGGAGATCGCGCTGCGCGCCGTCCAGTACCTCGGCTCGGCGCTCCTGCGCACGAGAGCGGACTGAAGGGGCCGGGCGCTCTGGGGTTGTTGTCGGGTCAGCGGCCCTGCCAGTGCGGTTGTCGCCGCTCCGCGAAGGCGTGGGCGCCCTCCTGGGCGTCTTGGGAGGCCAGTACGGGTGCGGTGATCAGGTCCTGGTCGACGAAGGCGTCCTGCTCACGGAAGGCCCGCCGTTCGTTGACGACGCGTTTGACGGCCTCGATGGCCAAGGGCGCGTTGAGCGCGATGCTGCTGGCCAGTTCCAGGGCCCGTGTCAGGGCCTGGCCCGGTTCGGTGAGCTCGTTGACCAGGCCGAACCGCTCGGCGCGCTCGGCGGGCAGCGACTCGCCCGTGAGCAGGAGTTCGAGCGCGATGTTGTGCGGGATGCGCTCGGGCAGCCGTACCATGCCCCCTTCGGGCGGCACGATGCCGTAGCGGACCTCGGTCTGGCCGAAGGTGGCGTTCCGCGCGGCCACGATCATGTCGCAGGCGAGCGCCATCTCGGTGCCACCGCCCAGCGCGTAGCCCTCGACGGCGGCGATCAGCGGGGTCGAGATTTTGGCGCGGGTGATGCCCGCGAAGCCCCGGCCCTCGATGATGGGCAGGTCTCCGGCCGCGAAGGCCTTGAGGTCCATGCCCGCGCTGAAGACACCGCCGGCGCCGGTGAGGATGCCGACCCTGAGGTCCTCGTGGGCCTCGAGGTAGTCGACGGCGGCTGCAAGGGCCCGTGCGGTGGCCCCGTCGATGGCGTTACGGGCCTGGGGCCGGTCGATCGTGATCACGAAGATGCCGTCGATCTCCTCGGTCCGTACGGTCGGTGTGTTCGAGTCCGTGGTCATGACGTGTTTCCCTTCTCTCCCTCGCGCTGCTGGCCGTGACATTCCCTCGCGCCGTGGCCGCCGGCTTCAGCCGACGGCCGCGGCCTTGCGCAGCTCCTCGATCCCGGCGGCGTCGAAGCCGAGGTCGTGGAGTACGGAATCGGTGTGTTCGCCGAGGTCGGGGGCCGGGCGCGGGGGGACCTTCGGCTCCTGGTCCAGCCGCACGGGGCTGTCGATCGTCAGGTGCGGTTCCGCGTTGCCGTCGTCGATCGGCACCAGGATCCGGTTGGCGACGAGCTGAGGGTCATGGGCGAACTCGTCGATCGTCTGGGCGACTCCGTAGGTGAGTCCCGCGGCGTCGAGCACCTCACGCCACTCGGCCAGCGGACGGGCCGCGAACGTCTTGTCCAGCACGGCGACGATCTCGGCGGCGTGGGCGCGGCGGCTCTGCGAGTCGGCGTAGTGCGGGTTCTGGATGGCCTCGGGGTGGCCGATGGCCTGGAGGAACAGGGGTACCTGCTTGTCCTCGTTGGCGAAGGCCAGCAGCAGCCAGCGGTCGTCCGCGGTGCGGTAGGCGTTGGCGAGCGCGTTCGGCGGATCGGTCCGGTCGACCGGCCGGGGTGCCTTGCCGCCGACCAGTACGGCCTGCAGCCACATGCCCGCCGCCCAGGCGCCCTCGGCGACCAGTGACGCGGTGACACGTGCGCCCTCGCCGGTCCGCTCCCGCCGGTACAGCGCGGTCATGATCCCGGCGAACAGGCTGATCGCCGTCGGGTGGTCGCCCGATCCGAACGCGTTGATGGCCGGCGGCGCGTCGTGCTGGCGCGTCACGTCCATGAGGCCGCTGCGCGCCCAGAACGCGGTCACGTCGAAGCCGGGCAGGTGGGCGTCCGGGCCCTCTTCGCCGAAGCCGGTGACATCGGCGTAGATCAGCCGGGCGTTGAGCGGGGCCAGGTCGTCGTACTCCAGCCCCAGCTTGGCGCGGGTGCGCGGCGGGAAGTTGGTCACCAGGACGTCCGCCCAGTTCACCAGCCGTTCGACGACGGCCCGGGCGTCGGGCGACTTCAGGTCGATGGCGATGCTGCGCTTGTTGCGGTTGTCCAGCTGCCAGGGGTAGTTGACGCCCTCGACACGGGGGTTCGGTGGCATACGGCTGAGCGATCGGTAGGCGTCGCCGGAGCCCGGTGGTTCCACCTTGACGACGTCGGCGCCGAAATCGCCGAGGATGGTGGCCGCGGCGGGCCCGGCGATGAAGCTCGCGAGATCGACGACGTGCAGTCCCTCCAGCAGGGGCGTGTTGCTCATGACGACTCCTTGTCCTCGATGGGTCGCGCGCGGCGCCCGAGGGGGTCACCGCCCTGGCGGGGCGCCGCGGCACGCGCCGGGTCAGTGGTGGCTGGGCGCCACGGGCGCGAAGGCGTTGTAGCCGGTGATGTCACGGCCGACGATCAGCGCCTGCACGGTGTCGGTGCCCTCGTAGGTGTCGATCGCCTCGATGTCGCACAGGTGCCGGGCCACGTGGTAGTCGAGCAGGATCCCGTTGCCGCCGAGCATGTCGCGGGCGTCGGCGAGAATGGCCCGGGCCCGCTCGGTGTAGTGCATCTTGGCCAGCGCGACCCGGGGCATCGAGTACTCGCCCTCGTCGAGGAGCTGGCTCAGCCGGAACTGCATGCACAGCATGTCGGTGATGTCCGCGAGCATCCGGGAGAGCCGGTACTGGACGAGCTGGAACGCGGCCAGCGGCATCCCGAACTGCTTGCGCTGCTTGGCATAGGCCAGTGCCGTCTCGTAGCCGGCGACGGCGGCGCCGATGGACTCCCAGGCGACGCAGAAGCGCGAGGCCAGCAGGACCTTCTCGGTGTCACGGAAGGTGTGGACGTTCGCCAGCCGGTTCGCGGCCGGCACCCGGACGTCGGTGAGGGAGATCTGCGCGTTCTGCACACAGCGCAACGCCGTCTTGCCCTTGATGACCTGGGCGTCGAACCCGGGCGTGCCCTTCTCGACCACATAGCCGCCCACGTGCCCGTCGTCGCCGCGGGCCCAGATGATCGAGTAGTCGGCGAAGGTGGCGTTGCCGATCCACCTCTTGTGGCCGTTGATGACATAGGAGTCGCCGTCCTGGTGTGCGGTCGTCTCCAGCTTGACCACGTCCGAGCCGTGCGTGGGCTCGGTCAGGCCGAAGGCGCCGAGCTTCTCCATACGGGCCATCGGCGGCAGGAAGCGCTCCTTCTGCTCCTCGGAACCCAGCAGCGCGATCGACGTCATGGCCAGGGCCGAGTGGACGCCCATCATGGTCGACATGCTCAGATCGCCGCGGGCCAGTTCGAGGATCACCAGGGCCGCCGTCACATTGCTCATCCCCGGGCAGCCGTAACCGGAGATCTGGAACCCCGCGATGTCCAGCCCCGCCAGCTTGGGCACCAGTTCGAAGGGGAACTCCGCACGTTCCCAGTACGGGTTGATGACCGGCAGGACCTCCTGGTCCATGAATTCGCGGACCTTCGTCTTCAGGGCCCGCTGCTCGTCCGTGAGCAGCTTGTCGAGAAGGAAGTAGTCGGAGTACTCCGGTCCGCCCAGCACAGGCGGCTCGATCCCGGACGAGTTTCCGTTGGGGCTCGGGAGAGCCTGGCCCTGGCCGACCGGTGCGCCGTGTGTCGCCTTCATCTGCCGTTCCTTCCGATCGGGAGGTCCGATGGAGCCAGTACGAACGACGCTAGGAGGGAGCGCAGGCACAGCCACTGGGCGCGGAACACCACGTTGTCCACCGATTTGGTGTCCGTGTACCAACGCGGAACACCCCATGTGCCGCGGTACCAAGGAAGCGTCGGAATCCTGGGCGCGCGGCCCGATGTGCCGGCCCTCCGGTCGGTCGAGGGTTGCCCCAGGCACACCGCCCTTCTCGGACCGTCAGGAGCAGTGATCACTCATGGCAACGCACAGGCCCGTCCACCGTGTGGCGATCGTCGGGACCGGGACGATCGGTGCGAGCTGGGCGACGCACTATCTCGTCCGTGGTTTCGACGTCACGGCGACCGACCCGGCCCCGACCGCGGAGGCGGCCCTGCGGTCGTACGTGGAAGGCGCGTGGGACACGGCCGCCTCGATCGGACTCGCGCCCGGCGCCTCGCCCGAACGCCTCGGTTTCACCGCGGACATGCGTCAGGCCGTCTCGGACGCCGACTTCGTGCAGGAGAACGCCCCCGAACGCCCGGAGCTCAAGGTCAAGCTGTTCGCCGACATCGACGCCACCGCACCCCCGGACGCCGTCATCGCGTCGAGTTCGTCGACGATCACGATGAGCGTCATGCAGGCCGAGTGCCGGCATCCGGAACGGACCGTCATCGGTCACCCCTTCAACCCCCCGCACGTCGTGCCGCTGGTCGAGGTCGTCGGCGGCACGCGGACCGCTCCGGAGACGGTCCGGTACGCCATGGATTTCTACGCCTCGATCGGCAAGAAACCGATCCATCTGAAGAAGGAGTTGCCCGGACACGTCGCCAACCGCATCCAGGCCGCGCTGTACCGGGAGGTCGTGTACCTGGTGCAGGAGGGCGTGCTCGACGTGGCGGACTCCGACGACGCGGTGTCCTGGGGGCCGGGGCTGCGCTGGGGCGTCATGGGTCCCCATCTGCTGTGGCACCTCGGGGGCGGCGAGGGCGGCATCCAGCACTTCATGGAGACCCTCATGCCGGTGATGGTCGAGTCCTGGAAGAAGTTGGGCAACCCCGAGTTCACGCCCGAACTCCAGGAGACCATCGTGAGCGGTGTCCTCAAGGAGGCGGACGGCCACTCGGTCGACGACCTGGCCGCCCGGCGTGACGCCATGCTCTCGGCCCTGCTGGCCGTGCGCGCGCAGCACGACCCGTCCGGTCCGACCGGCACGGCGGCCACTGCGGACGCGAAGGAGGGAACGTGATGGGCGGGAACGTGAGGGGCGACCAGGAAAGGCTGTTCGTGCTGGAGGCGAGCGGCGGCGGCCGGCTGTTCTCCGTGAACCCCGACGGCTCCGACAAGCAGGTTCTCGTCAGCGGGTGCCGGATCCCCGACGGAGTGGCCGTCGACATGTCGGCGGGGCACATCTACTGGACGAACATGGGTGTGCCGTCGGAGAACGACGGCTCGATCGAGCGCGTGGACCTGGACGGCGGCAACCGGACGACGATCGTCCCTGAGGGCGCCACGCACACGCCGAAACAGCTCCACCTGGAGGCCACGGACCGGAAGCTGTACTGGGGTGACCGCGAGGGCATGCGGGTCATGCGCTGCGACCTCGACGGCTCGAACATCGAGACCCTCGTACAGACCGGGCAGGGCGATGAGGACAGCCGCGACGAGACCAAGTGGTGCGTGGGCGTCACCGTCGATCCCGTCGGCGGAAACCTCTACTGGTCCCAGAAGGGCCCCAGCGACGCGGGACTCGGCAGGATCCTGCGGGCCGGACTCGCCGTGCCCGTCGGGGAGACGGCGGCCAGGCGCACCGACATCGAGGTGCTGTTCGAGGAACTGCCCGAACCCATCGACCTCGAAGTCGACCTCAATGAGCGGACGTTGTACTGGACGGACCGCGGGGACCCGCCGAAGGGCAACACCGTCAACCGTTCCCCGCTCGATCCGCCGGACGGTCAGTGGACGTCCGAGATCCTTCTGACCCACCTCATGGAAGGCATCGGCATCGCCCTCGACCCCGACGGCGACCACATGTATGTGACCGATCTGGCCGGGAGCGTCTACGCGGCGGGTCTCGACGGATCGGACCGGAAGGAGATCCTCGCCGCGCAGGGCAACCTGACGGGCATCGCCCGCGCCATGCTGAACACCTAGGCGTGTTTTACAGCCGGCGCTTCCTCCCGAACATGCTCCGGACCTGGTTTCGGCACCGCCGAAACCGATTGAGCGTGCGATCCCGACCGTGGTACCACTTCGTGATTCGTAAGATGATCACGAGACGCACAAGGGGTCGGTGAGCATGGCGCTTGGAGAACTGGTGAAACTGCGGGCGATGGGTCCCGCGGACGGCGACGCGCTGTGGCGCTGGAACCACGACCCTCAGGTCATGCAGTGGATGGACGACACGTACGCCCAGCCGGTGGAGCGCGTCCGCAAGTGGCTGGAGGAGCGCCCCCGCAACGCCTATGGCGACTTGCTCCTTGGCATTGAGGCGCTGGCCGACGGCCAGCTCATCGGCCTGGTCATGCTGAACGACGCGGACCCGGAGAAGGGCATCGCGAAACTCGATATCTACCTGGGCGAGAAGGCGTATTGGGGCCGCGGATACGCCACCGATGCGGTGCGGACGATCTGCCGCTACGGCTTTGAGGACATGCGCCTCCACAAGGTGACGCTGACCGTGGTTACCGAGAACCATGCCGCGCGCAGGGTCTACGAGAAGGTCGGCTTCGTTGAGGAGGGCCGTCTTCGTCAGGTCTTCCGCCGTGACGGCAAGTGGTACGACATGTTCACGATGGGGCTGCTGGCGGGCGAGCTCTGCTGAGCCCCGGTTTAGAGGTGGATCAAGATCTGCCATGATCCACTCGTGGGTCGCGGAGATTTGACGGATGAGCAGTGGGCCGGACTGGAGCCGTTATTGCCGGTGGGTAAGAAGCCGGGACGGCCGCCGGTTTGGTCCAGACGGCAGCTGATCAACGGCATACGGTGGCGGGCCCGGCCCGGTGCCCCCTGGCGCGATGTGCCCGCCCGCTACGGCGAGCGGGAGACGGCCTACGGCCTGTTCCGGCGCTGGCAACGCAACGGCACCTGGAAGCGCATCCTCACCCAACCCTGCGGACCGTCAGGACGCGAACGGCACCTGGGCCGACGGGGCGTCGCTCCTCCCGGAGGGATGGCGCCACAGCCCCTCCGCGGCCAGGCGGGGCAGCACCCCCTCCCCGAACCAGTACGCCTCCTCCAGATGCGGATACCCGGACAGCACGAACTCGTCGATGCCGAGGGCCGCGTACTCCTTGATGCGCGCGGCGACCTCCTCGTGCGAGCCGACCAGGGCGGTGCCCGCGCCGCCGCGCACCAGCCCGATGCCCGCCCAGAGGTTGGGATGGATCTCCAGCGCGTCCCGTCGGCCGCCGTGCAGCGCCAGCATCCGCTGCTGCCCCGCGGACTCGCTGCGCGCGAGCCCGGTCTGCACCGACCGTACGGTCTCCGGGTCGAACCCGTCGAGCAGCCGGTTCGCCTCGGCCCAGGCCTGCTCCGAGGTGTCCCGGGTGATGACGTGCAGCCGGATCCCGAACCGCAGGGTGCGCCCCTGCTCCGCCGCCAGCTTGCGGATCCAGGCGATCTTCTCGGCGACCTGCGCCGGCGGTTCGCCCCAGGTGAGGTATACGTCCACGTACCGGGCCGCGACCTCCCCGGCGACCGGTGAGGACCCCCCGAAGTACACCTCGGGAACCGGGTCCGGCACCCGGGCCAGCTTCGCGTCCTCGACCCGAAGGTGCTCGCCTTCCAGGTCGACGGTCTTGCCCTCCCACAACTTCCGTACGACCTCAAGGAATTCTCCGGTACGGCGGTACCGCGCGTCCTTGTCGAGGAAGTCTCCGTAGGCCCGCTGCTCGTGGCTCTCGCCCCCGGTCACCACGTTGAGCAGCAGCCGTCCCCCGGTCTGCCGCTGGAACGTGGACGCCATCTGCGCGGCGAGCGTGGGCGAGACGAAGCCCGGCCGGAAGGCGACCAGGAACTTCAGCCGTTCGGTGTGCTGGCTGACCATGGCCGTGGTCAGCCAGGCGTCCTCGCACCACGCGCCGGTGGGGGTGAGCGCCCCCACGAAGCCGAGGTCCTCCGCGGCCTTGGCGATCTGGCTCAGATAGGCGACCGTCGGCGGCCGGTCCCGGCCGGAGGCCGTCGCCGGGGTGCCGTGACCGCCGCCGACGACATGGCGGCTGTCCCCGTTGGTGGGCAGGAACCAGTGAAAGGTGAGGGACACGAGGGTTTCTCCGATCGAGAGGGGGCCCTGGGGCGTCACAGCAGGCCGTGGCGGGGCGGCAGGGTGCCGCTGAGCACGTACCGGCCGATGTGCTGGATCTTCCAGCGCGGCGGATCGTGCAGGGTGTGGGTGCGGGCGTCCCGCCAGTACCGGTGCAGATTCAGGGAGTTGAGCGCGGAGCGGGTCCCGGACACCTCGAAGAGCGCCCCGGCGACGGCCACGGCCGCCTCGGCCGCCTGCACCTTCGCGGCGGCCACGGCGATGGACGCCTCGGCGGCCGACTCGTCGGTGAGCCGGACGGCCGCCGCGTCCACGGCGCGGGCTCCCTCCCGCAGCAGCGCCTCGGACGCCCTTGTCAGGAGGGCGATTTCACCGAACCGCTGGATCAGCAACGGGTCCTCGGCGGCGGTCTCCACGCCGCTCTCGAACCAGGGCCGGCTCTTGGTGCGCACGAACTCCGCCGCCTCGGCCACCGCGGCCCCGGCGATCCCCACGTCGATGGCGGCGTGCAGCAACTGTGCCACCGCCCCGTGGAGTTGCGGACCCTGGAAGGTCAGGTGGTGGGGCAGCACCCGGTCGGCGGGCACCGGAACGCCGTCCAGCCGGACCGTCCCGCTGGCGGTCGTACGCTGCCCCATGCCGTCCCAGTCGTCGACGACGGTGAGGCCGGGCGCGTCCCGGGGGACGTACGCGACATGCAGGTTGTCGTCCTCCGCGCGGGCGAGGACGGGGATCCAGTCGGCGAAGAGGGCGCCGGTGGAGTAGTGCTTGACGCCCTGCAGCACATAGGAGCCGTCTTCCGTGCGTTCCAGCCGGGTCCGGATGTCCTGAACGTGCTTGGTGCCCGCCTCGGACTGCGCGTTCCCGAGCCGGCCGCCCGCGAGCAGCTCGGCGAAGAAGAACTTCCGCTGTTCCTCGGTTCCCTGACGGAGTATCACATTGACGTACACGAAGTGGCTCTGCGGAATCTGGGCGAGGCTCGCGTCGGCCGAGCCGAGCAGCCGGAAGATCTCGGCGAGGGTCAGCGCGCCGACGTCCGCTCCCCCGTACTCGGCGGGGACGGTCACAGCCAGCAGGCCCGAGGCCGACAGCCGGTCCAGCTCGGCGCGGGGCAGCCGGCGTTCGGCGTCCCGCTCGGCCGCCCCGGCCCGGAACTCCTCGGCCAGAGCCGCCGCCACGGCGAGGGCCTCCGCCTCGTCGGTGATGACATGTGCGGTCATCGGTTCAGCCCGCCGCGGCGAGAACGGGCCGCCGGCCGAGCGCGGCCGAGAACTGGTCCACGATCGGGTGGAGCGCCTCGCTGACGGCCGGTGCGAGGGCAAGCGTGCCGTCCTCGCGTACGGTGATGTCCTTGTCGAGGGTGAACCAGCCCTGGACTATATGGGCGGCGCCCATGGAGCTGAGCACCGGGCGGAGCGCGTAGTCGATGGCGAGGACATGCGCTGTGGAACCGCCGGTGGCCAGGGGCAGCACGGTCTTGCCGGTGAGCGCGTACTGCGGGAGCAGGTCCAGCAGGGCCTTGAGCACACCGGAGTACGACGCCTTGTAGACCGGGGTGCCGACGACCACTCCGTCGGCCCGGGCGAACAGCTCGGTCGCCTCGACGATCGCCGGGTGCCGGAAGTCCGCGCCGAGCAGGGCCTCGGCGGGGACGGTGCGGATGTCGAGCGGGATCACCTCGTGCCCGTGGGCGATCAGCCGCTGGTCCAGATGGCGCAGCAGCCGGGCGGTGCGCGAGGAGGCGGAGGGGCTGCCGGAGACGGAGAGGACGGTGGCCATGAGTGCCTCTTTCTGGGAGCCCGGGAACCCGTACGGGACGGGCGCCCGGCGGGGGACGGTCAGGCGTGGGCCGGGGCGGGCTCGGGCGCGCGGTCCGGGAGTCCGGCCTCCAGTTCGCGGACCAGGGGCAGCACGCGCTTGCCGAAGTACTCGACCTCCTCGTGGTAGTGCAGGAAGCCGAGCAGAAAGAGGTCGACGCCGAGCTGCTTGTAGGCGACGATGCGCTCGGCGATCTGCTCGGGGGTGCCGATCAGCCCGGTACGGAAACCGTCGTTGTACTGGACGAGGTCCTCGAAGGTGGAGTCCTGCCACATGCCCTTGCCGTCCGCGCTGGACTGGCCGGCCTGTTTCACGGCCGCTCCGAAGCCCTCGACGGCCTCGCTGTCGGCCTTGGCGATGACCTCGCGGAGGGTGTCGCGGGCCTCGGCCTCGGTGTCGCGGGCGATGAGGAAGCCGTTGAGGCCGAACCCCGGTGCCGTACGGCCGGCTTCGGTGGCGGACTTGCGGACGTCGTTGATCTGCTCGGTCACCCCGTCGAAGTCCTTGCCGTTGGAGAAGTACCAGTCGGAGACGCGGCCGGCCATGGTGCGCGCGGCGGTGGAGTTCCCGCCCTGGAAGATCTCGGGGTGCGGGCGCTCGGAGGTGTTGAGCGGCTTGGGCTTGAGGGAGAAGTCCCGCAACCGGTAGAAGTCGCCGGCGAGTTCGGTGTGGTCCTCGGTCCAGATCTGACGCAGGGCGCGGATGAACTCCTCGGCTCGGCGGTAGCGCTCGTCGTGCTCCAGCCAGGGCTCGCCGAGTGCGGTGAACTCCCCCTTGAACCAGCCCGACACGACGTTCACGGCGAACCGGCCGTTCGAGAGGTGATCGGCGGTGGCGCCGAACTTGGCGAGCACGCCCGGATGCCACAGACCGGGGTGGACGGCGGCGATCACTTTCAGGCGCTCGGTGGCGAGCAGCAGCGCGAGGCTGAAGGCGGTCGACTCGTGCTGGTACTCGGCGCCGTAACTGGCCATGTAGCGGACCTGGCTGAGCGCGTAGTCGAAGCCGTTGTTCTCGGCGAGCACGGCGAGTTCTCGGTTGTAGTCGTACCCCCAGTCGGTGCGCTGCTCGATCTTGCTGGTGACGAGTCCTCCGCTGACATTGGGGACCCAGTAGGCGAATTTCAAGGGCGCGGCGGGCATGCGGAACTCCTGTTGCGAGTTTTCGGGCACACCGGAATTCAAAGGGCGCACCATGCGATCAATACGATCGATGCGATCGGTGCGCAGGCACGGTGAATTCAGGCGGAAGGGCGCGGAAAGGCGGGTGCGGCGGATCGTGGGCCGGTGATCAGGCCGCGGCGCAACAGGAGGCGCTGGAGACGCGCGCGAGGTCGACGTGGCGTCGCCGCGTGAGGTCCAGTCGCATCTTCATGCCGTCGATGGTGGCAGCCGGCTCCGAGAGCCGTCAAGGAAAACCCGACCGGTCTCGTATCGCGGACCATTGAATTTCACGAACATGTGACAGGGAAACCCTTGAACACGCGCCGAATGGCGACGCATTCTGCCGGGGTGCGGACCGAACAGCTGGAATACATAGCGGCCGTGACCCGGCTCGGCTCACTGCGCCGGGCGGCCGACGAACTGCGTCTGTCGCAGCCCGCGTTGAGCGAGACCGTCCGGAACCTGGAACGGGAGCTGGGCGTCGACCTGCTGGAGCGCAAGCGCACCGGGGCGACCATGAGCGCGGCCGGACAGGAGCTGATGCCGCGCATCGTCGAGGTGCTGGAGGCGGTGGACCGGCTGCGGGTGGCGGCGGGCGAGCAGCACCGCATCAGCCGTATGGTGCGCGTCGGCACGGTCAACGCGGCGACCGTGCCCCTGCTCATCCCGGTGCTGCGGGACTTCCGGGCCACGCATCCGCTCACCCAGGTCGAGGTGGTGGGCGCACAGCAGACGGAGATCCACCGGGGCCTCGCCGAGGGCGGTCTCGACCTGGGACTGGTGAACCACCTCGACGGCGACGACGTACCCGCCGGCTTCGAGGCCACCGAGCTGCTGCGCGGCCGTCCGGTGGTGTGCGTACGGCCGGACAGCCCGCTCGCCGGCCGGACCGAGGTGTCGGTCGACGACCTGCTCGCCGTGGGGCTGATCGCCATGCGCACGGGCTATGTGATGCACCGCTATGTGCACCGGCTGCTGGCGGACCGTACCCCCGTCTTCTCGTACTCCACCGACGGTGCCGAGATGGGGAAGCTGATGGTCGCGGAGGGGCTCGGGGCAACGGTGCTGCCGGACTTCAGTGTGGTCGGGGACCCGCTGGAGCGCGCCGGGACGATCGTGTACCGGCCGCTGGCCGGGGACGCCACGGAGGTGGTGCTGACGCTCCAGCGCCGACGGGCCGAGGCGGTGCCGCAGGCGGCGCGGGACCTGCTGGAGACGTTCGTGCACCGGGCCCGCGACCTGGGCGGGACGGTCGCGCGGCGACCCTGACCTGCCTCTTCCTGGCATGTGCCGACACCCACCCGTCCCGACCGCACACATGGAAGTGGTGCACCTGGCATCCCAAGCACCGGGATCTCCCCGTCATTGCGGTCCGTCTCTCCCCTGCCTGCTGACCCACGTGCCCGGCCGGGGAGGCGATCGAGATCTGGAAGCAACGGGTCCGACGAGTTCGACCTGAGGTATCCGGTCCATGCAGATGCCCGTGGGTTGAGGACTGGGTGGCTGCCTCCGGTCGACCGTTTTACCGTGGATTACGCAGAGATAACCGATTTCATTGGGCCTCCAGCCCCATAAATGCCCAGTTCAGCCCCCGTCTGGCAGGTAGGGACGGTCACCAGGAACAGGTCGGCCCCCGGGGTGGCGATCGTGCCGTCGATCGCGTCGGCCGGCAGCGGCATCCGTGCGCTGTCCTGACGCTCTGGATCAGTGCGCGGGTGGTGCACAGCCGCTACGGGGATCGCTTCGGCCGTCCAGCCTGAGTGATCGTTTCGGGCGCTCATCCAGGTCAACTCGTCCATGTCCAGGGAGCGGCAGTGCGTATCGGAAACCTCTCCGGCCGACTGGCTCTGTTCACCGAGCAGGGTGTGGTCGATGTCGAGAAGGCCAGTAACGGCAGGTTCGGACCTGAGCCGCAGGCGGTCTACCACGTTTGGGAAGACTTCCTGGACTGGGGCAGGGACACCCAGCTGAGCGGCGCGTCCACCTTCGATCCCGCCGATCTTGGGTCGCCGACCCCGGCGCCGCCCCAGTTGTTCGGCATCGGCGTGAACTACCGCGAGCACGCCGAAGAGACCAAGCTGGACACTCCGGACAAGTTCCCACCGGTGTTCACCAAGTTCCGCACATCGATCAGCGGACCGTTCACCACGGTGACGTTGCCCGAGGGCGGCCACACCGACTGGGAGGTGGAGTTGGTCGCGGTGATCGGCCGACGCGCCGAGCGGGTGTCCGCCGCCGACGCGTGGTCCTACGTGGCCGGGCTGGCCGCTGGCCAGGACCTCTCCGAACGGATCCGGCAGATCGAGGGCCCCGCGCCGCAGTTCAGCCTGGGCAAGTCGTTGCCCGGGTTCGCCCCGATCGGGCCGTGGGTGGTTACCGTGGACGAGTTCGAGAACCCGGACGACCTCGAGCTCGGCTGCGCCATCGACGGTGAGACCGTGCAGCACTCCCGCACCAGCAACCTGATCTTCTCGGTTCCCCAGCTGATCGAGGGCCTGTCAGCGACCCTGGCGCTGCTGCCCGGTGACGTGATCTTCACCGGCACCCCGGCCGGCGTCGGCATCGGCCGCAACCCGCCGCGCTGGCTGCAGCCGGGCGAGGAGCTGATCAGTTATGTAACCGGCATCGGCGAGCTTCGCCAGCGTTTCGTGAGCGCCTGAACCGGGAGCGGCGATCCGCTATCGGCCATCATCCCGAAAGGGGCAGGGCCCATGGCATACTCGGATTACAGATATTTCCGGTTCGAGTTTAATTCCGGGGTGGCATTCGTCACCCTCGATTACCCGCCGATAAATCTCCTTGACGAATTTCTTTCACCGGAGTTCGACAGGCTCGGCAGGGAACTCGAGGCGGATGAGAGCGTCCGGGTCGTGGTCCTGCAGAGCGCGATTCCCGAATTCTTCATGGCGCACTCCGGCCTGGGCCGGGTTGGAGCGGCTCCGTCCACCGTTTCCCATACGCCCAGCTTTCGTCTCACGCAGGTGATCGGCGAACGGTTCCGGAACATGCCCAAGGTGAGCATCGCAAAGATCGAGGGCCGGGCCAGGGGCGGAGGCAGTGAGATCGCGCTGGCCATGGACATGCGTTTCGCAGCCCTCGGCAAGGCGATCTTCGGCCAACCGGAAGTAGCGATGGGCCTCGTTCCGGGCGGCGGTTCCACGCAGAGACTGCCGCTGCTCATGGGGAGGGGGCGCGCCTTGGAGGTGCTCCTGGGGTGCGATGACATCCCGGCAGACGTGGCAGAACTCTACGGCTATATCAATCGGGCACTGCCGGCGGACGAGCTGACGCCTTTTGTCGAGAGGTTGGCTCGCCGTATCGCAACCTTTCCTCCGCATGCCATTGCACACGCCAAGGCGGCCGTGGATGCCGGAGTATACGGTTCGCTTCCTGAGGGGCTTCTGGTGGAGGCCCACGAGTCCGATCTGAGTGTCGCCAGCGACGTGACGAAGGCGCGCATCAAGGAAGCAATGAAGGCCGGCGCCGAAAAATTTGAAGGCGAGTTGGATGTTAACTTCCTGACGAATCTCTCCGGCCCGCCGTCCGCCTGAACAACAAGGGGACCCTGCCCTGGTCCGCCACGGACACCGCAATGCCCCGCCGGGCCATTGGAGGCCGTCGCATGAGAAAGCTCTTCACCCCCGAGGCCGGCCGCATCGGACGTCCGGACGGGCCGGTGCAGCCCGATGCGGTCGGCGTCGAACACCTCGGTGGCTCACCGGCCGGCCTTGCCCGCGATCTCACCGGACTGCTGGGCTCCGAGCAAGTCCTGCACCGGCTCTCGGATCTGGCGCGCTATGCCTCCGACGCGAGCCCCTACCGGCTTCTTCCGCAGGAGGCATGCGGTGCTCGCTGCCCAGGAACGCCTACCACTGCGTATCCGCGATCACCTTCGTGCTCCCCTCCGGAACCACGATCCACACTGAATCCCCCGACGCCGAATCCGCGTTCCGAAAAGCCGAGCCGAAATTGGCCGACGGTCTGCTGGCCCTGCGTGCGGAAATACTCGCCGATGAGGAACTCGTCGAGCGGATCAGGCACAAATACACCATCCGCAACACCACCGGATACGCCCTCAACGCCTTTCTCGACGCAGAGACGCCACTGGAGATCTTCCGTCGGTTGCTCGTCGGTTCGGAAGGAACCCTGGCCTTCATGGCCGAGGTCGTGTTGGACACCCTCCCTGCCCCCGGGCTGACCACGGTGACGTGGATCGCCACCGAATCCATCGATGCGGCGGCACGTCTGGTCCCCGCGCTGGTCGGCCTGGGCGCGGAGGCGGTGGAGTTGCTGATGGCGCCCGCGTTGACCGTGGCGGCGCAGGCATACCAGGGCGCCCCCGCCTACTGGCGCACCCTCGATCCCAAGGCGGCTGCTCTCCTCGTGGAGTTCCGCGGCGAGGCCGATGCACTCGACGACGCCGAGCAGCGGGTCCGCGAAGTTGTCGCGGACACCACCTTGCTGGATCCGATCGAATTCACTCGGGACGAGGAACTCATCGAGTGCAACTGGCGGGTGCGCGAGGGCCTGCTCGGCATCGTCGGTCACCTGCGACCGGAAGGAAGCGCAGTCATCAACGAAGACGTGTGCTTCCCTCCCGCGCGTATCGCCGAGGGTGCCCACGACCTCCAACAACTGCTCGGCAAGCACGGATTCCTCCCCGGGGTCGCAGGCCACGCCGCCTACGGCAACCTGCACTTCACCTTGACTCCCGTATTCACCGAGGAAGCCGACAAGGAGCGCTACGGGGCATTCATGTCCGACCTGGTCGAGCTGATCATCGGAAAGTACGACGGCTCACTCAAGGCCGAACACGGCACCGGGCGCAACATGGCGCCCTTCGTCAAACAGGAGTGGGGCGCCAAAGCGACCGACATCATGTGGCGGCTGAAGCGTCTCGCCGATCCACACGGAATCCTCGGACCGGACGTCATCCTGACGGCCGACGAGGAAATCCACCTCAAGGGTTTCAAATCCACGCCCAAGATCGAAGAAGCAGCGAACCTGTGCATCGAGTGTGGGTTCTGCGAGGCCGTGTGCCCCAGTCGCAATGTGACGACGACCCCTCGGCAACGGATCGCCCTCCGCCGGGAGATGGCCCGGCAACCCGAGGGTTCTCCGGTGCTCGCACGGCTGCAGGCCGAATACGAATACGACGGCATAGAGACGTGCGCCGCCGATGGAACGTGTGCCATCCCGTGCCCCGTGCAGATCAACACCGGGGACCTGATGAAGGGATTCCGCCGTGCCGAGTCCACCGCTTCCCGTGAGCGCGCCGGGCTGGCGGCGGCCAAGCACTGGGACAAGGTCGAAAGACTGGCACGCGCAGGGATGTCGGCGGTCCACGGCGTCCAGTCCCGCATGGACGTGAAGGTCCTCACGGAGCTGACCAACGCGGCACGATTCGTCGCCAGCAGCGATCTCGTCCCGTCGGTACCGGGTTCCATGCCGCGCCCGGCACCCGCCCGCCTCCCGCATACCGAACGGCGGTCCGCGCGTGCGGTGTACTTCCCGACCTGCATCAACCGCATCTTCGGGCGCGACCCCGACAAGCCGGCCACGCCGTCACTCCCAGAGGCGTTCGTCACGCTCTCCGCCCGCGCCGGCATGCCCCTGTGGATACCCGACGACGTGCACGGACTGTGCTGCTCGACGCCCTGGGCGAGCAAGGGTCTCACCGACGGACACCTGTGGATGGCGGAGGCGATCTGCGACGCCCTGTGGCGGTGGAGCGATCACGGCTCGCTCCCGATCGTGATCGATGCCGCGTCCTGCACCCACGGGCTGCTCGATGATGTCGCCCAGCACGTCGATGACGCGCGGCGCGCTCACATGGAGGCCATGAACATCCAGGACTCGATCGTCTGGTGCCGGGACCTGCTTCCGCGTCTCTCGGTGAACCGCAAGCTCCAGACGGTCGCACTGCATCCGACGTGTTCCACGACCCACCTCAAACTCAACCGGGACCTCCAGACCATCGCGTCCTTCCTGGCCGACACGGCCATGGTGCCCGTCGGCACCACCTGCTGCGGTACCGCGGGAGACCGCGGTCTGCTCCACCCGGAGTTGGTGGTCTCCGCGACACGGGACGAGAAGGCCGGACTCGACGCCTCTCCGGCCCAGGCGTACCTCTCGGCGAACCGCACGTGCGAAATGGGTCTTCGACACGCTACCGGGCGGCCGTACGAGTCCTTCGTTTTCCTCCTCGAAGAACTCACCAGACCCTCCTGAGCAGGCATTCCTGAACGACCTCGACCGTTCTGATCGAAGACGTTCTCGACGGTGCCGAGTTGCGCTGTATCGACCCCCGCTCGAAGCGGGCCGAGCCTCCACCCCTCCTGCACCCAACCTGACGACGAAGGGAGCACGTCATGCGGATCGAGGGAGCGGTGGCGCTGGTCACCGGAGGCAACCGCGGCCTGGGGGAACGGTTCGTTGCCGCGCTGCTGAGGCGGGGCGCGGCCAAGGTCTACGCCGCCGCCCGCGACCCCGACACCGTACACACGCCGGAAGCGGTGCCGATCGAGCTCGACGTCACCGACCCGCGGGCGGTGCGGGCGGCGGCTGAACAGGCCCCCGATGTCACGCTGTTGGTCAACAACGCCGGGATCGCGATCTACAGCCACGTGTTGGACGGCGACCTGGCGGACGTACGCCGGCAGCTGGAGACCAACGTGCTCGGACCCCTGCAGATGTGCCGCGCGTTCGCACCGGTCCTTGCCCGAGGCGGAGGCGGGGCCATCCTCAACGTGCTCTCCAGGGGCTCCTGCGTCAGCAATCCCGAGAGCGCCGGCTACTACGCGTCCAAAGCCGCGGAATGGTCGATCACCAACGCGCTGCGACTCGCTCTCCACCGACAGGGAACGCTCGTCACCGCGCTGCACGTCGGCGCCGTGGACACCGAACTGGCGGCGAGGACGCAGGGTCAGCCCAAGAGCGACCCCGCCGAGGTGGTGGACCTCGCCCTCGACGGCGTCGCGGCCGGGGCGTACGAAGTCCTCGCCGACGACGCCACCCGACGGATCAAGGCCCTGCTGTCGAGCGATCCGGCGGCGATCTACCCGAACCTGGAGTTCCCCAAGGAGTGACTCGCGATGAGCGTGGTGCCCACGGTGCGCGGCCCGGTGGACTCCTCACGGCTGGGCAGGGTGCTCATGCACGAGCACGTCTTCGTACTCAGCGAGGAGTTGCGATGCAACTACCCGCAGCGGTGGGACGAGGAAGAGCGCGTGGCGGATGCGGTCGCCAAGCTGCGGGCCCTCAAATCCCGGGGGATCGACACGATCGTGGACCCCACCGTGCTCGGACTCGGCCGTTACCTCCCACGCGTGGCCCGGGTCAACGAGCAGGTCGACCTCCACATCGTCCCCGCCACCGGCTACTACACCTACACCGAGCTGCCGTTCTTCTTCCAGTACAACGGCCCCGGACGGTGGATCGACGGTGCCGAGCCGCTGCTGGAGATGTTCCGTACCGACCTGGAGGAAGGCATCGGCGGAACCGGCATCCGCGCGGCCTTCCTCAAGTGCGCCATCGACCGGCCAGGGCTGACCCCCGACGTGGAGCGCGTCCTGAAGGCCGTTGCCGCCACCCACCGGATCACCGGCGCGCCGATCACCGTACACACCAGCGTGGCGAACCGGTCGGGTCTGGTGGCCCAGAAGCTCCTCGCCGCGGAGGGCGTGGACCTGACCAAGGTGGTGATCGGGCACGTCGGCGACACCACCGACCTGGACTACCTCACCGCACTCGCCGACGCCGGTTCGCTCCTGGGCATGGACCGGTTCGGCCTGGATGACGCCCTGCCGTTCGAGCAGCGAGTGGAGACGGTGGTTGCGCTGGTGGCCCGCGGATACACGGACCGCCTGGTGCTCTCCCACGACGCCGCCTGCCACCTGGACTGGGTGCCCGAGGATCGTATCCAGGCGGCCAACCCGCGCTGGGTCTTCACGCACATCAGTGACGACGTGCTGCCGGCACTGCGCGCACGCGGGGTCACCGAGGAGCAGATCGACACCATGCTGATCCACAACCCCCGCCGCTACTTCGAACGCTGAGACCGAAACAGCGCCCGCTCGTTGAACCTCGGCGGTGTCACGGGCGCGAAGCCCGCGGGTCCCTGGGGCGAGGAGTTCGGGGCTCAGCGTCGCCGGCGGCGCGCGACCGCCGGGGCGTTCGAGGCTGCGGTGACGGGGTACGTGGGCCGGGCGCGTGTGGATCTGTCGCGGCATGAGGTGGAGCAGGCGCCGACAGGGTCGGTGGCCGCGGAGCCACGGCAGACGCCGCTGGGGTGGTCTTCGTGGGAGTCCCTGGGTCAGTCAGCCAGGCTGTCCGTGCGGGGCAGGGTGGCCAGGACCGAGGCGTACATGCGTGCCTTGATGGTGCCGAGGGTGTCGCCGGCCTTGCTCAGCTGTGCCTCGGCGATCGCCACGGCCGCGGAGCGCACGGCATCCTCGGCGACCGCCTGGTCGACGATGCCCACGGCCGCGGCATCCGACCCGCCGTAGCGGCGACCGGTGACCATGGCCTCGTGCGCGGTCTGCGGCGCCAGGCGGGACCGGATCAGGGCGCACATGCCGGGCGTGAAGGGGATCTTGATGTCGGCCTCGGGCAGACACCAGAAGCCGCGGTCCGCGCGCATGACTCGGAAGTCGTGCGCGAGGGAGAACATCGCACCGGCGGCGAAGGTGTGCCCCTGCAGGGCGGCCACGGTGATCACCGGCAGAGACAGCATGCGGGCGAAGAGCTTGTGGACGGAGGTGGTGTAGCTCTCGTGCTGGTCGGGGTGGGCGCTCAGCCACTCCAGGTCCAGGCCGTTGGAGTAGAACTTGCCCGTCGCGGCGGTCACCAGGGCCCGTGGCCCGTCTGCCTTGTCGACCTCGTCCAGAGCGGTGTCGACGGCGGTGAGCCAGTCGGGGTGGAAGCGATTCTCACCGTCTCCGAGATCGAGTACGAAGACGTTTTCCTGACGGTGGAGGGTGGGCATGCGCTGCTCCCGGGGGTGGTGCCGACCTCGCGGCGAAGCCGGACTCGATGACTCCACCCTGCGCGCTTCCCGCGCGGGACGGAATTACCGACTCGCTTCCACCGGTATGACCGCAGCAGTCAAACCCAGCAGTCAAACCCATACCCGCGGTCACCTCGCCGACCGACGGTGGGGCTTCGTCGTTGGCCAGGACGCCCTCTCGGCCCACGCAAGACCGGCCGCCGCCGGGACCGTCCCCGCCTCGATCCCGCACGACCCGCAGCAGCTTCCCGAACCGCCCCATCCGGACACGGCAACGGCACCTCGCCGCCTCATCGTGCGGGAAGGTGCCATTGGCTTTTCCTGCCGGCCTTGTCGGTCAGCCGGGTCTCGTGCGCCGCCCGGCCGGGGGGGCATGGCCGGTCGCCGGGCGGTTGCCGGTGTTCGCCGGCAGGCCAACGCGGCGCTGGTGGCGCGTGACACCGGCCGCTGCGGGCGCCGTGCTCGTCAGGCGGCTTCCGCTTCCGGCCTGCCGGAGATCGCTCCGCTGGCCCGCAGCAGAGCGATGTCGGCCGCAGCGAATCCCAGCTCGGCGAGGATCTCGTCGTTGTGCTCACCCAGCTCCGGGGCCCGCCTGGCCGGGACCTTCGGCACCCCGCGGAGGCTGACCGGGTTGCTGACGGTGTACTCCAGTCCGCTGACCCCTTCCAGCGGGACGACGATGTCGTTCGCGCGCAGCTGCGGGTCCCGCGCGGCCTCTTCCGGTGTCTGGATGAGGCCGTAGGTGACACGCTCCCGGGCCAGGGCGTCCTCCCAGTCGGCGAAGGGCCGGGAGCGGAACTCCGCGACGAGCAGTTCGCTGAGGGCGGCGGCGTTCTTCCCGGCGCTCTCGACATCCATGAAGCGGGGATCCTCGATCAGCTCCGGGCGTCCGATGGCCCGCGCCAGTGCCGGCCAGTGCACGGCCGAGGTCGCCAGCATGATCCATCGGCCGTCCGCGGTCAGGTAGGGGTTGGTCAGTGCGTTCACGGGGGCCTTGCGGTCGTGCAGCTCGAACGGCGTGCCGCCGGCGAGGGCGCCGGCCACCAGTGTTCCCGTGGCCCAGACGCCCGTGGCGAGCAGCGACGTTCCGACATTGGCCCCCTGTCCGGTCCGCTCGCGGTGGTAGAGGGCGGTCGTGATCGCCGCGTAGATGGCGACCGCCGTCGTGTAGTCGCCGCTGCCCCAGACCGGCACCGTCGGTGGGGCTCCCGCGTCACGGGTGGAGGCCAGCAGGCCACTGCGTGACCAGAAGGCGGTCAGGTCGAAGCCCGGCTGCCGGGCGTCGGGACCGGCATCCCCGAAGCCGGTGATGTCCGCGTAGACGACCCGCGGGTTCCAGCCCGCGACCTCTTCGTAGCCGAGGTGCAGCTTCTCGCGCGTGCCGTGCGGGAAGTTGGTGATGACCACGTCGGCCCACTGGACGAGCCGCTTGAGGACCTCGGTGGTGGCCGGGGACTTCAGGTCGAGCACCATGCCGCGCTTGTTGCGGTTGGCGAGGTGCCAGCCGTAGTTGGCCTCGGCCCGGGGGCTGGGCGGCACGAAGCTCAGCCGCCGCTGGGGGTCGCCCCTCCCCGGCGGCTCGATCTTGATGACGTCCGCTCCGAAGTCGGAGAGCATGGTTGCCGCGGCGGGCGCCGCGATGAAGGTCGAGGCGTCGAGCACCTTCAGGCCGGTGAAGACGGATTCGGTGGTCATGGTCGTCACCCCACGAAGGCGCTGTGGCCGGTGATGGACTTGCCGACGATGAGCGTCTGCATCTGGTGGGTGCCCTCGTAGGAGTAGAGCGCCTCGGCGTCGGAGAAGAACCGGGCGACGTCGTACTCGACGACGATGCCGTTGCCGCCGAAGAGTTCGCGGCTCCAGGCGACGACCTCCCGCATCCGGGCCGCGACGAACTCCTTGGCGAGCGCGGAGTGTTCGTCCCGGAAGATGCCCTGGTCCTGCAGCCGGGCGAGTTGCACCAGCATGCCCCAGCAGGAGGTGATGTTGCCCAGGCACTTGACCAGCAGGTCCTGGACCAGCTGGAACTTGGCGATCGGACGGCCGAAGGCGACGCGCCCCTTGGCGTAGTCGAGTGCGAGTTCGTAGGCGCCGATCATGACGCCCAGGGCCTGCCAGGCGACGCCGCTGCGCGTCTGGCGCAGGACCTCGCCGACGTCCCGGAAGCCCTTCATGTTCTGCAGCCGGTTCGCCTCCGGCACGCGGACGCCGGTCAGGGTGATCTCGGCGTTCTGTACGATCCGCAGCGCGATCTTGCCCTCGATCTTCACCGGCTCGAAGCCAGGGGTGCCCTTCTCGACGACGAAGGCCTTGACCTTGTTGTCCTCCACGTCCCGCGCGAAGACCACCACGTAGTCGGCGAAGGTGGCGTTGCCGATCCACTTCTTCGCGCCGTTGAGGATCCAGGTGTCGCCCTCGCGCCTGGCGGTGGTGCGCATGCCGCCTGAAACGTCGGATCCGCCGTCGGGTTCGGTCAGGGCGAACGCGCCGATCTTCTCCATCGTGGCCATGGCGGGCAGGAACCGGTCGCGCTGTTCCTGGTCGCCGCCGTAGTAGATGGAGTAGAAGCCCAGCCCGTTGTGGACACCGAAGAAGGTGGCGCACGAGGCGTCGACGCGGCCCAGCTCCATGGCGAGCATCCCGCTGAGCAGGTGGCTGACGGCCGGCTGGTGCTCGCCGTAGCCCTCGTAGGCCAGGGCGACCAGTCCGCTGCCGCGGAACTTCTCGATCAGTTCCTGAGGCAGCTCGGCCTTGCTCCAGGCGTCGTTGACCAGCGGCTTGACCTCATCACGCATGAACGTACGGGCCTTGAGCAGTATCTTGCGCTCCTCGTCCGACAGCAGCGACTCGTACAGGTAGAAGTCGGCGGTGAGCTGGTCGTCCAGCTGCGCAACGGGTGCGGCGGTGGTGGTCATCTCAGTTCTCCTTCTTGTTGCGGTTCTTGAGCTGGTTCTCGTTCCGGCGGATGTCTTCCAGGGCGGACAGGACGGCGAGTTGCCGGCGGTCGCGGGCTTCGGCGAGGTCGGTGTACGGCGTGGCGGCGTACGCCTGCTCCACCGCCTGGACGACTCGCTCCCGGTCCTCAGGGTCCTGCGAGGGTCGGCCGAGGACCAGCCGCTGCATGGACTCACCGATGTGCGCGCTCATGTGGCGGTAGCCGCCAGGGCCGCCGCCCAGGTGCGAGCCGAGGAACGGCCCGACGGTGGACCAGCGGATGCCGAGCGAGTGGGTGACGACGGTGTCCAGGTCCTCGGGGGTCACGACGCCCTGCTGGACGAGGTGGACGGCCTCGCGGTTGAGCGCGCTCTGGAGGCGGTTGCCCACGAAGCCGGGCATCTCCCGGCGTTCGACGACGGGGGTGCGGCCGACGGCGGTGTAGAAGTCGACCGCGGCCTGCACGGCCTCCTCGCCGGTGCGTTCGCCGGGCACGACCTCGACGAGCGGCAGCAGGTGGGGCGGGTTGAAGGGGTGTCCGACGAGGACACGGTCGGCGCCCTCGAGATCCGTGGTGAAAGCGGTCGCCGGGATCGCCGACGACGAGCTCAGCAGCAGTGCGTGTGCGGGGGTCTCCCGGACCAGCCGGGCGAACAGCTCCTTCTTGAACTCGAGGCGCTCGGGCCCGTTCTCCTGGACGATGTCCGCGTCCCGGACGGCTTCGGTGACGTCGGGGGCCAGGTGGACGCGGTCGGCGAGGTCTTCGGTGTCCAGGCCCTGGCCGGCCAGGTGCGGACCGAACGCGGCGAGCGCCTCGGAGACCGCTTCCGGCAGGTCGGGGCGGGGATCGCTGACCCGGACGGTCAGGCCGTGCGCGGCGAACAGTGCCGTCCAGGAGAGTCCGATGGTGCCCGCGCCGATCACTGCGGCGGTACGGAACGGGTGCGTCATCGCGCGTCTCCCTCGAGGTAGTCGAAGACCGGCTTGACCGGGGCGAGCGTCAGGTCAGTGAGGATGTGGCTGGCGGAGACGATCTCCAGGACGGGCAGGTCGGCCAGCGGGGCGAGGACGTGCTCGAACAGCTGCAGCCTGGCCGGGCCGGTGTAGGCGGCCTTGACGACCACGTCGGTGATCTGCGTGCGGACCAGCTCCAGGACGCGCGGGGCGCCGTCGTAGCCGGGGACGGCCTTGAGCATGAAGGTCGGCACCGTGATCTGCTGTTCGGCGTCGTAGGTGTCGAACGCGTGGTGCTTGTAGCCCATGGTCGCGGTGGCGACCCGCAGCGTTCCGTAGTCCAGGGTGCCGACCAGCACGTCGTTGTCGACGTACAGCTTCGGTGCGCCGAGCACCTTCGGGTAGGCGCTCACCTCGCGTCCGGCCGCGGTCGCCGGGAAGTTGTCGAGGTACATCGCGTGCAGGTACTCGCCCTGCTCGCCTTCGAAGCTGACCTGGATCGCCTGGCCGCCTTCGGTGTAGGGGCCGAACCCGGTGACGTCGTTCATCTTCATGATCTCGAACCGGACCAGGGGCTCCTCGATCCGCAGCGGCTCGGGAACGACGGCCCGCAGCGCCTCGGGGTCGGTGCGGTAGACGATGTTGAGGTACTCGCGGTCGGTGAACCAGGCGGTGGAACGGGGAAACGCCGGGCGGGTCAGCGGGGTGGTGGCGTGACGGCGTACGTCTTCGATCCTCATGTCACTTCCCCGTCCACTTCGGGGCGCGGCGCTCGGCGAAGGCGGTCATGCCCTCGCGTGCGTCGGCCGAGGCCATCAGCGTCCCCATCGCCCTGCGCTGTACGTCGAACGCGTCCGACTCCGGCACACCCTCGGCGGCCTTCACCACGCTCTTCACCGTGGCCAGCGCGAGCGGGGCGTTGGCCGCGACCTCGTCGGCGAGTTCGAGGGCGACGGCCACCGCCTCGCCCGGCGGGGTGACCCGGTTCACCAGGCCCAGCTCTCCGGCACGGCTCCCGCTCACCGGCTCACCCGTCAGCAGGAACTCCATCGCCAGGTGGTACGGGATGCGCTTGGGCAGCCGGATGACGCCACCGCCGCCGGCGATCAGACCGCGCTTGACCTCCGGCAGGCCGAACCGCGCGTCCGCGGCGGCGACGATCAGGTCGCAGGCCAGGGCCAGTTCGAACCCGCCGCCCACGGCGGGGCCCTCCACGGCGGCGATCAGCGGCTTCGTCAGTTCGGCTTCGGTCAGGCCGCCGAACCCGCGGCCGGGGATCGCGGGCGACTCGCCGATCAGGGCGGCCTTGAGGTCCATGCCGGCGCTGAAGTTGCCCTTCGCTCCGGTGAGGACACCGGCCCGCAGCGCGCGGTCGGCCTCCAGTTCGTCCAGTGCCGCGGCGAGTCCCGCCGCGACCGCGGCGTTCACCGCGTTACGCGCCTGGGGGCGGTCGATCGTGATCAGCAAAGTGGAGCCGACCTGCTGGACACGCACTTCCTTGGTGCTCATGACTGTGTTGCTCCTGATGCTTCGTTAGGGCTCAGCGGGTTGCTGCCAGCTCGGCGAGGACCTCCGCGGTGTCCTGGCCCGGCACGGGAGCCAGGCGGCGGATCGAGGCGGGGGTGGCGGAGAACCTCACCGGGATCCCGGTGGTGCGGACCGGACCCTCGGTCCGGTGCACGACGGTCTCGATCAGGTGGCCCTCGCGGACGTAGGGGTCCTCGTGCGCGTGGTCCAGCTCCAGTACCGGTCCCATCGCGATGCTGTGCTTAGCGCATGTCTCGGCCCACTCGGCCGTGGTCAGGGCCGGGGCGCACTCGTCGACCAGGACGGACAGGTCGTCGGCGTCGAGCGGGTCGACGACGGTCCCGTTGACCCGTGGGTCCGCGACCAGGTCGGGACGGCCGGCGGCGGCGAAGAGGTCGCGGTAGTTCTGCGGGTTGGACGGGATCAGGGCGGCCACGCCGTCCTTGGTGCGTCGCGGTGTGTGGTGCTCCGCCAGCGACCGCAGGTAGCCCGTGGGTCCCGACGCCGGCTCGAACGTGTGCCCTGCGAGATGCTCGACCAGGTTGAAGGCGATCATGGTGTCGGTCATCGGGATCTCGATCCGCTGACCGTGGCCGGTCCTGTACCGGTGCACCAGGGCGGCGAGCACGCTGCAGGCGATGGTCAGGCCGCAGATCTTGTCGGCGAGGATGGTCGGCAGGTAGAGCGGCGTGCCCAGCGTGCGGTTGACGATGTCCACCAGCCCGGAGGCGGCCTGCACGGTCTCGTCGTAGGCGGCGATGTCGGCCCGGTCCGAGTCGCTGCGGAAGCCCGCTGCCTGCGCGTAGACGAGGCCGGGGTTGGTGTCGGCGAGGTCTTCGTAGGTCAGGCCCAGTCGGGCGAGCGCGCGGGGGCGCATGTTGGTGATCAGCACATCGGCGGTGTGGATGAGCTTCACGGCCTGGGCGTGCTCGCTGTCGTCCTTCAGGTCGAGGGTCACGCTGCGCTTGTTGCGGTTGACGTTGAGGTGCAGCGGGGTCATGCCCGGGGTGTTGCGGTACTCACCCACCCGAAGGGAGTCCGTGGGAGATTCGATCTTGATGACATCGGCGCCCAGATCTCCGAGGATTCGGGCGGCGTACGGACCCATCACCACGGTCGCGAGGTCGATGACCCGCACGCCGGCGAGCGGCCCGGAGGTCTCTGTGTCCGCCATTTCGCGTCCTTTCGCACCTTGGTTGGCTATGCCAAAGAACGCTAGCCGCGAATAACGGATCACGGAATTATCGAGTTGCTGATATCAGTGTGACCGCAGCGGTCACACCGAGACGGGTGGCCACTGGGGCGTAATTCGGGCGGCCTGGACGGGGATCGCCTCAACCGCGAAAGGCGGCTCGGGCCCCCGGCGTTCGAGCGTCGTTCCTGGGCGACGAGCGCGGAAACGGTGTCTAACGCGTGCCGGCCACGCGGTTCAGAGGTGGAGCGGGGCGCCGAAGACCTCGCGGGCTGCTTCGACGAGTTCATCGAGGTCGCCGCCGCGGGCCCGGTCGCGGCGCCAGATCAGAACGGTCTCCAGTCGCGGCTTGAAATCTGTGAACGGCAGAACCTTCGTATTCGCCTTCGCATAGCCGTGCATGGGGCTTTCCGGGTCGATTATCGTGAAATAGAAGGCAATCCCGCTGGAAACAATTTCAGCGACTCCGCCGTACCCGGTGTCGGTCAAGGTGATGCGTCTTTTGATACCTCGCTCAGTCATTTCCCGGTCGAGCTGATCGAAATAAGCGAGGCTGATTTCCTTGGGCGGGACGACGAAACGAAGGTCGGCCAGTTCGGTCAGCGCCACGGAGTCCCGCCCGGCGAACCGATCGGCCGGCACCAACGCTCCCAGCCGCTCCGACAGGACGGACAGCTGATCCAGTGCCGGATCACTGATCGGTAGATGGACCAGCGCGAACGGGAGTCTGCCCTCGTGCACACCGACGACCAGCGCCTTGGAGCTGCCGGGCCAGCGCAGGAGTTCGCACGTCTCGCTGACGCGCTCGGCAAGCGTGTCGACGAGCGACCTGAGTGCAGGGTGCACCCCGGGAGGGATGCCCACGAACATGGTGCTGCGCTCGGTCCCGGTCACCTCGCGCAGCCGCCACGGAATGGAGTTGAACTCATCGAGTACGTTCCGGGCGAGCGGCAGCAGCGCCTCACCCGCGGGCGTGAGCGAGACGCGATGCGTGTCGCGCTCGAACAGCCGCTGGTCGAGCTCCCGCTCGAGGTCCCTGATCCGCTGGCTCAGCGGCGAGGTGGCCATGTGCAGTCGGCGGGCCGCGGCGGAGAAGTTCAGCTCCTCGGCGACCGCCACGAAATATCGCAAATGGAA
This sequence comes from Streptomyces sp. NPDC054813, assembly GCF_053611365.1. NCBI lineage: Bacteria > Bacillati > Actinomycetota > Actinomycetes > Kitasatosporales > Streptomycetaceae > Streptomyces > Streptomyces sp. NPDC054813. The sequence continues at coordinate 87,519 of NZ_JBSHAF010000007.1, read as the reverse complement.
CATCTCCACCCAGTCACGTTAACCCCTGCCGCCGGCCCGTTTCCGGGAGTGGCTCATCGACGCGGCGGTCCGTGCGGTGCGCGCTGATTCCGGGCGCCGACCTCCGCACGAAGACGGCGACGGCCAGTCCGCGCGGGAGTCGGCATGGCGGCTGACACGCATAGCCAACCCTCGAACTATGTTGCCCCACCACATGTGCGCCTGACCTGCATGTTTCTACCGTGTGCCGACACGTACCCGTCCCCACCGCTCACAAGGAAGTGGCGCACATGGCATCCCAGGCACCCTCCGCTCCCCCACCACCCGCCCACCTCCCCCGCATCGTCGCCGCGAGCCTCATCGGTACCACCATCGAGTGGTACGAAAACTCACTCGAACGGAGCTAGGACCAGCGGGTTTGGCTGATCTCGGGCGTTCGAGCCAGCACCGAACCAGCACCGAACCAGCACCGGTATCGTGCCGTGCCGGTAGAGACCCACTCGACGTTCCAGGACGCACCCTGTGGCGCTCCAGCCAGGCTCGCGTCCAGCAGTTACAGAATGTATTCACATCGCGGAAGTCTCCGACGCAGCCAGCTTCCACCTTGGACACCTGCCCCGAGATGACCGAACTCGCCTGTCCAACCGCCGAGTTCGCGCAGCTACTGACTTCTGCCCAGGGCAACGACGCCAGATTCACCGACTGGATCACCGCAGTTCGCGCCGTCGAACCGCCCCACCTTGACTCCTTCGCGAACGGCCTCGAGCTCGACCGTGCTGCCGTTGACGCCGGACTCGCCCTCCCGTACCACAGCGGCTGCACCGAGGGCGTCAACACCCGCACCAAGAAGATCATGCGCCAGATGCACGGCCGTGCCGGGTTCCCCCTGCTCCGCCACCGCGTCCTCCTCCGGTGGACACTACGCAGCGTTACCACCGATCACGGGCCGGAGCCTAATTCATGAGGGACCCCTCGACGGCGTCCATGGCGTCCGGCCCGGGGAGCGACAGCATGCCCAGCGACCGCAGGTCCCTCGCGTACTTGCGGATCAGCTCCCGGCCGAGGTGCGGGACGTCCTTGTCCGGGCCCACCCCTGCGGCGCGCACCGCCTCCTGGAAGCGTTCCGTGGGGAAGCCCGCGCCGTTGACTGCCGCCGCGGGCCGGGCGAAGGCGTGCAGCAGGGGCAGCACCGAGTACTGCTTCTGCTGGTCTGACATGGCCCGGATCGCGGTCTCGAACCGGGCGAACCACTCGTCGTAGTCGTGGATCCTCGTGATGGAGTAGCCGGCCTCGATCAGCCAGTCCACGAAGCTGTCCATCGAGATCCCGTCGGCATGCGGGTTGAACACGTTGAACGTCCGGTAACCGCGGGTCGCCCGCGCGCCGAGGGCGTCGACGGCCTCCGCGGTGAAGTCGACCGGCAGACCGTTGTAGTGGGCCGCCTGGCGGTGGCCCTGGGCGTCGAGGCGGTAGAAGGAGTCCGGTGCGATGCCGGTGGCGATCACGCTGAACAGCAGACGGGTGAACACGTCGGGCACGTTGAGCTGCCCGGCGTACCGGGTGTGCGCGAGGATCAGGTCCGACCGGAAGACGGCGACCGGCAGACCACACAGGTCGTGCGCCTCCCGCAGCAGCACCTCGCCGGCCCACTTGCTGGTCGCGTACCCATTGGCGTAGCCGTCGCCGAGCTCCCGCAGCGGGCTGACCGTCCTGATGTCGGCGGCCTCGTCGGCCGACGACAGCGGGCCGACGAGGGCCGCGACCGTCGACAGGAACGTGACCGGCTTCATGCGGCCGGTGATCGCCAGGCGGATCAGCTCGGCGGTGCCGACCACGTTGGGTCCGAACAACTGCTCGTACGGCAGCACGTGATTGACCAGCGCGGCCGGGTGCGCGATCTGGTCGACGGTGTCGGCCAGCCGCTGCCAGGTCGTCTCGTCCAGGCCCAGGCCGACCTCGCCGATGTCGCCGGCCAGCACCTCCAGGTGTCCGCGGGCCAGCTCCCTGAAGCGGGCGAGCAGCTCGGGGTCGCTGTCGTAGACGGACTCCAGCCGCTCCCACGCTGTCTCGGCGTCCGCGCCGCGCACGATGCAGATCAGCCGGCCGCCGGTGGGTGCCAGCCGTTCCATCTGGTCTAGGGCCATGAAGCGGCCCAGATAGCCGTTGGCACCGGTCATCAGGACGGTGCGCACGGGCCCGTCGGGCAGCGGCAGCGTGGGCGCGGCGGCGAGAGTCCGGGCGTCGATGAACCGGTCCAGGGTCAGGTCGGCGGCCTCGACCTGGGTGCTGCCCGCGCCGTGCACGGCGGCGAACGTCGGCCGCCGGGAGCCGGAGCCCCGCTCGGACTCGATGTGTTCCGCGACCTTCCGGAGGTTGTTGGCGGGGCTGATGAGGACGCCGACCGACACCTCGAACCCGAAGATCTGCCCCAGCAGCTCCGACAGGGTGAGCGCGGACAGGGAGTCCCCGCCGAGGTCGGTGAAGTGCGCGTCCGGGTCCGCGAAGTCCTGGCCGCCCAGTACCGCCCCGACGGCCTTGAGGACGGTGTCGAGCACCGGCCGGTCGGCGCCCCGGTGACGCAGCTCGCTCAGCGCGGCGCTCTCCCGGTCGGCCAGTTCGGTGTAGAGCTGTTCCAGCCGCGGGCCGTAACGACTGGTCAGTCGGGGGCGCATCAGCTTGCGCGTATCGGACAGCAGACCGTTGTCGGTGCTGAAGGGTTCGGTCTCGATCAGGAAGTCGCGGGGGATCTCGTAGGCGTTGAGGCCGGCTTCGGCGGCGGTCCGCCGCAGCGACTCGTGCAGCCGCGCCGCGAGATCGCCGTCGCCCCTCAGCGCGTCCTCGGGGGGCACGATCACGGCGAGCAGGTACGAACGTTCGCTGTTGCCGTAGACGAAGATCTGCCGCACCAGCGGGTCGGTGGCAAAGGCGGCCTCCACGCGGGACAGCGCGACGAACTCGCCCTGGCCCAGCTTGAGCACGTTCTTGCGGCGGTCGACGTAGACCAGTTCGTCCGGCCCGACCTCGGCCATCACGTCACCGGTGTGGTAGAAGCCGTCCGCGTCGAAGACGTCGGCGGTCACGTCGGGGCGCTTGTAGTAGCCGGGGATGAGCGTCTCCGACCTGACCAGCAGCTCGCCGCGCGGATACGGCATGTCGGTGAGCATGTAGCCCAGTTCGGGCACGTCCACCAGCTTGTACTCCAGGACGGGCGGCCTGCCCACTCTGTGGTCCACGGTGATCGGGCCCGCCTCGGTGGAGCCGTAGCCGTCGTGCAGGGGGAGGTCGAGGACCGTCTCGACGAACTCCCTCATCTCGGCGGACAGGGGCGCGGAACCGACCGCGGCCCACATCACCCGGCCGCCGAGGAACTCCTCGCGCAGCCGCGCCTTGATCTCCTCGGTCCTCCCCGTCTCGTCCACATTGCCCGCGTCGTCCAACGCGCTGCGGAAGCGCTGGTGGAGCATGTCGCACACGCGGGGCACGAGGAGGAGTTCGGTGGGGCGGGCCAGGCCGATGTCCTCGAAAAGGGTGGACAGGTCGCTGCGGGCGACGAAGTGGTTGATGCCGCCGCGGGCCAACGTGCTGAACAGCGCCGTCCGCCCGAAGAGGTGACTCAACGGCATGTAATTGACGGTGACGCACGGCCTGTCGGCAGTTTCGAACCAGCTCTGCCACAGACGGCAGACCAGGCGTTCGGTGTATTCCGCGCCCTTCGGCGTGCCGGTGCTGCCCGAGGTGTAGACGAGCAGGCTCAGCCGGTCCGGGTCGGGTTCCGGCATGGGCGCGGCGGGCAGGGCACGACCGCGTTCGATCACGTCGTCCAGCGGGTCGAGTGACGTCCGCCGGCCGGCCTGGGCGAGCCGGCGGCGCGCGTCCTCGATCCTCGTGCGCTCGTCATCGGCGTCCGGACGGTGGTCGAACACGACCACCCTCGCGACCGTCGGACTGTCGAGGGCCAGGTCGACCGCGGTGTCCAGCACGTCGATGCTGACGGCGAGCAGATGCGGCCCGGTCTCCGCGAGGATCGACACGAGGCCGGCCGCGGACGTGCTGCCCTGCAGGGGCACACAGACCGCGGCCAGCCGGGAGCACGCCAGGTCGATCACCGCTTGTTCAGCGCTGGTGCCGCCGAGGACGCACACGAAGTCGCCCTGGTGCACGGGATAGTGCTCGTCGTGGTACCACTCCGCCGCGACCGCCTCGGTACGGTCGCCGAGTTCGCGGTAGGTGATCATGTCGAACCGCGGCAGCAGCCGCAGTTCCGTCCGGCCGGCGACCGGGTCGGTGACCGCTTCCCGGGCGCGTTCGCCCAAGGCGGGCCGGTCGGCGTAGGCATCCATGACCATGGCCGTCATCGAGGCCATGGACTGTCCCGGCCGCCGAATGGCCTGAGCGACCGACTCGAGTGGCAGGGCCTCGCGAAGCTGCTGGTCGCCGACACACAACTGAGCGGCTCGGCGCTCCTCCCGGAGGTCTGTCGTCACGCCGTTGTCGCCCGTCGGAGCCCGCGAACCACCCGCCATGGCCATCCCCTCGCACGGTAAGGCTTTTGTGCTGATATGTAACTGTATCGTCAGATGAGAGGGCCATCACATCGGATGCGGTCGTCGCATCGGCCGACGGACGGCCGGTGCGACGCCCAGCGGGAACGGTGACGGGAACCCGGGCCGGCGGTCCGGTCGGGCGGCGAGGGCGCGGGAAGGCAGGTCAGGGCGAGTGGGACTCAGACCTCCGGAACTCGAACCTCTCTCCACGGCTTACTGCACCCGACTCAGACTCGAAGAGGCCCGCTGGCGCGCGTCGACGCTGGCCAACTCAGCGAGGCGGTGTCGCCCGGGCCGGGCGCGGGGAACGCACTGGTGGTGACGCTGCTGGTACAGCTCGGGGGGTGGCGCTGACGGGGCTGCTGAATCTGCGGCTGCCCCGGTTGGTCGGCTGAGACGCGGGTGCTCGGCAGAGAGCTGAGCGGGGCAGGCCGCGCCCGGTACGTCAGCAGGGCCCGGGCCACGTGTCGCGGTCCGGGCCCTGCCCCCTGCGGTGCCGCCCTGCGGTGGCGGTGCGTCAGCTCTGTGCGGTGTTGTCGCCCGTCTGCCCGGCGCCCTCGGCTGTGCCTGCCTTCTCGCGCATCTTGCGCACCAGCTCCGCCTTCTGGTCGGCGGCACCCTGGCGGTCGAGGTTGCGGTGCGGACCGTTGTTCTGCCGTTCGGCGCGGGACAGCTTCTTGCGCTGGCCGCCGCCCATGCCCACGGGGTTGTTGATGTTCTTGCTCACGGGTTCTCCCGGAATGTTGTGAAGTGATCTACGGATTCATCGACGGGGGACGGGCACGGCGACGTCGAAGGACGTCAGCAGGGGCCCATCACGCTCTCACTCGTAAATCGGCGTCTGGAAGAACATGAGCAAGACGTTACCTGGTCCGGTCGGCTCTGCATACCAAGTTTTCGCCGTCTCGGCGTCGGCCGGGCCTTCGGTGAGCGCCCAGGGGCAGCCGCTTCCTTCCAGGCCCAGCGGGGGCTCTGCAGCGCCATTCCTGTCACGCCCTTGCCACGCTGAAGCGGAGCGAAGAACGTGGCCCGGCTCGCGTTACGGGCTCACGAATACGGCTGCTTGTCCTGTGCTTCCGCAGGCCCGTCGGCGACTTGCCCAATGAGCCGTCGCCGGTTCTTCGGCCCGGAGGCGTAGGCATCCATGCCTGCGGCGGCCAAGGGATGAAGGGGATCTGTCTCGAGATCGCCGTGCAGGCGCAGCAGTACATGGTCGTCACCGACCAGGCAGTCGTTGTACGGAAGGGGTGTGCGACAGCAGGCGGGCGAAATCATCGCAAGCCGCCCGGACGTCCACCCTGTCGAGGCCGAGCCAGACGTGCAGCGTGCCGTCCTGAACCGTCAGCTAGACGTCGATGCGGGTATCGGCGGCTTCGCCGCCCCGCTTCAGGGTCTCGTCCAGCGCGCCGAGGTGGATGGGGAGCGGGCGGAAGACCTCCTGACGCATGTCGTCGCGGACCGTGACGCCGGTGGCCGGGGCCTGATCGCGCCACCAGTCCTGCACGACGTCGCGAACGGAGGCGGCCTGCGGCCGGCTGCTCAGCGCTCGCCCTCGCCGTACGGCGTCCGCCGCGTTTCGCCGAACCACGCTCGCGCTGCAGCGGGCGGCACCGTGCCGGGCACGTGAACCAGTCCTCGGCGGCGTAGGGCCCGCTCCATACTCCGCTCCCAGAAGTCGCTCCACGAAGATCCTAGGAGGGCAAGTGGTCATCGGCTCGAACGGCGGCGGCCTGACCTACATGTGAACCTCCTCCCAGCTGACCCGGTCACCTTCTACGACTGCATCGGCGACGTCACCTGGGCGGACGTCGGCAACGGCTCCTTCACATCACCGTGAGACCAGGCACGCTGGACCCACGGTGACCGCACCGCAGTTCATCAGGGCCGGCAGGACGGCCGGACGTCGAGCAGCTCGGTCCGCAGCACGGGCGTGCCGTCGACAGGCGCCGGGTCCTGCGTAGTTGGCTCGATACCACCAGCAGCGATCTTGTCGAGCGTCTTCAGGCCGGCGGCACCGACGGTGCCGAACACCGTGTAGTTGGGTCGCAGCGCGGAGTCGCCGTAGACGACGAAGAACTGCGAACCGTTCGTGTTCGGACCGGCGTTGGCCATCGCCAGCAAACCGCGCCCGTAAAGGCGACGGACGCCGGTCGGATCGCTCGGCGCCGGCGGCAGGTCCACCGGCAGCTCGTCCTTGTACTCGTACCCCGGCCCGCCCTCGCCAGTGCCGGTCGGGTCGCCACACTGCAGGACCTTCAGCGTCGGATACGCGGTCAGCCGATGGCACACCGTACGGTCGTAGAACCGGTGCCGCGCCAGGTGCACGAAGCTCTGGACCGTGCAAGGCGCGTTCGCCCGGTCCAGACTCAGCGGGAGCGGGCCCTGGCTGGTCCGGACAGCCATACCGACCGTGCCGTGACTGGGGGTGTGCCGCGGGTCGGGCGGCAGGGGAACCCGCCGCGCCGCCGGCTCGTCCGGGGTCTGCGTGTACTGGCAAGGACCGTGCGTGGTTCGCGGCGGGGCATCGTATGCGGAGGCGGTGGTGCTGCCCCCGGACACGACCAACGCTGCTGCCACCCATGCGGTCATGAGAGCTCGGTTCATCCTGCACACCCTCCAAAAGATCGCCAGATTTCGGAGCGGTCGCAGCCTAAAGCGCGGCCCGGCGGGCGAGAACCCGCCCGCAAGCCAAATCCACCTCCCAGCCTTCGGCCCGCGGCAGCAGGCCACTTCGTTCGGATGCAGCACAGCGTCGGCTGGCCGATCAGGGCGTCCACCCGGTGCACGACGGATGCTCCCCGAACCCGGTCGAGCGGCCTCCCCAGTCCACGCAGAGGCCCCCACCGAACGCTGCCGTGCACATGAGGTGATCTCCCCGGGGCGCCGCTGTCGAGACTGACGGTGCCGCTGCCGTCATCTCGGGTCACTCCGGGGGAAGGCGTCGCCGGTCGGCCAGCGTTCCGGCAGACCGAGAGCGGTGTGGACGGAGCCAATCGCGGGCTGGCGCTCGACCTGGATCCCAGCCGGGCTCGGTCTCTCAGCCCGGTCACCTACCACGCAACGACTCTGAGCCGATCAATCCGAGATGCCCGAGTTCAACGGAGCGTAGTCGGCACCAAGTCAGCACGGGACAGGTGAAGACGGGTGATGACGGGTGATGACGTGGGCTTTTAGTCAGCACCAAACCAGCACGGGAGTCAGCACCGCACCGTCAAATCACCCCGAACTGCGCGTCCCGGACAGCACTCGTTACGGCCATCTTCGAGCCTGTGAACCGCCCTTCCGTGAGCCGGCATGGTGGCTGCACGCATAGCCAACCCCCGAACTGTGTTGCCCCCCCACATGTGCCCCTGAACTGCATCTTCCTACCGTGTGCCGACACGTACCCGTCCCCACCGCACACGAGGAAGTGGCGCACATGGCCTCCGCAGCATCCGCTCCGCCGACACCCACCAACCTGAAGCGCATCGTCGCCGCAAGCCTCATCGGCACCACCATCGAGTGGTACGACTTCTTCCTGTACGGCTCCGCGGCCGCCCTCGTCTTCAACAAGCTGTTCTTTCCAGGCTCCGACCCGCTCGTCGGCACGCTGCTGTCGTTCCTGACCTACGCCGTCGGGTTCGCGGCCCGGCCGCTCGGCGCGCTGGTGTTCGGGCACTACGGGGACCGGCTGGGGCGCAAGCGGCTGCTGGTGCTGAGCCTGCTGCTGATGGGCGGGGCGACCTTCGCCATCGGGCTGCTGCCGACGCACGCCACGGTGGGCGGCGCGGCGCCCGTGCTGCTGACCCTGCTGCGGCTGGTGCAGGGGTTCGCGCTCGGCGGCGAGTGGGGCGGCGCCGTGCTGCTGGTGTCCGAGCACGGGGACGCACGCCGGCGCGGGTTCTGGGCGTCGTGGCCGCAGACCGGGGCACCGGCCGGGCAGTTGCTCGCGACCGGTGTGCTGTCGCTGCTCACCGCCGTGCTGTCGGACGACGCCTTCGTGAGCTGGGGCTGGCGGATCCCGTTCCTGCTCTCCGGTGTCCTGGTGGTCGTCGGTCTGTGGGTCCGCCTCTCCGTCGACGAATCGCCCGTGTTCCGGGAGGCGTTGGCACAGGCCGAGGCCCGGCGGAGTGCCGGAGCGCCCGAACAGCCGCCGCTCGTCTCGGTGTTGCGGCACCACTGGCGTGATGTGCTGGTGGCGATGGGCGCGCGGATGGCGGAGAACATCAGCTACTACGTCATCACCGCCTTCATCCTCGTGTACGCCACCACGTCCGCCGATGTCTCCAAGCAGACCGCCCTGAATGCCGTGCTCATCGGCTCCGCCGTGCACTTCGCCGTGATCCCGGCGTGGGGCGCGCTCTCCGACCGGGTCGGGCGGCGACCGGTCTATCTGCTGGGCGCGGCCGGCATCGGGCTGTGGATGTTCCCGTTCTTCGCCCTGGTGGACACCGGGCGGTTCGGGTACCTGGTGCTCGCGGTCACCGTCGGTCTGGTGCTGCACGGCGCGATGTACGCGCCCCAGGCCGCCTTCTTCTCCGAGATGTTCGCGACCCGGATGCGCTACTCCGGCGCCTCCGTCGGCGCCCAGTTCGCTTCCGTCGCCGCCGGGGCACCGGCTCCGCTGATCGCCACCGCGCTCCTGTCCGACTACGGCAGCTCGACCCCGGTCGCCCTGTACGTGATCGCGGCATCGCTGCTCACCCTGGTCGCGGTGGCCGCGGCGAAGGAGACCCGGCGGCGCGACCTGGCCGACGACGGCACCGGGACCGTGACGGCGAGCAGCAGGGCCGACGCGCACACCGGGTGAGCGTGCGCCGCTGGTTCCCAGGGATCAGCGGCGCTCCGTCGATGCCCCCAACCGGTGCAGGCGCAGCGCCAGTTGGATCTCCAGGACGCGTGCGGGGCTCTGCCAGTCGTCGCCGAGGAGGTGGGCCACCCGCTCGAGCCGCTGGGCCACCGTGTTCACGTGGACATGGAGGTCGTCCTTGGTGCGGGCCGGGCTCATCCCGCAGCCGAAGTAGGCGTCGAGGGTGCGCAGCAGCTCCGTGCCGCGCCGTGCGTCGTAAGCGACGACCGGGCCGATGGTGCGTTCGACGAATCCGGCGACGTCCCGTTCGCCGGCGAGGAGCAGGCCGAGGAAGCCGAAGTCCTCGGCGGCGGCGCCGTCTCCGCCCCGGCCGAGCAGGTGGAGCGCGTCGAGGCAGCGGCGGCCCTCGGCATAGCCGGCGGCCACGGTGTCGGGCCTGGCGGCGAGGTCGGCGACGGGCGCGGAGGCGCCGACGGTCACCGGCTGGTGGACGGCGGTGCCGAGGTGGCGGGCGGTGCGCCGGGCCACGTCGGCGGCGGTGTCACCGGGGTCGAGGGGCAGCAGCAGGACGGTGCCGCCGTCGCGGGCCGCGGCCAGGCCGTGCCGGGTGGTGGCCAGGTGGGAGGCGGCCGACCAGAGCCGGCGGCGGGCGGCCGCCTCGTCCTCGGCGGCGGCCGCCGGGCCGTCCAGCCGGGCGGCGAGCACGACATGGGTGGCGTCGAGGTCGGCGTCCAACCGGGCTGCGCGGTCGCGCAGTTGGCGCGGTTCGCGGTCGCGGGCGTCGAGGAGGTCGTCCAACAGCTCGCCGCGCACGCGCTGTTCGGCCTCGGCGGCGGAGCGGCGGGCCAGCAGGAGCAGCGAGGTGACCATGGCGGCGCGTTCCAGGGTGCGCTGGTCGACGGGGTCGAGGCCGGGGTGGCCGCGCAGCACCAGCGCGCCGAGCAGCTCGCCGCCGGCGGCGACCGCGGCGATCCAGTCGGCGCCGTGCCGGACCGCGTGCCCTTCCGTGCGCGAGGTCGCCAGCGAGCGGGCGTCCGCGGTGTCGGTGAACTCGACGGTGCCGCCGAGGACTTGGGAGACGGCTGCGGCCACGTCATGGACTCCGCCGCCGCGCAGCACGAGTTCGGCGAGCCGGTCGTGGACGTCCGAGGCCCGTTCGATGACGGCGCTGCGGTCCTTGATGATCTCGTTGGCCCGCTCCAGGCCGGCCATGGCCGAACGGGTCTCCGTGAGCAGGTTCGCCCCGTCGATGGCGGCCGCGGCCAGTGCGGCGAAGGAGCCGAGCAGTGCGATCTGCTCCCGTTCGAAGACCCGCGCCCGCCGGTCCGCCGCGAACAGCACGCCGATGACGTGCGGCCCCAGCATGAGCGGCACCCCGAGGATGGCGACCAGGCCCTCGTCGCGCACCCCGGCGTCGATGGTGAGGGTGTGCTGGAAGCGGTCGTCCTTGAAGTAGTCGTCGGTGACGTAGGGCCGCGCGGTCTGTGCGACGAGCCCGCCGAGCCCCTCCCCCATGCCGAGCCGCAGCTGCTGGAAGCGGGCCGCGACGGAGCCCTCGGTGACCCGCATGTAGGTGTCGCCGCGCGCCGGGTCGTTGAGGCTCAGGTAGGCGACGTCCGTGCCGAGCAGGGAGCGGGCGCGCTGGACGATCGCCTGGAGTACGGCGTCCACGTCCCGCAGTCCCGCCAGGTCGTGCGCGGTCTCGAAGAGCGCGGACAGCTCGGCCTCACGCCGCCGTCTGCCCTCCAGCTCGGTGCGGACCCGCAGCGCGAGGAGTCTGGCCCGCTCCAGTGCGGCGATCAGCTCGGGCGGGCGGCCTTCGGCACGGGCGACCAGCAGCGGCTGCTCGTAGGCCTCCGCCGGGGCGCCCCTGGCCAGCAGTGCGAGGTAGGCCGACTCGGCGCCGGAGGGCACCTCGGCACCCTCGGCGAGGGCGCCGACCGCTTCTGCCGGGGCCGGCCGCCTGGCGGACTGCACGTGATTGCGCGACATGGTCACAGGATTCCGCATCGTCACCGCGGCCCGTCGGACCTGTGGAAAACTCGCGGACCGGCGGCTGCCCGGCCCTTCAGTGGGCCGTCCAGCCGCCGTCGAGCACCAGCGAGGTGCCCGTGACGAAGGACGCCTGAGGACCGCAGAGATAGGCCACGGCCTCGCCGACCTCCTCCGGTTCGAGGAGCCGCTTCACCGCGGTGTCCGTCAGGAGCACCTCGGTCAGCACCCGTTCCTCGGGGATGCCGTGCGCCTGGGCCTGGTCGGCGAGCTGTTTCTCGACCAGTGGGGTGCGCACATAACCGGGGTTCACACAGTTGGAGGTCACGCCATGGGGTGCGCCCTCAAGCGCGGCCGTCTTGGAGAGTCCCTCCAGACCGTGTTTGGCGGCCACATAGGCGGACTTGAAGGCGGAGGCGCGCAGCCCATGGACGGAGGACACGTTCACGATCCGCCCCCAGCCCTGCCCGTACATGTGCGGAAGCGCGCCCCGGATGAGCCGGAACGGGGCCTCCAGCATCACCGTCAGCACGGTGTGGAAGACGTCCGGCGGGAACTCCTCGATGGGGCGCACCAGTTGGATGCCCGCGTTGTTGACGAGAACGTCGGTGCCGGCGGCAGCGCGCTCGGCCTCGTCCAGATCGGTGAGGTCGAGGACGTACGGCTCGACGGCACCGCCCGCCGGGCCCGCGACCCGTCCGGCCGCCTCGCTCAGTTCGGCCAGCCCGGCCGCGTCCCGGTCCACGGCTCTCACCTCGGCTCCGGCGGCCGCGAGGCGCAGCGCGCAGGCGCGGCCGATGCCGCCGGCGGCACCGGTGACAAGAGCGGTGCGGCCGCGCAGGTCGAGGGCGGGCGCGTGGGGGCCGGGGAGGGCGCTGGGCGAGCTCATGATCCGACCCTAGGCGGCCCTCCCCCGGGACCACATAGGGTCAGCGCACATACTTCAGCTGAAAGTCGTAGCGTCGAACCATGTGGGTGCATCCGACATGGCCTGCTTGATCCGGAACACACCGAACTCGTTCAGCTCCGGCAGCGCGTCCACGTCGAACCAGGCCACCTCCAGCGACTCGTCGTCGTTGACGCGGGCCTCGCCGCCGACAGCCCGGCAGCGGAAGGTGATGTCCATGTACTGGCAGACGTCGCCGTTCGGGTAGGTGACGGGGTTCAGCGCTTGGACGAGCACCACCCGCTCCGCGACACAGCGCACCGCCGTCTCCTCGAAGACCTCCCGCACGGCGCAGGCCGCGGGCTGCTCCCCGGGGTCCGGAATTCCACCGATGACCGACCACTTGCGGGTGTCGGTACGACGGCCCAGGAGCACTCTGCCCTCGTCGTCGAAGACGATGGCGGTGATCCCGGGCAGCCACAGCAGCTGGTGGCCGGCGGAGGCCCGGATCGCGTGGATGAAGTCAGGAGTGGCCATGCCCCGACCCTAACCGCCCGGTTCTCCCGAACCGGCCGGGGCCACGGGGCATACAGCGGGTGTACGGCTACGCGTCACCGGCGCGCCGGGAGCGCAGCCCCGCGCCGACAGCCCAGCCGACCCCACCCGCCGCGACCAGCACCAACGCGATCTCGGGCAGGATGCCCAGCTTGGTCGCGGGGGTCTCGGAGGTGCGCAGCGGCACCTTCTGGACCAGGTAGGCGGGGACGAACATGCCGGTCTTCTGGGTGATCTTCCCGTCCGGCATGATGATCGCACTGACGCCACTGGTCACCGGCACGGTGACGGTCCGGCTGTGCTCGACGGCACGGATCCGGGACATGGCGAGCTGCTGGTAGGTCATCTCGCTGCGGTCGAACGTGGCGTTGTTGCTCGGCACGGAGATCATCTCGGCGCCGTGCGTGACGGTGTCCCGCACGTCCCAGTCGAAGGCGGCCTCGTAGCAGGTGGCGAGGCCGACCTTGGTGCCGTCGATGTCGAACACACCGGGCTTGGTGCCCCGGCTGAAGTCCTGCCGGACCATGCTGGTCCAGTCCTTGTTGATGGCACCGACCAGACCGCGCAGCGGGAGGTACTCGCCGAAGGGCTGGATCTGCCGCTTGTCGTACGTCGCCGTCGGGCCCTTGACCGGGTCCCAGAGGATCTGCTCGTTGAGGAGCTTGCCGCCCCGCTCGACGACCCCGCCGACCGAGATGGGCACACCCATCGCCGTGGCGGCCTCGTCGATCACGGCGGCCGCGTCGGCGTCGGCGAACGGGTCGACGTCGGAGGAGTTCTCCGGCCACAGCACGAAGTCCGGCTTGGCGACCTTGCCGGCCTTGACGTCGGCGGCCAGCTTGAGCGTCTCCTTCACGTGGTAGTCGAGCACGGCCTGTCGCTGGGACGCGAAATCGAGGCCGGCGCGCGGCACATTGCCCTGGATGACCGCGACGGTGACGGAACCGTCCTCCGCCTTGTCGCTCACCAGCGTCCTCGCGGCGACCGCGCCGACCACGGGGACGGCCACGCTCAGCAGGGCCGCGGCCGCCGCACCGCGCCGGATCCCACGCGTGCGGCGCCCCTCGACGGCCAGGCGCACCACCTCGTACAGACCGAATCCGCACAGCACGACGGCGAATCCGAGCACGGGGGTGCCGCCCACCGCGGCGAGCGGCAGGAAGACGCCCTCCGCCTGGCCGAAGGCGATCTTGCCCCACGGGAAGCCGCTGAACGGCACGCGCGCGCGTGCCGCCTCACCGGCGATCCACACGGCCGCCGCCCACACCGGCCAGGCCGGCAGCCTGGACACGGCGGCGATGCCCACACCCACCAGGGCGACGAAGATCGCCTCGATCGCCACCAGCGCGAGCCACGGCCCCGGGCCGACCTCGACGCCGGTCCACACCAGCAGGGGCAGCAGGAAGCCGAGTCCGAAGAGATAGCCGAGGCCGAGGGCCGCCTTCCAGGTGCGGCCGCGCAGCACCCATCCGAATCCGGCGAAGGCGGGCAGGGCCAGCCACCACAGGGTGCGCGGCGGGAAGCTGACGTACAGCAGCACTCCGCTGAGCGCGGCAGTGGCGGCCGGGACCAGACGGAGCAGCAGCCGCAGGCCGCGCGCGCGGGGCGCGGGGCGCGGTGTGAGCTGGTCCGACTGGGCGACGGAAGTTGCGGTGGCGGTCACTCCGGGAGTGTACGGCGGGCGGCCTCGCGGCCGACAGCACGGTCCCGGCATACAGGAATCACACCGTTCCCGCTCAAGTCGTCCACAAAGCGGGCATCACCGGTTACGGTGAGCCGAGGCGGGCGGCGGGGCCTGCCACAGGTCGGGGGACCGGGTACGGGGGGCGACGGTGGGGTCGACCGGGATGACGTCCGCTGCCGGAACGGATGCGGACAACGACAGACGAAACGTTTCTGACGCGGTGGGCGTCGTGGTGCTGGGAGCGTGCGCCGTGTGGCCGCTGCTCTCGGCTGCCGGGCGTGACGGACGGCCCGAGGGCGTACTGCTGGCGGTGCTGGCCGTGGTCGTGCTCACCGCGGGCGCGGCGCTCACGGCACTGGCCGCGGTCTCCGCGGTCGGCAACGCCCTGAGTTTCACGACGGTGTCGGCGGGCGCGGGCCTGCTGGCGGGTCTGGCGACGGCCCGGCCATGGGTGGCGGGTGTCCCACCGAGTTGAAACCGACCTGCGCGGACGCCGACATCCATACGGCGGGCACACATGTGTCCGAGCCACACAGTCCCGTCGGCTACCTCAGCGCGCGGTGCCGGGTGTGATCGTCCGCAGGCGTTCCCTGATGACCCGGACCGCCGACTCGGCATTGTCCACCGTGATGGTGAAGGTGTGGCCGTCCCACAGGCGCAGCACGATGCCCTCGCCACGGCGGACGACGACGGCCGTGCCCTTCTCGGGCCGCCAGCGATAGCCCCAGCCGCCCCAGTTTCGCGGCGTGATCTGCGGGGTGAAGTCGGCGCCGGCCACATGGGAGAGCGGAATACGACGGCGCGGTACCCCTATATGGCCGCACCGGACTTCGAGGCACTCCTTGTCGAGCTTCAGATCGACATGCACGAAGGCGAGGGTGCCGAAGAGGACCAGCAGCCCGGCGGCGATGCAGCCCACGACCGACATCACCAGCGGCGCGATCCCCGAGGTCCAGGCCGAATCCACGGCCAGTTCGACGCCGAGCGCCATGCAGGCCGCGCCGACCAGCGCCATCAGCCACTGGACCCGGTTGGTGGCGCGCCCCGTCCAGACATCCGGGTGCGGGGCGTCCTCGTCCGGGGAGCGGTCGTGGGGGTGGTCCCTCATGTCTACGAGATTACTCACGTTTCGCTGCGCGGGCACCGCGTCGCGGAGGGTGACTGCTCACATCGGCGGTATCCGCGGCCCCGGAGGGTTCACTGGGAGGCGGCGTGGCTGGCCGTTCGCAGCAGGCGGGCCTCGGCGTAACCGAGCGCGGCCTCCGGGAGCTCGCCCTCGCGGCCGTTGAGCAGCACCGTCACCGTCCCGGTGGCCGGTGCGTCGGGGGCGGGCTGCGCACCGATCCGGCGCAGCGCCTGGGCGGCCACCGCCCCGGCGGAGCCGTGCAGGACGACGGGCGCGGCGCCGGGGCGCTGCACGGCGGCGCGGATACGTTCCGCCAGGAGTTCGTAATGGGTGCAGCCCAGGACGACGGTCGTCACGTCGTCCGGTGTGAGCTCGGCCGCCGCGCTCACGGCGGCGTCGACGGCCGCCTGGTCGGCGTGTTCCACGGCCTCGGCGAGGCCCCAGCAGGGCACCTCGGTGACCGGCACGCCGTCGGCGAAGGACGCGATGAGGCCCCGCTGGTACGCGCTGCCGGTGGTCGCGGGGGTCGCCCAGATCGCGACGGGGCCGCCGCCGGCCGCGGCCGGCTTGATGGCCGGGACGGTGCCGATGACGGGGATGCCGGGTTCCAGGCGGGCGCGCAGTGCCGACAGGGAGTTCACGGTCGCCGTGTTGCAGCCGATGATCAGCGCGTCGGGCCGGCGGGCGGCGGCGGCCTCGGCGACGGCCATGGCGCGCTCGGTGATGCCCTCGGGGGTGCGTGGCCCCCAGGGCATGCCCTCGGGGTCGAAGGAGAGGACCAGATCGGCGTCGGGGCGCAGCCGTCGTACCGCTGCGGTGGCCGCCAGCAGGCCGATGCCGGAGTCGATGAGCGCGATCTTCACCCGGCCACGATAGACGATGGGCCGTTGGTGGCAGGTCCCATGGGGCAGACTGCGCGGGTGAGCGCCATCGTGTGGACCGCCGCCGTATCCCTCGCCGCCTGGCTGTGGCTGCTGCTCTGCCAGGGGTTCTTCTGGCGCACCGACGTCCGGCTGCCGCCCCGGGGCGATCTCGGGGAGTGGCCGGATGTGTGCCTGGTCGTGCCGGCCCGGGACGAGGCGGCCGTGCTGCCCCTGAGTCTGCCGTCGCTGCTGGCGCAGGACTACCCGGGACGGGCGGAGGTGTTCCTGGTGGACGACGGCAGCACGGACGGCACCGGGGAACTGGCCCGGGAGCTGGCCGCGCGCCACGGCGGGCTGCCGCTGACCGTGGCCTCGCCCGGCGAGCCCCCGGCCGGTTGGACGGGCAAACTGTGGGCGGTACGGCACGGCATCTCGCTGGCACGCGCGCGTGGCCCCGAGTATCTGCTACTGACGGACGCGGACATCGCACACGAGCCGGACAGCCTGCGGCTGCTGGTGGCGGCGGCGCGCACCGGGGGCTTCGACGTGGTCTCGCAGATGGCCCGGCTGCGGGTGGCGAGCCTGTGGGAGCGGCTGGTGGTCCCCGCGTTCGTCTACTTCTTCGCCCAGCTGTACCCGTTCCGCCGGATCGGCCGGAAGGGGTCGCGTACGGCGGCCGCGGCGGGCGGCTGTGTGCTGTTGCGCGCCGACACGGCGGAGAAGGCGCGCATCCCGGACGCGATCCGGGACGCCGTGATCGACGACGTGGCGCTCGCCCGCACGGTGAAGGGTTCCGGCGGGCACATCTGGCTGGGGCTCGCGGACCGGGTGGACAGTGTGCGGCCCTATCCCCGCCTGCACGACCTGTGGCGGATGGTCTCCCGCAGCGCGTACGCGCAGCTGCGGCACAATCCGCTGCTGCTCTTCGGCACGGTGGTAGGTCTCGCGCTGGTGTACCTGGTGCCCCCGGCCGCGGTGCTGACGGGAGCGGTCACCGGCAACGCGGCGGCGGCGCTCGTCGGTGCGGGGGCCTGGCTGGTGATGACGGCGACGTACGTGCCGATGCTCCGCTACTACCGGCAGCCGCTCCGGCTCGCCCCCCTGCTGCCGTTCACCGCGTTTCTCTATCTCCTGATGACGGTCGACTCGGCAGTACAGCACTACCGCGGGCGCGGGGCGGCCTGGAAGGGCCGTACGTACGCGCGTCCCGGCGCCGTGGCCGACGAGGGCTGATCCGCTCCCTCACGGTCACTTGCGGCCGGGGGTCCAGTTCATGCCCCAGCCGTACGCCCGGTCGACGGTCCGCTGCGGGCTCACCCCGCGATCCGGCACCAGATAGCGCGCCTCGCGCTGTACGACCAGGTCACCGCCGGTGTTGGTGAGCAGGGCGAGCGCGCACACGGTCGAGGGGACCGTGCACTCGTCCAGGGAGAAGTCGATCGGGGCGCCGTGCTGGGGCTGGAGGGTGACGGTGGCGTGCAGGTCGGCGAAGGACCTGGCGCCCTGGTAGATGGTCACGAAGATCAGGATGCGCCGGAAGTCCTGTTTGTGGTCGAGGTTGACGGTGAGGTTCTCACCGCTCGCCACGGCACCGGTACGGTCGTCGCCGTCGAGATGGATGTACGGCGGCCTGCCGAGCGAGCCGAAGGCGTTGCCCAGTGCCTGGACGACGCCCTTGCGGCCGTCGGCGAGCTCGTACAGGGCGCACAGGTCGAGATCGAGGTCGGACCCGCCGTGCCGGCCGCCCCAGCCGCCCGGGGACTGCTTGCGGACCTGCCAGTTGAGGTTGACGCGCAGCGCGCCCGAGGTGCCGCCCTGTTTGGCCAGGGAGACGGAGGGCGCCGCCTTGGTCAGCGTCACCTTGGACAGGCGCACGGGCGCGGCCGGCGGGGGCGGCGGGACGGGCAGGCCGCCGGAGGTCGGCGCCGGGTGCTGCGGGAAGGGGAGGCTGCCGGGCGGCGGGGGCACCGGGGCGGCGAGGGGCGCGGTCACCGTGGGCGTGACGGCCGGGGCGGCCTGGGGCACGGGCGGGGACACCGGGTGCTGTGGTTCGTCCACCGAGATCCCGAAGTCGGTGGCGAGCCCTTCGAGCCCGCTGCTGTAGCCCTGTCCCACGGCCCGGAATTTCCAGCCGCCCTGGCGCCGGTACAACTCACCGAGGACGAAAGCGGTTTCCACCGTGGCGCCGGCACTGTCGAACCGGGCGACCACATTCCCGTCCGCCGCGTCCCGCACCTCGATGTAGAGACCGGGGACCTGGCCGAACGTTCCGCCGTCGGCGGAGGCCGCCAGGACGATCTTCTCGATCGGGGCCTCCACGCGCGCGAGGTCGACGAAAAGGGTGTCGGTGACCTGGCCGCCGGAGTGCCGTTTGCCCTCGTGGCGGACCGCGCCGGAGGCGTGTGCGGGCTGGTTGTAGAAGACGAAGTCACCGTCGGAGCGCACTTTTCCGGCGACCAGCAGCAACGCCGAGGCGTCCGCGTCGGGGGCACCGGGACCGGAGCGCCAGCCCAATTCGACACGCAGTGCCGTGGTCGGCACCGGTGTATTGGATCCTTTCGACATTGTCATGTCCGCCCCCATCACGTCGGCATGCCGGGCGCGCCCGGCGGTCCCAGGTCATCCCTACCCGCACAACCTATTCCCGAGGACAGGGAAGTCCCATGAGCGGCACAGGAAGATCCCTGGCCAACCGCCGGTAACCAGCGCGGAACTCGGCCTTTACGCGATCAGAACGTCGATTGCCGTCCTTTTTTGCCGAGTTCGCTCGGATTGGGGATGCGGCGTCACTGCCGACACGGAAAACAACCCTCTTATCGGTCTCCCCAACCAGCACATCGTGGGCTTAACTTATGTGCCATGACCTCCCCCCGCTCCACCTATGGCGGCGGCTACTACTCCGCCTCCTTCCCGGACACTCCGATCTACGACTCCCTCGTGGCCGAGCGGGGCACCCCGCAGATCGCCCCGATCCGGGTCCCCCCCGCCTACGACGCGCCCAGCAGCCTGAACCTGCCCGCGCTCCCGTCGGCACTGCCCGCCCTCCCGGCGGGCCCCTCCCAGCCGGCCCCCGGCTACGGCTACCCGCAGATGCAGCAGCCCGCTCCGCTGCAGCAGGTGCCCACGGCGTACATCCCCCAGCAGGCGACGGCACCGCGCGGCTACCCGGGCCAGCAGCAGCCGCAGCCGCAGCGTCCGATGATGGGCGGCACCGGGTACGAGGCGATGCGCCCGGCGGCTCCGCGCCCCGCGCCGACGGCTCCGTACCAGGACCCGTACAACAACCAGCAACAGCAGCAGTACCGCGGCTACTGATCGGCATCCCCTGATGTCGGTGCCGCCCGGCACGATGACGTCATGGGGATCGCCGAACTGCGGTCGACGCTTGTACACCCGGTCAAGGCGCTCCGGGGCCTCTCGCCCCGGCAGGCCGTCGCAGAGCCCTGGAGGCCGGCCGGTGACCGACGCTGGGCTCTGATCGACGACGGGGGAAAGGTCGTCACCCAGCGCGCGCACCCGGGTCTGCACGCACCCTGCGCCTCGCGCGGACCGCCGCCGAGCTGCCGTCCGGTGGCGGCATCCGCCCGTCCGCGCCCGGGCAGGCCCCGCTGAAGGTTCCGGTCCCGGAGCCGGCAGCCACAGTGCCGTTGGCCGTCTTCGGCACGAACGGGGAGATACGAACGGGGAGGTACGAAGGGGGAGGCGGTCCTCGCGGCCGGGGCCTCGCATGCCTGGTGTGGCGACCATCTGGGAACCGCCACCCGCCACGTCCGCACAAACGCCCCCGCCGCCCGCTCGACCCGGACCACGCGCTGCCGGGCGAGGCCGTGCGCCTCGCCGACGGCCGTCCGCCGCTGATCACCGCGCAGGCCCCGCTCGACGCCCCCCTTCCTGATCGCACGGGGCGACCACGCCGGCTTGGGCCCGCCCGCTCCCCGTGAATCTCCCCCCGAGCCGGCTTCGACTCGGACCCGAGTGATCTCCGCCCCTGCGGGAACCCAAGCCCGCGGCCCGGTCGTTGGGGGTCGTGAGAAGTTCCTGAGAGCCCTTGCCGGGGGTGATTTCGCTCTCTCTTCGGCCGGGCTCGCGGATGAACGGCTCGGGCGGGGGTTATCACGGAGCGGAAGGGGGTGGTGGACGGTGCGAGCGATCCGCGGCCTGTGGCGTTGGCGGCGCAATCCGCTGCGCCGTGCGACCGACCTGGTCGAGGCCTGGGTGGCCCTGGTGGCGCTGCTGCTGATCGTGGTGGCCGCGCCCGTGCTCGGCTCGCTCGTCGGCGCGGCCGCCCAGGACACCCTCCAGCGGTCCGTCCGGCAGCAGCACCACGACCGGCATCTGGTCACGGCCACCGTCGTACGGAAGCTGAGCGGCTCCCTGGTCGAACCCGACCCCGACGCCACCAGCGCACACGACACCCGCAGCCGCGTCCTCGCCGACTGGACCGCCCCGGACGGCACCCGGCAGCACGGCGCGACCCTGACGACCATCAAGTCCCCGCACAAGGGCGACCACTTCGGTATCTGGACGGACCGGCACGGTCTGCTGGCGGCCCGCCCGCTGGACTCCGCCACCGCGACGACCCACGCCGTGCTGGCCGGGTTCGGCGCGACCCTGCTCACCGCGGGTCTGATCGACAGCGTCAGACGGATGATCGTCTGGCGTATGGTCCGTCGCAGATACGCACGTTGGGACCAGGCCTGGGACCGGGCGGGACCGGACTGGGGCAAGGCCGGCACCGGCAGCTGAGGGCCTTTCTCTCTCTGGTCAATGCACCGCCTCGGCGCACGCTACGGTGGACCGGCCGAAGCGCATTCGGTAACGACCCGCGCGCGAGCGGACCGCAGTGGCCGGACATCCTCCGAGGTGGCCGCCCCGAGGCGAGCAAGCGATCTGTACGACGAGGTGGGGGCTCAGCAACGCCATGGCACAGGGCACGGTCCAGGTGACGCACACCGGCACATCGAGGTGGCGGCGCCGCACGGGTGAGTACGCATCGCTCGCCGCCGCCCTGGAGGCCGCCGCGGACGGCGACGTCCTGACGGTCGCGCCCGGCACCTACCGGGAGAACCTCGTCGTCCAGCGCGCCGTGACGCTGCGCGGCCCGGAGGGCTCGCCCGGCTCGGTGCGCATCGCGCCCGCGGACGGGGTGCCGCTGACCGTACGGGCCTCGGCAGTCGTACAGGACCTGCACGTCGAGGGCCAGGACGCAGCCGCGCCCGCGCTGCTCGTCGAGGAGGGCACCCCCGAGCTGCTGGACATGCGGATCGTCACACGCTCCGCCGCCGGCATCGAGGTGCGCGGCGGCGCGCGGCCGACCGTGCGGCGCTGCACGGTGGACAACCCGGCCGGCATCGGCATCGCCGTACTCGACGGCGGCGGTGGCGTGTTCGAGGAGTGCGAGGTCGTGGCGGCCGGTCAGGCGGGCGTGGCGGTGCGCGGCGGCGGCCACCCACGGCTGGAGCGCTGCCGGATCCACCACGCCTCGGGCACGGGAGTGACGGCGACCGGTGAGAACTCCGCGCTGGAGGCAGTGGGTTGTGAGATCTACGAGGTGCGCGGCTCCGGCGTGCAGGTCACCGCACGGGCCACGGCGCACCTCACCGACTGCGATGTGCACCGCACCACCGCCGACGGCGTGACCCTCGACACCGACGCGGTACTCACCCTCGCCGACTGCCGGATCCACGACATCCCGGAGAACGCGGTCGACCTGCGTTCGCGCTCGGTGCTCACCCTGACGCGGACCACCGTGCGCCAGTTCGGGCGCAACGGGCTGTCGGTGTGGGATCCGGGCACCCGCGTGGACGCCAACCAGTGCGAGATCTTCGACAGCACGGGCGACTATCCCGCGGTGTGGGTCAGCGACGGCGCCACCGTGGTCCTGGACTCCTGCCGGGTGCACGACGTACCGGACGCGCTGTTCGTGCTGGACCGCGGCTCCCGCGCGGACGTCGTCGACAGCGACCTCTCCCAGGTGCGCAACACAGCGGTGTCGGTGAGCGACGGGGCGACCGCGCAGCTGGACGACTGCCGGATCCGGGACGCGGCCACCGGAGCCTGGTTCCGCGACCACGGCAGCGGTGGCACCCTCAACAACTGCACGGTGGACGGCACCCAGACCGGAGTGATCGTCACCAAGGGCGCCGACCCGGCCATCGAGCGCTGCACGGTGGACTCCCCCGCCGAGGCGGGCTTCTATGTGTCGGCGGGCGGCCGCGGCACCTTCCAGAACTGCCGGGTCACCGGCAGCGGCGGCTACGGCTTCCATGTGATCGACGGCTGCCGTACGACGCTGCGCAAGTGCCGTACGGAGCGGTGCGCACGCGGCGGTTACGAGTTCGCCGACGGCGGCCCGGACGCGGGCTCCGGCACCGGCCCGGTGGTGGAGGACTGCACCAGCGACGAGAGCGGCAGCCTGCGCCCTCCCGCGGCGCACGAGCCGGCCGTGCAGACCGCACACCAGAGCGCCGGCCTGCTGGGCGCGATCCCCGGCCAGCGCAGCACCGAACAGGAACCGCTCCTCGCCCCCGCCGCACCCGAGGAGCCGGCCCGCACCTCCAAGGCGGTGCTCGGTGAACTCGACGCACTGGTCGGCCTGGAGAGCGTCAAGCGCGAGGTCCGTGCGCTGACCGACATGATCGAGGTCGGCCGGCGCCGTCAGCAGGCCGGTCTGAAGGCCGCCTCGGTCAAGCGGCACCTGGTGTTCACGGGCTCCCCCGGCACCGGAAAGACGACGGTCGCCCGGCTCTACGGCGAGATCCTCGCCTCCCTCGGAGTGCTGGAGAAAGGCCATCTGGTCGAGGTGTCCCGGGTCGACCTGGTCGGTGAGCACATCGGTTCCACGGCGATCCGCACCCAGGAGGCGTTCCAACGGGCGCACGGCGGTGTGCTGTTCATCGACGAGGCGTACGCGCTGTCGCCGGAGGACGCGGGGCGGGACTTCGGCAAGGAGGCCATCGACACGCTGGTGAAGCTGATGGAGGACCACCGGGACGCCGTGGTGGTGATCGTCGCGGGCTACACGGAGGAGATGGAGCGCTTCCTCTCGATCAACCCCGGCGTGGCGTCCCGGTTCTCCCGGACCATCACCTTCAGCGACTACGGCCCGGACGAACTCCTGCGGATCGTGGAACAGCAGGCCGACGAGCACGAGTACCGGCTGGCGCCGGGCGCCTTCGAGGCGCTGCGGACGTACTTCACGGTGCTCCCCAAGGGCCCCGCGTTCGGCAACGGCCGTACCGCCCGGCAGACGTTCGAGGCGATGGTCGAACGGCACGCGAGCCGGGTCGCCCAGCTCGCCGACCCGAGCACCGACGACCTCACCCTGCTGTACGCGGAGGACCTTCCGGAACTCACCTGATCAGCCCGCCGGTTGCGGCCGCTGCCCGGGCAGTTCCGGGCGCAGCCGGGCCAGCAGCCGTTCCCGTTCCTCGGCGAAGACCGGGTCCGCCTGGTAGTCGGAGTGGCCCAGGATCGGGGCCGGGAGCGGGTGTCCCGGGGTGCGTCCGTAGGCGAGGGGGTCCTTCAGGGGCGTGTGGTCGACGGCCGGGCCGTCGCCGTCGGCGATCCGCACCGGGCCGCCGATGGGGTCGGTGAGGCGGTAGAGGTTGCGCCAGCAGGCGACCTCGCGGTGCAGGGAGCCGAGTTCGGCCGGGCCGAAGTGGGCGGGGAACCAACGGCCGTAGAGGCGCTCCAGCGGGGAGCCGTAGGTCAGCAGGGCGACCCGTTTGCGCACCGACGGGGTCAGCTGCCAGGCCGCCGCGGCCGCGAGGACGCTGCCCTGGGAGTGGCCCGAGATGACCAGCCGGCCGCCGGTGCGGCGGGTCCAGGTGTCCATGCGCCAGGTCAGGTCGGGGACCGCGCGCTCGGCGTAGCAGGGCGGGGCGAAGGGATGGGCGGCGCGCGGCCAGAAGGTGCCGACGTCCCAGAGGATGCCGATGGTGCGCCGGGCGGCGGCGTCCTTGTAGGCGCGCCGGCCCCAGGTGACGAAGAGTATGAAGCCGAGCCCGACCAGCCAGGAGCCGAGCGCCTGGGATGCCTGGGCCGCGCCGTGCACCAGGGCGTAGGTCCGGTCGGCGGCCGCGTCCGGTGTCTTCCCGGTGGCGAGCGCGCCCACCAGCGCCCCGGCGCCCAGCACCAGCGTCGCGGCGCACAGCACGGTGACGACGAGCGGCGTCCGGTCGGTGAGGGCCGCCATGGCACGGACCCCGGCGATACGGCGGGTGCGTGCTGTGTCCTCCAGCTCGCCGGCGTGGTCGAGGCCGACGGCGGCGCGTTCGGCGTGGCCGAGCCGCGAGGTGCGCCAGGAGAGGCAGGCGACCGCGGCGAGCAGCACCACGAGGACGGGCGGGATCGCGGAGGCCTGCCAGGTCAGCAGTACCGGCGGCCCGGCGATGGAGGTTCCGGTGCCGTCCAGCCAGTCGGAGACCCGCTGGGCGACCCCGCCCGAGATCACCCCGCCCAGCGCGCAGGCGAGCAGCGCGACCGCGGGGCCGCCGAGACCGCGCATCGTGGCACGTGGATCGGGGAGCCGGCGGTGCAGGTAGTGGGCGACGGCCCCGAGGACGATCACCAGCACGCCCTGGGCCAACACCAGGCCGCCGAAGGCCGGATCCCCGGCGAGCCGCCCCACGGAGCGCCATCCCGGCCGGGACCAGCCGGCGTACAGCGCGACGAGGACCAGCAGGGCGAGCGTGCCGAGCGGCAGGCGTCGTACCAGCCGCCGGTCGAGCTCCTGGTCGAGGAGGTTCTCGCTGCGGCCCCGGCGGCAGACCACCCACACCGCGGCGACCGCCAGGGCGGCCAGTGCACCGGACAGCAGCCACCCGGTCGCGTCGAGTACGGCGGGTCCGCCGGCCCGGCGGTCGAAGGCGGCCGCCGGTGCGAGGACCGCGGCGGCGACGGTGAGCAGGCCCGCCGTGGTGTGGGCGGCGCGCAGCCGGGCCACCAGCCGGCGCCCGTACCAGAAGCCGGGGCTGCCGAGGGAGGTGTGCCCGGGTTCGGCGTCGTGGGCCAGGGGCCGGGTGGACTCGTAGGCGCTCCAGGTGCGGTGCGAGAGGTACCAGAGCAGGCCGGTCAGCGCGGTGGGTACCAGGGCGGCCAGGGCGAGCCGGCGTCCGGGGGCGCTCCACCAGCCGCCGGCGGAGCCGGTGGGTGAGAAGAAAACGAGCCAGGAGTGCCGGCGGGCACAGGCGGTGACGCCCGCGCACTGCCAGGCGGCCAGGTCCAGGGCGACCTCGCAGGCGGCGGCGACCAGCAGCACCGTCAGGGTGAGCCCGGCGAGCCGGACCAGCAGGCCGTAGACGCGGACGGTGCGCGGCCGGTCCTGGGCGGCGGGGCGCATCCAGTGGGCGAGGTTGACGACCATGAACGGCAGGAGCAGCAGCCATAGGGCGCGGGAGGCGTTGCCGGAGGTGAGGTTGCACCAGACGTACGCCTCGGGCACCGGGCGGTCGCCGTAGTCGCCGGGCCGGGACTCGGCGTCGACGTCCACCGCGCGCCGGAAGACGGCCGCCGTGTCGTCGCCGGTGATCCGCACCGTGCGCGGGTCACCGAGCATCTTCTCGGGCGTGCTGCCGCCGACGCCATGCACCAGCAGTTCCAGGTCGATCTCCGGCACGGCGGACCGCTCGACGGATTCGCGCCTCCCGCCGATGTGCCGCTGGACAGAACCGCCCTGCCCGGCCGCCGGCCGCTCCGCGGGGGCGTCGGCGGTACGTTCCCGTGCGCGTTCCACTCTTCGCCCACTTCCCCCGTGACGCGCCGATGGTCTGTGTCCGTGCGGGCTTCAGGATCTCCGATTCCGATGTGACACACACCACTCGCCACGGAATCTCCCCGTTGTGTGTGACACCTGAGGGAACACGTGGTGACCGAATGACATGTGCGCACCGACACAGGGAGTGGCGCAACCGGAGTGGTCCCGTGAAAGGATGGGGCGCCCACGCACCGGAGCCGGGCGGAATGTCCTGGTCGGAGCCGGTACGCAGGGCGTGTCGGACGGCTTGAGGCGAGAGGACCGGAGCGTACGTGAGCGAGAACCAGAACCTCCTCGCGGAGCAGCGCCGCGCCCTGATCCTGGACGAGGTCCGGCGCCGGGGTGGCGTTCGGGTCAACGAGCTGACCCGCAAGCTCGGTGTGTCGGACATGACCGTACGCCGGGACCTGGACGCGCTGGCCCGGCAGGGCGTGCTGGAGAAGGTGCACGGCGGTGCGGTGCCGGTGGTCGAGGCGAGCACGCACGAACCGGGGTTCGAGGCCAAGTCGGGGCTGGAGCTGACCGCCAAGGAGGACATCGCCCGGGCCGCCGCGGAGCTGGTCGTGCCGGGTACCGCGATCGCCCTGTCCGGCGGTACGACGACGTACGCACTGGCCCATCAGCTCCTTGAGGTACCCGACCTGACCGTGGTGACCAACTCGGTGCGGGTCGCGGACGTCTTCCACGCGGCGCAGCGGGTCTCCGGGCAGCGGCAGGGCGCGGCGACCGTCGTCCTGACCGGCGGGGTGCGCACCCCGTCCGACTCGCTGGTCGGCCCGGTGGCCGACCAGGCGATCGGAGCGCTCCACTTCGACCTGCTGTTCCTGGGTGTGCACGGCATATCGGTCGAGGCCGGCCTGTCCACGCCGAACCTCGCGGAGGCGGAGACCAACCGCCGCCTGGTGCAGTCGGCCCGGCGGGTCGTGGTGGTCGCCGACCACACCAAGTGGGGCACGGTCGGCCTGAGTTCGTTCGCCAAGCTGGAGCAGGTCGACACGCTGATCACGGACGCCGGGCTGCCGGCCGGGGCGCGTGCGGAGATCTCCGAGCACCTGCGCCGGCTGGTGGTGGCGGGCGAAACCGACTGAGGGTACAGACAGCTGACGGGCCGTCAGCTACCTTTTCGGGACAGCGTCTCACGAGGAGGTCGGCCCGGTGGCTCACCAACTGCGCCCGGTGGGACTCGACTTCGTCGAGACCGCACCCGTACGGCTCGTGTTCGGACGGGAGATGACGGCAGCGCCTCGGACGGTCTTCCGGGCCCTGGCGGAGGACGTGCCCGGCTGGTCGCAGTGGCTCACAGGGGTGAAGTCGGTCCGTCCGACGGAGCACGGCCGCCAGGTGCGGCTCCGAGGCGGCGTGCGCTTCGAGGAGACGGTGCTCGCGGCACAGGCGCCCGAGGTGTACGCCTACCGGGTGGACCTGGCGAACGTACCGGGTGCCCGCGGATGGCTGGAGGAGTGGCGTCTTGTGCCGTCCGGCACCGGGACGCGGGTGCGGATGACGTTCGCACTGGACGGTACGCCGCTGTTCCGGGCGATGTGTCGGCTGGCGGCGCCGGGCATGGGCCGGGCGATCCGCGAAGGGATACGCGCCTTGGACAGAAGGCTGTGAACGCCGCGATCCGGAGCGGCACTTCG
Source organism: Streptomyces sp. NPDC054813 (assembly GCF_053611365.1). Classification (NCBI taxonomy): domain Bacteria; kingdom Bacillati; phylum Actinomycetota; class Actinomycetes; order Kitasatosporales; family Streptomycetaceae; genus Streptomyces; species Streptomyces sp. NPDC054813. The sequence continues at coordinate 59,704 of NZ_JBSHAF010000007.1, read as the reverse complement.
GGGACGCGGGGCCGTGTCGGACAGCGGCTTCGCCGTGCGGGCGCGACCAGCCCTGTACGCCCCGAAGCTTCAGGCGGCCCGCGGCACCCCCGTCATTCCGGCCACACCCCGCTCGCCAGCAGGCTCTCGATCGCGGCCGCATAGGGAGCGATGTCGAGCCCCTGCTCCTCCAGCCAGGAATCCGAGTAGTACTTGTCGAGATACCGGTCCCCCGGATCGCACAGCAGCGTCACCACGCTCCCGGTGCGCCCCGCCGCCACCATCTCGGACACGATCTTCAGCGCGCTCCACAGGCCGGTCCCGGTGGAACCGCCCGCCTTCCGCCCGATCGCCCGCTCCAGCGCCCGCACCGCCGCCACGCTCGCCGCGTCCGGCACCTTCATCATCCGGTCGACGGCCCCGGGCACGAAGCTCGGTTCCATCCGCGGCCGTCCGATGCCCTCGATCCGCGACCCGCAGTCGCAGGTGACGTCCGGATCGCCGGTGGTCCAGCCCTCGAAGAAGCAGGAGTTCTCGGGGTCGGCGACACAGATCCGGGTATCGCGCAGGGTGTAGTGGACGTAGCGCGCGAGGGTCGCGGACGTACCGCCGGTCCCTGCCGTGGCGACGATCCACGCCGGCTCCGGGAACCGCTCCAACTCCAGCTGGCGGAAGATGGATTCGGCGATGTTGTTGTTGCCGCGCCAGTCCGTGGCCCGTTCGGCGTAGGTGAACTGGTCCATGTAGTGGCCGCCGGTCTCCACCGCGAGGCGCGCGGATTCCTCGTACATCTTCCGGGAGTCGTCCACGAAGTGGCACTGCCCGCCGTGGAACTCGATGAGCCGGCACTTCTCGGAGCTGGTGGTGCGCGGCATGACGGCGATGAAGGGAACGCCGATCAGCTTGGCGAAGTACGCCTCGGAGACCGCCGTCGAGCCGCTGGACGCCTCGATCACGGGACGGCCCGGCCGGATCCAGCCATTGCACAGACCGTAGAGGAAGAGCGAGCGGGCCAGCCGGTGCTTGAGGCTTCCTGTGGGATGGGTCGACTCGTCCTTGAGATAGAGGTCGATGCCCCACGCCTCGGGCAGCGGGAAACGCAGCAGATGGGTGTCCGCCGAGCGGTTCGCGTCCGCCTGGACTTTGCGGACGGCTTCTTTGAGCCAGTCGCGGTACTCGGCGTCGCTGTGGTCGACATCGAGGGTGGCGCCGGTTCGGATCTGCGGGGTGGTGCTCACGGCGGGCTCCTTGCGCTGGGCGCCGAACGGCGTCCGAGTGTGGCCGACGCACCGATCATAGACATCTTTCTCATAGCTTCTCACCTGCATAAACGCATCTTTGAGCGCCTCAAAGGCCCCCTGGGGAACAGTGGCTCGAATCCTTCGGGGGGCGCATTGCCGCGAGTGCTCCGGGCGCCCGCCGCCCGGCGTCCCGTGCGCACTGGTGCTCCTCGTCGAGGGCGGGCAGACTGCCACCGGACGGGACGAACGTCCCGAACGGGGGCGCACACTGGATCACAACACGAGCCGGAGCGCGCCGGCCGGGGGCCACAAGCTTGCGGGCCGGTGACCGAGGTACTCGAAAAGGGGCGGGGCAGGATGGCGGAGCCGGAGTTCACGGCGAAGGGCGTGCGGATCGACAAGCGGCTGCGTTCGCTCACCCGGGCCGGACAGGTCCGGATAAGCGACGGCAGGCTGCAGCTGCTGACCAGCTACGGCAGCGAGATCGACAGCGCGCCCGTACAGGCGGTACGGGCCTCGAAGCCATGGTTCGCGTCGGAGGACCGGGCCCTGGCCGACCTCAACGGCCAGCGCTACTCACTCACCCTGGGCGACCACGATCCGGCGCCGGGCGAGCCCGGGCCGCCCGCGGCGCGCCGCTTCATCGAGGCGGTACGGCGGGCTGCCGGGCGTGACCACTGAACCACGGCGAGTTGCGGGACCGTACGCACTGGGTCACGCTTGTCTCACGTCACTCTGGGTTTACCGGCGATAACGCTGCGAACCAGCCCGCCGGCCACGACAGCAGGCGGCCCCCTGGACGGCGGCACCCTGCTGGATCCGTTCTCCGTGTTCTTCCGGACCTCACGTCGGGGAGTCGCAGTCGTGATCGAACACCCAATCAGACACTGCTCGGTGGAGCTCCAAGCCCTGCCCTCGCGGATCGGCCAGGTCCGCAGAATCGTATCTGCACAGTTGCGCTACTGGCGCCTGGACCCGTTGATAGACCGGGCCGCGCTCGGTGTGACGGAGTTGCTGACCAACGTCCACCAGCACGCCCAGCCCGACAAGAACTGCACCGTGGAGATCGAGCTCCAGCTCGACCGGCTCACGGTGTCGGTCCGTGACCACGATCCGCGGCTCCCGGTGGTCGAGGACGGGGCGGACGTCGCATCGATGGCCACCTGCGGACGCGGCCTTGCGATGGTGGCCGCGGTCAGCGAGAGCTGGGGAGTGCGGCCGCACGACGACGGCAAGGTCGTGTGGTTCACCCTGCCCGCGCCGGCCGTCACGCCGATGACGGCCCGCCCGCAACCGCGCACGGCCGAACCGGCACCCCCCCGGCATGTCGTAGCGGCGGGGGCGGCGGCCACCGGGGCGCCCGCCGGGCACGCGCCCGTCGGCGCCTCCGCCACCGCACGGGTCGGCGCCAGTGCCTCCGCTGCCGCACACGTGGCCGACGGTGCCTCCGCCGTCGTACCCGCGACCGCCGGTGCCCCGGACACCGCACACGCTCCCGCCCGCTCGGCTGTCGCCAGTTGAGCGGGCGGTGAGTTTCCCTCCCGGGCGCTACTCCACGGCGATGGCCCGCAGCACGTCCAGGCGGGCCGCCCGCCGGGCCGGGCGCAGACCCGCCAGGGCGCCCGCCGCCAGGCCCACCAGCGCCACGACGAGCAGTCGGACGGGCGGGACGGCGAAGGCGAACGCCGTGTCGCTAGTGCCGTCCGAGGCCCTCACCAGGACCCAACCGAGGAAGGCGCCGAGGCCGAGTCCGCCGGCCGTGCCGAAGGCGGCGACCAGGACCGACTCCCAGCGGACCATGGCCCGCAGTTGGCGGCGGGTCTGGCCGACGGCCCGCAACAGGCCCAGTTCCCGGGTGCGTTCGTGGATCGCGAGGGTCAGGGTGTTGGCGATGCCGAGCAGGGCGATGAGGACGGCGAGTGCGAGCAACGCGTAGACCAGGGTGAGCATCATGTCGATGCCACCGGCCGAGGACTGCGCGTACTCGTCCCGGGACTGCACCTGCGGGTTGCCGTACCGTGCGGCCGCCTTCGTCACCGCCGCCCTGCCCGTGGCCGCGCTCACCCCGGGCCTGAGGGTGACGGCCACCAGGGTGTCGGAGTCCTGGATGCGGTGCGGGGCCCAGGCGGCACGGGTGATGACGTAGTCACCGGCGAGTTCGGACTGCCCGTAGACCGCGCGGACGGTGAAGTCCTGCTCCTTGCCGTCGGTGAAGGTGAGCCGGGCGGTGTCACCGGTGTGCAGGTGCTGCCGGTCGGCCTCCGTCCGGGTGACGGCGATGCCGTCGGCGCCCAGCCGGGTGAGTGAGCCCTGGACGGTGCCGAGGTCGAAGGTGCGGGCGAGGGCGGCGGGGTCGGTGACCGTCAGTGCCCGTCCCCTGCCGTCCACTTCGGCGACCCCGCGGCCGAGTCCGACGGCGGTGTCCACCTCCGGGAGCCGCTGGAGCACCGGGGCCAGACGGGGGCTGAGTCCGCTGCCGCCCGCGCCGAAGGACGGGTTGCTGACGGCGAGGTCGCCGGCGAAGGACCGGGAGACGGTCTGGTCCATGGTCGCCTTCAGAGACGCGCCGAACACGGTGAACAGCGAGACGACGGCCACACCGATCATCAGCGCGCTCGCGGTGGCGGCGGTCCGCTTGGGGCTGCGCAGCGCGTTGCGGCGGGCCAGGGCGCCGGTCACTCCGCGCAGCCGGCCGAGGGGGCCGCCGAGCAGCCGTACGGCCGTGGTGGCGGCGACCGGGCCGAGGATCACGAAGGAGACCAGGGCCAGCAGCGCGCCGAGTCCCGCGAGCCAGAGGGACGGAGAGACCAGGACGCCGGTGAGGGCGAGGGCGACGGCCAGGGCGCCCAGGCCGGCTCCGACGACCGCACGGAGGCCGGACGTGCCCGAGGAGTCGACGGCGGTCTCGCGCAGGGCTGCCAGCGGGGCGGTGCGTCCGGCGCGTACGGCGGGCAGCAGCGCGGAGCCCAGGCAGACGACGACACCGACCGCGAGCGGGAAGGCCATCGAGAGCGCCTTGATCACCAAGTCGCCGTCGGGGAAAGGGAATCCGATCGCCGGGAAGAGCGCCTGCAGCCCGGCGGCGATCCCGATGCCGCCCGCGAGCCCGGCGGCGGACGCCACGACGGCCACGGCGCTCGCCTCGGTCAGGGTCGCCGCGGTCACCTGGCGGCGGGAGGCGCCGAGGGCGCGCAACAGGGCGTTCTCCCGGGTGCGTTGGGCGACGACGATGGCGAAGGTGTTGTGGATGGAGAAGGTCGCGACCAGCAGGGCGATCCCGGAGAAGACGAGCAGGAAGGTCGTGAAGACGGTCAGGAACTGACTGGAGATCATGTCGGTGTTCTCCTGCGCCGACTCCTGGCCGGTGATCGCCTCGACTCCTCTGGGCAGGACGGGAGTCAGCCGGTCGACCAGCTCCTGCTGGCCGACCCCGGGTCCGGCCCGCACCAGGATGCCCGACGCCTCGCCGGGCTTGGCGGTGAGGTACTTCTCGGCGTCGGCCCGTGTCATGCCGGTGAAGGTCACCTGGGCCATGCCGTCCTCGCCGCCGAAGGTCGCGAGGCCGACGACCGTCACCTCGACCGGGTCGGGGGTGCGCAGCACGGTCGTGTCGCCGATCTTCAGGCCGCCCTTCTTCGCGGCACCTCGGTTGACCACGACCTCCCCGGACCGGGCGGGGGCGCGACCCTCGGCGATCCGGTAGGAGTTGAGTTTCGGGTCGGTGATCCAGTTGCCGGCGAGCGTGGGCGGGCCCTTGCCGCCGACGGGCTTGCCGTTGGCGCCGATCAGTTGGCCCGTGCCCTGGATGTTCGGCGCGGCGGCCGCGACGCCGGGCACCTGCTCGACGGTCCGCACCAGGGAGGTGGGCACCGGCTGTCGTACGCCCTGGGCCTCGCCCGGTGTGGTGATGGCGTCGGCGCCACGCACCACGGCGTCCGTGCCGCGGGTGGCCTCACCGAACATCGAGTCGAAGCTCGCGCGCAGTGTGTCGCCCATGACCAGGGTGCCGGCCAGGAAGGCGACCCCCAGGAACACGGCGAGGAAGGTGCCGGCGAACCGGCGCCGGTGGGCGCGCAAGGAGGACAGACTCAGCCGCACGGACGCGTTCATGACCGCACCTCGAAGGCCTTCATCCGGTCCAGGACCGTGTCGGCGGTCGGGGACGCCATGCGGTCGACCAGGCGCCCGTCGGCGAGGAAGACGACCTCGTCGGCGTGGGCGGCGGCCACCGGGTCATGGGTGACCATGACGACCGTGCGGCCCGTCCGCCGTACTGCGTCGCCGAGCAGGCCGAGGACCTCGGCGCCGGAGCGGGAGTCGAGGTTGCCGGTGGGCTCGTCGGCGAAGACGACCTCCGGGCGGCCGGCGAACGCCCGTGCCACGGCGACGCGTTGCTGCTGGCCGCCGGAGAGTTCGGAAGGGCGGTGGTGCAGCCGGTCGCGCAGCCCTACGACCTCGACGAGCGCGTCGATCCACTCCGGGTCGCCGCGCCCGCCCGCCAGGTCCAGCGGCAGGGTGATGTTCTCCGCGACGGTCAGCGTGGGCACCAGGTTGAACGCCTGGAAGACGAAGCCGATCCGGTCGCGGCGCAGCAGGGTCAGCCGCCGGTCGTCGAGCGAGCCCAGCTCGGTGTCGCCGATCCAGGCGGTGCCCGAGGTGAGGGTGTCGAGGCCGGCCGCGCAGTGCATCAGGGTGGACTTGCCGGACCCCGACGGGCCCATGATGGCGGTGAAGCGTCCTTCCGGGAACGCCACGTCCACGCCGTCCAGAGCGCGTACGGCGGTGTCGCCGGCGCCGTACGTCTTCACGGCGCCCACGACCCGGGCCGCGGCCCGCACCTTGGTGGTCGTGGTCATGCCGCGCCGCCCTTGCCGATGCGGCCGAACTGCTCCTCCAGGACGGACAGCCGCCGCCAGTACTCGTCCTCGTCGATCTCGCCGGAGGCGAAGCGGCGGCCGAGGACGGCGAGCGGCGAGTCGCCGGCCGGGCGTCCCGCGTCCGCCGGACGCCAGGGGCCGCCGCGCCCGCGCCACGCGGTGCGGCGCAGGACGGTGACGACGCCGATCACGACGGCCGCCCAGATCAGCGGGAAGAACAGGATCCACGGGCCGGGCCCGCCGTCCCAGTTCGCGAGGGTCTCCATCTCGGTTCAACTCCCTTGCCGGAAGGTCTCGGTGTGTTGCATCGAGACTGGCTCCGGGGAGGGGGCCGGGTCGTCGTGCGGCCGGCGGCAGTCGCCGTACCTCCCGGGGAGTACACGGCGGGGGCCGGGCTGCTCCCGCCAGGACTGGCATTCTGTAACTACTAGTATGTACAGTATCTGTATGAGCACGTCGGAGCGTCTGATCGAGTCCACCCGTGAGTTGCTCTGGGAGCGCGGCTACGTCGGCACCAGCCCCAAGGCCATCCTGGAGCGCGCCGGGGCCGGCCAGGGCAGCATGTACCACCACTTCAAGGGCAAGCCGGACTTGGCCCTGGCCGCGATCCGGCGGACCGCCGAGGAGTTGCTGGCCACCGCGGAGGGCGTACTCACCGGGCCGGGCACGCCGTACGAGCGGATCGAGGCCTATCTGCGGCGCGAGCGCGATGTGCTGCGCGGCTGCCCGGTCGGGCGGCTGACCATGGACCCGGACATCATCGCGAGCGACGAACTGCGGGCACCCGTGGACGAGACGCTCGACCGGATCCAGGAGCTGGTCGCCGGGATCGTCGAAGAGGGCAAGGAGCAGGGGCAGTTCGCGCCGCAGGTGGACGGCGAGGAGATCGCCGCGACGGTCCTCGCGACCGTGCAGGGGGGATACGTCCTCGCCCGTGCCTCCGGCTCGGCCGCCGCGTTCGACGCCGGCGTGCGCGGACTGCTGTCGCTGCTGAGGAGCTGACGTACGTGCGGACGTGTCCGCCGCCGACCACCCCACGGCCCGAGCGCTGAAGAGAGGCTTCCGCCATGCACGCCCTGCAGTACGAACTGACCCTGCCCGCCGATTACGACATGGGCATCGTCCGTGACCGGGTGGCCCGTGTCGGGCATCTGCTCGACGACTGGGACGGACTCGGCTTCAAGACCTACCTGTTGCGCGAGCGCGGTGTGCACGGCTCGCCGGTCAACCAGTACGCGCCCTTCTACCTCTGGAACACCGTCGAGGGCATGAACCGCTTCCTGTGGGGAGGCGCCTTCCAAGGGCTCGTGAACGACTTCGGGCGGCCCGAGGCGCGGCAGTGGTCGGGCCTGGCCTACGAGGAGGGCGGCGCGGCCGGTGCGCGTGCGGCCTTCGCGGTCCGGCGGCGGGAGCCGGTGGCGGCCGGGGCCGAGCTGTCCGGGCTGATGGCGGACGTGGTGCGGGAGACCCGGCAGGTCGCGGGCGAGGACGGCGCCGTGCTGGCGGCGGCCGCCGTGGACACGGCCCGCTGGGAGCTGGTCCACTTCTCACTCTGGGCGCACGACGCCCCGAAGGCCGACGGGGACGTGTTCCAGGTGCTGCACATGTCGGAGCCCGGCCGGGACCGGCTGCCGCGCGGGCGGCAGTGGTGAGCGCCGTCCGTACGGTCCTCGGCGACGTGCGGCCCGAGGACCTGGGCGTGTGCGACGCGCACGACCACCTCTTCCTCCGCAGTCCCGTGCTCCCGGGTCAGGAGCTGGACGACGCGACCGCCGCGCGGGCGGAGCTGTCGGCGTTCCGCGCGGCGGGCGGGGCGAGCGTCGTGCAGTGGACGCCGTACGGGATGGGCCGGCGGGCCGCCGACCTGCCCCCGCTGTCCCGTACCACCGGGGTGCATCTGGTCTGCGCGACGGGACTGCACCAAGCGGCGCATTACCCGCCGGAGTTGCTCGACGGGCTGGGCGGGCGGCTCGCCGGCGTCTTCGTCGCCGAGCTGACCGAGGGCATCGGCACATCCGGGGTACGGGCCGGTCTGATCAAGGTGGCGGGCGGCTTCCACGCCCTCGACGCGCACGCCCGCCGGACGATGACGGCGGCGGCCGAGGCCCACCACGCGACGGGCGCGCCGATCGCCGTGCACCTGGAGCTGGGCACCGGCGCGCTCGACGTACTGGACCTGCTGTGTGGGGAGTTGGACGTCCCCGGCGACCGGGTGATCCTCGGCCACCTCAACCGCTCCCCCGACCTCCTCGTCCAGCGGCAGGCCGCCGCCTCCGGCTGCTGGCTGGCCTTCGACGGGCCGTCCCGCGCCAACCACGCCACCGACTGGCGGATGCCGGAGGCCGTCCGGGCCCTGGCCGACGCCGGCTTCGGGGACCGGCTGCTGCTCGGCGGGGACACCGTGGTGGCGGGGGCGCGGTCGGTGGACGGCGGGCCCGGGATGCCGTACCTGCTGCGGCGGATCCGGCCGCGGCTGGAGGAGGAGCTGGGTGCGGAACAGATACGCCAGATCCTCATCGACAACCCGGCCCGGGCCTTCGCCGTCGACTGGCGCTAGCCGACCGAGATGTCGACCGACGGCCGGAGTTTCGCGGCGGCGGACAGGGCCTCGTGGGCCGGGTGGGTGTCGAAGGTGGCCAACAGGGTCTGGTCAGCGGGGAGTTCGGCGTTCGGGTAGGCGATCTGCTCGAAGGACGCCTGGAAGCGGGGGCCCCAGCGGCGGGTGCCGAGGCGGGCCGTGCGGGAGCAGTTGTCGACCATGTACGCCACGTCCCGGGCGTGCATGTAGGGCAGCAGCGAGTCGACCGCCTCGATGACGGACTCGTTGACGATCTCGGACCAGGGGTGGCCGCGCTCGGCGAACTCGTCGATCTGCGCCATCATCGTGGCGACGAACACACCGGCGGTGAACGGCTCCACGGACAGCTCCCGTTCGCCCCGCCGGGCACGGACCCGCTCCCCCGCCGCCCACATCGGCGAACCGCCGATCCGGCTCATCTCCCGCTTCCCGAGCCGCCGTTCGGCCAGGATGACACTACGCAGCTCGGTGCCGTCGGCCACCTCGTCGTAGATCTCGGCGACGAGTTCACGGGCCGGCCCGTACGTCGCCGTGTACGCGCGGTCGAAGACCTCGCGCCCGGCGGCGTCGAGGTCCTCGCGGACGGCCCGGAGCCCGGCCCGGGAGATCGTCCGGGCGATCGGCCCGGTCACGTTCTCGCAGGACCGCTCGTAGGCCGTCACCTCGTCGTCCCCGGCCAGCCGGTAGTGGCTGTACAGGCTCTCCACGATGCCGTGCACGGCACCGAGCAGAATGGCGCGTTCGCCGACGATGTCGGAGCGGTACTCGCTCGCCAGCGTGGTACGGAAGGTGTACGGCGCTCCCAGCGCGACCGACCAGCCGAGGGCGAGGTCGGTGGCCCGGCCGTCCGGGTCGGCGTGGACGGCGAAACTGCTGTTGATCCCGGCGCCGTTGATCTCGGCGCCCTGTTCGTAGAGGCGGCGCACGGAGTCGCCCATGCCCTTGGGGCAGACGGCGATCACGCCGTGCCCGGCGGGGAAGTCGCCGCCGGTCTCGCGCAGATGGCCGAGCAGGAAGCCGTGCGAGAGCCCGATCACCGCGCCGGGCTTGAGCACGGCGAAGATCTCCTCGTGGTGGGCGGCGAGCGCCGCGTCGGCGATCAGCAGCAGGAGCAGGTCGCTCTCGGCGGCGACGGCCAGCCAGTCGCCGAGGGTGCCGTTCTCCTCGGTGAAACCGTGCGCGCGGGCGTCGGCGGCCGAGGCGGAGCCGGGGCGCAGCCCCACCGCGACCGTGATGTCCGTACCGGCGAGGGAGTCACGCAGATTGCGCGCCTGGGCGCGGCCCTGGGGGCCCCAGCCGAGGACGCCGATCCTGCCGACCCCGGCGAACGCCTGGGGCAGCAACGGGAAGAGGTGCCGGCCGCCGCGCAGGATGGTCTCCGTGCCACCGGGCACGTCCATGGTTTCGAGTGCGAAGACACGGGAGGTGTAAGTGTTCGTCAGGGTCATGGTCGAGTTGTAGGGTCCCGGCGAGCATTGCGGCAAGCGCAACTTTCGCAGCGTACCGTTGCGGATCATGAAAGGACCTGGTCACAGGCGTGCGGGACGATCAGCGTGAGCTGCGGCTCTTCCTCCATCTGACGCAGTCGCTGAACTTCGGGCGGACCAGCCTGGACTGCCATGTCAGCCCGGCGACACTCACCAGGACCGTGCAGCGGCTGGAGGCCGACCTGGGCCACCGGTTGTTCGACCGGGGCCCGCGCGGGGTGTCCCTGACCGCCGAGGGCCACCGCTTCCGCGAATACGCCGTACAGGCAATGGAGTTGTGGCAGGCCTACCGCGACGAGCACCCCGATCCGGCCGAACTCATCGGCAGGCTGACGGTGTTCGCTACCGTGACTGCCTGCCAGGCCCTGCTGCCCGACCTGTTGGCGCCGTTCCGGGCCGCACATCCTCAAGTGCGGCTCGATCTGCGTACCGGGGACGCGGCGGCCGCGCTGGCCCGGCTCGACGAGGGCGAGGCCGACGTGGCCGTCGCCGGGATCCCGGCGCGGCTGCCGGAAGCGCTGGTCAGCCGGACGGTCACGGTCACCGACCTGGTTCTGGTCACCGCGCGCGACCGCCCGGATCAGGGCCTCGACGGCCCGTTCGTCCTGCCGCACCGCGGCCTGGTGCGCGAGGCGGCCGACCGCTGGTTCCGCGCGCGGGGCGGGCCCGCGCACATCGCCTGCGAACCGGAGGGCCACGAAGCCCTGTTGGCCCTGGTCGCCCTGGGCTGCGGCACGGGTGTGGTGCCGCGGCTGGTGCTGGACCACAGCGCGGTGCGGGACCGGCTGACGGTGGTCCCGGCCGCTCCGGCGCCGGAGCGGTTCCCGATCGGGTTGTGCGTACGGCGGTCCGATCTGCGGCAGCCCCTGGTGGCGGCGCTGTGGAGCCTCACGGCTCAGTGGTAGGCCGTCACCGCAAGGCCCCCAGCGGATCGTCCAGGACCGGCTGCCACGCCAACTCGGCGGCTCCGACCAGGCTGTTGTGGCTCAGCGTGCACGGCAGGATCGGTACGCCACCGCTCTGGCCCCACAGACTGCGGTCGGCGACGACGGCACGCAGCCGATCGGGGTCGGTGTCCAGCAGGGTGCGGTGCAGCCCGCCGAGGATGATGCGGTCCGGGTTCAGGATGTTGACCAGGCCGGCCAGGCCCAGGCCCAGGCGGTCGATCAGGGCCTCGGCGGCCCTGCGCACGGTCGGGTCGGTGTAGTGGTCGCGGACCAGGTCCTCGGCCTGCCGGAGCAGCGACACCTCGGGGCCGGGCTCGCGGCCCGCCTCGATGAGGAGCGCCAGCGGATCCGCCTCGACGTCCAGACAACCCCGGCTGCCGCAGTGGCAGGGCCGGCCCTCGGGGTTTACGGTGAGGTGGCCGACCTCCAGGGCCAGTCCCGAACTCCCCGTGTGCAGACGGCCGTCGAGGACCAGTGCGCCGCCGACGCCCCGGTGCCCGGTGGCCACGCACAGCAGATCGCGGGCGCCCCGGCCCGCGCCGTGCCGGTGCTCGGCGAGCGCGGCGAGGTTCACGTCGTTGCCCGCGAAGGCCGGGCCGGTGATCCCGGCCGCGCGCACGCACTCCGCGAAGATCCGGCGCACCGGCGCGCCCACCGGCCAGGCCAGGTGGAGGGGGTTGAGGGCGAGGCCCTCCGGTTCGGCGACGGCGGACGGCACGGCGAGACCGGCGCCGACGCAGCGCAGGCCGGTGCTGCGGAGCAGGTCGGCGCCCGCTTCCACGACCGAGCCGAGCACCTTCGCCGGGTCGGCGTCGACGGCCTCGCAGCCGGGGGCGGTGGCGACGATCCGGCCGCCCAGGGCGACCAGCGCGGCACGGAAACCGTCGGCGTGGACCTGCGCGGCGAGCGCGACGGGGCCGTGCTCGGCGACCTCCAGGCGGTGCGAGGGGCGGCCCTGCGAGCCGGCCGCGGCGCCCGGGTGCGCGTCGACCCTGATCAGGCCGAGCGCCTCCAATTCGGCGGCGACGGCCCCTGCCGTGGCCCGGGTGACGCCGAGTTCGGCCGTGAGTACGGCGCGGGTGGGGGCGCGGCCGGTGTGCACGAGTTCCAGTGCGGGGCCGAGTGCGCCGCGTCCTCGGTCCAACCGGGGTTTCGAGGTTCCGTTCCCCGTCGGGCCGGGGGCCGCCTTGCCGCTCATGAGAGGGAGTCTGCCATGATCCTTAGTCTTGGACGGTGCCGGTGCGTTGTGGCTGGTCGCGCCCACGCGGCGGAGCCGCATGTCGATTCAGCCCCGCGCCCCTTCGGGGGCGCTTCAGCCGGCGCACGTCACAGTCCACTGACCCTCAGCGTGACGTTCAGACGGCCGGTCAGGCCCAGCTCCGCCGGTCCCGTGCCCGGGTACACCTTCGGCACTCCGTGATAGGCGAGCCGTGACTCGCCCCCGAACACGAACAGGTCGCCCGAGCGGAGTTCCACGTCCGTGTACGGCTTCGTCCTGGTCCCGGTGTTCCCGAAGCGGAACACGCAGGTGTCCCCCAGGCTCAGTGACACCACCGGTGCGTCCGACCGCTCGTCGGCGTCCCGGTGCATGCCCATCCTCGCGTCGGCATCGTAGAAATTGATCAGCGCGATGTCGTACGACAATCCGCCCACCGCCTGCGGGCCCAGCGCGTCGGTCACCGCGCGGCGGCCCAGTTCGTCGAGCCAGGCCGGGAACGGCTTCACGGGGCTGTGGTCGCCGTCGACGACGCTGCGGGCGTAGGCGTACGGGTACCAGTGCCAGCCCAGGCAGACCTGGCGGGCGGTCATGGTGCCGCCCTGCGGCGTGCGGACCGTGCGCAGTCCGGCGGGCGGCCGGGCCCACTCCCGGCAGACGGCCAGCAGCTCGCGCTGGACCGGCGCGCTCAGCCAGTCGGGGACGTGTACGGCGCCCGGCGCGACCTGGGCGCACACCCTCGGGAACAGTTCGTCCTCCATGCCCCCATCCTGCCCGACCGGGTCTGAGCTGCGGCTCCGCTAGCCTGGACGCACGATGAGCGACCGTATGACGACTGCGTGGGGCGAGTACGAGCTGTCCCGCTTCCCCCAGGATCCGAGCGACCGGCTGCGTGCCTGGGACGCCTCCGACGCGTATCTGCTGAGGCATCTGGCCGAGGAGCGGACCGGGCTGTCCGGCACGGTCGTGGTCCTCGGCGACCGCTGGGGCGCGCTGGTCACGGCGCTGGCCGAGCACCGGCCGACGCAGATCACCGACTCGTACCTGAGCCAGGAGGCGACCCGGGCGAACCTGGCGCGCGCGGGTGTCGAGCCGGGTACGGTGCGGTTGCTCACCACCCAGGACCCGCCGCCGGAGCGGGTGGACGTGCTGCTGGTGCGGGTGCCGAAGAGCCTGGCGCTGCTGGAGGACCAGCTGCTCAGGCTGGCGCCCGCCGTGCACGCGGGCACGGTGGTGATCGGCACCGGGATGGTGAAGGAGATCCATACGTCGACGCTGCGGCTGTTCGAGCGGATCCTCGGCCCGACCCGTACCTCGCTGGCCGAGCAGAAGGCCCGGCTGATCCACTGCGCCCCGGACCCGTCGCTTCGGCGGCCGGTGAACCCGTGGCCGTACAGCTACGAGCTCCCGGACGGTATCGGCGCGGTCTCCGGGCGTACGGTCGTCAATCACGCGGGGGTCTTCTGCGCCGACCGGCTCGACATCGGTACCCGGTTCTTCCTCCGTCATCTGCCCGGGGGCGGTCGCCGGATCGTGGACCTGGGGTGCGGCAACGGGGTGGTCGGTACGGCGGTGGCGCTGGCCGATCCGACGGCCGAGGTGCTGTTCGTCGACGAGTCGTTCCAGGCGGTGGCCTCGGCGGAGGCCACCTACAAGGCCAACGGGGTGCCCGGCCATGCCGAGTTCCGGGTCGGGGACGGGCTGGCCGGGGTCGCGGCCGGGAGCGTGGACACGGTGCTGAACAACCCGCCGTTCCACTCCCACCAGGCGACCACCGACGCGGCGGCGTGGCGGATGTTCACCGGGGCGAAGCGGGCGCTGCGACCGGGCGGCGAGCTGTGGGTGGTCGGCAACCGGCACCTGGGCTACCACGTGAAACTGCGCAAGCTGTTCGGCAACAGCCAACTGGTCGCCAGTGACCCGAAGTTCGTCGTGCTGAAGGCGGTCAAGCGGGGGTAGTCCCCAGGACACCGATGATCCTTGTGACCTCCCGGGCCATCGCGTCCCTGCCCACGCTGAGGTACTTACGGGAGTCGACCGCCTCGGGATGGTCCGCGAGGAAGCCGCGGATCGCGGCGGTCATCGCCATGTTGAGCGCCGTGCCGACGTTGACCTTGGCGATACCGCCGGCGACCGCGGCGACCAGGCCGTCGTCCGGGACTCCGGAGGAGCCGTGCAGGACGAGCGGGACGGGCACGGCGGCGGACAGGCGTGCGAGGAGGTCGTGGTCGAGGGCCGCGGTGCGGGTGGTCATGGCGTGCGCGCTGCCGATCGCCACGGCCAGCGCGTCGACCCCGGTGCCGGCGACGAAGGCCCGCGCCTCCGTGGGATCGGTGCGGGCGCCCGGCGCGTGCGCGTCCACCGGCGGGCCGTCCTTGCCGCCGACCTCGCCCAACTCGGCCTCGATCCACAGACCTTGGGCGTGGGCCCAGTCGACGGCCGTCACGGTCGCGGCGAGGTTCTCGGCATACGGCAGTCTGGAGGCGTCGTACATCACCGAGCTGAAGCCGGCCGCGGGCGCCTGCCAGAGCAGTTCGTCGCTCTGGACGTGGTCGAGGTGCAACGCGACGGGTACTCCGGCCCGTTCGGCGGCCGCGACGGCGGCGCGGGCGAGCGGGAGCAGCCGTCCATAGCGGAACTTGACGGCGTTCTCGCTGACTTGGAGGACCACGGGCGAGCCGGCCGCCTCGGCGCCGGTGACGACGGCCTCCACGTGCTCCAGGGTGATGACGTTGAACGCGGCGAGGGCGGAGCGGGCCTCGGCGGCCCGGGTCAGCAGCTCACCGGTGGCTGCCAGCGGCACGGTCACGCCTCCCCGGACGGGGCGAGGATCACCGAGCGGGTGAGGTGCCGAGGCTGGTCGGGGTCGAGGCCCCGGACGGCGGCGGCGGCGACCGCGAGGCGCTGGGCGCGGACGAGTTCGGCGAGCGGGTCGAGGGCGCCCTCGATCCACAGTCCCCCGGTGGCGCGGACCTGTTCGGCGAGTCCGGCGGGCGCCGGGCCGAGCATCCAGGTGGCCGTGGAGCGGGTGGTGATGCTGATCGGGCCGTGCCGGTACTCCATCGCCGGGTAGGCCTCGGTCCAGGCCAGCGCGGCCTCGCGCATCTTCAGCCCGGCCTCACCGGCCAGTCCGACGGTCCAGCCGCGCCCCAGGAAGGTGAACTGCGTGCACTCGACCAGGCCAGGCGGCAGAGGAGTTGAGAGCGCGGTGCGGGCGTCGGCGACCACCGCGTCGGTGTGCAGGCCGAGATGGGCGCGGAGAAGGGTGAGGGCGGTGGTCGCGAACCGGGTCTGGACGACGGAGCGTTCGTCCGCGAAGTCCAGGACGACGAGGTCGCCGGCGGCCCGCTGCACCGGGGTGTCGGGGTCGGCTGTGATCGCCGACGTGCGCACGCGCCCCTTCAACTGCCCCAGCAGGTCGAGCACTTCGGTGGTGGTGCCGGACCGGGTCAGGGCGAGCACCCGGTCGTAGGAGCGTCCGTGCGGGAACTCCGAGGCGGGGAACGCGTCCGTCTCGCCCTGCCCGGAGGACTCCCGCAGTACCGCCGCCGCCTGGGCCATGAAGTACGAGGTGCCGCATCCGACGATCGCGACCCGCTCCCCCGCCGCCGGCAGCGCCCCCGCGTGCAGCCCGGCCTCTTTGGCGGCCCGTATCCAGCACTCGGGCTGGCTGTACAGCTCGTCCTCGACATGTGTCATGCCGCACCCTCCCCGGATTTGATTGTTCTTGCAAGATAGAGGCAACTTTCGAGCACAATCAAGCATTCTGACGAGGACGGGGTGGGTTAGGGTCGCGGGGAGGTCGAGGAACGGAGGCGGCGGATGTCGCGCGACGCCCGCTGGAAGGCGCTGCTCGAGCTGCTCGTCGAGCGCGGCCGTCTGGAGGTCGAGGAGGCGGCGGCCGAGCTGGCGGTGTCGGCGGCGACGATCCGCCGGGACCTCGACCAGCTCGCCGAGCAGCAGATGCTGGTGCGGACCCGGGGCGGGGCGGTGGTGCACGGGGTGTCGTACGAGCTGCCGTTGCGCTACAAGACCGCCAGGCGGGCCTCGGAGAAGCAGCGGATCGCCAGGGCGGTGGCGGAACTGGTCGCGCCGGGCGAGGCGGTGGGGCTGACCGGCGGTACGACCACCACGGAGGTGGCCCGCGCCCTCGCCGTGCGCGGCGACCTCGCCACCGGCACGCCGGCGCTGACGGTCGTCACCAACGCGCTCAACATCGCCAACGAGCTGGCCGTGCGGCCCCAGTTCAAGATCGTGGTGACGGGCGGGGTGGCGCGCCCGCAGTCGTACGAGCTCATCGGGCCGCTCGCGGACGGCGTGCTGGGTCAGATCACCCTCGACGTGGCGGTGCTCGGGGTGGTCGCCTTCGACGTCATCCACGGGGCCGCGGCCCATGACGAGGCGGAGGCCGCGATCAACCGGCAGCTGTGCGAGCGTGCCGCCCGTGTGATCGTCGCCGCCGACTCCAGCAAGCTGGGCGGGCGGGCGTTCGCCCGGATCTGCGCGGCGGAGCTGGTGGACACGCTGGTGACGGACACGGCGGCGGCGCCGGAGACGGTAAGTCGGTTCGAGGAGGCGGGGATCCGGGTCATGGCCGTGTGACCCGGCCGTGGAACCCGTCGGACACCGTTGCGTCCGCGCCAGGTCGGACACCGCCGGCATCGGCGCCGAGTCAGATACCGCTGATGTCCGCGCTGACGAACCCCGCGCCCCGCTGGTCGTTGCAGCCGAACACGGGCCGGTCGGCCGGGTCGGGCCAACTCTGGTGGGCCTGGAGGGCGACGCTCACCAGGGTCAGCAGCAGATCGACGTCGCTCGCGGCGTCGAGTCGTATGGTCACCCACTGCGAGCCCGGGACGATGCGGATCGCCCCCGTGCTCTTGAGGTCCTTGGCGAAGTGCCGGATGGCATGGGTGGTGAGACGCAGGTCCACATCGCGCTCCGAGTGGAAGTGCGCGATCTCGCCCTGCGACGAACTCACGGCCTGACCCAGACCACAGCTGGGTACCGCCTGGGTCAGGTCGGGCCAGGTCGCCAGTTGCGCCAGAGCGCGCGAGGCCAACGTCATGGGGCCATCATGGACCGCTCACTCTCCGGTAACCAACCAGCGAGCATTTATTAACCGTGCTGTTGCCGGACTCCGTCCGAACACAGATGCCCGAGGTGAGTGGATATCCGCAGGATTTCAGTGGTTCGAGGGACAGAAGGCACCTCTCGGACGTCCGGGACTCGCGTGGCGAACGTCACGTTTCACGCACGTCTGGCACCGGTGGCCGCGAACGCGTCGGCGGCCGCGAGGTCGAAGTCCCCGTGGTCGCTGCCGAGGCCTTGGGCGACCAGTGCCGCCACGGCGTTGCCGAGCACCGCGGACTCCTGTGGGCCGCGGCCCAGCCCCATGCCGTAGACGAATCCGGCGGAGAATGCGTCGCCGCAGCCCGTGGTGTCCACGACGTCGACCTCGAAGGCGGGGACGACCTCGGTGCCCGCGGCGGTGACCAGCAGGGCACCGTCACCGCCGCGGGTGACCGCGACGAGTCCGGCCCCGGCGCCGACCAGCTTCTTCGCGCCGGCCACCAGGTCGCCCTCGCCGGAGAAGCCCAGCACCTGGTCGTCGTTGGGGAGGAGGTGGTCGACGTACGGCAGTGCCGCCGCGATCTGCTCGAAGCTGCCGAGCACACCGGGCGCGAGCAGGTCCACGGAGGTCGTCACACCGTGCTCCCTGGCGAAACGCAGGATGCGGGTGGCGGCCTCGACGCCGATCAACTCCGGTCCGCCGAGATGGAGATGGCCGGCCTCGGCGAGGGCGTCCCAGGGCACGTCGTCGACGCCGTAGGTGATGTTGGCGCCGAGCAGATGGAGGGAGGGCCGACCGCCGTCGGGGCGGATGGGCAGCACGCTGGCCGAAGTGGCGGTGTCGGTACGGCGGACGAGGAACCCGGTGTCGATTCCGGCCCTGGCCAGCAGCTGTACGAGCAGGTCGCCGGTCGCGTCGGTGCCGACGGCCCCGGCGCTCTGCACGGTGGCGCCGAGCTTGGCCAGGGTGAGCGCGGTGCCGCCGGCGGTCCCGGCGGCCGTCATCCTGATGTCCTCGACCAGCGTGGCGCCCTGCCCCTCGGGTATCGCCTCCACCGGCCGCACCAGCACGTCCAGCACGTGCACGCCCATCGTGACGACCCTCATGGCCTGCCCTCCCGCAGCGATCGGGTGGTGCCGTAGTTCCGTGCGATCGCGGCCTCGATCACCGCGAGTTGCTGCTGCTCGTCGAGGACGCGGGGCGTTCCGATCGCCGCCGCACGCTGATAGACGTCGCAGGCCCATTCGAGCAACAGGGCATTCTCGACGGCCTTGTCGAGGGTCGGGCCGACGGTGACCGCCCCGTGGCCGGCCACCAGCGCGGCGCTGCGGCCGTCGAGCGCGGTGAGTACCGACTCGGCGAGTTCCGGGGTGCCGAAGGTGGCGTAGGGCGCGACCCGCACGGTGCCGCCGAGGGCGAGCAACTGGTAGTGGATGCAGGGCAGTTCGTCGAGCACGCAGGACAGGGCGGTGGCCACCGGCGCGTGGGTGTGGACGACCGCACCGGCGCCGTAACGCCGGTACACCCCCAGATGCAGGTCGAGTTCGGAGGTCGGCTGCAGGAACCCGGCGACGACCTTTCCGTCGAGGTCGACCACCGTCACCTGGTCGGCGGTGAGTCGGGCGAGCACCGCCCCGGTCGCGGTGACCGCGACCAGATCGCCCGCCCGCACGCTGACGTTTCCCGTCGTACCGAAGAGCAGGCCAGCCGCCCCCAGACGACTGCAGGCGTCCGCCACCGCCACCCGCTCCTGGATCAGCGCGGAGCTTGAGACCGTCATGGCCGTGACGGTAACGTAAACCTGAAACAAAGTCACGTTCAGATCCAGGAGCCGTGAGTGAGCGAGCCGACCGCCGGGGAGACCGGGGGCGCCCTGCGCAGAACTCCCCAACAGGCCCGCAGTAAAGCCCGGTTGGCGCGAGTGCTGGAGGCCGCGGAGCGCGTTCTGGTCGCCGAGGGCGTGCCCGCGCTGACCACGACCCGGGTGGCGGCGGAGGCCAAGGTGTCGGTCGGCTCGCTGTACCAGTACCTGCCCGACCGGGACGCGATCATCGACGCGCTGGCGGCGACGTACTTCACCCGGCTCGAAGGGGCGATGGACGATCTCGTCCGCGCCGCGGGCACCGAGCACTGGGACGACCCGGTGGGTGTGCTCATCGACGGCTTCGCCGCGCTCTACCGTGCCGAACACGGCTTCCGGGCCCTGTGGTTCGGCCGCGGACTGACCGACCGGGCCCGCGAGGCGGACCGCGAGCACAAGCGCCGCATGGCCGACGGGGTGCGGGAGATACTGCTCGCGCTCGGAGTCGTCACCGACACCGAGACGCTCGGCCTGGCCTGCCACGCCGCCGTCCTCGCCGCCGACGCCCTCGCCCAGGAGGCCTTCCGCCGTGACCCCGAGGGCGACACGGCCCTCCTCGACGAGGCGAAGATCATACTCCGCGGCTACCTGGCGGCGATCAGGGAGCACCACGGGGAGGCTTGAACGGGTACGCCCGACGGGAACCCAGCGTCCGACACAACGACCGACACTCCCCTTGCGACACCCCGGCACACCCTCCTAGGCTGATTTTGTGCCGCTAATAAACAAAACCCGTTCGCACACCGCCGTGCCGGGTAGTACCGCCGCCCTCACCCGCCTGCGTATCGCCATCACCGCACTGTTCGCCATGGACGGCTTCGTCTTCGCCGGCTGGGTGGTCCGGATCCCCGACATCAAGCACCAGACCCATGCCTCGGTCGGCGCGCTGGGGCTCGCGCTGCTCGGCGTCTCGGCCGGCGCCGTGATCACCATGACCCTCACGGGCCGGCTCTGCCGCCGGTACGGCAGCCATCCGGTGACGCTGGTCTGCGCGACCCTGCTCTCGCTGAGCGTCTCGCTGCCCCCGCTCACCCACTCGGTGGCGGCACTCGGCGCCGTACTGCTCGTGTTCGGCGCGGCATACGGCGGACTGAACGTGGCTTTCAACAGCGCCGCGGTCGACCTGGTAGCCGCCCTGGGCCGCCCGATCATGCCGAGTTTCCACGCGGCGTTCAGCCTGGGCGGCATGATCGGGGCGGGGCTCGGCGGCCTGGTCGCCGGCTCCCTCTCCCCCACCCGCCACCTGCTCGTCCTCACCGTGATCGGCCTGATCATCACGGCCGTGACCGCCCCGACGCTGCTGCGGTACGACACCCCGGTCCCCCACGCCGAGCAGCACACCGACGCCGCCCCGCGCCGCCTGGACGCCCGCACCCGCCGCCTGGTGATCGTCTTCGGCCTGATCGCCCTGTGCACCGCCTACGGCGAGGGGGCGATGGCCGACTGGGGCGCGCTCCATCTCCGGCAGGATCTGGATGCGTCGCCGGGTCTCGCGGCGGCCGGTTACACGTGTTTCGCGCTGGCCATGACGATCGGCCGCGCGAGCGGAACGCGGCTGCTGGAGCGGCTCGGGCGGTCCAGGACCGTGGTCTTCGGCGGCGGCACGGCGGCGGCCGGCATGCTCCTCGGTTCCCTCGCGCCCTGGATCTGGGCGACGCTGCTCGGCTTCGCGATCACCGGACTGGGCCTGGCCAACCTGTTCCCGGTGGCGGTGGAGCGGGCGGGTGCGCTGGCCGGCCCGTCGGGCGTCGCCACGGCGTCCACGCTCGGCTACGGCGGCATGCTGCTGGGCCCGCCGGCGATCGGTTTCCTCGCCGACTGGACATCGCTGCCGACGGCGCTGACCAGCGTGGCGGTGCTGGCGGGGGCGGCCACGCTGATAGGCGCGACGAGCAAGTGACGGGCCGGGGGCGCGGGACCGCAGTGGTGAGGCGCCCGCCGCACCGCAGTGGTGAGGCGCCCGCCACTCAGTCCAGCAAGCCCGGCTCCCGTACCGACTCCAGCAGGCCGGACAGTCGCGCCGTGTCGGCGGCCGTCCAGCCCGGTGGCTGCGTGATCTCGGCCCAGGCGCTCGTCGGCATGGTGCCGTACCGGTGACCGTATCCGTCCGGCACGCTGTCCGCGCCGGCCAGATCGCAGGCCACCTGCCAGAACGTGAGCAGCGGGTACCAGCGCATCGCCGGTGAGACGTCCCGGGCGCGCGGGCGGTCCAGCCAGTCCGGTTGGTGGAAGGCGAGGGCGGGTGACCACCAGACGACGGGGTCGGAGCCGTTCTGGAGGTAGACCGCGCGGGGCTCTCCCCAGGGCGCGGGCGGGATGCCGTAGTCCGTCGGCACCTGCGCGAAGCGCACATGCGCGCCGTCGTCGACCACCGGCCGCCACTCGGGGCTGCCCGGCTGCCGCTGCGCGGTGACCTTCTTCCACAGGGGGTTGTCGTAGGTCGGCCCGACGAACAGCGCCCCGCCGGTCTCCGAGGTGAGCGTGGACAGGGAGCCGTCGAGGGCGGACTCCATGGAGAAGGAGCCGAGGCTCTCGCCGTAGACGAGGAGCCGGGGGCGGGAGTCCGCCGGGAGGGTCCGCCACTTGTCGTAGACGGCGTCGTAGAGGGCACGCCCGGTGTCGGCGGCCTCGTCCTCGGTGAGCGCGGAGACCCAGCTGGGCAGGTAGGAGTACTGCATGGCGACCTCGGCGGTGTCGCCGCCCCACATGTACTCCAGGGGTTTGCTGCCCTGGTCGTTGATCCAGCCGGTGCCGGTGGTGCCCATCACCGCGAGGATCTTCCGGGAGAAGCCGCCGGTGCGTTCGAGTTCGCGTACGGCGAGGGCGGCGCGTTCGTCGAGGGTGTCGGCGGTGCGCAGGCCGACGTAGACGCGTACCGGGTCCTTGGCCGGGCGGCCGGTGAAGGCGGTGATGTCGGCGCGGGTGGTGGCCGTACCGACGAAGTCGCGGCCCCTGGCACCGAGGGTGTCCCAGTGGGCGGCGGACCGGAGGGTGCCGGAGAGGGTGGGCAGTTCGGGCTGGTGGACGCCCTCGGCGGTGCCCTGGTCGGCGAGGGACGCGGCGCTCTCGATCGCGTCCAGCGCCCCGCGCAGCAGGAAGCCCTGGACGATGCCGACGATCACGAACGCGACGAGGGCGACCCCGGTGGCGTACGCGACCGGGTGCGGGATGTGCACGCCGAGCGGGCGGGCGACCAGGCGGGTGCCGAGCCGTACCGTACGACCGATCAGGAGCAGCACCGTGCCGACGAGCGCGGCGACGACCGGGACCAGCGCCCACTGCCACCAGACCACCTGCGGGGGCAGGGTCACCGCGCGCCGGACCTGCCCCTCCCAGCGGACGCTCCAGGCGGTGACGGCGACGACCGCGGCGGCCCCGAGGACCCCGAGGGCCGCCCAGACGATCTTGCGGACCCGCGGACGGATGCGGAAGCCCGCCCAGCGGAGCAGAAACCGGGCGAGCATCTCCAGTACGGCGCCGACGGCGTAGCCGACGACCGCCGAGACGCCGGCGACGAG
Organism: Streptomyces sp. NPDC054813; assembly: GCF_053611365.1. Taxonomy (NCBI): domain Bacteria; kingdom Bacillati; phylum Actinomycetota; class Actinomycetes; order Kitasatosporales; family Streptomycetaceae; genus Streptomyces; species Streptomyces sp. NPDC054813. The sequence continues at coordinate 36,926 of NZ_JBSHAF010000007.1, read as the reverse complement.
TCCCTGGAGCCACCAGGCGCGCGGAAGCAGCGAAGGAGTGAGGGACAGGCAGTAGCACAGGACCGCCACGGCGATTCCGCACCAGCACGGCCGCCGCCGGACCACCCGGTCGGGGCCCGCGTGCCGGCGCACCCGCTCCGTCAACCGACGGGTCCAGCCCCTCGTACGATTCACAGCCTTGCCCGCAACACCCACTTGGCCACCTCGGGACCACGATCGGCCACCGCACCCGCCGCCGCATCCGGAAGGTCACCGAGTCCGCCCTCGTGGGCGACAAAAGGTGCAGAGCAGTACGGGATATCTCATCGTGGTGGGCATGGCCCAGGCCCGGACGACCGAGAGTCCCCGCTCCTCGCCACCTGCGGCCAAGCTGACGCTGCCCACGCTGACCGCGATGGTGGTCGGTTCGATGGTCGGCGCCGGCGTGTTCTCGCTGCCGCGCCGGTTCGCCGAGGAGACCGGTGTGGCGGGCGCGCTGATCGCCTGGGTGATCGCGGGCGCCGGCATGCTGATGCTCGCCCTGGTCTTCCAGACGCTGGCGCGTCGAGGTCATCACCATCGTCGGCGCCGAACTGGGCCGGGGACGCGGCGGCGGGCACTGCATGACCTGCCCGCTGCTGCGCGACCCGGTCGAGTTCTGACGCCCCCCGGCCCGGACCCGGAGATGCCGCTCCCCCGGCTACCCACCCGGGCCGCTCTGGCAGCGGTGGTGGTCGTGCTGGTGGCGGCCAATCTGCTGGACAACCGCTGGGCCCGGTCCTGGATCCTGCTGACCGCGGTCGCCGCCTCGGCGGTCCTGGTGGCGCTGCTGTTCTGGGCCGGGGGCGGCTGGGCGGAGCTGGGACTGGGCCGGGACACGCTTGCGGACGGGGTGCGTTGGGCGGTCGCCCTGATCGGGATCGTCGCGGCGGTCTATCTGTGCGGGGCCCTGGTCCCGGTCACCCGCGGGCTGTTCGCCGACCAGCGGACCAATGCGCTGGGCGGGGCGCAGATCGCCTTCAAGGCGCTGGTGGCGGTGCCGGTGGGAACCGTACTGCTGGAGGAGATCGCCTTCCGCGGGGTGCTGTTCGCGCTGCTGCGCCGGTTGCGCGCGGCGACGACGGCCGCCGTCCTGTCCTCCGTGCTGTTCGGTCTCTGGCACATCCTGCCCTCGCTGAACCTCAACAAGGACAAGCCGACGCTGGGTTCGGTCTTCGGGCCGTCGGTCGCCGGGGCGGTCCTGGTGGACATCGGGGCGGTGCTGTTCACTGCCGTGGCGGGCTGTCTGCTGTGCTGGCTTCGCGACCGCAGCGGCTCCCTGCTGGCACCGATGGCCCTGCACTGGGCGGTCAACGCGCTGGGCTACGCGGTGGGATTCCTGCTGCGCTAGGGCTTGCCACGCCGACACGGTACGCACAGCCGGAGCCTGCCGCACGGGTGCTCGGGCGCCGGGGCCTGCCGCACCGGCGCGTGGCCGCCGGAGCCTGCCGCACGGGTGCTTGGTTGTATCGGGCAGACTCGCGGCATGGAGACTGCCGAGTATCTTCAGATCCTGGACCGGGAGGGCCGGTCACTGGCCGCGGCCGCCGTGGTGGCGGGCCTCGACGCCGTGGTTCCGACCTGCCCGGACTGGCAGGTGCGCGACCTGCTGCGACACACGGGCACCATCCATCGGTGGGCCGCCGGGATCGTCGCCGACGCCCACCCCGGACCCCGGCCCATCCCCGACCCGCCCGACCTCGACGGCACCGAGTTGACCACCTGGTTCCGGGACGGCCACCGTATCCTCGTCGACACCCTGGCCGGTGCGCCGCCGAACGTGACGTGCTGGACCTTCCACCCGGCCCCCGTCCCCTCACCACTCACCTTCTGGCTGCGCCGCCAGGCCCATGAGACGACCGTGCACCGGTACGACGCCGAGGCCGCCCGGGGCGGGCCGGTCTCCCCGATCGCCACGGACTTCGCGGTCGACGGTATCGACGAACTGCTGCGCGGCTTCCACGCCCGCTCCCGCAGCCGGGTCCGCTCCGAGTACCCTCGGGTGCTCCAGGTGCGCGCCGCGGACCGGGACGCGGCCTGGACCGTAAGGCTGTCCGCGGAGCCGCCCGTCACGGAACTCGGCGCGGTCCCGGGCGCGACGGCCGAACTCTCCGGCCCCGCCGACGAGTTGTACCTGGCACTGTGGAACCGGGTACCGGTGCCGAAGATGATCGGCGACCCGGAACTGGCCGACCTGTGGCGGACCAGGTCCGGGATCTGACCGGCGGCTCTAGCCGGCCAGCATCCGGGTGAGTACCGCGCGCTGCACCGGCAGCACCTCGCCGTGCAGCGCGCGCCCCTTGCCGGTGAGCGCCACCCGCACGCCCCGCCGGTCCTCCGGGCACATGGCCCGCTCGACCAGGCCGTCCTTCTCGAGTCGGGCCACCAGCCGGGACAGCGCACTCTGGCTCAGGTGCACCCGCTCGGCGATCTCCTGGACGCGGTAGCTGCAGCCGCCGTCCTCCGCCGGACCGTCGGAGAGCAGGTCGAGGACCTCGAAGTCACTGGCGCACAGGCCGTGGCCGTGCAGGGCGCGGTCGAGTTCGCACTGGGTGCGCGCGTGCAGGGTCAGGATGTCCCGCCACTGCTCCACGAGTGCCTGCTCGGGCTTCTTCGCCGCCATCCTCGCACCGTAGCAGAGAAACGGGATTGTTGCATCGTAATTAAATGCGCTTGCATTCGATGCATGTGCATGTAGTGTCTGTGGGCATGACCTCTCCGCTCACCGCCCCTGTCTCCGAGGGACGCTGGACTCCCCGCCTCTGGGGCACCCTGCTGGTGCTCTGCGCCGCGATGTTCCTGGACGCCCTGGACGTGTCGATGGTCGGCGTCGCGCTGCCCTCGATCGGCTCCGACCTGCAGCTGTCGACCTCCACGCTGCAATGGATCGTCAGCGGCTACATCCTGGGCTACGGCGGCCTGCTGCTGCTCGGCGGCCGAACCGCCGACCTGCTGGGCCGCCGCCAGGTGTTCCTGGTGGCCCTCGGTGTCTTCGCCCTCGCCTCGCTGCTCGGCGGCCTGGTCGACTCGGGCCCGCTGCTCATCGCCAGCCGCTTCATCAAGGGCCTCAGCGCGGCCTTCACCGCTCCGGCCGGCCTCTCGATCATCACGACCACGTTCCCGGAGGGCCCGCTGCGCAACCGGGCCCTCGCCATCTACACCACCTGCGCCGCCACCGGCTTCTCCATGGGCCTGGTGCTGTCCGGTCTGCTCACCGAGGCCAGCTGGCGCCTCACCATGCTGCTGCCCGCCCCCATCGCCCTGATCGCGCTCGTCGCCGGCCTCAAGCTGCTGCCGCGCAGCGCCCGCGAACGCGACCACAACGGCTACGACATCCCCGGCGCGGTCCTCGGCACCGCCTCCATGCTGCTCCTGGTGTTCACCGTGGTGGAGGCCCCGCAGGTGGGCTGGGCATCGGCCCGCACCCTGCTGTCCTTCCTCGCGGTCGCCGTCCTGCTGACCGTCTTCGTCCGGGTCGAACGCCGCTCCCCCGGCCCGCTCATCCGGCTCGGCGTGCTGCGCTCCGGCAACCAGATCCGCGCCCAGCTCGGCGCGGTCGCCTTCTTCGGCTCCTACGTCGGTTTCCAGTTCCTGACCACCCTGTACATGCAGTCCCTGCTCGGCTGGTCGGCGCTGCACACCGCCCTGGCCTTCCTGCCCGCGGGCGCCCTCGTGGCGGTGTCCTCCACCAAGGTCGGTGCGATCGTGGACCGCTTCGGCACCCCGCGGCTGATCGCGGCGGGCTTCGCGTTCATGGTCCTCGGCTACGCCCTGTTCCTGCGCATCGACCTGGACCCGGTGTACGCGGCGGTGATCCTGCCCTCGATGCTGCTGATCGGCGCCGCCTGCGCGCTGGTCTTCCCCTCGCTCAACATCCAGGCCACCAACGGGGTCGACGACCACGAGCAGGGCATGGTCTCCGGGCTCCTCAACACCTCGGTGCAGGTGGGCGGCGCGATCTTCCTGGCGGTCGTGACCGCCGTGGTCACAGCGGGCGCCCCGGCGCATGCGACCCCGCAGGCGATGCTCGACAGCTACCGCCCCGGCTTCATGGTGGTCGCGGGCGTGGCCCTCGCCGGCCTCCTGATCACGCTCACCGGGCTGCGCGCCCAGCGGCCGCAGCAGAGCGTGGTGATCGCCAAGTCCACCTCCCTGGAGGCGGAGCGCGTGTCCGTGCGCGACTGACGCGCGACGCGCGGCTCTAGGGGGACGCCTCCGAACGTGGGGGGCCCGCGGGGCGGGGGGGGGCCGCCGGCGCCGCGGCGCTTAATATCAGCGGTGTAGTGGTCCGT
>NZ_JBSHAF010000007.1:16805-32606 GCF_053611365.1 Streptomyces sp. NPDC054813 | reverse complement strand
GGCCGGGGGTGTGTGGGGGGGGTCGGCGCGCGCCCGCCGGCGCGGGGGGCTTCGTGGCGGCCCCCCCCCCCCGGGGCCGGGGGGGGGGGGGGGCGCCCCCGCCCCCCCCACGGGTGTGACACTGCCGGAATGACGGGTCACGGGGGACGGCGCGGTCAGGCCGAGCGGGACGCGATCACCGTGGAGATCGGATACGCGCTCTGCAGCGCGGTGTTCGCGGCGGTGGTGGTCTTCGGAGCGGTGGCGGGGCCGGTACTGCTCTTCGATCTGCCCGGCGGCCTCGAACGTACGCTGCCACTGGTGGGCATGGTCCTGGCCACCGTGGTGTTCTTCGCCCGGGTCGTCAGCGTGCTGGTCCGCTTCCGGCGGTCCTCTCAGCCCAGCCAGCCGGGCCGGACCAGCCCCGACTCATAGGCCAGGACGACCAGTTGGGCCCGGTCGCGGGCGCCCAGCTTGACCATCGTGCGGCTCACATGGGTCTTGGCGGTGAGCGGGCTCACCACCAGCCGGCGGGCGATCTCCTCGTTGGACAGGCCGATGCCGACCAGGGCCATCACCTCCCTTTCCCGTTCCGTGAGTCGGGCGAGTGCGTCAGCGGCGGCCGGCTCCTTGGAACGGGCCGCGAACTCCGCGATCAGCCGGCGCGTCACCCCCGGCGACAGCAGCGCGTCACCGCCCACCACCGCCCGGACGGCGCGCACGAGTTCCTCCGGCTCGGTGTCCTTGACCAGGAACCCGGAGGCGCCGGAGCGGATCGCCTCGAAGACGTACTCGTCAAGCTCGAACGTCGTCAGCATCACCACCTTGACGTCCTTCAGCTCCTCCTCCCCGGTGATACGGCGGGTCGCGGCCAGTCCGTCGAGATGCGGCATACGGATGTCCATCAGGACCACGTCGGGGCGCAGTTCGCGCACCTTGCGCAGCGCCTCCTCGCCGTCCGCCGCCTCCCCGGCCACCTCGACGTCCGGCTGCGCGTCGAGCAGCGCCCGGAAACCGGCCCGCACCAGTGACTGGTCGTCGGCGAGCAGTACCCGGATCATCGTTCCTCCCGGTCGGTCGGGGGCTGTACGGCATCGGTCAAGGGCACCACGGCGTCGGCCGACGGCAGCCCAGCAGCGGTCAGGGGCAGTACGGCGCGCACCCGGAAGCCCCCGTCGGCGCGCGGCCCCGCCTCGATCGTGCCACCCAGGGCGGCCGCCCGTTCCCGCATCCCGGCCAGGCCGTTCCCGCTGCCGCCCGCGTCCGCGCCGGTCGCGGGGCCGTCGTCGTCGATCCGCAACCGCAGCTCCCCGCCCCCGTGTTCGAGCCGTACACGCGCGTGCCGTGAGCCCGAGTGCCGTACGACATTGGTGAGCGCCTCCTGCACGATCCGGAAGGCGGCCAGATCGGCGCCGGGCGGCAGCCGCGGCGGCTCCCCCTCCACGGTCACCGTGAGTCCGGCGCTCGCCGCCTGTTCGACCAGTTCCGGCAACCGCCCGAGCCCGGGAGCGGGCGCGCGCGGCGCGTCTCCCGGCGCGCGCAGGGTGTCGAGCACCTGCCGCACCTCGCCGAGCGCCTCCTTGCTGGCGGCCTTGATGGTGGTGAGCGCGGTCCGGGCCTGTTCGGGGTCGGAGTCCAGGAGCGCGAGCCCCATGCCCGCCTGGACGTTGATGACGGAGATGCTGTGCGCCAGCACGTCGTGCAGCTCGCGGGCAATCCGCAGCCGTTCCGCGTCCGCCCGCCGCCGCGCCGCCTGAGCGCGGTCGGCCCGCTCCCGCGCCCACTGCTCGCGCCGCAGCCGCACCAGCTCGGCCACGGCGACGACGATCAGCACCCAGGTGGCGATGATCAACTCCTGGCCGGGACTCGCCCCCGTGTCACCCGGTGGAGGCAGCCGGCGGTACAGCCAGAGCGAGATCAGCAGGTGGCCGCCCCACAGCATGCCGACGGCCGCCCAGGCGGCCCGGCGGCGCCCCGCGACGACGGCACTGAAGCAGGCCACGGCGACGGCCGCGAAGACCGGCCCGTACGGGTAGCCGGCCGCGACGTAGACGAGGGCGAGCGCCGCCGTGCCGAACACCACGGGCACGGGGTGCCGGTGCCGCCACAGCAGTAGCGCGCAGGTGGCCAGGAGCAGCAGACGGGCGTACCCGTCGAGGGGTTCGCGGTGCGGCTGCTCGTGGGCGGCGAAGTTCGAGCCGACCAGTACCAGCACGGTGAGCGGGACGGTGGTGCGCCAGGGCAGCCGGCCACGCGCCGGCTCGTCCGTGCCCTCGTCGTCGCGGTGCCACCACGGGGGGCCGTAGTGCCACCACTGCGCGGGGCCGCGCTCCCGTTCCCGCTGCTCGTCCATGTCCGCCACGCTAGACGGCACCGGCCCGCGCGAGCGTCAGCCCGGCGAGGTGATCATGCGTACTCCCAGGGAAGTAGGCAGCCGGGTGCGATGCGGTGCCGTGGTGTGCGGCGCGGCGCGGCGCGGTGCCGTGCAGCGCCGTGCCATGCGGTGCCGTGCAGCGCCGGGCCGTGCCGTGCCGTGCGGTCCAGTGGCGTGCGGTGGCGTGCGGTGAGCCTCCGCCAACTTGAAGGCACAGGTCAAAGGGCTGGCGTGACGGTCTCCCGAGGTTCTCACGCTGGTCGGAGGCGGCAGTCTCCGGAGTAGATCTTCTGTCAGCGGTTGACTTCAAGATTCGTCAGGACGAGCAGGGCGCGCAGGAGGTGGGTGGGTGGCGCGGGTGGTCTCCGTGCTCACTCGCAAGTCCAGTGCGTCGCGCAGTAGTTCCGGTCAGGAACCCGAGCTGCCGCAGCATCGTCATCCTTCCGCCATCCCGACGGCGGCATCTGCCTCGGCGACGCTCTCCCAGCCCTTCTGCTTGAGTACAAACGCGGCGACGAGGGCGGCGGCGACCAAGAAGGCGGCGGAGATGTGGAACGCCGTCTGGACCGCGCGGTCACCGGGCCCGACGGCGGCTACCGTCTCGACGTGCCGGGCCCCGGCTCGTACGTCCTGATCACCTCGGCCGGAGGTTCCGCCGACGCCAGTAGCGGCAGCGGTTCTCCTGTCCGGGACCGGTCTCGATGTTCTGCCCGTTCTGTTCTTCAGGGCCGGTGACCCGGCACCGCCGGTCTCAGGACCAGGCGATCACGCCATGGCGGTCGATGAAGCGTCCGGTGCCGGCACCGGGCCCCTCGGTGGCGAGGGCGACGATCGCGTCCGTGCCCTCGGTGACGGTCTGGGAGCCGCTGTGACCGTTTATGTCGGTCGCGGTGTAGCCGGGGTCGGCGGCGTTGACGCGAATGTCCTTGAGCCCTTTGGCGTACTGCGTGGTCAACATCGTCAGCGCCGCCTTCGAGGAGGCGTACAGCGGCACGACGACGTGCGACTCGGACCGGCCGGGGTCGTGGGTGAAGGCGAGGGAGCCCATGCCGCTGCTGACGTTGATGATCACGGGGTCGTCCGAACGGCGCAGCAGCGGCAGGAACGCGGTGGTGGTGCGGACCACGCCGATGACGTTGACGTCGAGGACGGCGCGGGCGTCGGCGGCGGTGAGGTCGGCGGGATCACCGAAGGGACCCTGGACCCCCGCGTTGTTGATCAGGACATCGATCCTGCCCTCGTGCTCGGCGACGTCCGCGGCGGCGGCGGCCACGGACGCGTCGTCGGTCACGTCGACGGGGACGAAGCGTGCGCCCAGCGCGGCGGCTGCCTCCTCACCCCGCTCACGGTCGCGGGCTCCCAGGAGAACGGTGTGACCGCACGCGATGAGGCGGCGGGCGGTCTCGCGGCCGATGCCCTTGTTGGCTCCGGTGATGAAAGTGATCGTCATGCCTTCGATGGTTGCCTTGACGAGGGAGCCGGACCAGGGACGCTTCGACGGTGGGAAGACCAGTACCACCCTCGCGCCCCCGCATGTGATCGGGGACGCGGGAGGATGGAGAGCATGACGACGACACCCCCCGGAGCCGGACTGGGCGCGATGATCCGCACGTGGCGGAACCGGCTGCCCCCGTCAGCCGCTGGGCTGCCGGTCGTCCGCAAGCGCCGGGCTGTCGGGCTGCGGCGCGAGGAACTGGCCGACCTGGCCGGAGTGTCGGTCGACTACGTCGTGCGCCTGGAGCAGGGGCGGGCCACGACACCCTCGGCGTCGGTGGTGGCGTCCCTGGCGCGCGCTCTCCAACTGTCCACCGCCGAGCGGGACCACCTCTACCGGCTGGCCCAGATCGTGCCGCCGGCGGACGGCACGATCTGCGACCATCTCCCGCCCGGTATGCAACGGGTACTCGTCCGCCTCGGAGACGTACCGGTGGCCGTGTTCGCGGCCGACTGGCAACTGGTGTGGTGGAACCACGGGTGGGCCGCCCTGCTGGGCGACCCCTTGGCCTCGCCGCCGCGGATGCGCAACTTCGCCCGCGACAGGTTCCCGGTGGACGTCGATCACACCCCCCTCGCGCTGTGGCCGGTCACGGAGACGGACCCCGACACCGCCGACGCCGCCCTCGTCTCCGATCTGCGCCGCGCCACCGGCCGCTTCCCCCGGGACAGCCGCCTGGCCGCGCTGGTCCGCGACCTGAACGCAGGCAACGAAAGGTTCGCCGAGCTGTGGGCGACGGGAGAGGTGACCGCGAACCGCGAGGTCCACAAGAGGGTCGATCACCCGTCGGTAGGCCCGGTCACGGTGGACTGCGATGTTCTGACCGACGGCGACACCGAGCTCAAGATTGTCATCATGACTGCCGCGCCGGGCAGTGAGGACGAGACCAAACTCCAGCTCACCACCGTCGTCGGCCCACCGGCCGGCACGCGCAACTGATCCGCCCCGCCCATCGGCCGACCGACGGCTCACGGTTTTCGTGACGCACCAAACCGTTGGACACGCACCGACGGGTGATCAGGACGGCCCGCTGGCGGACTGCCCGGACAGCGCCCTCGTTCCGCCTGGCCACGAACCGCGATGCCCTGTTGACATCACCCTCGCCGCGCTGGGTGGTCGGTGGACGCCGCTGGTAGTCCTCGAGTTCCTACGCCGCGGTCAGACCACATACTCCGAACTGTCCGCCGCCCTGCCCGCGCTCTCGGACAGGCCGACCCAGTTGACCAGTGCGGGCGTCATCGAGCGTCACCGCACCCCGGGCTGGCCTCCGCGTGTCCGCTACATTCTGACCAGCCAGGGCCGGGCGCTGGAACCAGTGGCGCGCAGCATGTGGCAGCGAGGCACAGCGCGACGGGACGCCCTTGACCAAACGCCAGACCCGTAGAACACGGCCTGAACCTCGTCAGCTCCCCGGTTCTTGCTCGCTGCGGCTGGACGGCCGGCCCTCTACGATCCGGTGCATGGATCCTGAGCTGCTGGAACGGATCACCGCGTGGCGCGCGGAACTGGACGAACTCGAAGAACAGCTGGCCAAGCAGTTGGCGGAGGTACGGGCCGAGCGGAACGAACTCGCCGTCGCCGAACGCGTCCTTGAACGGGTGAGCGAACAGCTCGCCAACGAACGGGCATCGGTCACGCCGGCGCCCGGGCAGGTGGGCGGACGAGCGGTGATGCTGATCCCGCACCGCACGTCAGGCGTGGAGGAGAGCACACTCCCGCCGGACTACCAGCGCATTCTCGCCGCCGTGCGGCAGGCCGCCGGACCGGTCATGCCCGGCAGGTCGGTGACGCGCTGGGAATCGACGTCAGTGTGCGGGCCAAGCTGGAACCGCTGCGCGGGAGACTGGTCAGACTCGTCGATCGCGACTGGCTGCGGAACTACCCGACGGCCGGTTTACCACCTGCCTGTGACCAGGGACGCCAGCGCCCGGAGTGGTGGGGTGCGGGCGTAACCGGGCTGCCTCCGGCGGCCGTTGGAACTGTGTGACGAGATCCAAAGAACGCGCCGAGGACACCTGCCCGCTTGATTACCAGTGCCGTCTGCCGCTGTCCACGAGCACCGTCAAGTACCTCGCCGATCTACTGCGACGCCACCTGAAGGCGATTCGGTCCAGGTGGCGGATCCTGCCGCCCGGGAGGATCACGGTGATCGTCTTGGCCGTGCTGCGCCACGACCAGCGCCTGGCCGACATGGCCGGCGGCAACAATGTGTCCGAGTCCACCGTCCGCCGCTGGCGCGACGAGCTGATCGCCCTCCTCGCCGCGCAGGCTCCGCGCCTGGACCGCGCCCTGAAGAAGGTGGCCAAGCAGGGCATGGAGGTAGTCCTGATCGACGGCACCCTCATCCCCACCCGACGCCGCACAGGAAAGGCCGACCGACAAAACTACGCGAAAGGCCGCCTGATCTGGATATCCGCCGCCCGGCCCGGCCGCACCCACGACATCACGGCCGCCCGCCACGACCACATTCTGGCCCACCTGCGCGCCGCCGGTCTCGGCGCATTGGCGGACCTCGGCTTCCGCGGCCTCGACAACGACGTACGCGACCCCGTGATCGTCACCGCCTTCACAGCCACCCGCGCTCACAAGCTCACCCCCGGCCAGAAGACCGCCCACCGCGTCCTCGCCACCGGACGCGCACCGGTCGAACACGGATTCGCCCACCTCAAGAACTGGCGGACCCTCACCAACTCCGCACCGACCCCGCCCGCGCCACCCACCTCCTGCGCGCCCTGCTCGTTCTGACGAACCTCGAAGTCAACCGCTGACGGATGATCTACTCCGCAGACTGTCGCCCACGACCAGCGTGAGCACCCCGAGAACCGGTCACACCAGCTCTTTGACCTGTGATTTCAAGTTGGCGGAGGCTCGGTGTGGTGGCATCAGCGGCCGGGCGCCAGTTCGGCGACCTCGGCGTCGAACAGCCGCTCCGGGTCGAAGCCCATGCCCGCGAACTGCCCGGCGAGTTCGAGGGAGAGCACGCCGTGCATCCGGGTCCAGAAAGCAAGTGCGCGGCGCAGCACCCCCGGCGACGCGGGGTGGTCCCCGGCCCACTCGCGGTGCTGGGCGAGGTGCGCGGTGAAGCCGGCAGAGGCAGGCGCCTCGGGCTCGGCCGCCGCGCAGACGTCGAGCAGTGCGGCCATGATCTCCCGGGCGATGGCGGTGATGTCCTCGGGCGCGTGATAGCCGGGCACCGGCGTGCCGTAGACAAGGAAGTACCGCTGGGGGTCGTCGAGCGCCCAGTCGCGCAGGGCGCGCGCGAGGCCCTCGATGCCGGCCCGGGAGTCGGCGGCGGTGCGAAAGGTGTCCGCCAGCCCGCGGTAGGCGGCCCGGATCAGCTCGGTGATCAGCTCGTCCCGGCTGCCGAAGTAGCGGTAGAGGGCGGGTCCGCTCATGCCCAGCTCCTTGGCGATCGCGTTCAGGGACAGGCCGGACGCGCCGGACTTGGCGATCTGCTCCCAGGCGCGCGCCTTGATGTCGGCCCGCACCTGGTTCCGGTACCGCTCGCGGGGGCTCACCGCTTCTGCCGCCATGACCTGCACGCTCCTCTCGCTGCTGACGTCTCGGCCTCCTGGAGGCCGGGTGTCCGGGCGCCCCGAGCGCTTCGGGGCTCCGGGTTTCCGAGCCTCTGACCTTCAGGGCTATTTCGACCGTTTCAACCTATCAGTTCAGAGATGCCATCTAACAGTAGTTAGAGCGCTCGGCGACGCGAGAGCTTGACACCGAGGCTAGCGCCCGTCATTTTAGTTATAGCTTCTAACGCGAGCGAGAGGCACTCTCGCTCGCTACTACACCTACCGGGAGATCGTCATGGAGGTCGTCATGGAAACCGCAGGAAACGCCGCACCCCGGGGCACCACCGCAGGCACCCAGCTCGTCGAGGTCGTCCTGCCGGGCGTCGTGGAGCCCGAAGGGCTGCAGATCCGGCGCGGGGAGATCCCGGCTCCGGGCGCCGGCCAGATCGTCGTACACGTGGAGGCCACCGGCGTCTCCTTCGCGGAGCAGCAGATGCGCCGCGGCCGCTACTACGACCAGCCGCCGTTCCCCTTCGTCCCCGGCTACGACCTGGTCGGCACGGTGCTCACGGCCGGTGAGGGGGTCACGCCCGGGCTCGTCGGCAAGCGGGTGGCGTCCCTGGTCAAGGTGGGCGGCTGGGCCAGTCACGTCGTGCTCGACGCGGCCGACGCCGTGGAGGTGCCGGCCGGGGTCGGCGCGGCGGAGGCCGAGACGCTGGTCGTCAACGGCATCACCGCCTGGCAGATGCTCCACCGCAAGGCCAGGGTGCGGCAGGGCGGGACGATCCTGGTGCACGGCGCCAACGGCGGGGTCGGCACGGTCCTCGTCCAGCTCGCGCGTGCGGCGGGCCTGCACGTCATCGGCACGGCCTCGGGCCGCCACCACGACGCGCTGCGGGAGTTGGGCGTCACCCCGGTCGACTACCGCGCCGAGGACGTCCCGGCCCGGGTCCGCGAACTGGCCCCCGGCGGTGTCGACGCCGTCTTCGACCACCTCGGCGGCCGCAGCGTCATCGACTCCTGGAATCTCCTCACCCCCGGTGGCACCCTCGTCGCCTACGGCAGTGCCACCACCCGGGACGACTCGGGCTCCAAGCAGCTGCCCGTGCTGAAGATCCTCGGCCGGGTGTGGCTCTGGAACGCGCTGCCCAACGGCCGGCACGCGTACTTCTTCAACGTCTGGGAGGGCCGCGCCCTCGGCAAGGACCGCTTCCGGGCCCGGCTGAGCGCCGACCTCACCCAGGTGTTCGAGTCCCTCCAGCGCGGTGAGGTGACCGCCCGTATCGCCGCCCGGCTGCCCCTCACCCGGGCCGCCGAGGCCCTGCGGCTCGCCGAGTCCGGGACGGTCGCGGGCAAGATCGTGCTCGTCCCGGAAGACGGCGACGGTACGTCGGCCGCCCCGGCGCGGTGACGACCGTCGGCGCGGTGACGGTCGCAGACGCAGTGACTGTCGTGGTCGCCGTGACGGCCACCGGCCCGGCGACCGCTCTTCGCGAACGCCCCGTCGTCCGCGAGGTCGGGGCGGGGCCGAGGCGGCGGCGAGTCCGGGTTCGTCGCCCCGCTCGCCGGAGCCCGCTACGGGAAGACCAGGCCCACCCCGTGGGCGAGCTGGGCGGCCGCATGCCGGAAGAAGCGGTCACGGTCCTCCACGACCCCCTTGAACTGGCCGAACAGTTCGAACCCGACCAGCCCGAACAGCTGCGCCCACGCCGCGGCCATGGCCACGGCCACCTCCGGCGGGAGGCCCGGCATGAGTTCGTCGGCCATCCGGCGGGCCTCGGGCGCGAGGTCGGCGGACACGGGGGTACGGGCCAGACCGCGCCGCTCGAACGCGTCGAGCAGGATGCCGATCAGGACGAGGGCGACCCGGGCGGCCGGCTGGATGGTGGTGTCCGGGGCCGAGTAGCCGGGCACCGGCGAGCCGTAGATCAGCGCGTACTCGTGCGGGTGCGCCAGCGCCCAGCCGCGCACCGCCTCGCACACGGTGACCCAGCGCTGTGCCGGTACGGCGTCGGCGGCAACGGCGCTGGCGTGCGCGGCTTCGGCAGCCTCGCCGAGGGAGTCGTAGGCGTCGATGATCAGCGCGGTGAGCAGGTCGTCACGGCTCGGGAAGTAGCGGTAGAGCGCCGAGGAGACCATGCCGAGTTCACGCGCGACGGCCCGCAGCGACAGCTTGGCCGCGCCCTCGGCCGCGAGCTGTCTGCGCGCCTCGTCCTTGATGGCCGCGGTGACTTCCATCCTGGCTCGCGCGCGGGCGCCCTGTGCGGTGCTCATGAACAGCAGTCTGCCACGCACGCAGAGCGGTGCACACAGTTTGGAGCAGTGCACTCAAACTTGAGCGCCGCACCCATTTCAGTGCACCGATCGCAAACAAGTGCACCACACAAAAAAGAGAGCGCTGCTCTTGCTTTGGATCGGCGATCTCCCTCACACTGGAGTCAAGCGAGAGCACCGCTCTCCCAAACTGTGGGGGTCACCGTGTCGACACACGTCCAGAAGCCCGGCTGGTTCACCGTCAAGATCTTCAACCGGGCCGTGGCCTGGCTCACCGGCCGTGGCATCAGCATCTGGGGCTCCCGCGTCCTCGCCGTTCGCGGACGCAAGAGCGGGGAGTGGCGCACCACCCCCGTGAACCTGCTGACGGTGGACGGGCAGCAGTACCTGCTCGCGCCGCGCGGCCACGTCCAGTGGACCCACAACATGCGCGCCGCCGGCAGCGGCGAGCTGCGGCTCGGCAAGAACGTGGACGTCTTCACCGCCACCGAGGTCGCCGACGACGACAAGGTCGAGCTGCTGCGGGCCTACCTGAAGCGCTGGAAGGCCGAGGTCGGCGTCTTCTTCAACGGGGTCGGCCCCGACTCTCCTGACGCCGACCTGCGCCGCATCGCCCCCGACCACCCGGTCTTCCGGATCGCCGTCACGAAGTGACCGAGTCCTCGCTGTCCGTGTCGTCCGCGTCCACCTCGGCGGTCTTCTCCGGGGCGACCGGCTCCGGAGCCAGGGTGGTGAGAGCGCGCTGGGCGAGCGGGTGGGAGCGGATGAGTTCGCCGAGCGAGGTCCGGCCCTGGGTGATCTCCTTGAACGCGCGCCAGGCGGGGCGGAAGCCGGTCAGGGCCGCGTGGAACAGGCCGGGCCTGCGCTCGAACACCGCCAGCATCCGCTTGCCGACGCTCATCTCGACGCCGAGGCCCGCCTTGACGGCGAAGGCGTAGTTCAGCGCCTGACGGCGGGTGTCCACCGCGTCGTGCGCCTCGGCGATCCGCACCGCCCACTCCCCCGCGAGCCGCCCGGAGCGCAGCGCGAAGGAGATGCCCTCGCGGGTCCACGGCTCGAGGAGGCCCGCCGCGTCACCGCACACGAGCACCCGGCCGCGGGACAGCGGCGAGTCGTCGGCGCGGCAGCGGGTCAGGTGGCCGGAGGAGATGCTCGGCTCGAAGCCGGCGAGGCCGAGCCGGGCGATGAAGTCCTCCAAGTACCGCTTGGTGGCCGCGCCTTCGCCGCGTGCCGAGATCACGCCGACGGTCAGGGTGTCGCCCTTGGGGAAGACCCAGCCGTAACTGCCGGGCATCGGGCCCCAGTCGATGAGCACCCGCCCCTTCCAGTCCTCGGCGACCGGCTCCGGCACCGGGATCTCCGCCTCCAGGCCGAGATCCACCTGGTCGACCTTCACGCCGACGTGGGCGCCTATCCGGCTGGCACTGCCGTCGGCGCCGACCACCGCGCGGGCCAGCAGGATCTCGCCGCCCTGGAGGACCACGGCGACCGTGCGCCGGTCGGGGACGGCCGAGCCGTGCTGTTCGACGCGCTGCACGGCGGCGCCGGTGCGCAGTTCGGCGCCCGCCTTCTGGGCGTGCTCGACCAGCTGCTGGTCGAACTCGGGCCGGTTGATCAGCCCGAACATCATCTGCTTGGAGCGGCGGGTGCGGGTGAACCGTCCGTTGTTGGAGAAGGTGACCGCGTGCACCCGGTCCTTGAGGGGCAGCTCGAAACCGGGCGGGAGCGCGTCGCGCGAGGGTCCGATGATGCCGCCGCCGCAGGTCTTGTAGCGGGGCAGCTCGGCCTTCTCCAGCAACAGCACGCGCCGTCCCGCGACCGCCGCCGCATAGGCCGCCGAGGCCCCCGCGGGTCCCGCGCCCACCACGACGACGTCCCACACCCGCTGCATGTCGTCCGCCGAAGAATTCTCACCGCTCACGATGGTCCGCTGCTCCGATCAAGCCGTAGAAGCCGTAAGTGCCGTATGCCATATCAAGCCGTAGGTACTGAACCAAACCGTAGGTGCCGTACCACCCGTGGGTCAGGCCCTGTCCGTCCGTAGCCGGGCACCTACCACCTGTCCCCCCGCATCCTACGGCGGAGATCGCCGCAGGCCGCTGTGGGAGGATCGGTGTACTCACCAGTTCAACGTCGCACCCACGAGGAGCGTGCCCATGTCGTCCAATCCGGTCGCCGAGACCGTCGCCGCCCTGTTGCCCAGGGCGAAGGCGGAGCTCGCCGAGCTGGTGGCCTTCAGGTCGGTGGCGGACTTCGTCCAGTTCCCGAGGAGCGAGAGCGAGGGCGCCGCGAACTGGGTCGCCGACGCGCTGCGTGCCGAGGACTTCGTGGACGTCGCCGTGCTGGACACCCCGGACGGCACACAGTCGGTGTACGGCTACCTGCCTGGGCCGGAGGGTGCCAAAACGGTCCTGCTGTACGCGCACTACGATGTGCAGCCGCCGCTGGACGAGGCCGCCTGGACCTCCCCGCCGTTCGAGCTGACCGAGCGGGACGGCCGCTGGTACGGGCGCGGTGCCGCCGACTGCAAGGGCGGCGTGATCATGCACTTGCTGGCGCTGCGTGCGCTGAAGGCGAACGGTGGCGTGCCGGTCAACATCAAGGTGATCGCCGAGGGCTCCGAGGAGATGGGCACCGGCGGCCTGGAACGGTATGCCGAGCAGCACCCCGACCTGCTGACGGCGGACACCATCGTCATCGGCGACGCGGGCAACTTCCGCGTCGGCCTGCCGACGGTGACCACGACCCTGCGCGGCATGACCATGCTCCGGGTCCAGATCGACACGCTCCAGGGCAATCTGCACTCCGGGCAGTTCGGCGGTGCCGCCCCGGACGCGCTGGCCGCGCTGATCCGGGTGCTGGACTCGCTGCGTGCCGACGACGGTTCGACGACGGTCGACGGGCTCGCGCCGGAGTCGGGCTGGGAGGGGCTGGAGTACGACGAGGGGCAGTTCCGCAAGGACGCCAAGGTGCTGGACGGCGTCGGGCTGATCGGCGACGGGTCGGTCGCGGACCGCATCTGGGCGCGTCCGGCGGTCACGGTGCTCGGCATCGACTGCCCGCCCGTGGTCGGCGCCACCCCGTCGGTGCAGGCGAGCGCCCGTGCTCTGGTGAGCCTGCGGGTGCCGCCGGGCGTGGACGCGGCCGAGGCGAGCAAGCTGCTCCAGGCCCATCTGGAGGCGCACACGCCGTGGGGTGCCCGGGTGCGGACCGAGGCGGTCGGCCAGGGCCAGCCGTTCCGTGCCGACACCACCAGCCCGGCGTACCAGGCGATGGCCGACGCGATGGCGGTCGCCTACCCGGGCGAGACGATGCAGTACGCCGGTCAGGGCGGCTCCATCCCGCTGTGCAACACCCTGGCGAACCTCTACCCGCACGCCGAGATCCTGCTGATCGGGCTGAGCGAGCCGGAGGCGCAGATCCACGCGGTCAACGAGAGCGTGTCGCCGCAGGAGTTGGAGCGCCTGTCGGTGGCAGAGGCGCTGTTCCTGCGGAACTACGCCGCGGGCTGAGCCCGTTCTTCAAGGTGTCGCCGTCCGCCCGGTCCTCCTGCTGCCATGCGGGAGGCCGATTCCCTGACGGGGGTGGTGGGCGGCGACTCCGAGTTCGCCACGGGCGGGTACGTAACAGGCATCTCGCCGCCGGCCGACCCGTTGCGGGTCACGAGGCCACCCCTCGGAATCGTGGTTCCGCTCCCGCACATGCAGAGCCGGAATCCAGACCGGCCCACGCCAGGAACGCACCGACGTGACATGTCGGCCACACGCGCCCGTGCGACCAGCAGGACGGATTCCCACAGTGCGGCCCGACCGGCTTCGGCTTCGGCTTCGGCTTCGGCTTCGGCTTCGGCTTCGGCTTCGGCTTCGGCTTCGGCGAGAAGCCGGAGCCCGACGGCAAGGTCCATGCGCGCAGTAGTCCTGGAAGAGTTCGGCACGCCGTTGGTCCTCAGAGACATCGCAAAGCCCGAAGCGGGCCCGGGCCAGGTGCTGGTCAAGGTCAGGGCCAGCGGCGTCAACCCGCTGGACGCCAAGACCCGGGCCGGCAGAGCCGTCCATGCCGAGCGCACGCTGCCGGCGGTCCTCGGCCTGGACCTGGTCGGCGTGGTCGAGGATGCCGGCGCAGGCGTCGACGACCTCGCACCGGGTGACGGGGTCTTCGGCACGACAGGCGGCGTCGGTGATCTACAGGCTCGCTCGCCGAGTACGCGACGGTCGACGCCCGGCTGCTCGCCCGTAAACCGTCCCGCCCCTGCTCTCCAGCCGTCCGTCCGTCGCCCCCGCGACCGGATCGCAGCCGCACCTCGCCACGCCGCGACCCGTGGAAAGGAGACGTGGCACAACGTCCGATGTACGCGGAGGGTGGAACCACTCTGCTGACGGCAGAGGATCCTCGCCTCCGGACGGAGGTCCTTCCTACGGTCGGGACATGGACGTCATCGAGCTCCGCCCCCGGCTACACCTGCTGCGCTTCCCGGTGGGTCAGGCCTACCTCTGGCACGATCCGGACACCGGCGCCTCGACGCTGGTCGACACCGGCCCGCCCGGCTCGGGCCGGCCGATCGCCGACGCGCTCACCGCGCTGGGGCGGTCCCCTTCGGCGGTACGGCGGATCGTCCTCACCCATTTCCACGAGGACCACGTCGGCGGGGCGGCCGAGTTCGCCGCGCTGAGCGGAGCCGAGGTGCTGGCCCATCGCCTGGACGCTCCGGTGATCCGTGGCGAACTCCCGGGTCCGCCACCGGTGTTCGAGGACTGGGAGCTGCCGATCCACGCCGCGGCGGCCGAGTTGCTGCCCGTCGACGGGCCCGTCCCGCCGGCGGAGGTGACGGAGCTGTCCGACGGGGACGTCCTGGACTTCGGCGGTGGTGCCCGGGTGGTCCATGTCCCCGGGCACACCCACGGCAGCATCGCTCTGCATCTGCCCGCGTACGGTGTGCTGTTCACCGGGGACGCGGTGGCGGCCGCGCCGGCCACCGGTGCGGTGATGCTCGGGGTGTTCAACCTCGACCGGAACCTGGCCGTCGCGTCCTTCCGGCGGCTGGCCGCCCTGGAGACGGAGACGGCGTGCTTCGGCCACGGAGATCCGGTGACCGACGCGTCACAGGTGCTGCGGGAATCCGCGGACACCTACGGACCGCCGCGGTGACCATGGGAGCATGACCGACACCGCGCGCCGTATCGCCGCCCACACCGACATCGCGACCTCGCTGGCCCTGCTGAGCGATGCCGAGCTGGCCGCGCTGGTCGCGGCGGGTGAGCCGCTCGGCACCGGGATCGGCGGCAGAGCGGTGCGGATCACGGTGGAAGGCAGGCCGGTGTTCGTGAAGCGGATCCCGCTGACCGACCGGGAGCAGGACCCGCGCCACGCCCGCTCCACCGCGAACCTCTTCGGCCTGCCGCCGTACTGCCACTACGGCATCGGCGCCATCGGCGGACCGGGGTTCGGCGCCTGGCGGGAGCTGGCCGCACACGTGGCCACGACGAACTGGGTGCTGGCGGGCCGGTCCTCCGGGTTCCCGCTGCTCCACCACGGACGGGTGCTGCCCGACGCACCGGCCCCGCTGCCCGGCGAACTCGCGGACATCGAAAGGGCGGTGGCCTACTGGGGCGGCTCCAGGGGCGTACGGGACCGGATCGAGGGTCTGCGGGACGCCTCCGCGAGCCTGACCCTGTTCCTGGAGCACTTCCCGTACACCCTGCACGACTGGCTGGACGCCGAACTGCGCACGGACCGCGCGGACTCGGCGTGCGCATCCACAGCCCGCGGCCTGGCGGAGCTGACCGCCGTCCTCGCGAGCGGCCGGCTCCTCCACCTGGACGCCCACTTCCGCAACATCCTCACCGACGGCCGGCAGCTGTACCTCACCGACTTCGGGCTCTCGCTCAGCCCCCGCTTTCGACTGGCCCCGGAGGAGCAGGACTTCCTCGACCGGCATCGGCACTACGACCTCGCCTACACCACCTACTACCTGGTCATCTGGCTGGTTACGGCGCTGTACGGGTACCGGGGCGAGGAGCGTGCGGAGTTCGTGCGGGGCTGTGCCGGCGGGGGGGGGGGGGGGGGCCTCCCCCCCCGCCCCGGCGCAGAGCGGGTCCCGCCCGCTCCCCGCGCCCAGACCATCCACGGCGTCTAGCGGGGGGAGGGTCTGGAGTACGCGCGGAGCC
>NZ_JBSHAF010000007.1:0-16795 GCF_053611365.1 Streptomyces sp. NPDC054813 | reverse complement strand
CACATAGACCGTGTAATTGTGCTTTTTCCGGGGCTCTGGGGGGGCGGGGGGGGGGGTGGGGGGGGGGCTGGGGGGGGGGGGGGCGGGGGGGGGGCCCCCCGGGCCCCCCCCCGGGCCCCCCGCCGATCTGCTGGTCCGGCACGCTCCCGTCGCCGTGACCATGGAGGTCTTCTGCCGGGGGCTGGAGCGGGAGAGCCGGCTGACGCCGTTTCCGTACCCGGACGGCTACAGCAGCTGAACGTTCTCCGCGTAGTGGCAGGCGACCGGGTTCCCGCCGCCCCGGTCGACCAGGTCCGGTACCTGTTCGACGCAGGCGGTGCGTTCGCTGTCGGTGAGCTGGTTCGCGAACTTGGGGCAGCGGGTGCGGAAGCGGCAGCCGCTGGGCGGGCGTACCGGGCTGGGGACGTCGCCCTGGACGATGATCCGTCTGCGGGCGCGTTCCTTGCGCGGATCGGGCAGCGGGATGGCGGAGACGAGGGCCTGGGTGTAGGGGTGTGCGGGGCGGGCGAAGAGCTGCCGGGCGGGGGCGATCTCCACCAGGCGGCCCAGGTACATCACCGCGACCCGACGGGCGACATGGCGCATCACGGAGAGGTCGTGCGCCACGAAGAGGAAGGACAGGCCCAGTTCGTTCTGGAGGTCCATCAGCAGGTTGAGGACGCCGGCCTGGATGGACACGTCCAGTGCGGAGACCGGCTCGTCCAGCACGATCACCTTGGGGCGGAGTGCCAGCGCCCGTGCGATGCCGATGCGTTGACGCTGGCCGCCGGAGAACTCGTGGGCGAAGCGGTTGCCGTGCTCGGGGTTGAGGCCGACCAGGCGCAGCAGTTCACGTACCTCGTCGGCGGCGCCGGGGCCGTAGCGGCCGTGGATGCGCAGGGGTTCGGCGACGATCTCGTGGACGGAGATCCGGGGGTCCAGGGAGGCGTACGGGTCCTGGAAGACGATCTGCAACTCACGGCGCACCGGCCGCATCTGATGTCGGCTCAGATCGGTCAGCAACCGGCCTCGATAGTGCACGGTGCCCGAGGTGGCGTTCTCCAGGTTGAGCAGGGTGCGGGAGACCGTCGTCTTGCCGGAGCCGGACTCACCGACGAGACCGAGCGTCTCGTTCTCGTACAGGTCGAAGGAGACCCCGCAGACGGCGTGGACGTCGCCGACCCGGCGGCGGACGACGCCCCGGGACATCACCGGGAAGTGTTTGACGAGGTCGCGGACCTGGAGGACGGGTTCGCCCGAGCCGCCGTGGCCGGGCAGCGGGGGCAGAGGGCCGTTCATCGGGCATCGTCCTCCAGGTCCGCGAACCGGGCGAGGGCCTCGCTGTCGGCGCCGACGGCGTCGAAGACCTCGTCGGCCGCCGTGTCGACGAGTTCGCCGGCGAAGTGGCAGGCGCTGCGGTGGGCGTCGGATCCGACCGGGCGCAGAGCGGGTTCCGTGCTGTCGCAGGGCTCCCGGCGCATCGGGCAGCGCGGGGCGAAGGGGCAGCCCGGTGGCAGGTTGAGCAGGGAGGGCGGGGAGCCGGTGATGGGGGTCAGCCGGTCCTCCTCGCGGTCCAGGCGGGGCAGGGAGCCGAGCAGGCCCAGGGTGTAGGGCATGCGCGGGGTGTAGAAGATGTCCTCGACCGAGCCGGTCTCCACGATCCGCCCGGCATACATGACGGCGACTCGGTCGGTGTGGCCGGCGACCACCCCGAGGTCGTGGGTGATCAGGACGAGCGCGGCGCCGGTCTCGGCGCGGGCGGCCTCCAGGGCCTCCAGGATCTGGGCCTGGACGGTGACGTCGAGGGCGGTGGTGGGCTCGTCGGCGATGATCACGTCGGGGTTGTTGGCGATCGCGATGGCGATGACGACCCGCTGGCGCATGCCGCCGGAGAGTTCGTGCGGATAGCTGTCGACGCGCCGTTCGGGGCTGGGGATGCCGACCGTGCCGAGGAGTTCCACGGCGCGCTCGCGGGCCGGACGTCGGCCGAGCCGGGGGTTGTGCCGGAGCAGGGTCTCGGCGATCTGGTAGCCGATCGTGTAGACGGGGTTGAGGGAGGTCATGGGGTCCTGGAAGACCATCGCGATGCCGCTGCCGCGTACCTCCGAGAGGCGGGCGTCGGACATGCCGAGCAGTTCGGTGCCGTCGAATCGCACCGAGCCGCGCACCCGGGCCGAGCCGGGCAGCAGTCCCATCACGGCCAGCGCGGTGACGGACTTGCCGGAGCCGGACTCGCCGACGATGCCGAGCGCCTCGCCGCGCTCCAGCCGGTAGCCGACGCCGCGCACCGCCCGTACGACACCGTCCTCGGTCGGGAACTCCACACTCAGCCCCTCGACTTCGAGTACGGCCCCGGACTCCTCGCCCTTGCCGACGACTCCGCGGGCACCGCTGCCGAGGCCGCCGCCGTCGTCCCCGCCGTGGCCGCTCCTGCTGTTGCCGCTGTCGCTGCTGTCGGCGTTTCCTCTGTCGGTGGCCGTCACTGTCGCACCCTTTGCTGCCGGGGGTCGAAGGCGTCGCGGAGGCCGTCGCCGATGAAGTTGATGGTGAGGGCGATGGCGATGATGAAGGCGCCGGGGATGTAGAAGAGCCAGGGCCGGGTGTCGACCGCCGTCTGCGCCTGGGCGACCAGCAACCCGAGGGAGGTGTCGGGCGGTTGGACGCCGAAGCCGAGGAAGGACAGGGCGGTCTCGGTGAGGATGCCGGTGGCGACCAGGATCGTGGCGTTGACGATGATCGGGCCGAGCGCGTTGGGCAGCAGGTGCCGGAAGATGATCCGGGTGTCGGAGGCGCCGAGCGCCCGGGCGGCCTCCACGAACTCCTTCTCGCGCAGCGACAGTACGGACGAGCGCACCACGCGTGACACGTACGCCCAGGTGAGTCCGGCGACGACCACGGCGATCCAGTACCAGGAGCCGCCGCTGCGGGAGGAGATGACCAGCGCGATCGCGAACAACGGGAGCGTCAGCACCAGATCGGCGATGCGCATCATCAGCGCGTCGACGAACCCCCGGTAGAAGCCGGCGACGGCGCCCCACACGGCACCGACGAGGGTGGATCCCAGGGCGATCAGGATGGCGATCTTCAGCGAGGTCTGGGTGCCGCGCATCACCTGGGCGTAGGCGTCGTACCCGGAGGAGTCGGTGCCGAACGGGTGCTTCCAGGAGGGGGGTTGGGAGTTGTCGGGGGTGTACTTGGTGTACGAGTAGTGCCAGAAGTGCGGGCCGAGGAACGCCCACCCCACGATCAGCAGGAACACGACCAGGCTGATCATCGCGGCCCGATGGCGCAGGAAGCGGCGCAGCACCAGCTGGGTCTGGCTGCGCTGCACGACGGTGAACCCGTCGTCCGCGCCCGGTGTCAGGGTGCCGGTCGGCCCGAGTGCCCCGATGTCAGTCATAGCGGATCCTCGGGTCGAGTACGGCGTAGAGCAGGTCGGCGAAGAGGTTGAAGACGATGACGACGACCGCGGAGAGCAGCAGCCAGGCCATGGTCCGGTAGACGTCGAGGGTGGTGGCGGCCTGCACGAGCATCTCGCCCATGCCGTGCCACTGGAAGATCGTCTCCGTGATGACCGCGCCGCCGAGGATGATCGCGATGTCGAGGGCGGTGACGGTGGCGAGCGGGATCAGCGCGGTGCGCAGGGCGTGCCGGGTGAGCACCCGGCCGCGGCGCAGCCCCTTGGCGCGGGCGAGCCGTACGTAGTCGCTGTCCAGGACCTCCAGCATGGAGGCGCGGGTGTAGCGGGTCCAGGAGGCGAAGGAGACCAGGGCCAGGGTGATGGTGGGCAGGATCAGATGGCCGATGTGGTCGGTGAACTCGTTCCAGGTGGTGTCCACTTCGAGGTACGGCGACTTCTCCCCGATGGTGCCGAGGAACTGGCTGCCGGTCTCCTGGTTGAACCAGATGCCGGCCTGTTTGAGCAGCACCGCGAACCAGAACACGGGCATGGCGAGGAAGAGGAAACCGAAGAAGGTGATGGTGTAGTCGGCGGCGCTGTACTGGCGGATCGCGCTGAACACGCCGAAGACGATCGACATCACCAGGGCGAGCAGCATGGCGGCGGCGACCAGGGTGACGGTGACCCGGAAGCGCGTGAACAGGTCGTGTCCGATGTCCAGGTTGGCCTGTACGGACGGGCCCCAGTCGCCGTGCAGGACGCCGGTGATCCAGTTCCAGTACCGCTCCACGGCGGGCTGGTCGGCGTGGATGTGCCGGGCGAACGCGGTCACGGCGGCCTTGCTGGGCGGCGGTTGCCGGGAGGTGGCGAAGTTGGCCACCGGGTCACCGGAGTTGACGACGACCAGGAAGACGATGAACGTCGAGACGATCAGGACGGGTACGGAGACAAGGATGCGGCGCACGGTGTAGGCGAGCATGCGGGTCTTCTCTCGCGGAGGCGGAGACCCGGCCCCGGGATCACCGGGGCCGGGCACGGAGGATCCGACGGGCTCCCGTGGGGCCTACTTCTTGAGGCCCCACTCGCCGACGTTGTACGGCGGTCCGGCGATGGTGGAGTTGTTGCGCATGTTGAGGAACCGCGTCTGCACCGCGAAGAACGTCGGCTTCTGGTAGAGCGGCAGCACGTAGGCGTCGCCGGTCATGATCTGGTCGGCCTGGTTGAGCAGCGACGCGGCCGTGGTCTGGTCCGTCTCGCCGATGGCCGTGTTGATCAGGGAGTCGACCTTCTTGTTGCTGTAGCCGCCGTAGTTGCCGCCCGCCCCGGTGGTCCACAGCTGCTGGGCGCCGCTGATCGGGAACGGCGAGGTGACCCAGGCGAAGACGATGATGTCGTACTGGTGGCCGGCCAGTACCGTGCCGAGGTCGGCGGCGCCGATCGGCTTGATGGTGACCTTGATCCCGAGGTTGGCGAGGTCGCTCTGGAGGATCTGGCACTCGCTCTGCCGGATCTGGTTGCCGGTGGTGTAGCGGCAGTTGAAGGGACCGACCGCCTCGCCGTCCGGGGTCTTCAGGGCGGTGCCGACTCCGGTGAACTTGGCGTCGGTGAGGTACTTCCTGGCCTTGGCGAGGTTGCCCGAGCCCTGGCCACTCGCACTGACCACGTCCTTGTAACCGGCCTCGCCCGGCACGAAGTTGTGGCTGTAGAGCTGCTTCGCTCCGGGGTCGAACTGGGCGACCGTCTTGGCCATGATGTCCTTGACGCTGACGGCCGTGAACATCGCCTGCCGGAGGGCCAGGTACTTGCCGATCACCGGGTTGTGCAGGTTGAGGTCGAAGTGCTCCCAGGTCAGCCCGTTGCCGATGGTGTAGGTGACGTTGGGGATGGCCTTCACCTGGTTGACGAGGTCGACCTCGGGCTGCGGATAGATGCCCTGGACCTCGTTGTTGCGCAGCGCGGTCGGCTCCTGGGTGGCGTCCGAGATCACCTTGAAGATCAGCCGTTGCAGGGTGGCCTTCTTGCCCGACCACTTCGGGTCGGGCTCATAAGTGGCGTGGTCGTTGTCGACCCATTGGGTCATCTTGTACGGGCCCGCGGTCGCGTACTTGGTGGGCGGGTTCTTCTGGAAGTACTGCCAGCCCTGGGCCATCTGGGCGGCCGTCATATGGGCCGCGTCGCCCGCCTTGGCACCGGAGATCTTCTCGGCGACATGCGCCGGATAGACCGGATAGCCCGCGCCGAACAGGGACTTCCAGTCCGAGTACGGCTTGGACATCACGACGGTGACGGTCTTGCCGTTGCCGGAGCCGGTGACCGACTTGATGCGGTCGTAGCCTGCGGTGCTCTCCGGCAGACATCCCTTGGTCTGGGTGGAGTCGCTGGCGGGCGGCGGCGGGCAGTCCTTGCCGTCGTTGGTCCGCCAGTAGTGGATGAAGTCGTCGGCAGTGATGGCAGTCCCGTCGTTCCAGGACGCCTTGGGGTTGATCTTGTAGACGATGGTCTGCGGGCCGGTGCTCGTCTGGGTCGCCGAGGTCACCAGGTCGGTGTTGAGCTTGACGCTGAAGTCCGGCTGCGGGATGAAGACCTGAGGCAGCACGGGGCTCAGCGCCTCGGCGTTCTCGAAGGTGTTGCCGTTGGTGTCCTGCACGTTCCACTGCTGGATGTTCTTCTCGATGACGTAGGTGAACGTGCCGCCGGCCTTGGTGGTGCCGGAGTTGCAGGTGTCGGCCTTGCCCTGGGTGGCGCAGGACGTGAGACCGGCCGAAGTGCCCTTGCTGCCGCTGCCCCCGCCGCCTCCCCCGCTGCTGCAGGCGGCGAGCGCCAGAACGAGCCCGGCGGTCAGTGCGAGTCCCCTTGTGAGGGCCGAAGAGTGCGCGCGCATGTCCCTCCTTCAGCCGGCGATTGTCCGGCCTGTGCACGGCGGCCAGTGGCCGCGAGGAAGTTGAGCTGCGCACCGACGGTAGAACGCTTGTGTACCTTCTTCACGTTCTTGTTCATACCGGGACGGCGACAATTCACCCTCGGTTTCCCCTAGGAACCCTCCACCCCGGGCAAAGTTCCCTACGCATGCCCCAGAAATGCCAAAGTCCCCGCCAACATCACGCATGCGGCGGGGATTTGACGAACCATCAGGAAATGTCAACCGATCGGGACGCCGGCCTCCAAGTAGAGCGCGGCACCGCGCTCGCGGGCCCGCAGCGCCCAGCGCAGCCGTTCGTAGCGCACCGGGGGCAGCATCTCGGCGGCCTCCTGTTCGGTGACGAAGCGCCAGCCGCGCAGCTCGGGTCCCGGCAGCACCAGCCGCCCGGCCTCGGCGGAGTCCAGCCGGCCGCCGTCGAAGAGCAGCCGCAGGCCTCCGTAGCGGGGCGGTACGGGCTGCTCCCAGTCGACGACCAGCAGCCGCAGCACCTTCTCCAGCCGCAGCCCGGTCTCCTCCTCGACCTCGCGCACGCCCGCCCGCGCGGGGGCCTCGCCGGGCTCGACGACACCGCCGGGGAACTCCCAGCCGGCCTTGTAGGTGGGATCGACGAGCAGGACGCGGTCCTGCTCGTCGAAGAGGAGCACCCCGGCCGCGAGGGTCTCGGCGGTGGGCTCCGGGGTCTGCACGATGTCGCAGACGGACGCGGCACCCGTGCCGACGGCCTCGGCGATGTACACGGCCGTCTCGTACGGGGTGAGGGCGCTGGTGTCGACGAGATGGGCGTCGGCGCCGATCCAGGAGGCGAGGGCGGCGCGGTAGGGCTCGATGTGGTCGTACGACCACTGCCGGACGCGCATCTCGCCGTCCGGCAGGTCGGACGGGATCTCGCGCCCGGCTATTCGCTCGCGCAGGATCGTTTCAGCCGGGGTGAGACACAGATGCCGGACGGCGATCCGGCGGGCGGCGAGGCCGCCGAAGATCTCGTCGCGGTACTCCTGGCGCAGCAACGTCATGGGGACCACCAGGGTCCCGCCCAGCTCGGCCAGCATCGCGGCCGCCGTGTCGATCACCAGTCGTCGCCAGATCGGCAGGTCCTGGAAGTCGCCGGCCTCGGCGAGGTGCTTGGCAGGTAGCAGATGTGTCAGTGCCCCGCCGATGACCTCGGGGTCGAAGAGCGTGCTGTTCGGGATCAGTTCGATCAGTTCACGTGCGGTGGTGCTCTTCCCCGCACCGAACGCGCCGTTGACCCAGACGATCACGGACTCCCCCTCTTCTGTTGGCCCCCTGAGGCTTGCCCGCTCCACACTGCCACGGAAACCAGTTCCCGTTGAGGGCGCGCAAAACGGAGTGCCGGTGCTCCCTCGGCGGAACACCGGCACCGTCCGTTCGCCCCCTGCCCCGCCGGGCTACTCCTGGCCCAGGAAGTTCTGATCGGTCTGGAAGCTGCCCTCGCCCACGAGGTGGCCGACGTGCTCCAGGGTGTCCGAGAGGTACAGGTCGTCGAGCGGCCCGTCGGCGGCGGCGGCGTGGGACGGAGTGATGGCAGCCACGACGAATCCGGTGGCCAGGCTGGCGATGGCGAGCATGCTGCGCTTCTTCATGCCCCGTCCAACTACGCGGGCGGCCAGGGGTCACGGGCGGACCCGCGAGGGGAGCAACGCGGCAGGTCGGCACGTCGGCGCGTCGGCGGTGAGCAGCCGACGGCCGGCGGTGGGTGCCTCGCCGTCGATCTCGCGCGGAAACCGGGTGGCCCCGACGATCAGCGCGCGGCTACCGTCGGGAAACCCGATCCCCCGACCGCACAGGAAGACCTACGCCATGACCAGCCCGCGACCGACCACGACCCTCTGGCGCCCCACCGGCCCCGTGGAGCTCGCACTGGTCCGGGAGCTGGAGTGGCGCGCCTGGCCGCCCCGGCTGCCCGAGCAGCCGATCTTCTACCCGGTGCTCGACGAGGACTACGCGATCAGGATCGCCCGCGACTGGAACGTCAAGCACGACGGCGCCGGCTTCGTGACCCGGTTCGAGGTCGACACGGAGTTCGTCCGCCGCTACCCCGTCCAGCAGGCGGGCGGCAGCACGATCCTGGAGCTGTGGGTGCCGGCCGAGGAACTGGACGAGTTCAACGCGCACATCGTCGGCACGATCGACGTGGTCCACGAGTTCCGGTGAGGCCCGGCGCCGTCGCCGCACCAGGACATCGGATGTCCTACCCGGCCACCCCACAGACAGGTCCCAGGGACCTCATAGTCTCTCGGGGTCGCCAATCAACACAACCCAACGCGCGCGACGGCACGCCATCCCCAACAGGCCCCACAACCAGGCCAGTACGAGAACTGGAGCAACCTTCACCGCTTCCCTTCCAACACAGCTCAACAGCTCCTACCATAAGCGCGCACCGATGACGCCTCCATGTCGTCATCCCACCTTTCGCGAGTCGGAGGAGCGTAACGATGCGTCACCCTCACACCCGCACAACCCGCCGAAGAGTGGTCGGAGCACTGACCGCGGCACTGCTGTGCACGGCGGGCCTCGCCGCACCCGCCGCCGCCGGCGGCGGGCCGACCGGCTCGCCCACCCCCGCCGACGGTCTCGCCCTCACCCCGCCGATGGGCTTCAACAACTGGAACTCCACGCACTGCGGTGCGGACTTCGACGAGACCATGGTCGAGGGCATCGCGGACCTCTTCGTGGCGAAGGGCCTCAAGGACGCCGGCTACCGGTACGTCAACCTCGACGACTGCTGGGCCCTGCCGAGCCGCGACGCGGACGGCAAGCTGGTCCCGGACCCGGCCCGGTTCCCCCACGGCATCAAGGCGGTCGCCGACTACGTGCACGCCAAAGGCCTCAAGCTCGGCATCTACACCAGCGCGGGCACCAAGACCTGCAACGACGCGGGCTTCCCGGGTGCCCTCGGCCACGAGTACAGCGATGCCCGGCAGTTCGCCGACTGGGGTGTCGACTATCTCAAGTACGACAACTGCAACAACCAGGGCGTGGACGCCAAGCAGCGCTACCTCACCATGCGGGACGCGCTGAAGGCGACCGGGCGGCCCATCGTCTACAGCATCTGCGAATGGGGCGAGAACAAGCCCTGGGAGTGGGCGTCGGACGTCGGACAGCTGTGGCGCACCACCGGGGACATCAGCGACAGCTGGGGCTCGATGGTGTCGATCCTGAAGCAGAACCTGCCGCTCGCGCCCTACGCGGGCCCCGGGCACTGGAACGACCCGGACATGCTGGAGGTCGGCAACGGCGGCATGACCGACACCGAGTACCGCTCGCACTTCTCGATGTGGTCGATGATGGCCGCCCCGCTGCTCATCGGCACCGACCTGCGCAAGGCCTCCCCGGCGACCTTCGACATCCTGGACAACAAGGAGGTCATCGCCGTCGACCAGGACCCGCTCGGCAAGCAGGGCACGGTGCTCTCCTCTGCCGGCGGACGCTGGGTCGTGGCCAAGGAGTTGAAGGACGGCAGCCGCGCGGTCGCCCTCTTCAACGAGTCCAACTCCCCCCAGCGCATCGCGACCACCGCCCAGGCGGCCGGCCTCCCGAACGCGCCCGCCTACACCCTGCGCGACCTGTGGCGGCACCGCAGCTACAACACCGCGGGCACCATCTCCGCGGTCGTCCCGGCACACGGCACCGTCCTGGTCCGGGTCGCCGCCGACCGGCGCTGGGCGGCCAACCCGCCGGCCGTCGAACTCGGCCTGACCGGCAGCCGGTTCGTCGAGCCGGGCAGCACGGCCGCGCTCACCACCTCCGTCACCGACCTCGGCCGCAGCACCGCCCACAAGGTCTCCGTGACGCTCACCGGCCCCCGGGGCTGGACCGTCACCCCGACCTCGCCGACCAGGACCACGGCACTGCCGACGGGCCGTGCCCTGCGCACCGGCTGGAGGGTGACCGCTCCCGCGGGGACGCCGAAGGGGTCCTACGACCTCGGGCTCAGGACGAGTTACCGGTCGCCGGCCGGAGTGCGCGCCGAGAGCACCATGACGATCACGACGACCGTCGCGGACCCGCCGCCCGCCGGAAGCTCCTATCTCAGCGACCTTCCCTGGCTGTCGGCCGACAACGGCTGGGGCCCCGTGGAGCGCGACTCCAGCAACGGGGAGACCGCCGCGGGCGACGGGCGTCCGATCACCGTCGGCGGCGTGGTGTACGCCAAGGGGCTCGGCACCCATGCTCAGAGCCAGGTCGACTACTACACCGGGAAGGCGTGCGAGAAGGTCACCGCCGAGGTCGGCGTGGACGACGAGGAAGCCGCCGACGGAAGCGTCTCCTTCGAGGTCTGGGCGGACGGCACGAAGGTCGCCTCGACCGGCGTACTGACCACGGACATGCCCGCCCAGCCGCTCTCCGCCGACGTCACCGGCGCCGAGGTCATCAGCCTCGTCGTCACCGACGGCGGGAACGGCATCACCTCCGACCACGGCGACTGGGCGGACGCGCGGATCACCTGCTGACGGCCCGCGGCCACCGCATCACACGTTCCCGGGCGTCCCCCGAGCGGCCCGGTCGGCCGGACCTGAACCCCGGCCGACCGGGCCTGAACGTTCCTGCCGCGTACCGCGGCCGCCTCAGACCCCCGCCGCCGTCGCGTCCGTGCCCATCCGCGCCAGCGCGGCCGCCGCGGCGCCCACCAGTCCCGCGTCCGTGCCCATCTGGGCCGGCACGATCGTCAGGCGCTGCACGAAGGAGAGGGTCGCGTAGTCGGTGAGGGCCTTGCGCAGCGGCGTGAAGAGGATGTCCCCCGCCTTGCCCACCCCGCCGCCGATCACCGCGATGTCGATCTCGACCAGGGTCGCGGTGGCCGCGATCCCGGCCGCCAGCGCCTGCGCGGCCCGCTCGAAGGACGCCAGCGCGACCGGGTCGCCGATCCGGGCCGCGTCCGCGACCGCCGCCGCCGAGGTGTCGCCGTCGGGACCCGGCTGCCAGCCGCCCTCCAGCGCGCGCCGGGCGATGTTGGGACCGCTCGCGATGCGTTCCACGCAGCCGCGCGATCCGCAGGGACAGGGGTCCCCGTCGAGGTCGACGCTGATGTGGCCGATGTGGCCGGCGTTGCCGGTCGGCCCGGGGTGCAGTTTCCCGCCGAGCACCAGGCCGCCGCCGACGCCCGTCGACACCACCATGCACAGCGCGTTGTCGTGGCCGCGGGCCGCGCCCTGCCAGTGTTCGGCGGCCGTGATGGCGACGCCGTCGCCGATCAGCTCGACCGGCAGCCCGCCGGAGGCCGCGCGGACCCGCTCGACGAGCGGGAAGTCCCGCCAGCCCGGCACGTTGACCGGACTCACGGTGCCGGCGGAGGCGTCCACCGGGCCCGCGCTGCCGATCCCGAGCGAGCCGGCCCTTCCCCACAGGGGTGAACCGGCGAGTTCGCCGACCACCTCCTCGACGGCCCCCATGACCGTCTCGCCGTCCTGCTGGGCGGGCGTCGCGCGCTGGGCGCGCGCCTGGATCCGTCCGTGACCGTCCACCAGAGCGCCGGCGATCTTTGTGCCGCCGATGTCGAGGGCCGCCACGAGGTCGGTGTGCATCAGAGTCAGATCTCCCCGTCAACCATGAGTAACCGAGTGAAAGGCAGCCGTCCAGCGGTGGGGGCGCGGGCCGGAGATTGCGGTGGACAGTCTCCCCCGCATCTGACAACGTTGTCCAGGCTCTATGCTCGACGCCACATCCTCATACAAACCCATGGCCCTGTGCATCCCCCGTGGACAACAGGAATCCCACCGTGGACGACAGGACAGGACGCCGCATCGTGCCCGAGACCTCCCGCCGCGCAGACCGTCTTCCCGGCTCCCGTTACGGGACCCGGCCGACGATGAAGGACGTGGCTGCGCGCGCCGGTGTCGGCCTGAAGACGGTGTCCCGGGTGGTCAACGGCGAGCCCGGGGTGACCCCGGACACCGAGCGCCGGGTCCAGGAGGCGATCGACGCGCTCGGCTTCCGCCGCAACGACAGCGCACGGGTGCTGCGCAAGGGCCGCACCGCGAGCATCGGTCTGGTGCTGGAGGACCTCGCCGACCCGTTCTACGGCCCGCTCAGCCGTGCCGTCGAGGAGGTGGCCCGGGCCCATGGCGCGCTGCTGATCAACGGCTCCAGCGCCGAGGACCCGGACCGGGAGCAGGAGTTGGCGCTCGCGCTGTGCGCGCGGCGGGTGGACGGGCTGGTGGTGATCCCGGCCGGGGACGACCACCGTTATCTGGAGCCGGAGATCAGGGCGGGCGTGGCCACGGTGTTCGTGGACCGCCCGGCCGGGAGGATCGACGCCGACGTGGTGCTGTCCGACAACTACGGCGGGGCCCGTGACGGGGTCGCCCATCTGATCGCGCACGGCCACCACCGGATCGGCTTCATCGGCGACATGCCCGGCATCCACACGGCGGCGGAACGGCTGCGCGGCTACCGGGCCGCGATGGAGGACGCCGGGATATCCGTCGCGCCGGCGTGGACCTCCCTCGGCATGACGGACCCGGAGCGGGTGCGCCGGGCCGCCGAGGAGATGCTGTCCGGGCCGGCGCCGGTGACCGCGATCTTCACCGGCAACAACCGGGTGACCGTCACCGTGATCCGGGTCCTCGCCGAACAGCCCCGCCCGGTCGCGCTCGTGGGCTTCGACGACATCGAGCTGGCCGATCTGCTGCATCCTGGCCTCACGGTCGTCGCCCAGGACGCGGCCCTGCTCGGCCGTACAGCCGCCGAGCGGCTCTTCCGCCAGCTGGACGGCGTTCTCCTGGCACCGGAGCGCATCGAGCTGCCGACCCGGCTGGTCACCCGAGGCTCGGGCGAGCTGCCGCCCTCGGAGTGAGCGGCGCATGAGCGGCCGTACGCTCGCGGAGCTGGGCCTCGACCAGGCACCGCGCGACCACCCGCTGACCTATCCCGGCGCCTGGCCCGCCGATTCCGGACTCCTCGACGGCGACCGGCTGTTGCCGCTGGACCGGCTGGTGCACGACGACGGCCGGGTACCGGTGCTCGCGGTCGGCTCCAACGCCTCCCCCGCCCAACTCCAGCACAAGATGGCCGAGTCCGGGGTGACCGGGCCGATCCCCATGGTGCGCACCCGGGTGACCGGCCTCGACGTGGGCGTCTCCGCGCACGTCAGCCGGCTCGGCTATGTCTCTGCGTCCCCGCTCCACTCCCCTACGACGGTACGGGAGTTGTTCGTCGTCTGGCTGGACGGGCCCCAACTGGGGGTGATCGACGCGAGCGAGGGCGTACCGCTGCCGGGCGGAAACTTCGGCCGGGCGTGGCTGCCCGCCCCGCACGTACGCGTCGCTCTCGCGGACGGCACCACGCTCCCGGGCGTCCACGCCTACGTCAACCGGCACGGCGTCCTGCACGACGGCACCGGCAGGCCCCGCCGCCACCCCGGCGAGCACGCCCTCCTCACCGAACTCCTTGATGAATCAGCCGCGTTGAGGGAGCTGTTCGGTGTCACGCCCGAGGAGTTCTGCACCCGTGCGCGGGCCGACGCCGAACTGTGCCGCCGGGGCACCCGGTTGTTCGCCGAGCGGAAGTGGGCGGTCGCGTCGGGCCTGGAGCGGTACCTGCGCGTTCAGCGGACGGGAAGTCCGGGGACCGGCTCGTTGGCGCCGCCCTCGATGTAGACGCCGCTGATGTACACGCCGGTGTTGCCTTTGTCGTCGGTCTCGGCCCACCAGACGTCGGACCGCCTGCCGTGGGTCTCCCGGCGGCCCGGATCTCCCGAACCCGGAAAGGCCGGCCGCTACTTGCCCGAGGCCGTCAGGTCGCCGCGCCGGGGGGCCGCGAAGCCCTCCAGGTCGGCGCGGGTCAGACCGGTCAGCCGGGCCACCTCGGCGATGTCGAGGGCGCCGCAGTCCAGTCCGCGCAGCAGGTAGCCGCCGAGGGCCTTGGCGGTGGCCGGCTCGTCCATGACGTCACCGCCGGTGCGGTTGGCGTACCGGGCGAGCCGGGCGGCGGCCTGCTCGAAACCCTCGCGGTAGAAGGCGAACACGGCCGCGTACCGGGTCGGGATGTGGCCGGGGTGCATGTCCCAGCCCTGGTAGTAGGCACGGGCCAGGGCGCGCCGGGTGAGCCCGTAGTGCAGCCGCCAGGCGTCGTGCACCTTCGCGGTGGGGCCGACCGGCAGCACGTTGGTGGAACCGTCCGACACGCGTACGCCGGTACCGGCGGCCGCGACCTGCATGACCGCCTTGGCGTGGTCGGCGGCCGGGTGGTCGCTGGCCTGGTAGGCGGCGGAGACGCCGAGGCAGGCGCTGTAGTCGAAGGTGCCGTAGTGCAGTCCGGTGGCGCGGCCCTCGGCAGCCTGGATCATCCGGGCGACGGTGGCGGTGCCGTCGGTGGCGAGGATGGACTGGCTGGTCTCGATCTGGATCTCGAAGCCGATCCGGCCCGTCTCCAGACCGTGC
Source organism: Streptomyces sp. NPDC054813 (assembly GCF_053611365.1). Classification (NCBI taxonomy): domain Bacteria; kingdom Bacillati; phylum Actinomycetota; class Actinomycetes; order Kitasatosporales; family Streptomycetaceae; genus Streptomyces; species Streptomyces sp. NPDC054813. The sequence goes on along the minus strand of NZ_JBSHAF010000007.1, from coordinate 2,097 downwards.
GCCTTCTCGAAGGCCTCCAGGAGCCGGACCATCGCGGTGACCTGCTCGGGGTAGGTCACCTTGGGCAGGGTCAGCACCAGGCCCTCGGGCAGCCCGCCGGCCGCCATCAGCCCGGTGAGGAAGATGTCGAGGGTGCGGATGCCCCGGTCGCGCACCGCGGCTTCCATGCACTTCATCCGGATGCCCATGTACGGCGCCGCCGTCCCCTCGGCATACGCCTGGGCGATCAGCCGCGCCGCCCGGGCCGCCGTCTCGTCCTCCTCGGCGTCGGGGCGGGGGCCGTAGCCGTCCTCGAAGTCGACGCGCAGGTCTTCGATCGGCTCGCGCTCCAGTTTGGCGCGGACCCGGGAGTAGACGGGCTCGGCAAGTTCGTCGGACAGGCCGAGGACGGCGGCGAAGGCGGCGGCGTCGGGGGCGTGTTCGTCGAGGGCGGCCAGCGCCCGGTCGCCCCAGGAGCGGATGGTGTCCGCGGCGAAGGCGTCACCGGGGACGTAGACGGTATGGACGGGCTGGCGGGTGCCGGGGTCGCCCGGGTAGCGACGCTCCAGTTCGGCGTCGACCGGCGCGAGGGAGGCGCTGATCTCCTCGCTGACGGCGCCCGCGAGACTCGTCGCCACCTTCTGCTGCTGGCCCTGGCCCATCCCACACCCTCCTGTTTTCCACCGTACGGAATCAACAATCCGTTGAATGAAGTTATCCGGGCTCCTTCGGGATGGTCAACACCATGTCCACCGGGCGACACGCCCCCATCTGGGCATGTTCACGCTCGACTCACACCTGGGTAGCACACTCTCTGCGCAGGACTCGCCTTACGCACGCCGCGTCCGGCCGACGCCACCGAAGGAGCACCCGTGCCGAACCAGCGCCGAGTCACCCGCCGTCTGGGCCTGAAAGTCCTGTTGGCCGCGGCGGTCACCGTGCCCCTCTCCAGTGCCGTGGTCTCCGCCTCGTCCGCCTCCTCCAGGCCGTCCGCCACTCTGCGGTCCGGGCGGGTGACCCCTTCGGCTCCGCCGCGGCGCGCGCCCCGGCTCGACGTCATGACCTTCAACCTGCGGTACGCCAGCACCGCCGAGCCCAACAGCTGGGCCGACCGCCGGCCCGTGATGCGCGAACTGCTGCACCGCGCGCACCCCCAGGTCATCGGCACCCAGGAAGGCCTCTACCAGCAGCTGCGCGACATCGACGCCGACCTGGGACCGCACTACGACTGGATCGGCACCGGCCGCGAGGGCGGCAGCCGGGACGAGTCCACGGCGATCTACTACGACATCCGGCGCCTGGCCCCTGTGGAGCACTACACCTTCTGGCTCTCCGACACCCCGGAGGTCATCGGATCCAACACCTGGAACGCCGCCTTCCCTCGCATCGTCACCTGGGTCCGCTTCCGTGATCTCGCCGACGACGGCCGGGAGTTCTACGTCGCCAACACCCACTTCGACCAGAAGAGCCAGTACGCCCGCGAGCGCAGCGCGACCCTGCTCACCCAGCGGATCGCGGAGTTGGACCCCGCGCTGCCGGTCGTGGTGACCGGCGACTTCAACGCCGCCGCGCACAAGAACCCGGCCTACGACACCCTGGTGGACTCCGGGCTCGTGGACGCCTGGGACGCGGCGAAGCGGCGCGGCACCCTGTACGGCACCTTCCACGGCTACCACCGGCTGAAGCAGGACGGCGACCGCATCGACTGGATCCTGACCTCGCCGGGTGTGACCACGCACGAGGCGACGATCGACACCTTCTCGATGCACGGCCAGTTCCCCAGCGACCATCTGCCCGTGCACGTCTCGCTGAGCCTGCGCTGACAGCACGAGGCCCCCGTGACCGGTGTCGGTCACGGGGGCTCGGGCAGCCTGGCGGTGATCAGCCCTTGCGGGTGTTGATCTCCTCGGTGAGCTGCGGGACGACGTCGAAGAGGTCGCCGACCACGCCGAAGTCGACCAGTTCGAAGATCGGGGCCTCGGCGTCCTTGTTGACCGCGACGATCGTCTTCGAGGTCTGCATGCCCGCGCGGTGCTGGATGGCGCCGGAGATGCCGTTGGCGATGTACAGCTGCGGGGAGACGGACTTGCCGGTCTGGCCGACCTGGTTGGTGTGCGG
>NZ_JBSHAF010000006.1:464371-496178 GCF_053611365.1 Streptomyces sp. NPDC054813 | reverse complement strand
GCACGCTCCCACACAGACCGACGCTCCGTCCGCCCGGGGGCGCGCCCGGCCCCGGCCTCCCGCCCCGCCCCCCCGACGGCGTTGCCTTCCAGAGGTGTTACCAGGCGGTGGCCTTCTCCTCCGAGGGGAGGAGGATCCACAGCGCGATGTAGAGCAGGAACTGCGGGCCCGGCAGCAGGCACGAGAGCAGGAAGATCACCCGCATCGTGGTCGCGGAGGTGCCGAAGCGGCGGGCCAGCGCGGCGCACACTCCGCCGATCATGCGGCCATGGGTGGGGCGGGCGAGGCTGGACATCCGCGTCTCCTTCGTGAGTGTCCGGTGCCGTGGGCGACCGGTTCGAGGCGGCCCGTGCGGCCCCTCATCTGCCCTCCACGGTACGGAGACGAACCGGGTCGAAGCGTCGCTCTACGGGGCGATCCCGACCCTGGGAATCGTCGGGGTACGACCCTGAGCCGCGTCCTCCTGGGGGAGGGCCGCGGGCCGCCGCCGCGCACCCCGCCGGCGGAGCCGGGAGCGGGTCGCCGGCACCACCGCCAGATGCGTGACGATCACACCGACCGTGTTCAGCAGGATCGAGTCGACGTCCACCACCCGCCCGGGCACCCCGGTCTGCAGCAGGGCTATGCCGAGCGAGATCAGGGCGCCGGTGGCGGCGGTACCGATCAGGGAGGCGAGCGGGGAGACGCGCAGCCGGCCGTGGACCAGCGGGAGCAGCACGCCCAGCGGGGCGAGCAGCCCGAGGCCCTCACCGATCCGGTGGGCCGCCTCGCGAGGGCCCAGCGTCAGGTCGGCGCGGATACCGGCGAACGGGTGCAGGTTGGCGGGCATCACCCACGGCACGTCCAGTGGCCGCAGCATCAGCCAGGCGACGAACGCGAGATGTGCGACAAGGAGGACACCCCCTGTCGCACGGACGCGGATCGCGGCGCTGCCGCCGATGGAGCCTTGACGCTGCACGCCCCCGTAGACGCGCCCGCGCACGCGAACGGTTCCGGATGCGAGGGGGTGAGGCTTTCCACACACGGTACGTGGAGCGCCCCGTCAGGGGCGCGGGGCTGTATCAATATGCGGCTCCGCCGCGTGGGTGCGATCAACCACACACGACCGGCACTCGCCCCACAGCCTCGGGCGGCACCCCATCAGGCGCCGAAACACCCCTCACCCAGAAGAAACCTCACTGGCCGGCGGCCGGTTCCCGCTCGGAGAGTTCCGCACCGCGTCCGTGCACTCGTACCGCAGCAGCGGCTCCCGCCCCGGCCCGCCCAGGATCACCGAACCGTCGCCCTCGGCCGCGGCCGAGTCGGAGAGCGTGCACACGATCTGGCCCAGCGCGTACGACGTCAGCTGGGCCGGCGACGTGCTCAGCCGCAGCGTGTCCTCGGGATCCCCGGGCCGGGGCCCGACGACCGACATCCCGCCGCGCACGTACGTCGTGTAGCCCGCCGCCTTCTCGGCGGCCGTGGGCGTCTCCGCGAGCTGGTCGAGGAGCCCCTGGGCGACGATCACCCGCCGCTGCGCGTCCGCCGTGCCCTCCGGGACCCGGACCTCCCGGTCCACGGTCACCAGCGAGGAGCCGCACAGCAGGAACACCTGCACCGGCACCCCGCGCGCGGACTGCGCCGACAGATCCGGCTGGCTCATCGAGCACGGCACCCGCGAGGGCGCCCCGCCGAAGTCGGTCGGCACCTCGGTGGCCCGGATCCCGCACCCGGAGAGCGCGAGCGCCAGCCCGGTGACGGCCAGGAGTCTTCGTACGTGCATCAGGCGTCCTTCTCCCCGGCGTCCTGGCTCTCCGCGGTGAGCGTCGAGGCGTCCCGGGGCAGCCGGAGGGTGAACACCGCGCCGCCCTCGGGGGAGTTGGCGGCGGTGATCGAGCCGCCGTGGATCCGGGCGTTCTCCGTCGCGATGGACAGGCCCAGGCCGCTGCCCTCGGAGCGCGGCCGGGAGGCGCTCGCCTTGTAGAACCGGTCGAAGACGTGCGGCAGGACGTCCTCCGGGATGCCCGGACCGTGGTCGCGTACGGCGATCACCAGGTCGCCACCTTCTTCCTGGTCCATGCGCACCGACACCCGTACCGGCGAACCGCCGTGCTTGAGCGCGTTGCCGATCAGGTTGGCGAGGATGACGTCGAGGCGGCGCGGGTCGAGGCGGGCGTGGATGCCGCGCTCGGCGTCCAGCTCCACCGCGTCCAGCCAGGCCCGGGCGTCGATGCAGGCGGTGATCTGGTCGGCGATGTCGACGTCGTCGAGGACCAGCCGGGCCGTACCGGCGTCGAAGCGGGTGACCTCCATCAGGTTCTCGACGAGGTCGTTGAGGCGGCGCGTCTCGCTGACGACCAGCCGGACGGCGGGCTCGATCATCGGGTCCATCGACCCCGACTCCGCCTCCAGCTCCTCCTCCAGGATCTCGGTCACGGCGGTGATCGCGGTGAGCGGCGTACGCAGCTCATGGCTCATGTCGGCGACGAAGCGGCGCGAGGCGTCGTCGCGCGCGGCCATGTCGTCGACCCGTTTCTCCAGCGCCTCGGCCGCGTCGTTGAACGTCCGTGAGAGATCGGCGAGTTCGTCCGTCCCCGACACCCGCAGCCGGGTGTCCAGCTTGCCCTCGCCGAGTCGCCGCGCGGCGACGCCCAGCCGGTGCACGGGCTTCAGCACGGTCGTGGCGGCGGCCTGCGCGAGCAGCGCCGAGCCGATGAGCGCCAGCCCGGTGGCGATACCCAGCGACCACGCCAGCGAGTTGAGGTCCTTCGCCTCCGGCTCCAGGGACTTCATCATGTAGCCGGACGGCCCGCCGCCGATCAGCCGGGTCCCGGCCACCAGGTACGGCGTGCCGTGGTCGACGACCCGCTGCCAGTACAGGTGGTACGCCGACTTGTTGGAGTCGGTCAGCTTCTGCTGCTTGTCGACGGCCGTGCGCAGCGACCGGGGCACGTCGTCGAGCGCGAACGCGCTCAGCCCGTCCGAACTGCCGTACACCGTCTTGCCGTCCGGGTCCTGGCCGACCAGTAACACGCTGAACCGCTGGCTGCTGCCGGCCATCTGCCCGGCGGTGCGCTGGAGTTCGTCCTGGGTGGGATGGACGGGCAGCGCTCCGGCCCGGTTCTGCATCTCCTGCTGGAAGTCGCGCAGCACCGCGTCCTGGGTACGGGTGAGCACGGCCTCGCGGTTCAGCCAGTACGCGATGCCTGACGCGGACACGGCCGCGGTCAGCGCGACGAGCCCGAAGACCACCACGAGCCGCAGCCGCAGACTGGTGAAACGCAGCCTGGACACGGCTCCCCTGCGATCCGCGGCCCAGCCGCGGAAACCCCCTTGCCGGTCCGTCACTGAGGAGCGTCCAGGCGGTAGCCGACACCACGCACGGTACGGATGAGGGTCGGGGAGGAGGGCACGTCCTCCACCTTGGCGCGCAGCCGCTGCACACAGGCGTCCACGAGCCGGGAGTCACCGAGGTAGTCGTGCTCCCAGACCAGCCGCAGCAGCTGCTGCCGGGACAGCGCCTGCCCGGGCCGCCGGCTCAGTTCGAGCAGCAGCCGCAGCTCGGTCGGCGTCAGCTGGAGGTCCTCGCCGTTCTTCGTCACGGTCATCGCGGACCGGTCGATGACGACATTGCCGTAGGTCGCCGAGTCGCTGGACTCCCGCTCCCCGCGGCGCAGCACGGCCCGGATCCGGGCGTCGAGCACCCGGCCCTGGACGGGTTTGACGACATAGTCGTCGGCCCCGGACTCCAGCCCGACCACCACGTCGATGTCGTCGCTGCGCGCGGTCAGCAGAATGATCGGCAACTGGTCCGTGCGCCGGATCCGTCGGCACACCTCGAACCCGTCGATGCCGGGCAGCATGACGTCGAGGACGATCAGATCGGGCCGCTGCTCACGCAACAGCTTCAGACCGTCCTCACCGGTCGCAGCGGTGGCCACCCGGTGCCCCTGGCGCGTCAGAGAGAGCTCCAGGGCCGTACGGATGGCGTCGTCGTCCTCGATCAGCAACAGGGAAGGCACGGGCTCATTCTGGCCCATGCGGGGCCTGTCGTACGACCTGTGCGACCGGTAGCCGCCCGCAAACCTCCCTAGCGCCACCATCTGTGCATCTTGTGTGGACTCTCTGTGCCGAACCCCTGTGACAGGTCTGTGACAGTCGACGGATACGGCCGTGAAGGTGGCCCGGCAGAGTTCTCGGCACAGGCAGGCGAGCGGAACGCGGCGAGCGGCCTGAGCAAGCCGAACTACCGGAAGTCCACGACGGGGGGCGCGAGATGAACACGCTGATCGGTCACAGCACCAGCGCAGTGATCACGCGTCTGCACGACGTGAACCGGGGTTCCGAGAAGTCCGGTGCCGTGAGCGGGCGGGGGTGCGCTCGCGGCACCGGGCGTCAGCACACCGCCTACATGACGGTGGTTGACGGCTTCACGGGGGAAGCACACGGGGGATCCGCATACGGGGAGGACACGGGGGAGCAGCGCTCGCTGACCGAGGCGGAGTTCACCGCCTACGTCCAGGAGCGCCGCGCCTCCCTGTACGCGACCGCCTACCACCTGACCGGTGACCGCTACGAGGCCGAGGACCTGCTGCAGAGCGCGCTGTTCTCGACCTACAAGGCGTGGGACCGGATCAGCGACAAGGCGGCCGTGGGCGGTTATCTGCGGCGGACGATGACCAACCTGCACATCAGCGCCTGGCGGCGCCGCAAGCTCAACGAGTACCCGACCGAGGAACTGCCGGAGACGCCCGGCGACACGGACGCGATGAGCGGCACCGAGCTGCGCGCGGTCCTGTGGCAGGCGCTGGCCCGGCTCCCCGAACTCCAGCGCACCATGCTGGTCCTGCGCTACTACGAGGGCCGCACGGACCCGGAGATCGCGGAGATCCTCGACATCAGTGTCGGCACGGTGAAGTCCAGCATCTGGCGGTCGCTCCGCCGGCTGCGCGAGGACGAGGTCCTCAGCTTCGGCCGTGACGAGGAGAGCGCCTTCGGGGAGCTTGTCGCCTGAAGGTGAGGGGATCCGGGGGGATCCCGACGGGGAGGGCCCGGGGGGACTCACGGGGGACGCGAGTCAGGGCCCATGGGGGAAGCGAGTCCGGGGGGACTCGCGGGGAAAGCACGGGGGAGCTCCGCCACGGGGGACACGGGGGTGTTCGGCGGAGCAACGGGGGAGCGGGACTGGAGGGCCGGGGGGTCCATCCAGTCCCGCGCCCTTTTGCGCGTGACCGGCGCCGCTCTCGCGGACGTGGTTGCTCGCCGCTGTGGTTCCTCAGTTGATGGTTGCGGTGGTCTTCGCTGTCCCGTGGCGCCCGACGGCGGCCGCCGCCAGCCGGCCCAGCGCCTCGTCCCGGTCGCACGGGTGCGCGCCCAGCGACACCTGGCGGGCCACGATCGCCCGCTCCGAGCGCATCAGCCGCCAGCCCCGGCGCAGCAGGAACGGCACCGACTTGCGGCCCTCCTTGAGATCGCGCAGGAAGCGCCGCCGGAAGGTCCGCATCGGGCCCCGGTTCAGGCAGAGCGCGTCGGCCAGCAGCCCCAGCTCCCGGCAGCGCTCCACTATCTCGGCGGCGAAGATGCCCTCCGCGATGAACAGCGGGGTACGGCCGATGTGCAGCGGTTCCTCGCCGGTACGGGCGCTCAGCGCGATGTCGTACACCGGCACCGGCGTCGACCCGGTGGCGCAGAGCCGGGCGATGGCCTCGACCGCGACCTCCGCGTCCCAGGACTCCGGGTGGTCCCAGTCGATGTCCGAACTCCCCGCCACCAGCGGCAGAGTCGGGTCGTCGCCCTCCTTGTAGAAGTCGTCGAGGCGCAGGACGGGCAGCCCGGAACGGGCGGCGACGAGTGACTTGCCCGAGCCCGAGGGGCCGCACAGCAGCACGACACGGGCGGGGGACGGGAGATGAAGGCTCACGGAACACCAGTTTGACGTATGGGGGGCCTGCTGCCGACCCCGCGGGTCGGCTTTGGAGCGTGAGTCACACCTCAACTACCCTGAGTGTCGACAGGATTACCCTGAGCACCCGAAGGTGGCATCAGCAATGGCCCGAACCGCGTCCTCCCCGCATCCGACCGCTCAGCGCGCCCTGGTCGCACTCGCCACGGCGGGGGTCGCGCTCGGCGCGGGCGCCACGACGGCCGCCGCGGACACCCAGCACGTCATGGACCCCCTGGTGCGGACCCGGTCCAGCTCGCTCGGTCACATCGACCCGCAGGCGGGCATGCAGGCGCTGGGGACCGTACTGCCGTATGTCACGGGGCCGGTGGCCGGGCTGAAGCCCAACCCGCTGGCGGGCACGGGTGTCGACCCCCTGGACAACGGGGTGGGGACGCGGGTGGCCGACTTCCGGCCGGTGTCGTCGAAGATGCTGACGGGGCCGGTGGCGCAGGCGTCGTCGGTCGGGGAGATTCCGGTGCTGGGGCAGGCGCTGGGAAACGCGGGGAGTTGAGCGCCGCGTAAGGGGCGTGGGGGGGGGGGGGGGCCGCCCCCCCCCCCCCCCCGCGGCCCCCCCCCCCCCCCCCCCCCACGGATGCGAATCAGTAAGAAGACCCTGACGCGCCCAGCGCCCCCGTCGGGTGCCAGACCGTCTTCGTCTCCAGGAAGGCCGTGAGGCGCTCGGTTCCCGGGGTCCCGGCGTAATCCACAGGCTGTGGACGAAGCACGCGCTTGAGGTTGTCGGCCGCCGCGACCTCCAGCTCCTTCGCCAGCGCCTCGTCGGCGCCCGCGAGGTCGATCGCGTTGACGTCCTGGTGGGCGGCGAGGGGCGCCGCGATCTCCGCCGTACGGCCGGAGAGGACGTTGACCACTCCGCCGGGGACGTCGGAGGTGGCGAGCACCTCGGCCAGGGAGAGTGCCGGGAGCGGCGACTTCTCGCTGGCGACGACGACCGCCGTGTTGCCGGTCGCGATCACGGGCGCGACCACGGACACCAGGCCCAGGAACGACGACGCCTGCGGTGCCAGGACGGCCACCACACCGGTCGGCTCGGGGGAGGAGAGGTTGAAGAACGGGCCCGCGACCGGGTTGCCGCCGCCGACCACCTGGGCGATCTTGTCGGTCCAGCCCGCGTACCAGACCCAGCGGTCGATGGTCGCGTCCACGACCGCGGCGGCCTTGGACTTGCCGAGGCCCTCCGCGTCCGCGACCTCGCGCACGAACTGGTCCCGGCGGCCCTCCAGCATCTCCGCGACGCGGTAGAGGACCTGACCGCGGTTGTAGGCCGTGGCCCCGGACCAGCCGCCGAACGCCTTGCGCGCGGCGACCACCGCGTCCCGGGCGTCCTTGCGGCTCGACTGCGGCGCGTTGGCCAGCCAGTTGCCCTTCGAGTCCGTCACCTCGTACACCCGGCCGCTCTCGCTGCGGGGGAACTTGCCCCCGATGTACAGCTTGTAGGTCTTGAAGACGCTCAGACGCTGCTGCTCGGACTTATCGGACATCGAGGTACGCCTCCAGACCGTGGCGGCCGCCCTCGCGGCCGAAGCCCGACTCCTTGTAACCGCCGAACGGCGAGGTGGGGTCGAACTTGTTGAACGTGTTGGACCAGATCACGCCCGCGCGCAGCTTGCCCGCGACGGCGAGGATCCGGGACCCCTTCTCCGTCCAGATGCCGGCGGAGAGGCCGTACGGGGTGTTGTTGGCCTTCGCCACCGCCTCGTCCGGGGTGCGGAAGGTCAGGACCGACAGCACCGGGCCGAAGATCTCGTCACGGGCGACGGTGTGCGCCTGGGTGACGTTCGTGAAGAGCGTCGGGGCGAACCAGTAGCCGGCGGAGGGGATCTCACAGGCCGGGGACCAGCGCTCGGCGCCCTCCGCCTCGCCCTGCCGGACGAGGGAGGTGATGCGCGCGAGCTGCTCCTCGGAGTTGATCGCACCGATGTCGGTGTTCTTGTCCAGCGGGTCGCCGAGGCGAAGGGTGGACAGGCGGCGCTTCAGGGAGTCGAGCAGTTCGTCGTGGATCGACTCCTGGACGAGAAGCCGGGAGCCCGCGCAGCAGACCTGGCCCTGGTTGAAGAAGATGCCGTTGACGATGCCCTCGACGGCCTGGTCGATGGGGGCGTCGTCGAAGACGATGTTCGCGCCCTTGCCGCCCAGTTCGAGGGTGAGCTTCTTGCGGCTGCCCGCGACCGTGCGCGCGATCTCCTTGCCGACGGCGGTGGAGCCGGTGAAGGCGACCTTGTTCACGTCCGGGTGGGCGACCAGCGAGGCGCCCGCGTCGCCGTAGCCGGGGAGGATGTTGACGACGCCCCTGGGCAGGCCCGCCTGGCGGCAGATGTCCGCGAAGAAGAGGGCCGACAGCGGTGTGGTCTCCGCCGGCTTGAGGACGACCGTGTTGCCGGTGGCCAGCGCCGGGGCGATCTTCCACGCCAGCATCAGGAGCGGGAAGTTCCAGGGGATGACCTGGCCGGCGACGCCGAGGGGCTGCGGGTTCGCGCCGAAGCCGGCGTGGTCGAGCTTGTCCGCCCAGCCCGCGTAGTAGAAGAAGTGCGCGGCGACCAGGGGGAGGTCGGCGTCGCGCGTCTCCTTGATGGGCTTGCCGTTGTCCAGGGTCTCCAGGACGGCCAGCTCACGGCTGCGCTCCTGGATGATCCGGGCGATACGGAAGAGGTACTTGGCGCGCTCGGAGCCCGGCAGCGCGGACCACTTCTCGAAGGCCTTGCGGGCGGCCTTGACGGCCCGGTCGACGTCCTCGGCACCGGCCCGGGCGACCTCGGAGAGGACCTCCTCGGTCGACGGGCTGACCGTCTTGAAGACCTTGCCGTCGGCCGCGTCGGTGAACTCGCCGTCGATGAAGAGGCCGTAGGCGGGCGCGATGTCGACGACGGAGCGGGACTCGGGCGCCGGTGCGTACTCGAATGCGGTGGTCATCTTTTCCTTGGCCATGGTGATCAGTCCACCGTCACGTAGTCGGGGCCGGAGTAGCGGCCGGTCGCCAGCTTCTGACGCTGCATCAGCAGGTCGTTCAGGAGCGAGGAGGCGCCGAAGCGGAACCAGTGGTTGTCCAGCCAGTCCGTGCCCGCCGTCTCGTTCACCAGGACGAGGAACTTGATCGCGTCCTTGCTGGTGCGGATGCCGCCGGCGGGCTTGACACCGACCTGGACACCGGTCTGCGCGCGGAAGTCGCGCACGGCCTCCAGCATGAGGAGGGTGTTCGCGGGCGTGGCGTTCACCGCCACCTTGCCGGTGGACGTCTTGATGAAGTCGGCGCCGGCGAGCATGCCCAGCCAGGAGGCCCGGCGGATGTTGTCGTACGTCGACAGCTCGCCGGTCTCGAAGATGACCTTGAGCCGGGCGGCGCCCGAGGCCTCCTTCACGGCGACGATCTCCTCGTACACCTTGCCGTAGTTCCCCGCGAGGAACGCCCCGCGGTCGATGACCATGTCGATCTCGTCGGCACCCGCGGCCACGGCGTCCCGCACGTCGGCGAGCTTGACCGGCAGGGCCGCGCGGCCCGCCGGGAAGGCGGTGGCGACCGAGGCGACCTTGACGCCGGAGCCGGCGACGGCCTCCTTGGCGGTGGCCACCATGTCGGGATAGACGCAGACGGCGGCCGTGGCGGGGGTCGTACGGTCCGTCGGGTCCGGGTGGACCGCCTTGGCGCCGAGCGCCCGGACCTTGCCCGGGGTGTCCGCGCCTTCCAGCGTCGTCAGGTCGACCATCGAGATGGCGAGGTCGATGGCGTACGCCTTCGCGGTGGTCTTGATGGAACGGGTGCCGAGGGAGGCGGCACGCGCCTCCAGGCCGACCGCGTCGACGCCGGGCAGCCCGTGGAGGAAGCGGCGCAGCGTGCTGTCGGACGCGGTGACGTCAGCAAGTGCGTGGGGTGCGGTGGTGGGCATGGTCACCACCCGAGCATATCTACGCGCGTAGCGGCTGTACACCCCGAGGGAACGGTTCTTCTCGGCGCCGGGGAACGGCACCGCGTGCGGTGGGGGCGCGGCCCTGTGCCGTGGGGCGGGCAGGCGGGGCGGGCAGGCGGGGGTGCGGGCGGCCCGTGCGCGGGCGTGGCCGGGTCGCAGGCGGTGCCCGACCGCGTTCCGGGCTGGCGTGGCCGGGTCGCAGGCGGTGCCCGACCGCGTCCCGGGCGGCGGCCGGGCGCATGGCTGAGGCAGAATCGGCGCATGACCTCGCCCCTCGTCAAGGACCACGCCTACCGATCGCCGCAGGCGCTGGTCGGCGGAGTACTCCTGCTCGTCATCATCGGCTGGCTCGGCTTCGACGCGCTGTTCCGGGGGCACGGCCACACCCCGTGGCTCGCGCTCGCCACCATGATCCTGGTCGTGCCGCTGGTGGTCGCCTTCACCCTGCGCCCGGCCGTGTTCGCGGGACAGGACCGGCTGCGGGTGCGCAACCCGTTCCGGGTGGTCACGATCCCGTGGGGGGAGATCGCCGGCCTGCGCTCCGGCTACTCGAACGAGGTCGTGACCAAGGACGGCGCGAAGTACCAGCTGTGGGCCGTCCCGGTGTCCCTGCGCGGCCGGAAGAAGGCGGCGCGCCGGCAGGCCAAGGTGGCGTCGGACGCGCGGCGCGGGCGCACCGGGTCCGCGGGCGGCGGGTTCGGCGGCCTCGGCGGCTTCACCACGGGCACCGGCTTCGGCGGCCTGCGGCCCCCGTCCCCCGTGGAGGGGGACGGCCCGGTGCGCGCGGAGACCGACAAGGTCATGGACGAACTGCGGGAGATGCTGGAGAACCGGGGCCGGGCCGAGTCCGCGCAGGGCGGGATCACGGTCCGCTGGGCGTACGAGGTGGCTGCCCCGGCGATCGCGGGCGCGGTACTCCTGGCGATCCTGCTGGCGATGGGCTGACCGGCACGCGCTCGGTGCCGGGCCCCCCCGTGACGGGTGGCCCGGCACCGTTGTTCAGGGGTTCGCCCGGTCGGGGGTCAGCGGACGTCGACGTAGTCGGACGGGGAGACCACGGCGGCGGTCGTGGCCGTGCCGGCGTAGGACCAGCGGTAGTCGCCGTCGGTGTACGCGCGGACGGTGGTGGAGACGGTGCCGTCGGCGGCGGTGGAGGCCGTCTTCAGGGCTCAGCGTGCGGTCGCCTCTTTCGCCGTGGGCGTCCGAGAAGCAAGCGACGGCCCAACTCCCCATGAATCACGGCGCGCTCGGCCACACCAGCAGCATGTACGCACCGCAGTACACCGACCCCGCCACCGCGGCCGTCAGCGCCAGCACCCGCAACCGCCGTGACGCGCGGGCGAGATACCCGGCGACGGGCAGCAGCAGCGGGAAGCCGGGGAGGAGGAAGCGGGCCCGCGGGAAGTAGACACCCCCGCTGGCCACCACGATCACCAGCAGGACCGCGCCGTACACCAGCAGCGGCACCGGCTGCCGGTCCGCCACCGCGAGCCCGAACAGCACGACCGACGCGAGCATCGTCAGGCTCACCACGATCAGGAACAGCTCCGGCCGGGGGACCTGCCCGAACAGGTGCCGCAGCCAGCGCACGGTCTCCGTCCCGCCGTCCAGCTCGTTGTGCCACATCCGCTGTACGGCGAAGTAGCCGTCCCAGCGGCCCAGTCTGAGGCCCACCCAGCCGACGTACGCGCACCAGCCGAGGGGGGCCGCCAGGGCCGCCGTCAGGGCGCGGGCCGAGAAGCGGGTGCGCAGGGAGAGCAGCGCGGTGACCGTCACCGCGGCGGCCACCGCGATGCCGGTCGGCCTCGTCAGCCCCGCCAGCACCGAGCCCGTCGCCGCCCACAGCCAGCGCTCGGCGAGCACCGCGTACAGCGTCCACGCGGCGAACGCCGTGAACAGGGACTCGGTGTAGCCCATCCACTGCACCAGACCCACCGGGTACGCCGCCCACAACACGGTGAGCAGCACCCCGACCTGCCGCCCACCCAGCCGGTCGCCCACCGCGAACACGCCCCAGGCCGCGACCAGCGACGCCAGCCAGGCGAGGCCGAGCCCGGTACTGGCCCGGGTGCCCGGGGTCAGCACGGCCACGGCCTTGACCAGCAGCGGATACAGCGGGAAGAACGCCAGGTTGTTGTGGTCGTAGGCGGTGCCCAGGACGTGCGTGTACCCGTGGTCGGCGATCCCGAGATACCAGCGGGAGTCCCACTGCGTCGCCAGCATCGGCCACACCCCGTGGTGCCGCCGGTGCGCCCAGACGGCGAGGAACGCCAGGCCGGTGAGGCGTACCGCGAGATACGCGGTGAGGGCCGGGGCCGCCCGGCGCAGGGCGTGGCGGGGGACGGCCGCGGCGGGGAGGTGGGGCCTTCGGGAGCCCGGGATGTGTCCGCTGGGGGCGGTGTCGGGGGCGGTCGAGGACACGGCGGCGGCTCCAGTACGACGGCTGCGGCGGGCGGTACCGGATCACCGTTCCCCGGGAGCCGGGGCGGGGCGCGGTGGGTGGGACGGTCGCCGTCGCGAAATCACCCGTAGGGGTGCCCCTGGACGGAGGGGCACCCCTACGGGGTGTCGGAGAGGGATGTGTCGGGACGGGGCTTCGGGGCGGGGTGTCAGATGCCGGCCGCCGCCGACAGGTCCTGCTTGATCGCGGCCAGGGTCCGGGTTGCCTTGGCCCGGGCCGCCGGGAGGTCCGCGTGGGTGGCCACCGGGACGACCACTTCCAGGTAGCACTTCAGCTTGGGCTCGGTACCGCTGGGGCGGACGACGACCCGGGCGCCGGTGAGCGTGTAGCGCAGGCCGTCGGTGGGCGGGAGCCGGTCCGTGCCCCGGGTCAGGTCCTCCGCGTCGGTGACGGGGAGGCCGGCGAGTGCGGTCGGGGGCTGCTCGCGGAGCCTGCGCATGGCGTCGGCGATGACGGAGAGGTCCTCGACGCGGACCGAGAGCTGGTCGGTGGCGTGCAGGCCGTGCTCCACGGCGAGGTCGTCGAGGAGGTCGAGGAGGGTACGGCCCTCCTCCTTGAGGACCGAGGCCAGCTCGGTGATCAGGAGCGCGGCGGTGATGCCGTCCTTGTCGCGGACGCCGTCGGGGTCTACGCAGTAGCCGAGGGCCTCCTCGTAGCCGTAGCGCAGGCCGTCGACGCGGGCGATCCACTTGAAGCCGGTGAGGGTCTCCTCGTACCGCAGTCCCGCCTTCTCGGCGATCCGGCCGAGGAGGGAGGAGGAGACGATCGACTCGGCGAACACGCCGGTGACGCCGCGGCGGACCAGGTGGGCGGCGAGGAGGGCGCCGACCTCGTCGCCGCGGAGCATGCGCCATTCGCCGTCGTCCTTGACGGCGGCGGCGCAGCGGTCGGCGTCCGGGTCGTTGGCGATGATCAGGTCGGGGTCGGTCTCGCGGGCCATCGCGAAGGAGAGGTCCATCGCCCCGGGCTCTTCCGGGTTGGGGAAGGCGACGGTCGGGAAGTCCGGGTCCGGGTCGGCCTGTTCCGCGACGAGGACCGGCTCGGGGAAGCCGGCGCGGGCGAAGGCGGCGAGGAGGGTGTCCTTGCCGACGCCGTGCATGGCCGTGTAGACGGTCCGTGCGGTGCGGGGGGAGCCGGGGGCCAGGACGGCGTCCGTACGGGCCAGGTAGGCGTCCAGGACAGTGTCGTCGAGGGTTTCCCACCCGGTGTCGGGGCGGGGGACGGCGTGGAGGCTCGCGATCGCGTGGATCTCGGCGGCGATCTCCGCGTCGGCGGGCGGGACGATCTGGGAGCCGTCGCCGAGGTAGACCTTGTAGCCGTTGTCGCGGGGCGGGTTGTGGCTGGCGGTGACCTCCACGCCGGCGACCGCGCCCAGGTGCCGTATGGCGAACGCCAGGACCGGGGTGGGGAGGGGGCGGGGGAGGACGACGGCGTGGAGCCCGGCGCCGGTCATGACGGCCGCGGTGTCGCGGGCGAAGTCGGCGGACTTGTGGCGGGCGTCGTAGCCGATGACGACGGTGCCCGTGCCGTGGCCGTGGTTTTTCAGGTACGCGGCGAGGCCGGCGGCGGCGCGGATGACGACGGTGCGGTTCATGCGCATCGGGCCGGCGCCGAGTTCGCCGCGGAGGCCGGCGGTGCCGAACTGGAGGGTGCCGGCGAAGCGGTCCGACAGCTCGGTGGTGTCACCGGCGTCGATCAGCTTGGCCAGCTCGTCGCGGGTGTCCGGGTCCGGGTCCTCGGCCAGCCAGGTCCTGGCCCGGGCGATGAGATCGTCTTGCACGGTCGTCGTCCAACCTCTCGTGGTGTGCCTGCGGCGCCGGTGCTGCTTCGGTGGGGGTGCGCGTAGCGCCTACGGGTGGTGGTGAGTCGGGGCCGGGGCGGGGAGTCTCCGTCCTCGGACCGGCGGTGCTGTCTCTCGTACCGCACAGGGACAACGGGCGCCGGCCACTGCGGGCGGAGACTCCCCACCCCGTCCCCTTCCCGCCGCGTGCGACCGACACCGGCCCCCCGATCGACCGACGACCCGTTGCGGGCCGCGGGTCGCCGACGGTCCGGTGGGTGGCCGGCATTCCGTCGTGGGGCGCGGGCAGCCGATGGGCCGTCGGGGCGGCGGTCCGTTGCGGTGCCGGGTGTCTGTGCCCACTCAGGGGCGCGGGGAACTGCGCGACCGGCCACTCTGCGACCTTCCGTGGCACCCCCTGCCGCGTCTCTCAGATCCGGCCCAGTACCTGCGCGAGCAGCTCGCCCATCTGCGCCGCCGAGTCGCGGCCGGCCTGGAGGACCTCCTCGTGGTTCAGCGGTTCGCCGGTCATGCCCGCCGCCAGGTTCGTCACCAGGGAGATGCCCAGGACCTCGGCGCCCGCCTCGCGCGCGGCGATGGCCTCGAGGACCGTCGACATGCCCACCAGGTCCGCGCCGATGACGCGGGCCATGCGGATCTCGGCCGGAGTCTCGTAGTGCGGGCCGGGGAACTGCGCGTAGACGCCCTCCTCGAGGGTGGGGTCGATCTCCTTGCACAGGGCGCGCAGGCGGGGCGAGTAGAGGTCCGTCAGGTCGACGAAGTTCGCGCCGACGATCGGGGAGGTCGCCGTGAGGTTGATGTGGTCGCTGATGAGGACCGGCTGGCCGGGGCGCATGCCCTCGCGCAGGCCGCCGCAGCCGTTGGTGAGGACGATGGTCTTGCAGCCGGCGGCGACGGCGGTGCGGACGCCGTGCGCGACGGCGGCGACACCGCGGCCCTCGTAGTAGTGCGTGCGGCCCAGGAAGACCAGCGCGCGCTTGTCACCGAAGGAGTACGAGCGGATCTTGCCCCCGTGCCCCTCGACGGCCGGCGGCGGGAAGCCGGGCAGCTCGGTGACCTGGAACTCGGCGTCGGGAGCGCCCAGGGCGTCGACGGCCGGAGCCCAGCCGGAGCCCATCACGAGGGCGACGTCGTGGGTCTCGGCGCCCGTGAGCTCGCGCAGGCGCGCGGCGGCCGCCCCGGCAGCGGCATGGGGGTCGCCCTGGATGTCGTCCGGAAGAAGAGATGCGTTCACGCGGATGAGAGTAGCCGGTCTGGGCCTACGCGCGTAGATGAGTGAGCTCACGGGATGGCGATCGTTGTCTTGTCGTTTCCAACGAGCGGTGTGACGCAGGCAACTTTTGGGCCGGCTGTGTGTGGTCTGTGCGGTTTGGGGGCTCAGCAGGGGCGCTTGCGGAGTTCCATGACGTAGTCGTGCGGGGCGCCCGCCGACTCCGCCGCGTCGGCGATCTCGCCGAGGTAGCGGGCCGAGGGGAGACCGCCCTCGTAGCCGTTGAGGACGTAGAGCCAGGCGGTCTCCTCGCCCTCCAGCGTGTGCACGCGCACGCGTGCCCGGCGGTAGATGCCCATGCCGACACCCTCCCAGCGGTCCATGGACTCCTCGTCCATCGGGGCGAGGTCGTAGAGGCCGACGAAGACCTGGGCGAGGGGGTCCTCGACGATGGTCGCCAGCGAGCCCTCCCAGCCCATCTGCTCGCCGCCGAAGGTCAGCCGCCATCCGTTCAGCCAGCCGGTGGCACGGAGGGGGGAGTGCGGGGCGCGGCGGGACATCAGCCGTGCGTCGAGATTGCCGGCGTACGCGGCGTAGAGCGACGACATGGAGAGAGGGTACGGCAGCCGCCACAGGTACCTCTCCAGCCCCAGGAAGCGCCGGGTGGCGCCCCCCGGGCAATAGCACCTTGAGGGGTGCGGGACAATGGAGTACGTGACTCGGATCGTGATCATCGGTGGCGGACCCGGCGGATATGAAGCGGCCCTGGTGGCCGCGCAGCTCGGCGCGGAGGTGACCGTCGTCGACTGCGACGGTCTGGGCGGAGCGTCGGTGCTGACCGACTGCGTGCCGTCGAAGACTCTTATCGCTACGGCCGAGGTGATGACCAACTTCGACTCCTCGTACGAGGAGCTGGGGATCATCGTCGCCGACGACACCCCGCCGCTGGAGCAGGCGGCCCGGGTGGTCGGGGTCGATCTGGGCAAGGTCAACCGGCGTGTGAAGCGGCTTGCGCTCGCTCAGTCGCATGACATCACGGCCTCGGTGACGCGTGCCGGCGCCCGGGTCATGCGGGGGCGGGGCCGGCTGGAGGGCATGCAGGCCCTGGACGGGTCGCGGAAGGTCGTGGTCGCGGCCGCGGACGGGAGTGAGGAGACCCTCACGGCGGACGCGGTGCTCATCGCCACCGGCGGTCACCCGCGCGAGCTGCCCGACGCCCAGCCCGACGGCGAGCGCATCCTGAACTGGACCCAGGTCTACGACCTCACCGAGCTGCCCGAGGAGCTCATCGTGGTCGGGTCGGGTGTGACCGGTGCCGAGTTCGCCGGCGCGTACCAGGCGCTGGGGTCGAGGGTCACGCTGGTGTCGTCGCGGGACCGCGTGCTGCCGGGTGAGGACCCGGACGCGGCCGCCGTTCTGGAGGACGTCTTCCGGCGCCGTGGCATGAACGTCATGGCGCGGTCGCGGGCCGCCGCCGCCAAGCGGGTGGGGGACCGGGTCGAGGTGACGCTCGCGGACGGCCGGGTCATCAGCGGTTCGCACTGTCTGATGGCCGTCGGTGCGATTCCGAACAGCGCCGGTCTCGGGCTGGAGGGTGCGGGCGTCAAGCTGCGCGACTCCGGGCACATCTGGACCGACAGGGTGTCGCGGACGACGGCTCCGGGGGTGTACGCCGCCGGTGACGTGACGGGTGTGTTCGCTCTGGCGTCGGTGGCCGCCATGCAGGGGCGGATCGCGATCTACCACTTCCTGGGCGACGCGGTGGCTCCGCTGAACCTGAAGACCGTCTCGTCGAACGTGTTCACCGATCCGGAGATCGCGACGGTCGGCTACACCCAGGCGGACGTGGACGCGGGCAAGATCGACGCCCGGGGCGTGAAGCTGCCGCTGCTGCGCAACCCGCGCGCGAAGATGCAGGGCATCCGGGACGGCTTCGTGAAGCTGTTCTGCCGGCCGGGTACGGGGATCGTGGTGGGCGGTGTGGTGGTTTCACCGCGGGCCTCGGAGCTGATCCATCCGATCTCGATCGCCGTCGACAACAATCTGACGGTCGAACAGATCGCGAACGCATTCACCGTGTATCCCTCTCTTTCGGGGTCGATCGCGGAGGTCGCACGGCAGCTGCACACGCGGAAGACCGGCAGCGAACTCTGACGGCCGGAACCGACTCCCCGCTGGTCACGGGGAGTTGTCGAGCATGCGTACGGCATAGTCGGGTGGGGTAGCTCCTATACCACTTCCGACCCTGCTGTGCGAACAACTTCTGCTATTCGGCGCAAACTGCTGAAAGCAGACGGTCGTTGGGGTTACTGTCAGTTTCGTGTTCGCTGCAGAACGTCGCCAATTGATCCTCGAAATGGTGCGCGCGAACGGGGCCGTATCGCTCCGTGAGCTCGCCCGCGTCGTCCAGACCTCAGAAGTGACCGTACGGCGGGACGTGCGCGCACTGGAGGCAGAAGGACTCCTCGACCGCCGGCATGGCGGTGCGGTTTTGCCGGGCGGGTTCACGCGGGAGTCCGGCTTTCCGCAGAAGTCACATCTCGCGACCGCCGAGAAGACGGCCATCGCCGATCTCGCCGCGGGTCTCGTCGAAGAGGGCGAGGCCATCGTGGTCGGGGCGGGTACCACCACCCAGGAACTCGCGCGCCGGCTGGCGAGAGTGCCCGGACTCACCGTCGTCACCAACTCGCTGCTGGTGGCGCAGGCGTTGGCCCATGCCAACCGGGTCGAGGTCGTCATGACCGGCGGCACCCTGCGCGGCTCCAACTACGCCCTGGTCGGCTCCGGCGCGGAGCAGTCCCTGCAGGGGCTGCGGGTGTCGAAGGCCTTTCTGTCGGGCAGTGGCCTGACGGCCGAGCGCGGGCTGTCCACGTCCAACATGCTGTCGGCGTCCGTCGACCGGGCGCTGGTGCAGGCCGCCGCGGAGGTGGTCGTCCTCGCCGACCACACCAAGCTCGGTACGGACACCATGTTCCAGACCGTGCCGACGGACGTCATCACCCGGCTGGTCACGGACGAGCCGCCGCCTCACGACGACCGTGCCGCCACGGAGCTCCAGGCCCTCGCCGATCAGGGGGTGCAGATCGCTGTGGCCGGAGCGTCGGGAAACCCGGGGGGTGATCAGGTCCCGGCGCGTCAGCAACAGCATCAACAGCGTCGGGACGTATCCCTTCCGGGGCCGCGGCGGAGTCAGGTGCCCGGGTCGGGGCTGCGGTCGGCTTCGATGATGAACGGGGAGCCGCCGACGGGGGGCGAGCGGGGGCGGGTCGCTGATATGCGGCGGCGCTGAGGGCTTGAGTGCCTGGGCGCCGTGGGGACGGGTTCGTGGGTTCGATGTGGCTGGTCGCGCCCACGCGGCGGTGGCCGCGGACCGGACGCAGCCCCGCGCCCCTAGGCAAGTCCGCGCAGCGTCAGCTGGAGCAGTCTGTCCGCCAATTGCGGGTCTCCCGGTGACTCCTCCGCTGCCAGGGCGATGGCGTGGGTGAGTTGGAGCAGGTCGCCGATGTGTACGTCCGCCCTTACCGCGCCCGACTCCTGGGCTCGGGTCAGGAGGGCGTTGCCCGCCTCCCGCATCGGGGTGCCGCAGCGGGCCAGGGCCGAGGCCGACGACGCTGACATCAGGGCCCTCGACAGGCCCCGGTAGGCGGCCGCATGGCCGACCACCTCGTGGAGCCACGTCAGCAGGGCCCTGCACGGCTCAGGAGCCGTCAGCAGCTCGCGGGCCCTGGCGAGGAGTTCGTCCACCGCGTCCTCGAAGACGGCACTCATCAGGGCGTGCCGGTTCGGGAAGTGCCGGTACAGGGTGCCGATGCCCACGCCCGCCCGGCGGGCCACGTCCTCCAGCGAGGCGTCGGTGCCGTGCTCGGCGAACACGGTACGGGCCTCGGCGAGCAGCCGGTCGTGGTTGCGTCGGGCGTCGGCGCGCATGGGCCGTTCCAGAAAGTCGGGTGCCCGGCGAACGGGCGGGTGCCGTTCGCCGGGCGATGCGGTTCGGGGCCTCGTCAGTCCTTGATCTCGCAGATCACGGCGCCGGAGGTGAGGGACGCGCCGACCTCGGCGGCGAGGCCCTTGATGGTGCCGGCCTTGTGGGCGTTCAGCGGCTGCTCCATCTTCATGGCCTCCAGGACGACGATCAGGTCGCCCTCCTTGACCTCCTGGCCCTCCTCGACCGCGATCTTGACGATCGTGCCCTGCATCGGAGAGGCGAGGGTGTCACCGGAGGCGACCGGGCCGGACTTCTTGGCGGCCCGGCGCTTCGGCTTGGCGCCGGCGGCGAGGCCGGTGCGGGCCAGGGTCATGCCCAGGGACGCCGGGAGGGAGACCTCCAGGCGCTTGCCGCCGACCTCGACGACGACCGTCTCACGGCCGGCGTCCTCCTCCGCCTCGGCGTCGGCCGGGGCGGCGAAGGGCTTGATCTCGTTGACGAACCCGGTCTCGATCCAGCGGGTGTGGACCGTGAAGGGGTCCTCGGAGCCGGTGAGCTCGGGGGCGAACGCCGGGTCCCGGACGACGACGCGGTGGAACGGGATGGCCGTGGCCATGCCCTCGACCTGGAACTCGTCCAGGGCGCGCGCGGCCCGCTGAAGGGCCTCCTTGCGGGTCCGGCCGGTGACGATCAGCTTGGCCAGCAGGGAGTCCCACGCCGGGCCGATGACCGAGCCGGCCTCCACGCCCGCGTCCAGGCGGACACCGGGGCCGGACGGCGCGTCGAAGGTGGTGACCGTGCCGGGGGCGGGCAGGAACCCGCGGCCCGGGTCCTCGCCGTTGATCCGGAACTCGAACGAATGACCGCGCAGTTCGGGGTCGTCGTAGCCGAGTTCCTCGCCGTCGGCGATCCGGAACATCTCGCGGACCAGGTCGATGCCGGCGACCTCCTCGGTCACCGGGTGTTCGACCTGGAGGCGGGTGTTGACCTCCAGGAAGGAGATCGTGCCGTCCTGGCCGACCAGGAACTCACAGGTACCGGCGCCCTCGTAGGCGGCCTCCTTGAGGATGGCCTTGGAGGCGCGGTACAGCTCGGCGACCTGCGCGTCGGACAGGAAGGGGGCCGGGGCCTCCTCCACGAGCTTCTGGTGGCGGCGCTGGAGCGAGCAGTCACGGGTCGACACCACGACCACGTTGCCGTGCTTGTCGGCCAGGCACTGGGTCTCCACGTGCCGCGGCCGGTCCAGGTAGCGCTCCACGAAGCACTCCCCGCGCCCGAAGGCGGCCACCGCCTCACGGACGGCGGAGTCGTACAGCTCCGGGACCTCTTCGAGGGTGCGGGCGACCTTCAGGCCGCGCCCGCCACCGCCGAAGGCGGCCTTGATGGCGATCGGCAGGCCGTGTTCCTCGGCGAACGCCACGACCTCGTCGGCGCCCGAGACCGGGTCCGGGGTACCGGCGACCAGCGGGGCGCCGGCCCGCTGGGCGATGTGCCGGGCGGCCACCTTGTCGCCGAGATCGCGGATGGCCTGCGGCGGCGGACCGATCCAGGTCAGACCGGCGTCCAGGACCGCCTGGGCGAACTCCGCGTTCTCGGAGAGGAAGCCGTAGCCCGGGTGGACGGCGTCGGCCCCCGCCTCGCGTGCCGCGTTCAGGACCTTGTCGATGTCCAGGTAGCTGGTTGCCGGGGTGTCACCGCCCAGGGCGAACGCCTCATCCGCGGCGCGGACATGCAGAGCGTCCCGGTCCGGGTCCGCGTAGACGGCCACGCTCGCGATCCCTGCGTCCCGGCAGGCCCGGGCCACGCGGACAGCGATTTCGCCACGGTTGGCGATGAGCACCTTGCGCACGATTGAGGCTCCCTCCTTGAAACAAGCCGAGTTTAGGGAAGGCCGACACGGCACTTCGACCCGTCCCCAATGGTGAGCTTGCCCACACGGAGCGTGATGCGAGGCTCGCCCGACCCGCGAAAGCCCTTGTCGCACCGCGGTACGCAGGACTCCTTCGGAAAACCCTAGCCCCGCGATGTGCTCAAGGTCTCTGTGAGAGCGTGCCGCGCCCCACAGCGTTTCTTTGTTGAGTCCCTACGAATGGCCCAATGAATCTTTGCCCACGCCCGGCCCCTTGTCCCCGGGTTTACCCGTTAGTAGCGTTCGCGATGTCTTGAACGTACTTCAAGTAACAGCGGCTCTCGGCGGGCCGTGACCGAAAGTGGGTGGGGGCCGGTGGTGCGCAGACCGGTGGCTTGGGTCGTGGCGGTCATACTCCTCGCGGAGGCACTCGGCGTCGCCGCGCTCAACTGGTTCATGGGAGTGGTGGTCGACCGTCAGGACATGTCCCTGGCCGGGCTCGACCCCGACAACATGTCGATGAGCGCGAAGATCGGCGCGGTGGTCTTCGGCCTCTACTTCGCGCTGTGCGCCCTGGTGGCCCTGCTGGTGGCGATACGCAACCGGGCGCCCGCCGGCCTCGGCCGCATCCTGCTGATCAGCGTCGCGGTCGTACACGGCCTGCTGGGCGCCGTGGCGTGGGGCCTGATCGGCTGGACCGCGTTCCTGTCCATGGTGGTCGTCCTCGCCCTCGTCGTGCTGCTGTTGATGACGTACGACCGTACGGAGGGCGCCGGCGCCGGGGCGGACACCGGCGGGGGTGCGGACGGTTCCGGTCCGGCGGCCGGTGACCCGGAACCGGAACCGGAACCGGAACCGAGGAAGGACACGCCGGCCGCCGGGCCGGTCACTCCGCCGGCGCCCACAACTCCGTGATGCCGATGCCGAGCTCCCCGAGCAGCCGGCGGACCAGGGGCAGGCTGATGCCGATCACGTTGCCGTGGTCGCCGTCGATGCCGTCGATGAACGGCGCGCTGCGGCCGTCCAGGGTGAACGCGCCCGCCACGTAGAGGGGTTCGCCGGAGGCGACGTACGCGGCGACCTCCGCGTCGGTGGGCTCGCCGAACCGGACGACGGTGGAGGCGGTCGCCGACACGTGCCGGTTGCTCGCCGTGTCCCACACGCAGTGCCCGGTCTGCAGGGTGCCGGCCCGGCCGCGCATCGACTTCCAGCGGGCGGTCGCCTCCTCGGCGTCCGCCGGCTTGCCGAGCGCCTGGCCGTCGAGGTCCAGCACCGAGTCGCAGCCGATCACGATCGCGCCGTGCACGTCGGGGCGGGCGGCGACGACGGAAGCCTTGGCCTCCGCGAGGGCGAGGGCCAGTTCGGCCGGGGTGGGGGCGGTGACGGCGTCCTCGTCGACGCCGCTGACGATCACCTCGGGGGCGAGACCCGCCTGGCGCAGGAGGTTCAGCCGGGCGGGGGACTGGGAGGCGAGGACGAGTCTGCGCATGGCGTCAGCGTATCGGTGGGCGCCGACAGATGGCCGCTCACCTCACGCCCAGCACGATCATCAGCAGCAGCATGACCAGAGCCAGGAAGACGCCGAGCCGCCGGAGGGCGTTCTGCACGTCTTGCAGGTCCTTCGGCGGCTCGTCGTCAGGGTCCGACCACAGCATGCCACCAGCGTGCGGCTCGGCCGACCCAGGGCGCCTGAGTAGGGGTACTCAGATTCGCGCCCGGGGTTTTTCCGAGGTGCGCCCGCGCGGCGGAGCCGCACATGGATACAGCCCCGCGCCCCTTGGGCGTTTTTCTCAGCTTGGCCAGTACGTGCGGGTCCACGCCGTCGGGCTCGGGGCGGGGACCCGGTGCTGGGCGATGCGGGACGGGTCGGACCAGGCGGCCCTTGCCGTCGGGGTGCCGGACGGGGCGGTGGCCAGGGCCGCCGCCCTCGCCCTGACCACCGCCAGAGCGGCGGCCAGTTCCTCCGGGGTCGGGTTGCCCCGTATGACCTTGATCGTCACAGCGGCTCCTTAGAGGGGGATGTTGCCGTGCTTCTTCGGCGGCAGGGACTCGCGCTTGGTACGGAGCTGGCGCAGGCCTCGTACGACATGGCGCCGCGTGTCCGACGGCATGATCACGGCGTCGATGTAACCGCGTTCGGCGGCCGTGTAGGGGTTGAGGAGGTGGTCCTCGTACTCCTGGATCAGGCGGGCGCGCACGGCTTCGACGTCGCCGCCGTTGGACTCCGCCTCGGCGATCGTGCGGCGGTGCAGGATGTTGACGGCTCCCTGGGCGCCCATGACGGCGATCTGGGCGGTCGGCCAGGCGAGGTTGAGGTCGGCACCCAGGTGCTTGGAGCCCATGACGTCGTAGGCGCCGCCGAAGGCCTTGCGGGTGATGACGGTGATCAGGGGGACCGTCGCCTCGGCGTAGGCGTAGATCAGCTTGGCGCCGCGGCGGATGATGCCGTCGTGCTCCTGGTCGACGCCGGGGAGGAAGCCCGGGACGTCGACGAAGGTGAGGACCGGGACGTTGAAGGCGTCGCACGTGCGGACGAAGCGGGCCGCCTTCTCGCTCGCCTTGATGTCCAGGCAGCCGGCGAACTGCATCGGCTGGTTGGCGACGATGCCGACCGGGTGGCCCTCGACCCGGCCGAAGCCGGTGACGATGTTCGGCGCGAACAGGGCCTGCGTCTCGAAGAACTCACCGTCGTCGAGGACGTGTTCGAGCACCGTGTGGATGTCGTACGGCTGGTTCGCGCTGTCCGGGACCAGGGTGTCCAGCTCGCGGTCCTCGTCGGTGACGGACAGGTCCGCCTCCTCCGGGAAGGCCGGGGCCTCGGAGAGGTTGTTGGACGGCAGGTACGACAGCAGCTGCTTGATGTACTCGACGGCGTCCTTCTCGTCGCCGGCCATGTGATGGGCCACGCCGGAGACCGAGTTGTGGGTGCGGGCGCCGCCCAGCTCCTCGAAGCCGACGTCCTCGCCGGTGACCGTCTTGATGACGTCCGGGCCGGTGATGAACATGTGGGACGTCTGGTCGACCATGACGGTGAAGTCGGTGATGGCCGGGGAGTACACGGCGCCGCCGGCGCAGGGCCCGACGACCAGCGAGATCTGCGGGATCACCCCGCTCGCGTGCGTGTTGCGGCGGAAGATCTCGCCGTACGCGCCGAGGGAGGCGACCCCCTCCTGGATCCGCGCGCCGCCGGAGTCGTTGATGCCGATGACCGGGCAGCCGGTCTTCAGGGCGAAGTCCATCACCTTGACGATCTTCTGGCCGTAGACCTCGCCGAGGGCGCCGCCGAAGACGGTGAAGTCCTGGGAGAAGACGGCGATCGGGCGGCCGTCCACCGTGCCGTATCCGGTGACGACGCCGTCGCCGTACGGGCGGTTCTTCTCCAGGCCGAAGTCGGTGGAGCGGTGGCGGGTGAACTCGTCCAGTTCGACGAAGGAGCCCTCGTCGAGGAGCAGCTCGATCCGCTCACGGGCCGTCAACTTGCCCTTGGCGTGCTGCTTTTCGACCGCGCGCTCCGAACCGGCGTGTGTCGCTTCATGGACACGGCGCTGGAGATCCGCGAGCTTCCCCGCGGTCGTGTGAATGTCGATCTCTTCCGGCTCGGACATCGGGATGCGGCTCCCTGCCTGCTCAAAAGGGGGGACGGTTACTCATCCGTAGCGTAGTGGGGCGCCTACCAAACGGCAGTGCGGCGTACAACACACCTAGGGTGGCTTGCATGACGCCGCGAGATGCAGCAGACGAGAACAACGATCGCTGGTCCGACCTGGACCGTCCACCGCTCGGGGCGGCGGGGCTGCGCAGGGCTCTGGTGCGGGACGGCGGCCATGGCGGCCTCTACTGCGACATCGAGGTCGTGCAGCGCACCGGCTCCACCAATTCCGACCTGGTGGCGCGGGCCCTCGCGGGGGACGCGGACGAGGGCGCCGTGCTCGTCGCCGAGGAACAGACGTCCGGGCGGGGCCGTCTGGACCGCCAGTGGACGGCGCCGGCCCGCTCCGGCCTGTTCTTCTCGGTGCTGCTGAAGCCGGCCGGGGTGCCGGTGGCCCGCTGGGGCTGGCTGCCGCTGCTGACCGGGGTGGCGGTGGCGACGGGGCTGGCCCGGGTCGCCGGTGTCGATACGGCACTGAAGTGGCCGAACGACCTGCTGGTCACCGTCGGTGACGAGGAGCGCAAGGCAGGGGGCATTCTGGCGGAGCGGGCCGGCGAGGACGCCGTCGTGGTCGGGGTCGGTATCAACGTCACGCTCCGTGCGGAGGAGCTGCCGGTGCCACAGGCGGGGTCGCTGGCGCTGGCCGGAGCGGTGACCACGGACCGGGATCCGCTGCTGCGGGCGGTGCTGCGGTCGCTGGAGGACTGGTACGGGCGCTGGCGCGAGGCGGGCGGCGATCCGGCGCGCAGCGGGCTCCAGGAGACGTATGCGGCGGGCTGCGCGACGTTGGGGCGGACGGTCCGGGCCGAGCTGCCGGGGGACCGGTCGCTGGTCGGGGAGGCGGTGGCCGTGGACGGGGACGGGCGACTGGTGATCGCCACGGAGGCGGGAGTGCAGGAACCGGTGGGGGCGGGCGACATCGTGCACCTGCGACCGGCGTGAGGGCGGGTGCGGGGGCGGCGTGAGCCGGTGGGGGTGTGTCGTGGCTTGGGCGGGGTGTCGGCGTGTCGCTTACCGGCGCCGTGCAGGATGCCTCCCGCATCGCCCCGGCGGCACGACTGCCCGCAGCCACGACGTGCCCCCTGAGGGGCGCGGGGAACTGCGCGATCGGCCCCCACCGGCCGCCCGGTGGGATCCGGGCCGTCCGTCCCCTGGCGCGGGCGGCTGGGGGCGCAGACCCAGGGAACGCCGGTCGGGGGTACTCGACATCGGCCCACCTCACGAAGTGAGCTACCGCACAGCTGCCGTAGAGTTGAGGCCGGTCAGTATGCGACCGCGGCAGATCGGAAGGGCAGCAGGCGTGACCGTCGACGACACGGGCTCCGGCGAGGGCGCGGACGCCGCCGACTCCGGCGAGGACCCGCTCGCCCTGCGCCTCGAAGGCCTGATCCTCGGTGCCGAGCGCCGCTACACCCCGTTCCAGGCGGCCCGCAGCGCCGGCGTCTCCATGGAACTGGCGTCGAGGTTCTGGCGGGCCATGGGCTTCGCGGACATCGGGCAGGCCAAGGCGCTCACCGAGGCCGACGTGCTGGCTCTGCGCCGGCTCGCCGGTCTCGTCGAGGCGGGCCTGCTCAGCGAGGCCATGGCCGTGCAGGTGGCCCGGTCGACCGGGCAGACCACCGCCCGTCTGGCGGAGTGGCAGATGGATTCCTTCCTGGAGGGCCTGACCGAGCCCCCCGAGCCGGGCATGACCCGCACCGAGGTCACGTACCCGATCGTCGAACTGCTCCTGCCCGAGCTGGAGGAGTTCCTGGTCTACGTCTGGCGCCGTCAGCTCGCCGCCTCGGCCGGCCGGGTCGTGCAGTCGGCCGACGACGAGGAGATGGTCGACCGGCGGCTGGCCGTCGGCTTCGCCGACCTCGTCGGGTTCACCCGGCTGACCCGCCGGATGGAGGAGGAGGAACTCGGCGAGCTGGTCGAGGCCTTCGAGACCACCGCCGCCGACCTGGTGGCGGCCCGCGGCGGCCGGCTCATCAAGACCCTCGGCGACGAGGTCCTGTACGCCGCCGACGACGCCGGCACGGCCGCCGACATCGCGCTGCGCCTGGTGGAGACCATGGGCCACGACGAGACGATGCCGGAGCTGCGCGTCGGCATGGCCTTCGGCACCGTGACCACCCGAATGGGCGATGTCTTCGGTACGACCGTGAACCTGGCCTCCCGGCTGACCTCCATAGCCCCCCGGGACGCCGTGCTCGTCGACTCGGCTTTCGCCGAGGAACTGATCCGCTCCGGCGAGGCGCCCGCCTCGGAGGCGGAGGCCGCCGAGGCCGCGGCCACCGCCGAGAAGGAGGGCGAGGACCCCCCGACGTACCGCTTCGCGCTCCAGCCGATGTGGCAGCGCCCGGTGCGCGGCCTGGGCGTGGTGGAGCCCTGGCTGCTCACCCGCCGCGACGGGGAGCCGTCCTAGCGGCGACCGGCCTGTATCAGTGGGTCCACGCACAGTCCGACGACGGGCAGGCAGACGACGCCGCCCGGCGGACGGGTACCGGGCGTGGAGGTCGGGGTGGGGGTCGTGACCGGAGTGCTGGTCGCCGGAGTCGGCGGAGTGCCGGCCGGCCGTGCCGGGCTCGTCGAGATGGTGGTCGGGACCGTGACCCCCCTGCCGGGCAGAGCGCTGGGTGAGACCGGCGCGGATACCGACGGCGTGGCGGCCGGCGTGGCCGTCGGGGTCCGGCTCGCGCCGCCCATGACGGTGGCCACCGAGGCGCCGGCCGTGCGGACCGGACCGAGGGTGGCGCCCGCGTTCGCCGACCGGTCCGTGGCGTCGGCGGTCGGATCCAGCCGGGGCTCCGCCTCCGCTGTGCCGGGCGTGCCGACACCGCCCTCCGGGACGATCCGTACGAGGCTCAGCGCCCCGGCGGCCAGTGCGAGACCTCCGGCGGCGAACAGCACCTTGCGGGGCCGGGGCTTGCGGTGCCGCCCCCGGCGGCCGACTGACGGCGTTCCTGTCATGACACTCCCTCCCCCGCTGCGCGCCCCCGATGCGCCGTGGCGAGCGCACGTTATGCGCTCCCATGGGGTGTGCGCCGGGAGTCTCCCGGGATGTCACCCGAACGAGGGTGTCCGGAGCCGGTCGATGCCCCTTTCCCCCAACCGGGCCCGGCTGCGATGATCGTGCGGTTAACAAGCGTTAACGCGAGTGCGAGTCGAGCGGAGGGTGCCATGAGCGAGGAGCGGTACGGGGAGTTCGTGCTGGTACGACGGCACGGTCACGTGGTGGAACTCGTACTGGACCGGCCCAAGGCCATGAACGCGGTGTCGGCGGACATGGCCCGCTCGATCGTGGCCGCGTGCACGGCGCTGGGTGCCGACCGGGACGCCCGGGTGGTGGTGCTGACCTCCTCGCACGAGCGGGCGTTCTGTGTCGGCGCCGACCTCAAGGAGCGCAACTCCATGACCGACGCGGAGCTGGTCCGGGCGCGGCCGCTGTCGCGCGGGGCGTACACCGGCGTACTGGAGCTGCCGATGCCGACGATCGCCGCCGTACACGGCTACGCGCTCGGCGGGGGCTTCGAGCTGGCACTGTCCTGCGACGTGATCGTGGCCGACGGCACGGCCGTGGTGGGCCTGCCCGAGGTGTCGGTGGGCGTGATTCCGGGCGGCGGCGGTACGCAGCTGCTGCCCCGCCGGGTCGGCGCGGCCCGCGCGGCCGAGCTGATCTTCTCGGCGCGCCGGGTGGAGGCGCCGGAGGCGCATGAGCTGGGCCTGGTGGACCAGCTGGTGGAGACGGGCCAGGACCGGGACGCGGCGCTGGCGCTGGCGGCACGGATGGCGGCGAACTCGCCGGTGGGGCTGCGGGCGGCGAAGCGGGCGCTGCGGCTCGGGCACGGGCTGGACCTGCGGACGGGGCTGGAGGTCGAGGACGCGGCATGGCGGTCGGTGGCGTTCTCGGGGGACCGTGCGGAGGGCGTCGCGGCGTTCAACGAGAAGCGGAAGCCGCAGTGGCCGGGGGAGTGAGGTGCGGGTGGGCTGGGGCTTCCCGGCGCTCGTCGCAACACCTGTTCGCCGCACCAATGTCCCGAATGAACCCAATCCTCCCTAACCTGGAGTAATGGGTGAGGACAACCGGCTCGCCGCTGTCGTGGCGCTGGCTCAGGGCATGGCTGCGGCTCACACCCCACACGAGTGCTGGCGCGCCGCCGCGGCCGGCGCCTGCCGTGCCCTGGACGGCAGCTTCGCCGCGCTCTCCGTCTGGGAGCGCGACCTCGGCCGGCTGCGGGTCCTCGTGAACGTCGGGGAGCGCGCCCCGGACGAGGAGGAGTTCCCGGAGGCCGAGGCCTACCCGGTGCACCAGTTCCCCGAGATCACCGAGTTCCTCCATGAACGCTGGGCGGGCGGCGGCGGCCCCAACGCCTGGGTGGAGACGGCCGAGGGCCCCGCCGCCGGCCGCCCCGGCTACTCGCACCGGCGGGTCGACGCCCTGCGCCGCAGGGGCCGCGGCTGCTGCCTGGTCGCGCCGATCCTGCTGCACGGCAGGGCCTGGGGCGAGCTGTATGTCGCCCGCGCCGTCCAGGCCCCCGTCTTCGACCGCGGTGACGCCGACTTCGCCACCGTCCTGGCCTCCGTCGTAGCCGCCGGGATCGCCCAGACCGAG
This sequence comes from Streptomyces sp. NPDC054813, assembly GCF_053611365.1. Taxonomy (NCBI): domain Bacteria; kingdom Bacillati; phylum Actinomycetota; class Actinomycetes; order Kitasatosporales; family Streptomycetaceae; genus Streptomyces; species Streptomyces sp. NPDC054813. The sequence continues at coordinate 466,843 of NZ_JBSHAF010000006.1, read as the reverse complement.
CGTCTCGAGGAGGCCCGCCGGCTGGCGTACACCGACGCGCTCACCGGGCTCGCCAACCGCCGTGCCGTCGACGTACGCCTCGACGAGGCGATCGACCGGCACCTCACGGACGACGCCGTGGTCAGCCTGGTCGTCTGCGACCTCAACGGGCTCAAGCGGGTCAACGACACCCAGGGGCACGCCGTCGGCGACCGTCTCCTCGAACGTTTCGGCTCGGTCCTGTCCCTGTGCGGGGCGATGCTCCCGGGCGCCCTCGCCGCGCGGCTCGGCGGGGACGAGTTCTGTCTGCTGGCGGTCGGCCCGCCGGCCGACGACGTGGTCAAGGCGGCTGGCGAACTCTGCCGCCGGGCGGGGGAGTTGGAGCTGGGGGAGGGGGTCGCGTGCGGGGTCGCCTCGACCGCGGACCCCCTCGGGCCGGTGCGCTCGGCCCGCCGTCTGTTCCGGCTCGCCGACGCCGCGCAGTACCGCGCCAAGGCGCTTCGCGCGGACCGGCCGGTGGTGGCCGGGCGGGAGGGGCCGGACGATCCCGTCGTACGACTGGCCGACGCGCCCCCGCCGGAACGGGCCGAGCGGCGCAGCTTCCGGGGCCGGCGGTCATGACCGTACGGCTGTTTACACAGAAGTGACGTAGAAGTAAGGGGCAACCCGGTACCCCACTAGTGACAGCAGCCGCATTCACTGCGTACGCTCCTGAATATGGATATGCACACTGTGGTGGTGGGGACGTCCGGTGTCACCGCGTCCGACGTCCTCGCCGTGGCGCGCGGCGGCGCCCGCGTCGAACTGTCGGCGGAGGCGGTCGCGGCGCTGGCGGCGGCCCGCGAGATCGTGGACGCGCTGGCGGCCAAGCCGGAGCCGGTCTACGGCGTCAGCACCGGCTTCGGCGCCCTCGCGACCCGGCACATCAGCCCGGAGCTGCGGGCCCAGTTGCAGCGCAACATCGTGCGCTCGCACGCGGCCGGCATGGGGCCGCGGGTGGAGCGCGAGGTCGTACGGGCCCTGATGTTCCTGCGGCTGAAGACCGTCTGCTCCGGACACACCGGTGTGCGTCCCGAGGTCGCCCAGACCATGGCCGACGTGCTGAACGCCGGTATCACCCCGGTCGTGCACGAGTACGGCTCCCTCGGCTGCTCCGGCGACCTGGCCCCGCTGTCCCACTGCGCGCTCACGCTGATGGGCGAGGGGGACGCGGAGGGCCCGGACGGCGTCCTCCGCCCCGCCGGCGAGCTGCTCGCCGAGCACGGGATCGCGCCCGTCGAACTGCGCGAGAAGGAGGGGCTCGCGCTCCTCAACGGCACCGACGGCATGCTCGGCATGCTGGTCATGGCCCTCGCCGACCTGGACATGCTCTACAAGTCCGCCGATGTCACGGCCGCGTTGAGCCTGGAGGCGCTGCTCGGCACGGACAAGGTGCTCGCGCCCGAGCTGCACGCGATCCGCCCGCACCCCGGACAGGGCGACAGCGCCGCCAACATGCTCGCCGTGCTCAAGGGCTCCCAGCTCACCGGGCACCACCAGGACGACGCGCCGCGCGTCCAGGACGCGTACTCGGTGCGGTGTGCTCCGCAGGTCGCCGGGGCCGGGCGGGACACGCTCGCGCACGCGCGCCTCGTCGCCGAGCGGGAGCTGGCGTCGGCCGTCGACAACCCGGTCGTGCTGCCCGACGGCCGGGTCGAGTCCAACGGCAACTTCCATGGCGCGCCGGTCGCCTATGTCCTCGACTTCCTCGCCATCGCGGTGGCCGACCTCGGGTCCATCGCCGAGCGGCGGACGGACCGGCTGCTGGACAAGAACCGCAGCCACGGGCTGCCGCCGTTCCTGGCGGACGACGCGGGCGTCGACTCGGGCCTGATGATCGCCCAGTACACGCAGGCGGCGCTGGTCAGCGAGCTGAAGCGGCTCGCCGTGCCGGCGTCGGCCGACTCGATCCCCTCCTCCGCGATGCAGGAGGACCATGTCTCCATGGGGTGGTCGGCGGCGCGCAAGCTGCGGACGGCCGTGGGCAATCTGGCGCGGGTCATCGCCGTCGAGCTGTATGCGGCGACCCGGGCGATCGAGCTGCGGGAAGGGCTGACGGCGGCGCCGGCTTCGCTGGCCGTGATCGAGGCGGCGCGCTCCGCGGGGGTGCAGGGGGTTGGGCCGGACCGGTACCTGGCGCCCGACCTCGCCGCGGCGGAGGAGTTCGTGCGGGGCGGAGCGCTTGTGGAGGCCGCCGAGAAGGTGACCGGGGCGCTGCGGTAGGTCGTCGGGTGCGGGTGCGTGGGGGCTGGTCGCGCAGTTCCCCGCGCCCCTTGGGTTTCTCGCCGCGGCCCCTGTCGTAAGGCGCCGGTCGCGCCCACGCGGCGGTAGCCGCATGTTGATACAGCCCCGGGGGGCCGCCGGGGGGGGGGGGGGGGGGGGGGCGCGGGGGGGGGGGGGGGGGCCCCCCCCCCCGAACCACCCCCCGGGATATTTTAGAAAAGGGGGGGAAAA
>NZ_JBSHAF010000006.1:400469-464361 GCF_053611365.1 Streptomyces sp. NPDC054813 | reverse complement strand
TGTGTGCCGCCGGGCGCGGGACTTGGGGGGCTGGCCGCCCCCCGGGGGGGTCCGCCGTTGTTTATACCCCCCCCCCCCCCCCCCCGGGCCCCGGGGAACTGCGCGTTACTTCAGCTTCGCCGACTGGGCCTTGATCACCGGGGTCGGTACCCTGTACGTCTTTCCGGCCATCATCGCCCCGATGTTCATCGTGAAGTACGTCGCGAGCGTGTTGCCGTGGCGTACCACCTCCGCGTGCAGGGGGCCCTTGTCGCCGTCCATGTCGGTGACCGCCGTGAACGCCACCGACTCGTCGCCGGTGCCCGAGGGCTTCGTCGCCGTGACCTTCGTGACCTTCTGCTCGTCGCCGGCCGCGCCGCCCGTGAAGCCGCTCGCGCAGTCCTTGACCGCTGTCGAGACGGCCTTCAGGGCCTGCTGCGCGCCGTTCCCGTCGTACGACGACAGGTCGAGGGACGTGACGTCCAGGTTCAGCGAGTCCTTGAGCGCGTCCTCGAACTTTCCGTCGGCCATGTCGTCGAGGGAGGTCGCGTCGTCGGTCGGGTCCTTCTTGTCCTCGCGGACCGTGCGGCCGATCTCCGCGGGCGCGTCGGCAGGCGCGAGGCCGGTGAGGACGTAAGCCAGCGGGCGGCACTTCTCGTCGCTCGCCTTGATCTTGCTCCGGGTCGGCGCGGCCGCGCCGATCGCGTTGACCTTGTAGCCGTTGACCTCGCCCTGCGCGAGGATCTGCTGCTTCAACTCCGCGGCACTCGACGCCTTGACGGTGGAGGCGGAGTCCGTGGTGGCGGACGGGTCCTTCGAACTCCCGTCGGAGCAGCCCGTGATGAGGGCGAGGGACAGTGCGCCGCCGGCGGCGAGGGTGCACATCCGCACGCCCGATGATCTCTTCATGAGAGGACTCTGAGTCCCCGGTCAAGGATCGGTCAAGTTGTTTAAAATTCCAGCCGTTCCCGGCGGACCGAATACACCACGAACCCGGCGCCGACGGCGAGGAAAAGGGTGCCGCCGATGACGTACGGCGTGGTGTCCGGGCTTCCGGTGTCGGCGAGTTGACCGGCGTCCCCGGTGGCCTCGGAGGTGGCCTCGGACAGTGCCTTGGCCTGCTGGGTGACCTGTGTCGCCGTACTCTCCGACGTGCCGGTTCTCGCCGGGGCGTCCTGGGACGCGTTGGCGGACGGGACGAACCACAGCGCACACAGGAGCGTGCCTGCGGCGGTGGCGGTCAGCAGCGGGCGGCGAACGGATGACACGGAATATCGATCCCCTTGTGACGCTGGCGAATTGGCCGTGTGGGGCGATGTTAGTGAAAATCGCGGGTCACGGGAAAGTCACGGGAGGTTTCGGCCGTACGCTCCCGGCATGAGCACTCCAGAGACATCACGTTTTGTACGACTTCGAGTAGAGCTGGTCATTGAAGTCGAGGACGCCGGCGAGGTCACCAAGGCCGCGCTGCAGCGGATCGCCGAGGACCCCGAGCTGCCCGGCGAGGAGCGTGCGCACGCCGAGACCGCTGTGACGGAAGACACCGCCGAGGCCCTCGCCTACCTCGTCGACCCGTTCGACCTGGTCAGCGAGGTGCCCGGAGTCGAGCTCCAGCAGGCCTCCTGGTCCAGCGAGCACGTCTCCTACGATCCGGATTCGCCGGACTGGGACCTCGACGGGGAGGATGGCGAGGGCGACGACGAAGAAGAGGACGGCATCGGCTGAGCGTTCTGGGGAACCAGTGACCCCGGACGGCAACCGCCGTCCGGGGTCTCGTCGTCTGAGACAGCGCACGGGCCGACCCCTGCCGCACCGCCCGCCCCGGCGGACGTGGTGTGCCCCACACCTCCCAGGAATGTGGAACGGGACGAAGCGGCCGTAGCGTTGAAGGTTCTTGACGGGGGCTCTCGGTGTGTTCGCGGACTCGGCAACGATGGAGAAGCGTGTGATGACGGACAGTAAGCGGCGCAAGGGCCTGATGGCCGCGTCCGCACTGCTCGGCGGTGTGCTGGTGCTCACGGCGTGTTCCGGAAGCGACGACAAGGCGTCCGGCAGCGGTGAGAGCTCGCAGGCCCAGTCGGACCAGGCGGCGGCGAAGAAGTCGTCCCAGGCCGACATCACGATCACGCCCAAGGACGGCTCCGACAACGCGTCCATCAACAACTCCGCGGCCGTCACCGTCAGCAAGGGCTCGCTCACCAGCGTGACCATGACGACGGCCGACGGCACCGCGGTCGCCGGCGCCCTGTCCGCCGACAAGACGACCTGGAAGCCCTCCGCCCAGCTGGAGCGGTCGACCACCTACAAGGTCGCCGCCGAGGCCAAGGACTCCGCCGGCCTGGTCGCCCACGAGAACGCCTCCTTCACCACGGTCTCCCCGGCCAACAGCTTCATAGGCACCTTCACTCCGGAGGACGGCTCGACCGTCGGCGTCGGCATGCCCGTGTCGATCAACTTCGACAAGCAGATCACCGACAAGGCCGCCGTCCAGAAGGGCATCACGGTCACCTCCAGCAGCGGCCAGGAGGTCGCCTGCCACTGGTTCTCCACCCAGCGCATGGACTGCCGGCCCGAGGACTACTGGAAGGAGAACTCCACCGTCACGCTGAAGCTCGCGCTCGACGGTGTGCAGGGCGCCTCCGGTGTCTACGGCGTCCAGCAGAAGACGGTCACCTTCCACATCGGCCGCAACCAGGTCTCCTACGTCGACGCCAAGACCAAGGAGATGAAGATCACCCAGGACGGCAGGACCGTCAAGGCCATCCCGATCTCGGCGGGTTCGCCCGAGAACAAGACGTACAACGGCGTCATGGTGATGTCCGAGAAGTTCAAGGAGACGCGCATGAACGGCGCGACCGTGGGCTTCACCGACAGCGACGGCAAGGGCGAGTACGACATCAAGGACGTGCCGCACGCCATCCGCCTCACCAGCTCCGGCACCTTCCTGCACGGCAACTACTGGGGCGCCAAGTCCGTCTTCGGCGCCGTGAACACCAGCCACGGCTGCGTCGGCCTGTCCGACACCAAGGGCGCCAACGACACCAGCACGCCTGCCTACTGGATGTACAGCCACTCGATCGTCGGTGACGTGGTGGTCATCTCCAACACCGGCGACAAGACCGTGGCCCCCGACAACGGCCTCAACGGCTGGAACCTGAACTGGGCAGCCTGGAAGGCCGGTTCGGCCGTCTGACGCACAGTCGCCACACAGCTGGCCGATGCCGCCCCCAGGGGCGGCATCGGTATTTCCTGGGCCCGCCACAGCCTTCTCATGCTTCTCTTATTTCGGCCTTATCGAGCCATCACGGTGCGTCCCTACCTTGCGGTCATGTTCTTCACCTACCTGAGGCGCGAACTGCGCCGCCGCAGAAAGGCGGCTCTCGTCGTCGCCTCCGGCCTCGCGCTGGGCATCGCACTGGTCATCGTGGTCAACTCCGTGTCCAACGGCATGGGGAAGGCGCAGGACAAGGTCCTCCAGTCGCTGTACGGCCTGGGTACGGACATGACCGTCACCAAGGCCGCGTCGGCGTCCACGAGCGCCTCCCAGCGGCCCCGCTTCAACTTCGACGCGCAGAACAACGGCTCGTCGAGCACGCAGAGCAGTGACCGCGTCATGGTGCAGGGTTTCACCACCCTCGCCTCCACCACCGTCACCAAGGTCGGCGGCCAGAAGGGCGTCGCGACCGCGGTCGGCGGGCTGAACCTCAACGTGGTCAAGATCAGCGGCCAGTTCACCCGGGGTCAGTTCCAGCAGAACCAGGGCTCCGGCGGCACCGGAGGCAGCCGCGGCGGGGGCGGCACCGGTCAGCCGCAGGGTGAGGTCCAGGGCGGCGGAGCCAACTTCGACGTCAACTCGTACACGGTCTACGGCACCGACGTCACCCAGACCGAGGTCGGCCCGCTGACCTCGTCGAAGATCACCAGCGGTCGTACCTTCAAGACGACCGAGACCGACGCCAAGGTCCTGGTCGCCGACTCGGCGTACGCCAAGGAGAAGAAGTACAAGGTCGGTTCGACCGTCACCATCAACAAGGTCAAGTACACGATCATCGGTATCGCGACGGCCGACAGCGGTGACGCGGCGGCCAACCTGTACATGCCGCTGAAGCAGGCGCAGACGCTGGCCGGCGAGAAGAACAAGGTCACCACGATCTACGTCAAGGCGACCGACTCCAAGCAGATCTCGGCCGTCAAGTCGACCATCCAGAAGAACGTCTCGGGTACGACGGTCACCACCTCCGCCGACCTCGCGGACACCGTCTCCGGCTCCCTCTCCACGGCGTCCTCGCTCGCCACCAACGTCGGCAAGTGGCTGTCCATCGCGGTGCTCGTGGCCGCGTTCCTGGTCGCCGGACTGCTGACCTCCTCGGCGGTCTCCCGCCGGGTCCGCGAGTTCGGCACGCTGAAGGCGCTGGGCTGGAAGTCCCGCCGGGTCACCGGGCAGGTCATCGGTGAGGCCATGGTCAACGGTCTGGTCGGCGGCGCCCTCGGCATCGCGCTCGGTCTGGCGGGCGCGTACGTCGTCACCGAGATCAGTCCGACCCTGGACGCATCCCTCGGCGGCGGCAGTGGCGGCGGCAACGCGGGCGCCGGTCCCGGCGGCGGTGGCGGCTTCGGCGGTGGCGGCGGTGGCGGCTTCGGCGGCGGGCGGCAGACCGCGAAGACGCTGGAGGTCGCCCTGACGGCACCGGTCAGCGTGACGACGATCGCGGTCGCCGTGGGGCTGGCGGTGGCCGGCGGCCTGATCGCGGGTGCGTTCGGCGGCTGGCGGGCGTCGAGGCTGCGGCCTGCGGACGCGCTGCGGCGGGTCGAGTAGTTGACGTCGGCTGCGGCTGGGGCGGGGGTGTCGCTCGCCCGCGCTTGCGGGTGCCGCTGCGCCCACCCGTGCCGCCCTGCGGCACGCCTGCCCGCAGCTGCGTAGCTGACGCGACTGCACCGCCCCGTAAGGGGCGCGGGGAACTGCGCGATCAGCCCCCACTCACCCGCGGCCGACAACGCACCCGCCCCACCCCAAAACCCTTCCAGGAGCCACCATGTACGAACTCAGAAGCGTCTCCAAGCTCTACTCCCGCGGCAAGGACACCGTCCGCGCCCTCGACGGCATCGACCTGACCATCTCCGACGGCGACCGCCTGGTCATCCAGGGCCCCACCGGCGGCGGCAAGTCCACCCTCCTGCAGATGCTCGGCGGCCTGGACCGGCCGACCTCCGGCGAAATCGTCCTGGACGGCACCGACCTGGCCAAGCTCTCCGAGACCAAGCTGACCCGGGTCCGCAGCGAGAACATCGGTTTCGTGTTCCAGTCCTTCAACCTGATCCCGACGCTCACCGCCCAGGAGAACGTCGAGACCGCCCTCGTCCCGCTCGGCGTCAAGGCCAAGGAACGGCGGGAACGCGCCGCCGAGGCGCTGACGTCGGTCGGTCTCGGCGAGCGCCTCGGCCACCTCCCCGGCGAGATGTCCGGTGGCCAGCAGCAGCGCGTCGCCATCGCCCGGGCCCTCGTCAAGCAGCCCAAGGTGCTGCTCGCCGACGAGCCCACCGGCAACCTCGACGAGGGCATGCGCGACGAGATCATGGACGTACTGGAGCGCATGTGGAAGGAGCACGGGCTGACCTTCATCATGGTCACCCACGACTCCGCCATCGCGAAGAAGGCCCCCCGGCTGGCGACCATCCGCAAGGGCAAGATCACCGTCAAGGAGAACGCGGGCGCGTGAAGTGCGTCACTGGCTGACGGCGCCTAGCACCGAACTCCCGCGCGCAACCGCGCAGTTGGGTAACAGTGTCCGCCCCGGCGCGTAACAGTTCTCCCGTACTTCTCTTACCGGTCTCTCATCTCTTGAGCCCGCTGATCACCCCCCGGCATACTCCGTATTCCGGGGGGTTGACGTATATGCGTACGGGACTGCCCCCGGCCGGGTGAACGGGGAATTCGCCCGGAACACCGTCTCCCAGGGGGAGTCTTGCGCAGACAAGTGAAAAGAGCCGCGGCGGCCACGGTGGCCACGGCGGCAGCCGTCGCTCTCGCCGCAGGCATGACCAGCCCGGCGTCGGCGAAGCCGGAGCAGCGCACCGCCGCGGCCGCCGCGGCCGCTTCATCGGTCGCCGGCAGGCACCACGTCACCCTGATCACCGGTGACCGGGTCGCCCTCGACGCCAAGGGCCGGGTCGTCGGCCTGGAGCGGGCCGAGGGACGCGAGCACATACCTTTCCAGATCCGCAAGGCCGACGGTCACACCCTCGTCGTCCCCGGTGACGCCGTCCGGCTGGTCGCCTCCGGCAAGCTGGACCAGCGGCTCTTCGACGTCACCGAGTTGAACAAGGCCGCGACCCGCAAGGCACAGAAGAACGGCCTGAAGGTCATCGTCGGGTACCAGGGCGCGGCCGGCGCCGCCAAGTCCGACGTCCGTGACGCCGGCACCCTGCGGCACAGCCTCAGGACGCTCAACGCCGACGCCGTGCAGACCCCGGTCAAGGACACGCCGGAGCTGTGGGACGCGGTCACCAACGGGGACAAGGCCGCCTCCGGCATCGCGCACGTCTGGCTCGACGGCGTCCGCAAGGCCAGCCTCGACAAGTCCGTGCCGCAGATCGGCGCGCCCAAGGCGTGGGCGGCCGGCTACAACGGCAAGGGCGTCAAGATCGCCGTCCTGGACACCGGTGTCGACACGACCCACCCGGACCTCAAGGACCAGGTGATCGAGTCCAAGAACTTCACCACGGCCGCCGACGCCTCGGACCACTTCGGCCACGGCACGCACGTCGCGTCCATCGCGGCGGGCACCGGCGCCAAGTCGCACGGCAAGTACACCGGTGTCGCGCCCGGCGCGAAGATCCTCAACGGCAAGGTCCTGGACGACACCGGCTCCGGTGACGACTCCGGCATCCTGGCCGGCATGGAGTGGGCGGCGGCCGAGGGTGCCGATGTCGTCAACCTCAGCCTGGGCGGCTACGACACCCCGGAGATCGACCCGCTCGAAGCCGAGGTCAACAAGCTCTCCAACGAGAAGGGCATCCTGTTCGCGATCGCCGCGGGCAACGAGGGCCCCGAGTCGATCGGTTCGCCGGGCAGCGCGGACGCCGCGCTCACCGTCGGCGCCGTCGACGGCAACGACAAGCTCGCCGACTTCTCCTCCACCGGCCCCAGCGCCGAGGGCACCATCAAGCCGGACGTCACCGCGCCCGGCGTCGACATCACCGCGGCCGCGGCCAAGGGCAGTCTCATCGACCAGGAGGTCGGCGAGAACCCGCCCGGCTACCTGACCATCTCGGGCACGTCGATGGCGACCCCGCATGTCGCCGGCGCCGCCGCGATCCTGAAGCAGGAGCACCCCGACTGGGGCTACCAGCAGCTGAAGGCCGCGCTGACCGGCTCCGCCAAGGGCGGCAAGTACACGCCGTTCGAGCAGGGTTCGGGCCGGATCGCCGTCGACAAGGCCATCAAGCAGACCGTGGTCGCCGACCCGGTGTCGGTCAGTTTCGGTGTGCAGCAGTGGCCGCACACCGACGACACCCCGGTCACCAAGCAGCTCACCTACCGCAACCTCGGGACCAAGGACGTCACCCTCAGCCTCTCGGCGAGCGGTACCGACCCCAAGGGCGCGGCGGCCCCGGCCGGCTTCTTCAAGCTGGGCGCGACCAAGGTGACCGTCCCGGCGGGCGGCACGGCCGCCGTCGACGTCACCGTGAACACCAAGCTGGGCGGCACCCTCGACGGCGCCTACTCGGCGTACGTCACGGCGACCGGCGACGGCCAGAGTGTCCGCACGGCGGCCGCGGTGCAGCGTGAGGTGCAGTCGTACAGCGTCACCGTCAAGCACATCGGGCGCGACGGCAATCCGACCGGTGTCTATGACACCGCGCTGCTGGGCTACTCGGGCCTCGGCGACGGTCGCGCCTTCACGGTGCCGACCGCGGACTCCGGGACGACCACGATCCGGGTGCCGAAGGGCACGTACCTGCTCGACGCCTGGATCGCGAAGGACTTCACCACCTTCGACGGCGGTCTCGACTGGCTGGTCCAGCCCAAGCTGAGCGTCACCCATGACCTCACGGTCACCGTCGACGCCCGCACCACCAAGGCGGCCGACATCACCGTGCCGGACGCGCAGGCGAAGCCGGGCTTCGCGACGATCGACTACATGTACGACCCGGCGGGCATCGGGTTCGGGGTCGGCTTCGACACCTTCGACAAGATCCGGATGGCCCCGCTGGGCGGTGAGGTCGCGAGCGGTCTGACCCAGACCTGGAGCGGCCAGTTCACCAAGGGCGACCGCGAGGAGTACGACGTCGCCACCAGCGCCCAGGTCAGGAAGATCCAGGGCGACAAGGTCCGGCACTTCAAGACCGGCGAGTTCGCCACGGTCAAGAACAGCCTCGGCGCCTCCGCTCCCGGCAAGACCGGCTCGGTCAGCCCGTGGGGCATCGTCGGCGAGGACATGGCGATGGGCGGTGCCGTGGAGCAGAAGCTGCCCAGCGCCCGTACCGTCCATGTCTCCACCGTCGACGGCGCCCTGTGGGGCTTCGACTTCACCCAGTTCAGCGGCCATGACGCCCAGGGCCTGCCGATCGCCGACGCCTTCTACACGAGCGACCCGCAGCAGTACAAGGCGGGCAAGAGCTACCAGAACACCTTCAACAGGGCGATCTTCGGCCCGCATCTGACCAACGAGTTCGGTCTGTACCGCGACGCCAACCAGATCTACGGCATCGTCCCGCTGTTCTCCGACAGCGCCAAGCACGCCGGGTCCTCCGACTTCCTGTCGGTGAACACCACCCTGTACCGCAACGGCACCAAGGTGGGCTCCAACAAGGACCCGCTGTTCGGCGGCGACGCCTTCACCGTGCCGTCCGCCGACGCCGAGTACAAGCTGACCACCTCGGTCATCCGCTCGGTCAAGGTCGCCGCCGCCTCCACGCGGATCGACGCGAGCTGGACCTTCCACTCGAAGAAGCCGGCCGGCGCCGCCCCGCTGGCCAAGCTCCCCGCCTCCACCGTCCACTTCGGCGCCAACACCGGCTCGGACAGCCGCGTCGCGGCGGGCAAGAAGGTCACCTTCCCGGTCACCGTCGAGGGCGCGGCCGCCGGCCGCAACCTGAAGTCCCTCTCGGTCTACGTGTCGTACGACTACGGCAAGACCTGGAAGAAGCTGACGGTCAGCCACGGCAAGATCACCGTCAAGAACCCGGCCAAGGGCAAGGCCATCTCGTTCCACGCCAAGATCGCCGACAAGAAGGGCAACAAGTCGACGATCTCGATCTACAACGCGTACTACGCCAAGTGAGCCGTAGCCGCGGAGCGGCCGGGCACCGGGTGGACCGCCACCGGGTGGACTGCTGCCGAGCGGCCGGCCGCTGAGTGGATCCACGGCGAGCGGCCCGTCGGAAGCGCGGCTTCCGGCGGGCCGTTCCTCATGCCCGGGGCCAGGTCAGGGGGCGGGGGCGACGCGGGTCGCGTCCGTGCCCCAGCTGGCCAGCAGCCGCAGCGCCTCCGCCGATGCCGAGCCCGGTTCCGCGTGGTACGTGACCAAGGACTGGTCCGGGTCGTCCGGCATCCGGAACGACTCGTAGCTGAGGGACAGCTCGCCCACCAAGGGGTGGTGCAGCCGCTTCACCCCGTGGCTCTTCTCCTTGACGTCGTGCGTCGCCCACAGCCGGCGGAACTCCTCGCTCTTCACCGAGAGCTCGCCGACCAGCGCGGACAGCCGGGTGTCGTCGGGAAAGCAGCCCGCGTCCATGCGCAGCAGACAGACGATGTCGATCGCCTTCTGCTCCCATTCGACGAAGAGATCGCGGTACTCGGGCCGCAGGAACACCAGCCGCGCCCAGTTGCGCTCCGTGACCGGCAGCTCCGACCAGTCACCGAAGACCGCGGCCGCCATCCCGTTCCACGCCAGGATGTCCGAGCGGCGACCCCCGATGTACGCGGGCACGCCGTCCATCGCCTCCAGCAGCTGCCCCAGGGCCGGACGCACCTGCTGCGGCCGCGCCGACGCCTTCTTCTTGTGCTGCTTGCCCTTGGCCAGGTGCATGAGATGCGCGTGCTCGGCGTCGGAGAGCCGCAGCGCGCGGGCGATCGCGTCCAGCACCTCCGCCGACACGTTCCGCCCGTTGCCCTGTTCGAGGCGCGTGTAGTACGCCACCGAGACCCCGGCCAGCTGGGCCAGCTCCTCGCGCCGCAGCCCCGGCACCCTGCGGTGCCGCCCGAAGTCCGGCAGCCCCACGTCGCCGGGGAGCAGCCGGGCCCGCCGGGTGCGCAGGAACTCGCTGAGCTCGGCACGCCGGTCCAGGGGCGGGGAGGGGGAGGTCGGGGGCTGCTCTTCCATACGTCCAGTATTCACGGTCGTACGCAGGGGAACCTGACCCCGCCAGTGGTAGGCACGCCAGACGTACGCAGAAGCGGGGGCTGGGTGGCGGACGTAGCGTGGAGGAGCCTGGATGTGTGCCCGGGAAGAAGGCGACCGGGTACGAACACACCCCTAGGAGAACCCCCCTCATGACCACTGTTGCTGCTTACGCCGCGCCCGCCGCGAAGGCCCCGCTGGAGCGGACCACGATCGAGCGGCGCGCGGTCGGTGAATTCGACGTCCTCATCGACATCGAGTTCGCCGGTATCTGTCACTCCGACATCCACCAGGCCCGCGAGGGCTGGGGTACGGCGATCTTCCCGATGGTGCCCGGGCACGAGATCGCGGGCGTCGTCTCCGAGGTCGGCCCGGGTGTCACCCAGTACGCGGTGGGGGACCGGGTGGGCGTCGGCTGCATGGTCGACTCCTGCCGTGAGTGCGACAACTGCAAGGCCGGTCTCCAGCAGTACTGCACCGGCGGCGGTCCGACCTGGACGTACAACGCCGTCGGCAAGGACGGGCAGCCGACCTACGGCGGCTACTCGCAGAAGATCGTCGTCGACGAGAACTACGTCGTCCGCATCCCCGACGGCCTCTCCCTCGACGTCGCCGCCCCGCTGCTGTGCGCCGGCATCACCACGTACTCCCCGCTGAAGCACTGGAACGCGGGTCCCGGCAAGAAGGTCGCGGTCGTCGGCCTCGGCGGCCTGGGCCACATGGGCGTCAAGATCGCCGCCGCCCTCGGCGCGGAGGTCACCGTCCTGTCCCAGTCGCTCCGCAAGAAGGACGACGGCCTGAAGCTGGGCGCCACGGACTACCGGGCGACCAGCGACCCGAAGACCTTCGAGGACCTCAAGGGCACGTTCGACATCATCCTCAACACGGTGTCGGCGCCGCTCGACTTCGACGCGTACCTGTCGCTGCTGCGCACCGACGGCGCGATGGTGAACGTCGGCATCCCGGAGGAGCCGGTGCACATCCTGCTCTCCTCCGTCTTCGGCAACCGTCGCGTCCTGAGCAGCTCCGGCATCGGCGGCATCCAGGAGACCCAGGAGATGCTGGACTTCTGCGCCGAGCACAACCTGGGCGCGGAGATCGAGCTGATCAACGCCGACCAGGTCAACGAGGCGTACGAGCGGGTCGTCAACAGCGACGTCCGCTACCGCTTCGTGATCGACACGGCCACGATCTGAGTCACCGTTTCTGCTTTCGGCCGAGGAGCCAGAGCAGATAGGGACCGCCGACCAGGGAGGTGAGCGCACCCACCGGGACCTCCAGCGGAGGTACCAGGGTGCGCGCCACCAGGTCGGCGGTCACCAGTACCAGGCCGCCCGTCAACGCCGAGCAGACCAGCGGCAGCTGAGGCGTTCGGGTGAGCCGCCGGGCCAGCTGCGGCGCGGTCAGCGCGACGAACCCGATCGGCCCGGCCGCCCCGGTGGCGGTGGCGGCCAGCACCACGCCGAGGAGCGTGAGGCCGAGGCGGGCCCGGTCGACGGGGAGGCCGAGGGCGGCGGCGGTGTCGGGGTCGAGCCCGAGGGGCCGCGCCACCCGGGCCGCCCACACCAGCCCCGGCAGGGCGACCAGCAGGACGACGGCGAGCGGCCCCGCCTGTTCCCACCCCCGGCCGTTCAGACTGCCGGTCAGCCACAGCTTGACCTGCTCGGCCGCGTCCAGCTCGCTGTCGGTGAGATACAGCTGGACGACGGCGGACAGCGCGACGCCGATGCCCACGCCGGTGAGCACGAAGCGGCTGGGCTGCATGCCGTGCCGCCAGGCGAGGGCGTACACGAGAGCGGCGGCGGCCAGTCCGCCGCCGACGGCGACGAGCGGCATCGCGCCGGGCGAGGCGACGGTTCCGGTGGCCAGCGCGAGCACGGTCGCGGCGGCGGCGCCGTGCCCGACACCGATGACGTCCGGGCTGGCGAGCGGGTTCCGGGTGACGGTCTGCACGAGCGCACCGGCGAGGCCCAGGCAGACACCGACGAGGGCGCCGAGCACGATCCGGGGGACACGCAGCTCGTTGACGACCAGGTCGTAGGGGGTGGGGGCGCCGCAGAGGGTGCGCCAGACGTCGGTGGGGGAGATGAAGGTCTGGCCGAGGCAGGCGGAGGCGGCCATCGCGAGGAGGAGGCCGAGGAGCAGGGCGAGGGCGACGATCATTGACCGCCGATGGAGGAGAAGGGAAAAGCGGGGGTTCGGCCGCAGCACTGTCACTGCGGGCCGGTGGGGGCTGGTCGCGCCCCGCGGCGGAGCCGCAGATCGGTACAGCCCCGCGCCCCTTACGGGGCGCTGCCCAGCCGCCCCCTCTTCAGCCACCCAGCTGCGGGCAGGCGTGCCGCTGGGCGGCACGGGTGGGCGCAGCGGCACCCGGGCGGCGCCGGTGAGCGTCCCCACCCCCTCGCCCCCACCCCGGGTACGCCTCACGCCACGGCCCCTTTCCTCCGTACCAGCCCCACCAGCACCGGCACCCCCACCAACGCCGTCATCACCCCGGCCGGCACCTCCGCCGGAGCCCGTACCACCCGGCCCAGTACATCCGCGGCGAGCAACAACCCCGCCCCCAGCAGCGCCGACAGCGGCAGCACGCGCGCGTACCCCCCGCCCCGCACCACCCGCCGCGCCAGATGCGGCACCACCAGCCCCACGAACGCGATCGGCCCGGCCGCCGCCACCGCGGAAGCGGTCAGCAGCGTGGCCCCCAGCGCCGCGCACCCCCGTACGACATGCACCCGATGCCCCAGCGCCCGAGCCGTCTCGTCGCCCAGTGCCAGCGCGTCGAGCCCCCTGGCACAGGCCAGCACCAGCCCCGCCCCCGCCACCAGGAACGGCAGCATCCGCACGACCGTCCCCGGGTCCCGCCCGCTGAGCGTCCCCACCTGCCAGAACCGGAACTCGTCCAGCGTGGCGGAGCTGGAGGTGAGGACGACCGTCGTGGCCCCCGCGGTCATCGCGGACAGGGCCGTACCGGCCAGCGCCAGCTTCACCGGGGATGCCCCGCCCCGCCCGCGCGAGGCGATCCCGTACACCAGGCACGCGGCGAGGACGGCGCCGGTGAAGGCGTACCAGACGTACGCCCCGAAGCCGTAGGCGGAGCCGCCGAGGACGATGGCGAGCACGACTCCGGCCGCCGCGCCCTGGCTCAGCCCGAGGATCCCGGGGTCGGCGAGCGGGTTGCGGGTGACCGCCTGGAGCGCGGCGCCGGCGAGGCCGAGCGCGGCGCCCGCGGTGAGGCCGATCTCGGTACGGGGCAGCCGCAGGGAGCGCACCACGAGCGCCTCGGGCGAGTTCCCGCCGTGCAGCAGGGCGTCGAACACCGTCGCCGGCGGTACCGCACGGGTGCCGACGGCGAGGCTGAGTACGGCGACGACGGTCACCACGAGGGCGGCCGTCGGCCAGACGAGGGCGCGGCGCACTTACCGGAGGCGCTCGGCGAGCTGCCGTACGACCAGACGCGCGGCGGTGGGACCGGCGTTGAGGTACCAGGGGTCGTCGTCGACCTGCACGGTGTGCCCGGCCTTGACCGCCTTCATGGACTTCCACAGTGGCCCGGCCTGGGTGCTCCCCGCGTCGGTCTTGGCGGCGTCGCCCTGCACGGAGTAGAAGATCCAGTCACCGTCGGCGACATCGACCTTCTCGGCGCTGATGTCCTGTGAAATGGCGTTGAACTGCTGGGACTTGGGGCGGGAGAGGCCCATGTCGACGGCTATCGAGCCGGTGAAGGAGGAGACGCCGAACATCCGGGTGCGGTCGGGCGTGAAGCGGACCATGGACACGGTGGTGGACGGGTCGAGAGCGGTGCCGCTCTTCCTCGCGTTGTCGACGATGTCGTCGAGGAGTTCCCGCGCCTCCTGTCCCTTCCCGACGGCGTCCCCGACCAGCAGCAGATCGCGCTTCCAGTTGATGCCCTGGCCGGCGGTGACCACGGTGGGCGCGATCTTCGACAGCTGGGGGTAGAAGTCGCCGAGCGAGTCGTTGACCAGGATCAGGTCGGGCTTGGCGGCGGCCAGCGACTCCAGGTTGGGCGCGTTGCGGGTGCCCGCGTCGGTCATCGCGGCGAGCTTCTGCTTGTCCTGCGGGAAGGCGTCGGCCAGGTAGTCGGGGACCAGCCCGGCGTTCTCGGCGCGGGTGCCGGCGGTCGGGACGATGCCGAGGGTGAGCAGGTCGTCGAGCTGCCCGGTGGAGAGCACCGCGATCCGCTTCGGCTGGGCCTTGATGGTGGTGCTGCCCTCGAAGTGGGTGACCGTGCGCGGGAAGAGGCCGTCGGTCTCGTTGTCCGAGCCCATGCCGTCGGCGAGGGCGCTCGGCGCGGCGGAGGGGCCTTCGGAGGCGCCGGCGACCTTGTTGACGGTTCCGTCGGCGTGCGACGTCCCGGCATCGTTGTCGGAGGCGGAGGAGCCGCAGCCGGCCAGCAGGCCGCCCACCACGGACACGGCGGACATCGCCAGGACGGCCTTCATTCTCGACGCACGCACAACCAGGTCTCCCGATCAATGGCTAAGGCAAGCCTTACCTTAACCGGTGCCGGGAGTACGTTGGACAGGAGGAGGTCCCACGATGACCGTGAACCTGAACCACACCATCGTCGCCGCCCACGACAAGCACGCGTCGGCCAGGTTCCTCGCCGACATCCTCGGTCTTGAAGTCAGCCCGGAATACGGCCCGTTCGTCCCGGTGGCGCTGCCGAACGGCGTCACCCTCGACTACCTGGACAGCCCCGGGAACATCCCGCCGCAGCACTACGCCTTCCTGGTCTCCGAGGACGACTTCGACGAGATCTTCACCCGCGTCCGGGACGCCGGCCTCACCTACTGGGCCGACCCGCACCACAGCCGCCCCGGCGAGATCAACACCAACGACGGCGGCCGCGGCACCTACTTCGACGACCCCAACGGCCACCGCCTGGAAATCCTCACTCGGCCCTACGGCAGCGGCGCCTGACCCAGCGGCACGGACTCCCCGGGCGCGTACGACCGTACGACCGCACCCGCCCCGTCACCGGCGGACGGCCGTACGACATGCACGCGCCCACGGCCGCCGACCAGCCCCCGCTCGTCCGCCACCGTCAGCACGGTGTTCTCGTCGACCGCGACGCCGTACGGCACCCAGCCGTGCGCCACGGCCGCGACCAGCCGGCCCAGCGTCCCCCACTGCGCCGCGTGCACCTCCACCGCGAAGGGCGCCAGGCCGAGACCCGGCCGGACCTCGACCCCGTCCAGATCCTCGGCGGTGTCCGGCGGACAGACCGGCACGCCGTCCACCAGCCAGCCGCCGACCACGGCCCGCCGGGCGGCGAGAACGGCACCGGCGGAGAACCCGGCGTACGGGATGCCGTGCTCGGCGAGCACCTCGGGCAGCAGTTCCAGACAGCCCGCGAACGCGTCCTGGTAGGCAGGCGTGAGCCCACCGCACACCAGCACCCCGTCCAGCCCGTCCTTCAACGACCCGGGTTCGAACCGCCCTCCGACCGGCACGAGCAGCGGCACCGGAACGCACTCCCCGGCGGCCCGCAACGCCCCCGCGTACCGCCCGAACTGCTCCGCCCCGTCCCCCTCGTCGACGATCACACACCCGATACGACGGCTGCCCGCACCCGCGGCCCGCAGCAGCGGCCCGTACACCTCGGGAGCGTGCCAGCCCCCACCGACGAGAAAGATCCCGCTGCTCGGTGCCCCGAGCTCGCCGCCACGGTGTCGGGTGCTCACCCCCGCAGGCCCTTGATCCCGTCCTGCGCGGCCATGACCAGCTCGATGGCCCGGTTGTCGGTCGCCGGTTCGCGCATCTGGTTCGTCACGTAGGCGATCGCCATCCGCTCGTCCGGGTCGACCCAGACCAGCGCGCCGCCCCAGCCGCCCCAGCCGAGGGCGCTGCCGAAGAGGCCGTAGCCCAGGCCGTAGCGGGAGGGCATGCCCAGGACACGGTCGTCACCGTCGAACTGCACCTCCCTGGCCCGCTCGCACCCCGCCGGCGACAGCACCCGCACCCCGCCGACGGTTCCGCCACAGGCGAGCAGGGACTGCACGAGGGCGATGGCGCGGGCGTTGCCGAAGCCGCTGGCCGCGGGGATCTGGGCGCGCCGCCAGGCGAGGCTGTTGCCGTCGCGGACGCGCAGAGTGGCGACGCCGGCGCGTTGCGCGTCGCTGTCCCGCGCGCCGGCCGCGTACTCCTCGTCCCTGCCCGGCGGCGGCACGGTGAGCGCCACCCGCCGGTCGTGCTCGGCGCCCAGCCCGATATGGAAGTCCGCACCCAGCGGGCCGGCCACCTCGGCGGCGAAGAACTCGCCCAGGCTCCGCCCGGTGATCCGGCGCACCACCTCACCGACGAGGAACCCCTGGGTGAGGGAGTGATACCCGGCCGCCGTCCCCGGCTCCCACTGCGGAGCCTGCCCGGCGAGCCGGGCCGTGGCCGTCGTCCAGTCGTAGAGCTCCTCTGTCGGCCCTTCCCAGTCGGGCAGCCCGGCGGTGTGCGAGAGTAGATGCCGTACCAGCACGCCCTCCTTGCCCGCCGCGGCGAACTCGGGCCAGTACCGTGCCACCGGCGCGTCGGGATCCAGCTCACCCCGGTCGATCAGGACGAGCGCGCACAGGGCGGTCATCGTCTTGGTCACGGAGAACACGTTGACGATCGTGTCCCGCTCCCACGGCACGCTCCGCCCCGCGTCGGCGAACCCGCCCCACACGTCGACCACGGGCTCCCCGTCCACGAAGACGGCGACGGCACCTCCCACATCCCCCTCGTCCAGCAGCCCGGAGAGCATGGTGGGCACAGCGGCGAACAGCTCGTCGTAGGAGCCATGAATGTCGGCCATACGGGCCATTCAGCCCGCCGCCGCACGACGAACGCAACCCAATTCCCGGCACGGATCCCAGGCGACCTCGGCCGCCCCGGTCCCGGCAGAACCAGCCGGTGGGTCACCCGGCTCGATCCCCGCTCCGGCGGGTCCGTGACCTCGGCGACGACGGCCGCGCGGCCGGTCGGGCGGGTGCGGAATCGCGCGGGGTCCTCGCGCGTTGTGGGGAGTGGGCGCGGGACGCCGGTGATGTGCGAGCCGAACAGCCCGAGTGACCGAGCTGACAGAAATTGGAGGGTCCGTAATGGCTGCGCAGACGCAGAGGGCCGTGCTGGCGGGCGGATGCTTCTGGGGGATGCAGGACCTGATCCGCCGGCTCCCGGGCGTGACCGGGACCCGGGTCGGATACACCGGGGGTGACGTGCCCAACGCGACGTACCGTAACCACGGCACGCACGCGGAGGCCATCGAGATCCTCTTCGACCCCGAGAAGACCGACTACCGCGCGATCCTGGAGTTCTTCTTCCAGATCCACGACCCGAGCACCAAGAACCGCCAGGGCAACGACATCGGCCTCAGCTACCGCTCGGCGATCTACTACGTGGACGACGAGCAGAAGCGGATCGCCGAGGACACGATCGCGGACGTGGACGCCTCCGGACTCTGGCCGGGCAAGGTCGTCACCGAGGTGGAGCCGGTCGGTCCCTTCTGGGAGGCCGAGCCCGAGCACCAGGACTACCTGGAGCGTTACCCGGACGGCTACACCTGCCACTTCCCGCGCCCGGGCTGGCGACTGCCGGCCCGCACGGAGGGCTGACCGCGGGCCGGCCCGCCGCACAGGCCACCCCGGTCGGGGGGGCCTGCGCGGCCGTGTGACCCATCGGCCGTCGCTTACCGTCCGATGACGGGTCGGCCCGCCCCCCAGGCCCCGCTGACCAGGGCGTGGACGGCGTGGGGAGCGGGGTCACGTCGCGGATGGCCACCGTCCACTCGTCCGCGGAGCGTCCTACGGCCTCGCCGGAGAGCCCCCGTTGCAGGGACCGGGCGGAAACAGCCATTCCATCGGGGCCGGATGCCGGTGTGCCTGCCGGGGTACAGGCCGGGCGTCAGGCTTTCAGCCGCTCCCGGTCTCCCATCACCACGACGGGGTGAAGGCGGGGATCGAGGGTGCTCAGCAGGGTCTTCATGCCGGACTCGGGAACGGTGACGCAGGCAGACGTGCCGTCGCCGTGGTCCAGGTGCAGCCATATGCCGCCGCCCCTCTCCACTCCCTGGGGACGGTTCCAGTCGAACGGCGGGACACCCTTGAGCCGGTTGTAGTCGATGGCGATGACGTAGTCGAAGTCGTGGGCGTGGTCGTCGCCGTCCTCGGTCATGGACGCGAAGGCGTTGTCGTCGTACCAGTAGCGCAGGCGGCTGCCCGGATCCTCGAGATTCCCTCCCGCGTCCGTCAGGGAGAACGCGCCGACGGGACTGCGCTCGTCGTCCATGCGATGGTCGGTCGTCCAGCCCAGCCTGCCGTTGTGCGCGGGCCAACTGCCCTTACGTTTCCAGGCGGTGCCCTGTTTCTCGTAGAGCACGACGGTGCTCTCGGCGGAGTCCGGGCCGTCGCCGTAGACGACCACGGCCTGGTGGGCGTTGGCCGGTACGCGCTTCCACATGCGGCTTCCGACACCCGGAACGCGCGGGCCCGCTTCCGGGCCGGGGGAGCCGTGCGCCGCCGGGTTGTTGACGCCCGGGGCACCGACCTGACTCAGGTGCCCGCCGGCTCCGGCGCACGCCGCGGTGCCGGCCAGCAGGACACCGCAGGCAAGCGCCGCGGATATGGCATGACGTGCGCCGCCGCGCCGCGCCGGCAGAGGACGGGGTCGTATGACAGTAGATGTCCGCATGACCAGGATCCTGTGGCGGAATGACCCCGGCACGCATCTCGAAGACGGCATCCGGCCTAGCGGCCACGCCGAGCCGGGCACCTTCGCCCCCGGGCGACGTGCCGACCACGGCGCCGGGCCCGTCACCGGCCTGGTCACGGCTGTTCGGACCGCCTGGGCCGCCCAGGCCGCAGTACCCGCCCGGGTTTTTCGTGTCGGAAGTGTCAAGACCTGCGGATGGGGGTCGCACCGACCCAGCGGTGGTAGGCGGCTACGTCGACGTTGCTGCCACACACGATGGTGACCACGTGCCGGCCGGCGAAGCGGTTGCGGTCTTCGAGGATCGCCGCGATGCCGAGCGCGGCCGACGGTTCGACGACGAGGCCGGCGTGGTCGTGGAGCATCCGCATGCCGGTGATGATCGACGCCTCCTGGACCAGGACGGCGTCGTCGGCGACGAGGAGGAGGTCGTCCAGGACAGCCGGGATGGGGCGCCGGCCGGCGACGCCGTCAGCGATGGTGTGGGCCGCGTCGGTGGTGACGACGCGCCGCTGGTGCCACGAGTGGGTCAGCGCCGGTGCACCCAGCGGCTGCACGCAGATCACCTCGACCTCGGGCGCCAAGGCCTTCAGCACATGACCGACACCGGTGGCCAGCGCTCCGCCGCCGAGAGCGATCAGGACGGCGTCGAACGACGGCGCGCTGCCGACCAGTTCCAGGCCGATGGTCGCCGCACCCTCGCAGGTCTCGATGTCCAGGCTGTCCTCGACCAGCCGGATGCCGTCGTACCGCGCGATGGCCGCCGCCCGCTCGCGAGCCAACTCGTGGTCGCCGTCCACCAGCTCCAGCCTGGCGCCCAACGCACGGATGCGGTCGAGCTTGGCCACGGTCGCGGAGCGGGATGCCACGACGGTCACGTCGAGCCCGCGGCCGCGACCGGACCAGGCGAGGGCCTGGCCGAGGTTGCCCGCGCTGGCGCACACCACGGGTGGCGAGCCGTTTTCGGCGAGCAGGCTCGCGATTACCTCGGTGCCACGGCCCTTGAAGCTGCGGACCGGGTTCGCCGTTTCGAGCTTGATGCTCACCGTGCACCCGAGGCCGGGTTCCAGCGCCTCGCAGCGGTACAGCGGAGTGTCGAGAAAAACCGGGTCGATCACCCGGCGAGCCGCCCGGATCCGATCGGTGTCGAGGCGCGTCTCCGGCATGACACAGCAGCGTAGCGCCGTCGTCACCGTCCCCTGTGAAAGGAGGCCCCGCGCCCGGTACCGGTCCTCGGCACGGCTCCCAGGTGCCGGGGATCTCCCTTACCTGAAGGTCCAGCGTGACCCCTACGCTTTTTGGCGCCCGCACCATCACCCTCCCTTGGCCGGACCGGAGTCGGTTTCCGGCGAGCGATGGCCGCCCCTTCAGTGACTGAGCAGGAAGCTGATGAATTCGTCGAACTCGGTTTTGTTGGAGCTGGAGATGTAGCGCTTGCCCCGCAGCAGCACCGGGATGTGGTCCGGCTCGGCATCGGCCAGCAGCAGCGGGATGGTCACGGTGGAGGAGTCACCGCTCAGCTCACGGCTGAGGACGCCGCCGTATTCCGCCCGCGCCCACTCCCCTTGGGCACTCTTGCTGATGCAGGCCAGCAGGTAGCGACTGCGGCGCAGTCCCGCGTCGATCTTCTCGGGGATGCTGTCCCCGGGACTGATCTGCTCGCTGTCCAGCCAGTACGTGACCCCTCTCCCGGCCAGCGCCTTGGCGAGACTTTTCACGTCCTCCCTGGTGTCCGACGTGTGGCAGAGGAAGACGTCATACGTGAAGTCCTCCTTGGCCGGCCGGGAAACCGCCGCGACGAACGGCAACCGGGTCCGCTCCACGGACCAGGACTTGGCGAGCACCCCCGCGCCGTAGAACTTGACCACCCCCGTGTGCCCGGCGAAGGGCACGTGGGGGCAGGTGGCCATCAGCTCGTAGGTCCGGTCCCCGGCCCGGATCTCCCCGCGCATCCGCCCGGAGAAGAACTCCAGTGTGAAGCGGTTGTAGCCGCGCTCCAGCCGGACCGGTTCGGGGAGTTGGGCGACGCGGGTGAGCTGGCCCTCCTGGAACACTCCGAATCTGGCGATCGTGGTCTCCTCGGACATGTCCTGCGGCGCCGTGTAGAAGGTCACGAACGTCCAGGCCAGGTCGGCGCGGCAGACCAACCCGGCGCCCACCGCCCGGCGTTCGGTCAGCCGTATGTCAGCGGAGACGGAGCCGTTGAGAACCGGGGCGACGGCGAGGTCGACCGCGTACGAAGCCGCGTACGGGCCCATCCCACCGCCGTGCCCAGTGATCATCCGATCGCCGATCGGTGTCCAGTCCGCGCTACTGGAGACGTGCCAGTTGCTCACGGAGAGCCTCGCGCTTCTGCTCCAGGTCCGTCTGATTGCCGGGAAGTCGCGCGATCAGGGCGTCGGCGACACCGATCGCCCGCACCAGCAAGGAGATCTCGACGTCCTCGTCCATGTAGCCCACGTCGTGATACCCCATGGCACCGCGCTGTCCTTCGTGGCGCATACCCTTGCGCCACACCAGAACGAGGTCCTGCACCTCGGGCTCGCCGGCGTATTCCTGCGCCAGTTCGGCTACCAGCATCCCAGCTTCGCTCATGCTGCTTCGACGGGCCAAGTGGAGTTGCTCCACGCCCGCGCGCGTCCAACCCAGTGCGTCCCCCTGCCGAAGCACTTCCGCCTCGGCCCACCGCACACGCGTCACCTCGGCCTCCAGCATCTCCTTCAGACCGCCGAAGTCCCCGGACTCCATGCCCTTGAGCATCTTCTCCTCGGTCTGGGAGGAGCGGTACATCTCCACCACGCTGCTCACCAGAGCGTGTACCGGCGTGGTGACCACATCCGCCTGCGGGGCCAGCGTGACGTCCGTCGTCGCCGACTTCACCTCGTCGGTACCGTTGTACAGCGTCGCCCCCAGCGTGAACCGCGAGTCCGTCACCTGCGCCGGGTCGATCTCCAAGCGCACCGCGAAGTTGAAGATGTCGTTGCCCCTCAGCTGGCGCAGTCCGTAACGGCGGGAGACCTTACGGAGCGAGTTCAACTCCTCGCTTACGCTGACGCCCGGGGGGAGGCTCAACTCGACCTTGGGCCGATCGAGGACGACAGTCAGGGCGTTACGGAACTCCTCCTCCAGGATGCTGTCGATACCGGACTCGGCGATGTACCAGAACCGTCCTCCCGAGGCGGTGGCGATTGCCTCCAGGAGGTCCTCCTGGAAGTCGCTGTCCCTGCCGACCCCGATGGTCGAGGTGGTGATCCCCTCGTCCCGGGCGCGTGCGGCCACCGCCGCGAGAGCGGACTTCTTGGTTTCGCCCATGTTGGCCAGTCCGTCCGAGAGAAGGATCAGCCGGCCGTAGTGCTCGTCAGTCATATGGCTCTGCAGTTCCAGCAGCCCCTGGTACCAGCCGAGCGAGAGGTTGGTGAGACTGCCCGGTTGGATGGCCTTGATCCGCTGCTCGACCTGTTCCCTGGGCGTCTGCGGATTGATCACCACCTGGGTGCCGTCGTCGAACACGACGACGGTGAAAAGATCGTCGTCCTTGATCCGTTCGAAGATTTCCAGGCAACTGCGTTTGGCCGTCTCGAGTTTTCCCTGGTCCGTCATGCTGCCGCTGCCGTCGATGACCAGGCAGAGGTTCATATGCCCGCTCGACTTGCTGGTGCTCTCGGCGGTGCGGCACCTGACCTCGATCGCCACGTCGAATTCGGTCACCGCGTCGTTTCGGGCGGCCGTCCTCTCGGGCAGAACGAGGATTTCAATTCCTTGATCGTCCATGGTGATTCCCCCTAGGTCCAATAGGGAAGCACACTGACGGGGCTCTGCGGAGGCAGTACGAGACCTTTGATGGGGAACGTGAGTGTGCCCAGACCCGCGCGCCTTTCTCGGGCGGCGAGGGAAGGCGGGCCGAAGTGTCGTTCCATGGCGGGACCTTCTGACTCCCTTACCGGCGAGCCCGTGTTGCCATGTACCCCATCGGCCGCCGGTTCAACAATGCGGACTTGATAATGATGTGAGGCATCAGGCACTCGCGTGGTCGGTGTGCTGCTTCCTGTGTCGATCTTCAGTGGACCGGCGACCGTCCGTTAGGCTCTGGTCGCCACAGAGGTCCTGATCTTCACGGAGGGCAGCACGGCGGGGATCAACCGAGAGCGCCTCGTCAGAACGCTGACGTTCTGGCTGCGTCCCGCCTTCGCGTTGCGGGTCATCAACCGGTTTCAGAAGATCGTGGGTTTCGACCGCTCGATGGCCCTGGCATCCAGCGCCTTGACGACGTTGATCCCGCTCTCCATCCTCGTCAGTGCCGTCTTGAGCAATTTCGTGCACTACGACGCCGCAGAGCGGATCATCAAGCGCTATCACCTCACTGGAGCAGGCGCCACCGCTGTCAACTCCCTGTTCTCGCCCGCCGAAGGCACCAGTGCGAGCGTGGGCGTCTTCGGGGCCGTGTTTCTGACGATCTCGGTGTTGAGTTTCGCGCGTGCAGCACAGCGGCTCTTCGAACAAACGTGGGACCTCAAGCCCCTCAGTGTGCGCAACACGCGCAACGGCTTGTGGTGGATCCTTGCCTTCGGCGGCTACGCAGTGGCGATTGCGTTTCTCTCCGCGCCCCTTGGCGGGGGTGCGCTGCGGGTGGCCTCCCTGCTGTGTGAGGTACCGGTGACCGCTGCCTTCCTGGTCTGGAGCGGCTGGATCTTGTCCGCGAAGCGGATCAAATGGCCGGACCTGCTTCCCTTCGCCGTCGCGGGCGCCGTTCTGACGGTGACCTATTCGATGGGCGCGAAGTTCTATATGCCGCATCTCTTCAACTCCTCCGTCGAGCGCTACGGAGTGGTCGGAGCCGTCTTCGCAATGGTCTCCGCCCTCTTCACAGCCATGCTCGTCCTTGTCGCATCAGCGGCACTGGGACGAGAAGTACGAGACGAGCTCGGCCGGATCGGTCGGGGCCACCGCCCGTCGGACCACGAAGTCCGCCAGGAGTGGGACAGCGTGGTCGAGCAGACCAGGTCACGGTGGCGCACGGCACGCGAACAGGTCTCTCGTCATCAGATCAAGGGCTGAACCACCGACAGGCGCGGCCGGCCGCGGCCCACATGCACGTGCCCGGCGTCATCAGCCAGGAAAGAGGCGGCGAACGCACTCGACGACCCACGGTCAAGCGGTGCACGATCGTGTTCATGAGCCGCCGCCTGCCCTGCTCCGACGCCCGTCGGCAGACTCGAGACGATCCGTTTCACGGGAGGCGGGCGCCCGCGTTCGCAGCGAGACCCACTGGTGGCGGCGCGCCGTTTCGGAAAAGCTGCGGCACATGGACTGGATGCCCCTGCTCTCCACACTGGCCGGTGCCGCCATCGGTATCGCAGCCACTCTGATCGCCGATCGCAACCGGTGGCGACGGGAAGAAGCCAGACACGCGCTGGAAATACGGCGCGAGGTGTATACCGTGTTCGTCTCCGCTCTCAAAGCCGCAGGTGAAGACATACGGGCCGTCGCCCTGGGCGATCACATGTCCGCGTCGGCACGTGACGCGGCGGTGCGGGAGGCCGTCCGCGGCACTGGCATCCATACAGCCAGTGAGCGCCTTTGGCTCGTGGGGCCGCCGCAGGTCGTGACGGCGGGGAACGAAGCGTTCCACGGGCTGCGCGCCCTGCGCGACGCCTACGCCCGAGGGGTGGCTGTCGGCTCCGCCGAGGAAGCGCCCCTGATAGCGCAGCGGCGCGCGGCCATGGCGCGGATGCGTCGCACCATGCGTGAGGACCTGGGTATCGGACCGCTGGGCGTCGAGTGACCGCCACCGCACCCTGCTTCAGCACGACGGTGTCCTTCAGGACCGTACTCGGACGTGGCGGGCGTGGCTCCTGTCCGGCAGCGACCGGTCGGTCTTGCGTGGCTCCCGCCGCCTGGTGATGCTGACCCATGCGCGACCGGAGTGAGCTGTCGGGGAGTTCCCCTTCCTCGCTGCTTGGGGAGTAGCGCGGGTCGGGTTGGCCATCGGAGCCGTCCAGCCGCAGAACCGTCATTTCTCGAAGCGGCGCGAGTAGTCGCGGAAGATTCTGGGCAGTCCGTCTCGCTCGCCGTCCCGGTCGTGGAGGAGTTCTCCGAGTAGCTGGAAGAGGGCCTCGACCACGACACTGTTCTGCTTCTCGTCCAGGTCCCCACTGCTGACGAGGGCGGACCGGAGATCGCGGCTGAGACCCGCCCGGGTACCCGTCAGCCGATCGAGTCCATGAAATCCAACATCCTGCGGTTGACCTCGTCCGCGTGGTCGATCTGCGGTCCGTGACCGGTGTTCGAGACGATCTCGGCCCGGGCACCCCGTATCAGCCGCGGAACGCGCTCCACCTGCCGCGTCGGATGCACAAGGAGGCTTCGCTTGCCGAGCACCAGATAGAGCGGGGTGCGGATGGTGGACAGTTCCTCCTCGGACAGGGGCAGTGGAGCCGGGCGGCGAACGCGGTAGGCGCGGACGCCTGCTCTGATCATCGCCCGCAGCTGCGGCACGACGAGGACCGGCTGCTCCAGCCAGGCCGCCAGCCGAGGGCGCAGCCTCTTGGGTGCGAAGGTCGCGAAGAGGCTGACGAAAATCCAGACGAAGAAACGCAGGCCGACCTTCTCAAGGCCGCCCGGGTCGAGCAGGGTGGCCGAGGCGAGGCGTGCGGGCCTGCGGTGCGCCTGATTCAGGGCGAGCCATCCTCCATAGGAGGAACCAACCAGGTGCACGCGGTCGAGGCCGAGGCCGGCGAGTGTCTCGTCCAGCCACTGGGCGGCACGTTCGGGCTGGTGAATGGGTTCACGCTGAACACTGCGGCCGGGGTCGCCGGGTGTGTCGATCGCGTAGACGGGGCGCTCCGTGCTGAGCGCCGCGGTGTTCGGGTACCACATCGCGGAGCAGCTGCCCGCGCCATGCACCAGGACCACCGGGGTGCGCGAGGCGCCGGCCGGGTCGTCGGAGCCGTACCGGTAGACGTGCGTCGTCCCGAAGCTGGTCTCCACGTCCTCCTGCGCGACAGCCGACGCACCCATGGCGTAGACGGCGTCGCACGCGGAGAAATATCGCTCGCGAAGGGCGTCGCTCACATACCGCCCTACGTCGGGGCGGACGCGTTCGCGGGTCGTGGTCTCGGGCACGGAAGGCACCTCCAGAGGCGACAACTCGATCGTGGTACGACCGTATCATTAACTTGATACAGTCGTATCATGAAAACGGCCGAGCAACCGGCGCGGACGGACGAGAGGCGCAACCGATGCCGAAACGGGTGGACCACGCACAACGACGAACCGAGATCGCCGAGGCACTCGTCAGGGTCGCGGGGCGGAACGGGCTGCACGCCGTGGGGATGCGCGATGTGGCAGCGGAGGCCGGCGTGTCACTGCGGCTGGTCCAGTACTACTTCGAGACCAAGGAGAAGCTGCTGCTCTTCGGGCTGCACCACCTGACGGAGAGGTTCGGAGTACGGGTCGCCGCCCGGGTCCGAGCCGCCGGGAGCAGTCCGGGCCCACGCGCCGTGATCGAGGCGCTTCTGATGGCGGCACTGCCGACCGATGACGAAAGCCGCACGTTCCACTTCCTCTACACCTCGTACGCCGTCCTGGCCGTGACCGACGAGGCCCTCGCCGCGCAGCCCTTCATCGCGAACCCTGATGCCGCCGAGGACACCCTCACCGGGCTCCTCCGGGAGGCACAAGAGGCCGATCTCACTGGGCCTGGAATCGATGCGAGAGACGAAGCGTCCGGCCTGCTCGCCATGTCAGCCGGACTCGGCACCAGCATCCTCGTCGGCCAGCGCAGCCCGGAGTCCGCAGCCGCGATCCTGAATCGTCACCTGAACCGGATCTTCCAGGTCGGTTGACAGAGTTCGCACACTGACGGGTCCATGGACGCGGCTTGATGACCCGGTACGTGCGGTGTTCGGCCACCTCAGTACCAGCGGACCTGACCGGCTGCCCCGTGGCCCGTGGAGGCGGCGTGGCGGAGAACGCGGAGCGGGCCGTCAAGAAGTTCGTCCGCGTTGTGGTCGGGGTCGTCACCCAAGCCGGTCATCCACGCGTGGATTCGCTCGATCGCGTCGCGACGTGGGTTTCCGGTCAGGACGAGGGTCTCCTCGACCGCGGGCAGCTGAGCGCGGACTTGCTCGGCATCGAGAAGGAAGTCCCCGAACCGGCCCGGCAGTCGCAGCGTCGCGTCGGGACCCAGTGCGTAGGCCGAGGCGGAGAACGGGCCGGCCTTGCGGGCCGTGGCCGCGAACAAGCCCTCCTCGACATCGGGGGGAAACTGATCCATGACCATGTCACGCAGCTCCTCCGCGTGGTCGGAGTCGTCGTGGCAGGCGTCGAAGAATGCGCTCAGCCGGAGGGCGTCCTCGTCGGCGCTCCAATCGAACTCGGGCATGTCTCAGTCGTCGGTATGACGGTCGTCCGTACTGCGGGTCCACAGAGAGAGGTCGCTGCTCGTCGCCACGGCGATCGTTCGGCCGGAGGGGGAGAAGCCGGCTGCGCGGAATGTGGAGTAGTTCGAGTGGAAGATGTGCCACCACTCCTCTCCGTGCGGACCCGCGTGGGGGAGCCCGCCGTCGCGGGACAGCAGGACCCGTTCGTTCGGCCAGGCCGGGGTGACGACTTCCAGGGTCCAGCCGTCTTCGGTGGTGGTGTGCAGCCCGCCGCCGAAGAGCCCGGCGATGCGTACGCGGCTTCCGGTGATCGGCCCAAGCCCGGGGCAGGACAGGTCGGCGACTGCGTCGGGGGTGCTGTGCTCGGGAGCGGGGTCGCGGTCCCTGGCGATCTTCTCGCCGGTCACGGCGTCGAAGAGA
Organism: Streptomyces sp. NPDC054813; assembly: GCF_053611365.1. NCBI lineage: Bacteria > Bacillati > Actinomycetota > Actinomycetes > Kitasatosporales > Streptomycetaceae > Streptomyces > Streptomyces sp. NPDC054813. The sequence continues at coordinate 436,538 of NZ_JBSHAF010000006.1, read as the reverse complement.
CCGTGACCGTCGGAGGAGACGACCATCACCAGATCGTGGCCGGTGTCGGGGTCCGTCGCGAAGCCGATCCCGAGCAGTCCGCCGACAGGGACGCCGTACTCGTACGCGAAGACGGGCCGCCAGGGTTCGGGTGCGGGCATCACCGGGGCAGCGAGAAGTCGGTTCCTCATCGCCCGCTGGTAGGCCGAGAGTTCGGGCTCATGCTCGGACTGCCCGACCGGGGGCGTCTCCTTCGTCCACTTCATCACCGGACCATGATCCTCGCCCCGTGAGGCCGGCCCGAAGGTGACCTGGGTCCAGCGCGTAGGCATAGGTTCTTGTGGGCTGTGAACGCTGCTTGATGACCCATGTCAAGCCTCGCTCACAGCTCTTGCCAGGTCCAGCGTTCTGCAGTCGGGCCGCTCACGAGGTGGCGGGTGGGATGTTCTGGTTGGCGTGGAAGAAGTTGTCGGGGTCGTAAGTGTGCTTGATCGCGGCGAGCCGGTCGTAGTGTTCACGGTACGTACCCCGGACCCGGTCGGCGCTTTCCTCCTCGCCAAGGAAGTTGATGTAGGCGCCGCCCATGGAATAGGGGTGCAGATCACTCCAGTAGTCGATGCACCACTGGCGGACCAGGCCGGCGTGGGCGGGCTCGGGGTCGATGCCCGCGATGACGCCGGACCACGTGGCATGTCGATAGGCCCAGGCCGTGTCGTCGGCATCGACCCGGCGGGTGGCCCCGTCGATCGGGTACAGGTGCATCGTGGACAGGCCGGTTGGGAGGTTCTGGCCGAACGTCTCGTGTACGGCGATGGCGTCGTCGGGGACAGCGTCGAAGAAATCGCCGCGCCAGTACCACTGCAGCCCCTTCGGCATCAGCCCGTCAAACATGCTCTGCAGGGCGGGGTAGGGCACGGGAGTGGTGAAGTGGAACAGCGGCGGCCCGGGCGCGTTCACGACCGTCAACGCCTTCTCCAAGCGGTCCCCTTCCAGGTCGCCTGTGTAGCACCACACCACGCCACACACCTTCCGTCCGTGGATCGGCTCGGGGAAGGGCGGCCCGGGCGGCACCGTCAAGAGGGCGAAGAAGCCGCTGAGCTCCTCGGGCGTACCGGGCAGGAACTCCCGGTACCACTGGAGCACTTCACGGGTGCGGTCGAGGGGCCAGACGGTCACCGCGAGGCCGACGGTGTCCACGGGGTGCAGCTGGAAGGTGAACGACGTGACCACGCCGAAGTTGCCGCCGCCGCCCCGCAGCGCCCAGAACAGGTCCGGGTGGTCGTTCTCCGATGCGGTGACGAACGTGCCGTCGGCGAGGACCACGTCGGCGGACAGCAGGTTGTCGATGGTCAGGCCGTACCTGCGGGTCAGGTGCCCGTGCCCACCGCCGAGGGTGAGACCGCCGACTCCGGTGGTCGACACGATCCCGGCCGGAGTGGCCAGGCCGAACGTGTGGGTCGCGTGGTCGAGGTCGCCCCACTGGCTTCCGCCGCCCACGCGCGCGGTCCTCGTCTGCGGGTCGACGTCCACCCAGCGCATCGGCGTCAGGTCGAGCATCAGCGCCTCGTCGACTACACACAGCCCCGGACCGCTGTGTCCGCCGCCACGCACCGTCAGCTCCAGCCCGGTGTCCTGGGCGAACGAGAGCGCCGTCCGTACGTCCGCCACGTCGACGCACCCCGCGATCACCGCCGGACGCCGGTCGATCATGGCGTTGTAGATGCTGCGGGCCTCGTCATAGCCCGCTTCTCCCGGAGCGAGGACGGGTCCCCGCAGTGCCTCACGCAGACTCTCAAGAGCCGGTCCGTTGATGCCGCCCATGCTCGAGCACCCTTCTGCTCACGCGCGCGGAGCGCTGACCGGGAGGGCTGCGAGGGGCGTACGACGCAGATCCGTGTGACCCCGCGACGAGGACCAGCAGCAGAGTTCAAGCACCCCGCACCAATATTGTCCGGCTGCCCGCCGAGTCCCGCACGTCGGCCGTCGGCCCGAACGACGCTCAGTCCGCCAGAGCCCTCACGGACGCCGGCCTGGCGTGCTGTCCCGAGCCTTGGCGCCGCACCACTCTGCCGTTGAGCGGCACCACAGGTCCGTCTTCGAACGGATCCCGCGCGGGGCAGGGTTCCACTGTTTTCAACGCCAAAGACGACATGAGCGCGCCTTGATCACCCAGGTCGAGCCTTGCTCACAGACCCTTGACGCCAACCCATCGCCCCGGCGCACGTCCAACGGATCGGGGGACCTCCTGCGGCAGCGCGCAGCTCCTCGGCAGATGGCCTTCGACTGCGCCGTATGTCGAAGGCGAGCGGGAGCACCTGGTCGCCTTCGGAGTCGAGGCGGGCGAGCAGGTTCGCGACCCTGCCCCTTGCAGCGCGGTTCGCCGGGGCCGGAGGTGGGCGCAGGGTCCGTCCGGCGGCGATCTCCTTGTAGCGGGCGGTGAGGCGGTCGAGGGCGCCCTGGACCTGCCCGGTTCGCGGCGAGTTGTCTTGCTCGCGCAGTGGGCCGTTGCTAAGCCTTGGGCACTCGACTCCATGGAGGACGCTGTGTATCAAGAGCCCCCTCTTCCCGTTCCTCCGCGTTCACGTGTCCGGGGATTCATCTGCGCCGTCGTGGCCATCGCCCTCGTGACGCTCACCGCCGCGGCAAGTCCCCCCGACGCGGACACCCGGACCGCGGCGGCCCCGGCAGCCGTGGTCCGGGAGTGGAACGCCATCGCCACCGACACGATCAAGACCAGCCTTGGCCCACGGCCCTCCGGGCAGGCGGCGATCTGGGAGGGATTCGTCTCCGTCGCCGTGTACAACGCCGTGGTGGGGATCGAAGGCGGCTACGCCCTGTACAAATGGCGCGAGCGCGGTCCGGCCAAGGCATCCTCCGCGGCGGCCGCCGCCACCGCGGCCCACGACGTGCTGCTCACCTATTTCCCTGCCTTCAAGGAGCGCCTCGACACCGCCTACGCGGACTCGCTCGCCGCTCTTCCGGCCGGTCAGGCCCGAGACCGGGGCGTCGACTACGGGAAGCGCGCCGCCGCCCGCATCATCGAACTCCGGGAAGGGGACGGAAGGTTCGCGGACGTCCCCTTCACCGCTTCCCCGGCACCCGGGGTCTGGCGGCCCACCCCGCCCGCGTTCCAGCCCTTCATCGACACCTGGCTCGCCAGGCTCCGCCCCCTCCTGCTCGCCTCCCCGCAGCAGTTCCGCCCCGGCGGACCACCCGCCATCTCCTCCGCCGCCTACGCCGAGGACGTCCAGGAGCTGAAGGCCATGGGCGCGAAGACCGGCTCGGGCAGGAGCGCGCAGCAGACCGAGACCGCCCTCTTCTTCAGCGGCAACCTGGTCGAACAGGTTCAGGCAGCCGTACGAGACCACGCCGCCCGGCACCGGCTCGGCATCGCCGAGACAGCCCGGCTGTTCGCCGCGGTGAACGCGTCGGCGACCGACGCCGTCGTCACCGCATGGGACGCCAAGTTCCACTACGGCTCCTGGCGGCCGATCACCGCCATCCGCCTCGCCGACACCGACGGCAACCCCGCGACGACGGCGGACCCGGCCTGGGAGCCGCTGCTCCTCACTCCGCCGCACCCGGACTACGTCGCCGGCCATACGACCGTCGCCGCTGCCGTGGCACGCGCCCTGACCGGGGTCCTCGGCACCTCGCGCATCGACCTCTACGTCCCCTCCGAGGTCACCGGCACCACGCGGTTCTACGGGTCCGCCGACCACTTCAACCGGGACGTCGTCGACGCCCGTGTGTGGGGCGGTGTCCACTCCCGCACGGCGGACGTAGCCGGCTGCCGGGCCGGCACCCACGTGGCGGCCTGGGCGCTGGACCACTACTTCCAGCCGGTCGCCAAGGACGGCACCCAGCCGTCCCCGCGGACACGAACGGCTCGGCAGGACAGGCTCGCCGAGCCCAGGTGCGGCGACGGCACCGACTGAACCACAGAGGCGAAGAGGACCCGGCGTCGAGCCGGGCTTCCGGTCCTGCCTTGAGCACGGGATCAGCGGGTAGGCCTTGCCCTCGCAGGGGTCGGCCACTTCTGACGGAGACCGAGCGGGGACTGGGAGTACGTCTCCGTGGCAAGTGCGACTCGGGCGGCCCGGAGCGACTGCTTGGGGACTACGACTCGAGCTGGAACAGCGCCCGGCAGCTCAGCGGGGGCAGTCACTCCAGGGAAGGGTCTGTGAGCGCGCCTTGATGACCCATGTCAAGCCGCGCTCACAAACCATTTGTGAAGCCAGGCCGGGTTCAGACCGGCCTGCGTGTCCACAGAGACGGATCGCCGCTCGTCGCAACGGCAATGGTCTGCCCGGGGGCGCGCCGTTGGGCTGCTTCAGGGACTGCATCCTGCGCATCTACGGGGACACGGCCCGCCTCCCGTTGCTGACCTGCCGACAAACTCGGGTGCCTGTCCAGGCCGGCGCTGTTACGGTGCCGCATCGTGAGTACGGACATCCATGGCGGCATCGAGTTTCGTCACCCCGGCGTCGACACCGACTACTACGACGGCGAGCCGTGGGTGGCCGCCATGGATCTTTGGCCGCTGTATGACGAGACCGACTACGCGGCATTCGGCTGTCTCTTCGGAGTGCGCAACTATGCGGGCTTTCAACCGCTCGCACCAGACCGCGGCCTGCCCGTCGATCTGTCGAGCGGGATGCGCTCGCAGTTGGGGTCCTGGGTTGCAGCGGGTGACCTGCACGACGCGAGCTGGGTCAGCTGGGGGGAACTCGCTTCGATGGATCTCGCGACCGAGCCTGATCAGTTCATGGGCCGACTGACCTGGCGCACGAAATCGTCGCCATCGACACTGCATCAACAACTCGTCTCCGATGCCTGGCCGTCGGAGACTCTGTCCGCGGTAGGCATGCCGCCCGCGGACCTGCACGGTGCGACGGAACGCGTGGAGTGGACCAACGACGAAGTGATGTGCGCGTACGAACCGCTGACCGTCGGCGCTGTCCTGGGTCCTGAAACGCACTGGCCACATGTCTTCGCTGTGATGAAGGCTCTGGCAGGCCGCTTCGGTGATGACGGCGTGCGCCTGGGCGTGGCGTTCGACTGACCGCGGCATCATGAGAGTTCGAGGTTGGAGGAGTGACGCCCATGAGACTGGTCTCAGACCCGGGGTACGGCGAAGTGGATCTCTCCGCCTCAGCGGAAGAGCTGACGGGGCTGGCGAGCGCGGTGGCCCAGGGCGAGGGGCTGCTCAGTTCCACCTTTTCGCCGGGCGGCAACGCCTTGGCCGGGGTCGAGGTCAAAAAGACTTCCGGTCCCGGCGTCCTCATCCGCCGGGACACCGAGCGGCAGATCCTTGTGATCAGCGGTGACTCCGCCAGCAGGGCGGTACTCGCGGAGAACCTGCGGGCCATGGCCACGGACGAGGACGGCGGTCACCTCCACATCGATTACTTCCCTGGGCACTTCTACCTCGCCGAAGGGTCACTGCCCTTGGTGGTCAACAGCCCGCACGGAGGCATGCCAACCGGTACGAGCCGTCCAGGCCATACATGTCCGGCCGTGTCCGGATCGGCTCCAAGTGCTCCCTGAAGCTGAACTCACCGATGCGGCGATCATCGAACACGGACATCGGCAAGCGATCAGTCATCCGTGGGAGTCGGCGTGAGGCCCGTCGGGCACATGGAGGACTGGCCGGAGTGGAAGGCCACCGCTGTTGACGTCGGCCGGGCGTGGGCTCCGTGTCAGAGCCGGCGGTACTTGTCGATGTCCTCCGCGAACTCCTGGATGGCCTGTGCGGTGAGGGTCGGTCGCGTGTCGGCGATGGCGCTCATGTAGTCCTCGGTCGTGGCCGGTCGGCCTTGACGATGGGTGACTTCGCGCTCGAATGCCGCCTGTGCGCCCTTGCGGGCGGCGAATTCGATGTCGGCCGGGGTGAACAGCTCGCTCGCGCGGACGAGTTGGGCGATGTCCACCGACTCGGCGGAGGCCCTGAGATAACGGCTCCAGATCGCCGCGCGGGCGGTTGCGTCCGGTGGGCCGATGGGGATGACGTAGTCGAACCGGCCCGGCCGCAGGAACGCCGCGTCGAGAGAGCGAACCGAGTTGGTGGCACAGGCCAGCAGCCGCGCGTCGTGCTCGCGGAAGATGGGGATGAGCTTGAGCAGCTCGTTGGTCACGCCGTGCCCGGGATCGACCGCCTTGCCGGAGCGCGCACCGGCGATCTCCTCGACCTCGTCGATGAAGAGGAGGACCGAGTCCAGTTCCGCCAGGTCCGCGAAGACCTCCCGCAGTGCCACGGCCAGGCCCTCGCTCGTGTCGGCCGCGAGCCGTGAGGGGAAGAGTTCCACGAACGGCCAGCCGAGCCGTGAGGCGACCGCTTTGGCGAAACTGGTCTTTCCGGTGCCTGGCGGGCCGAACAGGATGATCGCCTTGGGCGGGACGACGCCGTAACGGTCTGCCAGCGCCGGTTCGGTCAGCGGGAGCACGACACGGCGTTCGACGACCTGCTTCTCCTGCTCCATGCCGGCCATGGCGTCCCAGAGACCCTCGGGCAGCATGCGGCCGCCCAGCGCCGCGAGGACCTCCGAGTTGGCGGTCTCGGGAGGTTCGAGTTTCTCGTAGTAGGTGAGCCCGTCGCGGAACCGGTAGCCGGAGTTCTCCAGCGCCTTTGTCCCCGCCGCGCCGGCGGGCAGCAGCGCGCTGATGTGGCGCACGCCCAGTGCCCGCAGGCGCCGTTCGAGATCGGAGAGCAGGGCGCTTCCGATCCCGCGCTCGCGCCAGCGGGAGGCGAGCGCCACCAGGAGGATCCACCCCCGCTTTCCGTACGCCTGTGCCACGGCCATGCCGACCAGTTCATCGCCGACAACTGCGACGACCGAGGTCTGTCCGGCCTTGGCCGCCGTCATGACCTCGGAGACCGCGAACACCTGGTCCTCCTCGGCCCGGCGGCTCTGATCCCAGATGTCGATGGCCTGGTCAAGATCGTCTTCGTGATAGTCACGCAGGTGCCAAGCAGGCATCGCCACCACCTCACACGGCGCGGGGCTCCCATTCTTCCCCTCCGCGGCGCCGAGTGACGAACCCAGGCGGGCCCCAGGCAGACCGCGGGATCCTTCGGGGTGGCATGGGTGTGACAGAAACGAGGACCGGGAAGAGCGACGTCGGCCGACGATCGGCCGGGCCTCCCGAAGAGCCGGGGTGACGTCCGAATTCCGCTTGCCTGCCGCCTGCCGCCTGCCGCCTGCCGCCTGCCGCCTGCCGCCTGCCGCCTGCCGCGGTCAGGCCGGCTGTGGGGTCGGGGGCAGGAGTGCGCGCAGTGGGGCAGTGTCGGGGTGGTCGGCCAGCGCGGCGTTCACCGCGGCGGCCAGCGCTGCCTCCGTGCCCGCCTCCCCGTCCAGGTCGGACGCCGAACCGGGCAGCCGCACCGACGCCGGCCGCGACCAGGAGAACTCCCAGTGCAGCAGCGACCGCGCGCTGAACTCCGCCAGCACCATGCTCTGCAGTGAGTCCCGCAGCACCGGCCGTACGGACTCCCGGAACGCCCGGCCCTGCGCGGCCGGCGCCTGCTCGGACAGCGGCAGCCGCTGGGCCAGCTGCCACAGCTGACCGTCGTCGATCACCGTGAGCAGCGCGGGCAGCGTCGGCCGGCCCTTGGTGTGGAAGGCGAGCGCCCGGTGCAGCGGGGTGTCGAGCGAGGCCAGCCCCGCGGCCATCGAGGAGCCCAGCAGCTGTTCCCACTCCCCGGCGCGCTCGAACTGCCGTACCTCGTCGGTGAGCACCGCGTCCTCCAGCGCGGCCAGGGTCCGGGCCGGGTCGGCGAGCAGCGCGAGCGCCGGGCCGCCGTCCTGGTCGCCGTGCCCGTCGGCGGGCAGCTCCTCGATCCGCAGCACCCGGTCGGCGATCGGCGGATGCGAGTCGTACGGCGATGCCGGTTCCGTCGGCAGCTTCTCCCGCATCCTCGCCAGCTCCGCCCCGCGCGCCGTCAGCATCCGGCCGAAGCCGCCGAAGAACTGGCCGTGCGGCGGGAGTCGGCGGGCCGTGACACCGAGCGTTGCGTACGACTCCAGGTAGAAGTCGTGCGCCGTGGCCAGGACCGGGATCTCGCGCAGCGCCGAGGCGGTCGCGTCCCGGCCGGTGATCCGCGCGGCGGCCAGGTCGGCGGCGTACTCCTGCGTGCGGGCCGTCGACAGCGTGGCCCGCATGTAGACCTTCGCGTAGGCCGTGTAGATCGCCGCCATCAGCCGGTAGGTGACCCCGGCGCCGGCGGTGTCGATCTCCTTGGCCTTCTTGCCCTTCGCGGTCCGTCTGGCGGCGGCCTGCTGCTGCCGGGCGCGCTCGGCGGCCTTCTTGCTGTCGGCCTTCGCGTGGAAGTGCCCGACGGTCCGCCCGATCTGCACCCGGCCGCGTACGACAAGGGCCGACAGCCGGGTGTCGCCGCCGGTGAAGTGCCCGTACTCATGGGCGAGTACGGCTTTGAACTGGGCCTGGTCAGCCCGGTCAGCAGCGGTACGCCCAGGTGGAGGCGGCGCGGTCCGGGGCGCAGGCCGAGCAGCCGGGGCTCCTCGCTGACCGCCGCGTTGACGTCACCGGTGAGCACAATGGTGTCCGGGGCCCGGGTGCCCGTCGCCGCCGCGAGCTCCCTCACCAGCGCCCACAGGCGGGGCTCGTCGGCTGCCGTGACGGAGAGGCCGGCCGGGCCGTCGTCCTTGGGCGTGCGGAGCATGAACATGCCTCGGACCACCGGGATCGCCAGCACCACCGAGACCAGCACGATCTTCCCGGCGACGGCCCCGTGCGCCCAGGTGACCGCGGCCACGTCGAGCGCGGCCAGTGCCGCCAGCAGAACGAGGCCCAGCAGATAAAAACCGCAGAGCAGGACGAGGGCGCGCAGCGCCCGCAGAGTTGCGCCCATCGGGCAGATCCCCCCACAGGACCCCGGAACGGGGAACCGACAACGACACGGAGAACGAACGGGAACGTACGGAAGCGGACGCCCGCGCTCGGTATGGATGGGGCTGATGTTCCGTGCCCCCTAAGGGGCGCGGGGAACTGCGCGGCCGGCCCCCACCCGCCCGCGGCCGACACACGACCCTTCTTTTTTCCGGCGCTCTCAGCGAGCCCTTCAGTGTGCCCTCAGCTGTGCAGCGTCGCCGGGCTTCCGCCGTTCGCCTCGTAGCCCGCCACCGCCAGCGCGCGGTAGAGGGTGAACTCGGCGGCCGGGTTCGCGGACAGCGTCCAGGGCAGGGCCCCCACGTGCCCGTCGATGTGTATCAGCTCGCCCATGGCCTCCGCCCAGCGCTCGGAGCGGACCAGGAAGAAGACCAGCAGATGCCGGACGTGGGCGAGCATCGGGTCGTCCTGGCGGGCCGAGTGCACCGCGTGCAGGGCGCCGTGGACCGCCTTGGTGACGACCTCGCTCTGGTAGAAGCTCGCCACCAGGTTCACCTCGGGGAGGTGCTCGAAGACCGCGAACAGCGGCATCGCGGCCAGCAGCGAGCCCCGCGGGGCGCGCGCGGCGGCGGCCTCGGCGAAGGAGTACGCCACCTCGCGCGAGCCGTGCCACTTCTCGCACCAGTAGTGCAGGGCCGCGAGATGCGCCCCCATGTGCGTCGGCGCGCGGTCCAGGATCTTCAGCCACAGCTTCTCGAACTCGGTCTGCGAGTAGTTCAGCCCGCGGGCCACCGAGAGCTCGACGATGTACGGCACCGGGTCCCCGGGGGACAGCAGGGCCGCCTGTCCGCAGGCGTCCCTGGCCTCCTCCATGATGATCCGGAAGTCGTCCGTGCCCGGCGTCGACGTCCGCCAGGCCTGCTGGACCAGGAACTCCGCGTGCACGGCGGCGCCGCCCGCGTCCTTGGGCTGCTCGGCGCGCCACACCCGCAGCCACTGCCCGCCCGGCGTCTCGCTGACCCCGCCCGGCCGCTGCTGGAGCTCCAGCGCCGCCGCCCCGGCGAAGGCCTGCACCCGCTGCCAGCGCAGCTCGCCGGTGATCTCCGTGCCCGCGAGCAGCTGCGCCGCCGCGTGGTAGTCATGAGTGCGCTGCACCAGGTCCAGGACGTCGAGCAGGTCCTGGTCGGGTCCCGGCATCCGGATGTCCAGGTCCTCCTCGCGCACGAAGCCGTAGTCCGCCGGGTCGGCGGCGTCCGGGTGGCTCGGGTGGACCTGCTCGATCATGCCGCGCCGCCGCCGCAGGACGGGGAGCAGCACGAAGCTCAGCAGGAGCAGCGCCATCAGGGCCCAGAGAATCGCCATGCGTCAAGCGAACCAGACGGCGCGGACAATTGGCCAACCGGTGGTCACGACCTGTGGACAACGTGGGGGCCGGGGCGCGACTGCGGTCCGGCGGGGGCTGGTCGCGCCCACGAGACGGAGCCGCACATCGATGCGGAGCCGCACATCGACACAGCCCCGCGCCCCTTCGGGGCGCGTGAGCAGGCACGTGAGCACTAGGCTCATGACCTATGAGCGACAGGCACATCAGTCAGCACTTCGAGACGCTCGCCATCCACGCGGGCAACACGGCGGACCCCCTCACCGGTGCGGTCGTACCGCCGATCTACCAGGTCTCGACCTACAAGCAGGACGGCGTCGGCGGCCTGCGCGGCGGCTACGAGTACAGCCGTAGCGCCAATCCCACAAGGACCGCCCTGGAAGAGAACCTCGCCGCGCTGGAGGGCGGCCGCCGCGGGCTCGCGTTCGCGTCCGGACTGGCGGCCGAGGACACCCTGCTGCGCACCCTGCTCAGCCCCGGCGACCACGTGGTCATCCCGAACGACGCCTACGGCGGCACGTTCCGGCTGTTCGCCAAGGTCGTCTCCCGGTGGGGCGTGGAGTGGTCCGTCGCCGACACCAGCGACCCGTCGGCCGTGCGTGCCGCGATCACCCCGAAGACCAAGGCGGTCTGGGTGGAGACCCCGTCCAACCCGCTGCTCGGCATCACCGACATCGCCGCGGTCGCGCAGGTCGCCCACGACGCGGGCGCGAAGCTCGTCGTCGACAACACCTTCGCGACCCCCTACCTCCAGCAGCCGCTCTCGCTCGGTGCGGACGTCGTCGTGCACTCGCTGACGAAGTACATGGGCGGCCACTCGGACGTGGTCGGCGGCGCGCTGATCGTGTCGGACCAGGCGCTGGGCGAGGAGCTGGCGTACCACCAGAACGCGATGGGCGCGGTCGCCGGGCCGTTCGACTCGTGGCTGGTGCTGCGCGGCACCAAGACGCTCGCGGTGCGCATGGACCGGCACAGCGAGAACGCCACCAGGATCGCCGACATGCTGAGCCGGCACGCGCGCGTGACGCGTGTCCTCTACCCGGGCCTGCCCGAGCACCCCGGGCACGAGACCGCCGCCAAGCAGATGAAGGCCTTCGGCGGCATGATCTCCTTCCAGGTCACGGGCGGCGAGGAGGCGGCGGTCGAGGTCTGCAACCGCGCCAAGGTGTTCACCCTCGGTGAGTCCCTGGGCGGTGTCGAGTCGCTGATCGAGCACCCGGGCCGGATGACCCACGCCTCGGCGGCCGGTTCCGCGCTGGAGGTGCCCGCCGACCTGGTGCGCCTGTCCGTGGGCATCGAGAACGTCGACGACCTGCTGGAGGACCTGCAGCAGGCGCTGGGCTAGGGCCTGCTCACCAGCCGACGATGGGCGGAGTCGTCGTGGACGGCGGCTGCGCCCACGGCCGGACCAGTGCCGCCCAGACGGTGAACGCCACCGCCGCCGCGCACAGCAGCAGCCACAGCAGGCGGCGGGCCGCGCGTCTGCGGCGCAGCAGGCGGCCGCCCCGGCGCACCACCTCGCCGTAGAGGTCGGGCGGCACCCGTGGCGGTCTCTGGTCCATGATCCGCCGGGCGGCGGCCTCGCGTTCGGCGCGGTTCACGACGGTGCCACCTTCGCTCCCATCACCGTGGGTGCCGCCTTCCTGGGCGGGTGCAGCAGGGTGGCGGTGGCCCGGTCGCAGATGGCGTGCACGCGCTCGGTGGGCAGGCCGAGCAGCGCCGCCGTCTGCTCCTCGGCGACCCCTTCGTACAGCCGGAGCACCAGGATCAGGCGTTCCTGGGGCGTCAGGACGGCGAGGGCGCTGTGCGGGTGCGGGCGGGTGCGGCTCAGCGGGCCGCCGTACTGGTGCCAGACGGAGTTCGCGAAGCGCAGGGCCAGGTGCTGGCGGGCCCGGTCGTACGGGTCCTCGCCGCGCAGCCGGTCCCAGCTCGCGTACGTGTGCGCGAGCGCGAGGGTCAGCAGGCGCCGCGCGCGCGGGTTGGCGTCCGGGGCCTCCGCGGTGAGCAGGGTCGCGGCATGCAGCAGCCGTCCTGCCGCGCCCGCGACGAACGCCTCGAACTCCCGGGCCCGGCGGGCGTCCTGGAACGCCTGCCGATCACGCACCGCGCCTCCCCGTCTGCGGGGCCCCACCGCGTCCGGGACCCGGACACGGATTCGGATACGACGGAGGCCCGGTCTCATATGAGGCCAGGGGTGCCCCCACGGTCAAGAGCCGGGCGGCACGCACGCGTGCCGGATGTTCCGCGGGCCGGTGCCGGCCGGGGTTCGGGACGCCGGTCGGGTGCCGGCCGGGGCTCGGGACGCCGGTCGGGTGCCGGCCAGGGCTCGGGACACCGACGGCGTGTCCGTGCCGGGGTTCAGGACGCCGACGGCGTGTCCGTGCCGGGCTGGATGGTCATGCGCGCGGACAGGGCGCTGTTGAAGCGCGTGAGCAGCGCGCAGAACGTCTCGCGCTCCTCCGGCTCCCACTCCTGGGTCAGCTCCGCCATCAACTGCCGCCGCGAAGAACGTACTTCGTCCAGCCGCGACAGCCCGCGCGGAGACAGCTGGAGCACCACGGCCCGCCCGTCCTCGGGGTGCGAGGTGCGCTTGACGAGCCCGGTGTCGACCAGCGGGGCCACCTGCCGGGTGACCGTGGAGGAGTCGATCCCCATGCTCGCGGCGAGCGCCTTGACCCCCATGGGGCCTTCCTTGTCGAGCCGGTTGAGCAGCAGATACGCGGCGCGGTCCATGGAGTTGCGCACCTGCCCCACGCCGCCGAGCCGGGTCTGTTCGGCACGGCGGGCGAACACCGCCACCTCGTGCTGCAGCGTGTCGAGGAGACCGGTGTCACCGACGGTCGTCATGTCCATCGACATTTCAGGTGTTGTGGGCATGGCCGGAGGCTCACTTCATGAAGAGTGCTGGTGTGGGGGACAGAGTACGCGGACAGTGGGCGAGCCGTACCGGCGCTGCGCAAACCGGTCTCGGAGCTTGGTCACACCCGAGGCTTTGGCCTGTGAACTGCGAGACTTGAGTCATGAGCTACAGCACGGCTGACTCCTTGCGCCCCGTCACCCTCGACGACGTACGCGGCGCTCAGAAGATGCTCACGGGCGTGGCGCGGGTGACCGCGATGGAGAGCAGCAGGTATCTGTCCCAGCTGGTCGGCTCGCCGGTGCACCTCAAGTGCGAGAACCTCCAGCGGACCGGTTCGTTCAAGCTGCGCGGCGCCTATGTGCGGATCGCCGGGCTGCTGCCCGAGCAGCGTGCCGCGGGGGTCGTGGCGGCCAGCGCCGGGAACCACGCGCAGGGCGTGGCCCTGGCCTCCGCGCTGTTGGGCGTGCACGCCACGGTGTTCATGCCCGTCGGCGCCCCGCTGCCCAAGATCAGCGCCACCCGCGAGTACGGCGCGGAGGTACGGCTGCACGGCCAGGTGGTAGACGAGACGCTGGCCGCCGCCCAGGAGTACGCGGCCGAGACCGGCGCGGTGTTCATCCACCCCTTCGACCACCCCGACGTCATCGCCGGTCAGGGCACGGTCGGCCTGGAGATCCTGGACCAGTGCCCGGAGGTCGGCACGATCGTCGTCGGTATCGGCGGCGGCGGGCTCGCGGCCGGGATCGCGGTCGCGGTGAAGGCGGTCAGGCCGGACGTACGGATCGTGGGCGTCCAGGCGGAGGGCGCGGCCGCATATCCGCCCTCGCTGGCGGCCGGGCGCCCGGTCTCGGTGCAGAACCCGGTGACGATGGCCGACGGCATCAAGGTCGGACGGCCCGGCGATGTGCCGTTCGCGCTGATCGAGGAACTGGTCGACGAGGTCCGCACGGTCGGCGAGGACCAGCTCTCCGCCGCCCTGCTGCTCTGCCTGGAGCGGGCCAAGCTGGTCGTGGAACCGGCCGGCGCCGCTCCGGTGGCCGCACTGCTCGCCGAGCCCGGCGCCTTCGCCGGACCGGTCGTCGCGGTGCTCTCCGGCGGCAACGTCGATCCGGTGCTGATGCAGCGGGTGCTGCGGCACGGCATGTCCGCGCAGGGCCGCTACCTGGCCGTACGGCTGCGGCTGACCGACCGGCCGGGCGCCCTCGCCACGCTCCTCGGGGTGCTGTCGGCGGCCGACGCCAACGTCCTGGACGTGAGTCACGTGCGGACCGACCCCCGGCTCGGGCTCTCGGAGGCGGAGGTCGAACTGCATCTGGAGACCAAGGGGCCGGTGCACTGCACCGAGCTCGGGCAGGCGTTGCGCGAGGCCGGTTACACAGTCATCGACTGACTGAGAGGGGCGGCCGCTCCCGGCGGGAAACGGCCAGGTCAGGACCTGTTCATTCACTCGTTCGAGGAAATCTGTCGACGGACGCGATACATCGCGTTATGGTGTGTCGCGTGGCCACGGCCGCGCCCGGCTGCCGTCGCGCCGGCGAAAACCATAGGCGGCCCGAAGCGCGCTTACCTAGCCTTTCTCGAAGAATCCTCGACGACGTGGAGACTCATATGCCAGGCGCCATCTATGCCGAAGGCCTGGTGAAGACCTTCGGTGACGTAAGGGCTTTGGACGGCGTCGACCTCGATGTCCCCGAAGGCACCGTCCTCGGACTGCTCGGGCCGAACGGCGCCGGCAAGACGACGACCGTCCGCTGTCTGACGACCCTGCTCCGCCCCGACAGCGGCAGGGCGGTCGTCGCCGGCCTGGACGTGGTCAGGCAACCGGACGCGGTACGCCGCTCCATCGGCCTGTCCGGACAGTTCGCGGCGGTCGACGAATACCTGACCGGCCGCGAGAACCTGCAGATGGTCGGCCGGCTCTACCAGATGGGCGCGAAGCAGGCCAAGGCCCGCGCGGTCGAGCTGCTGGACCAGTTCCATCTCACCGACGCCGCCGACCGCCCCAGCAAGACCTACTCCGGAGGCATGCGCCGCCGCCTCGACCTCGCGGCCGCCCTGGTCGTCTCGCCGCCCGTGATGTTCATGGACGAACCGACGACGGGCCTCGACCCCCGCAACCGTCAGCAGCTGTGGGAGGTCATCAAACAGCTCGTCTCCGGCGGTACGACGCTGCTGCTCACCACCCAGTACCTGGAGGAGGCCGACCACCTCGCCCACGACATCGCGGTCGTCGACCACGGCCGGGTCATCGCGCAGGGCACCTCCGACCAGCTCAAGGCCCGCACCGGCGGCGAGCGCGTCGAGGTCGTGGTGCACGAGCGCGACCACATCCCGACCGCCGGCGAGGTGCTGCACGGCTTCGGCAAGGGCGAGACCACGGTCGAGGAGCACACCCGCAAGCTCACCGTCCCCGTCACCGGCGGCGCCAAGCTGCTCGCCGAGGTCATCCGCGAGCTGGACTCCCGGGGCATCGAGATCGACGACATCGCGCTGCGCCGCCCCACCCTCGACGACGTCTTCCTGTCCCTGACCGGACACACGGCCGAGGAGAAGACCGAGGACAACGGTGAACAGGGCCCGAAGGACACCCGCAAGGACACCCGCAAGGAGACCGTGAAGTGAGTGCCGTCAGCGACACCGTGCGGGTAGCCGCCCCGGGCAACGCCCTCAGCCAGTCCTTCCGCGACTCGATGGTGGTCGCCAAACGCAACCTGATCCGGATGTCCCGGATCCCCGAGATGCTGATCTTCGGGCTCATCCAGCCCATCATGTTCGTGGTGCTGTTCACCTATGTGTTCGGCGGTTCGATCCAGGTCGGCTCGTCCACCTCCACCCAGGCCTACCGCGAGTTCCTGATGGCCGGCATCTTCGCGCAGACGGTGACCTTCGCCACCGCGGGCGCGGGCGCCGGCATCGCCGACGACATGCACAAGGGCCTCATCGACCGCTTCCGGTCGTTGCCCATGGCGCGCGGTGCGGTGCTGACCGGCCGGACCATCGCCGACCTGGTGCAGACCGCGCTCACCCTCGTCGTGCTGGCGGTCGTCGCCCTGATCGTCGGCTGGCGCACCCACGAGAACCTCGGCAAGGTACTCGCCGGCTTCGGCCTGCTCCTGCTGCTCGGATACGCGTTCTCCTGGATCGGCGCGCTGATCGGCCTGTCCGTGCGCACCCCTGAAGCGGCGACCTCGGGCGGTCTGATCTGGCTGTTTCCGCTGACGTTCATCTCGAACGCGTTCGTGGACGCCAGCCACCTGCCGACCTTCCTGCGCCACATCGCGGAGTGGAACCCGTTCAGCGCCACCGTGCAGGCCAGCCGCGAGCTGTTCGGCAACCTTCCGCCGGGCTTCAACGCGTCCCACGCCTGGCCCATGCAGCACCCGATCCTGGCCTCGCTGATCTGGTCGGTCGCGATCATCCTGGTCTTCCGGACGCTCGCGGTCCGCAAGTACCGCTCGGCCACCGCGTGAAGCGGACCATGATCGCGCGACGCGTCGCATGACAAGGCCCCCGGCGTCCCACGGATGCCGGGGGCAGGTCTGTTCGCGTCAGCCGGAGTAGGGCTCGGCCTTGAGGATCTTCACCGAGGCCTTCTTGCCGTTCGGCAGCTCGTACTCCGCGTCCTCGCCCACCTTGTGTCCGATGACACCGGTACCCAGCGGGGACTGCGGCGAGTAGGTCTCGACGTCGGCGCTGGCGTATTCGCGTGAGGCCAGGAGGAACGTCATGGTGTCGTCCTCGTCACCGTCGAAGGCGATGGTCACCACCATGCCGGGCGCGACGGCGCCGTCCGCGGAGGTCGGAGCCTCGCCGACCTTGGCGTTCTCCAGAAGCTGGGTCAGCTGGCGCACACGGAGCTCCTGCTTGCCCTGCTCCTCCTTGGCCGCGTGGTACCCGCCGTTCTCGCGCAGGTCGCCCTCCTCGCGCGCGGCCGCGATCTTGGCGGCGATCTCCGTGCGCGCAGGACCAGACAGGTACTCCAGCTCGGCCTTGAGCTGGTTGTACGCCTCCTGGGTCAGCCAGGTGACGTTCTCGCTGGTCTGGGTCACAGGTGCTCCTCGTCGGTACTGGGAATACAAAGCATCGCCCTACCCAGAAGCATGTTCCTCCATGGAAGGGCGAAACCACGAGCCTAACAATTCAACGGCGTAAGGGGGAGGACATAAGCCATCAGAATTACGTCAACGCAGGTGAGGGCCTATGTATTCATGGCTGGCGTCAGCCGGAGTGGCAGCCGAGCAGCTCCGCCGTGGTGCCCCGGGCCGTCGTACGGAGCGTGACCACCCGGTCGATCTCGGTGGCGGAACCGGTGAAGCGGAAGTCCGCCCGGCCCACCTCGGAGCCGTCCGCGGCCTGGGAACGCAGGGTGCAGTATCCGGAGGCGCCGGCGTCCTTGTGGACCTCCAGATGCACCTTGACCGCGCTGTCCGAGGCATCGAAGGCGACCACCTGGGCGCTGATCTCGCTCTTCACGACATAGTGGTAGGCGAAATAGCCGACCAGGGCGAGCAGCAGGGCACCCAGGACGGCGCCGGTGATCTTGAGCCTGCGGTCGGCGACCTCGTCCGAGGAGCGGCCGTAGCGGCCCTCGGGCAGCCGCGTACTCGCGGTACTCATGATCGTCCTCCCGGCAAGAACCCCTCCCGGACCCGGCAAGACCGGACCCCGGAATTATTCGCCCCCCGATTCGGTCACTATAGAAGCGCCGATCGCACCCGAAGACACCGGGGCGCCGACTTACTGAGGATTGAGTCTTGACTGACCAGCTGCGACTGATGGCCGTGCACGCCCACCCCGACGACGAGTCGAGCAAGGGCGCGGCCACCATGGCGAAGTACGTGTCCGAGGGGGTGGACGTGCTGGTGGTGACCTGCACGGGCGGGGAGCGCGGCTCCATCCTCAACCCCAAGCTGCAGGGCGACAAGTACATCGAGGAGCACATCCACGAGGTACGCAAGAAGGAGATGGACGAGGCCCGCGAGATCCTGGGCGTCAAGCAGGAGTGGCTCGGCTTCGTCGACTCCGGCCTGCCCGAGGGCGACCCGCTGCCGCCGCTCCCCGAGGGCTGCTTCGCCCTCGAGGACGTCGACAAGGCGGCCGGTGAACTCGTCCGCAGGATTCGCGCGTTCCGCCCGCAGGCGATCACCACCTACGACGAGAACGGCGGCTACCCGCACCCCGACCACATCATGACCCACAAGATCTCGATGGTGGCCTTCGAGGGCGCGGCCGACCCCGAGAAGTACCCCGAGAGCGAGTTCGGCCCCGTCCACCAGGCGCAGAAGCTCTACTACAACCAGGGCTTCAACCGCCCCCGCACCGAGGCGCTGCACAACGCGCTGCTGGCGCGAGGCATGGAGTCGCCGTACGGGGACTGGCTGAAGCGGTGGAACGAGTTCGAGCGCACCGAGCGCACCCTGACCACGCACATTCCGTGCGCGGACTTCTTCGAGATCCGCGACAAGGCACTGATCGCCCACGCCACGCAGATCGACCCCGACGGCGGTTGGTTCAAGGTCCCGATGGACCTCCAGAAGGAGGTCTGGCCGACCGAGGAGTACGAGCTCGCGAAGTCGCTCGTCGATACCTCCCTCCCCGAGGACGATCTCTTTGCGGGCATCCGCGACAATGCCTGACATGAGCGCAAGCGCAAGTCTGGCACTGACGCATCTCGTCCCCCTCGCCAAGGAGGTCGACGAGAACAAGGTCACCCCCGGGGTCCTCGGCTTCATCGTCTTCGCGGTGATGGCCGTGGCGGTCTGGGGCCTGATGAAGTCCATGAACAAGCACATGCGGAAGGTCGACTTCAAGGAGTCCCCGGACGCCAAGGCGGACTCGGGGACTCCCGTGGCCGACCCCAAGGGCTGACCGGCGTCACGCCCCACCCGGCACCGGCACACCCATCACCTCACGGGCGTGCCGGCTGGGGACCATGCCCAGACGCCAGGCCTGCCAGCCGGACTCCAGGGTGACCCCGCGGTCCAGCAGCAGGCCGTACGCCGTGACGTACTCGGTCAGCTTCTCGTCGCGCAGCGGATGCGCGCCGCGGGAGAGCTGGGCCAGCTCCTCCTGGGCGACCGCCGTGCCCACCTCCACCCCGCCCGGCGCGGCGTAGGGGAGCAGGGTGCAGCGCAGGAAGCGGGCCCAGTCCTCGCCGCGGCGGTCGCCGTACGACGAGAACAGGATGACCGCCTCGTCGCACAGGGCCAGGGCCTGCTGGGTGCGGTTGTTGCCGGCGTCCACGACGGCCAGCTCCAGACAGGTCCAGGCCTCGCCGTGGACGACACCGATGCGCTGGAAGTCGGCGCGTGCGTCGACCAGGAGCTGACGGGCGAAACCCGAGTTGCGCAGCGAGCCGGTCTGGGCCGCCCGCTGGTCGCGGGTCACCCGGGCCGAGTGGTGGCGGGCACAGGCCAGTCCGTAGACGTCCCGCATCCGGGAGAACATCGTGCGCGAGCGCTCCAGCTCACGGACCGCCAGGTCCAGCGTGCCGGTCTCCTCGAGGGCCTGGCCCAGGTAGTAGACCGTCCAGGCCTCGCCGCGCGCGTCCTCGTTCTCCCGGTGCCGGGCGGCCGCCTGGCGCAGTGCGTCCACCGCCGGGGACGCGTCACCGTCCACCAGCCGGGCCCGCGCCAGCTGGGTCAGCGCCCAGGCCTCGCCACGGGCGTCGCGGGTACGGCCGTAACGCTCCAGCGCCGCCCCCAGCTCCCGCTCCGCACGCGGTACGTCACCCATCCGCAGCGCCAGCTGACCGAGCTGGAAGTGCGCCCAGGCCTCGCCGTGCACCGAACCGCCCTCCCGGTGCAGCACGAGCGAGCGGGTGAGCAGGTCCAACGCCTCCGGCAACCGGGCGCGGTCGCGCTGCACCGCCGCCAGCGCGTGCATCGTCCAGGCCCGGTCGGTCGACAGCTGGTGGGCCTCCTGGAGATCCAGCGCCTCCTGGAGCTTGGCCGCCGCCTCGGTGAGGTTGCCCTGATGGTGCAGGGTGATCCCGAGCGAGCACAGGGCGCGGGCCGCGCCGGCGTCGTGATGCGCCTCCATGTAGAGGTCCACGACCGAGGTGAGGGTGGTGCGTGCCTTGTCCAGTTCACCCAGCTGACGGGCCGCGATACCGGTACGCCACTGAACCGAGCGCACCAGCAGGCCCTGGTCCACCGCCTGCGCCAACTCGCTGATCTCACCGAGCCGGTACAGGTCGCCGCGCAGCAGGCAGTAGTCGCACAGGGCGCCCAGCAGATTCTGCACGGCCGCCTGGTCGACGCCCTCCGCATGCCGCAGCGCCGCCGTGATGAAGCTCGACTCGTCGTCCAGCCAGCGCAGCGCCTCGTCGAGCGAGGTGAAGCCGTGCGGGCTGAACCGGTCCGAGCGGGTCGACATGTTGCCGTCCACCAGCCGCAGCACGGAGTCGGCCAGCTCCCCGTAGTTCACGATCAGCCGTTCCTGCGCCGCCGTACGGTCGGCCGGCTCCTCCTCGTCGGCGAGGCGGGCCTGGGCGAAGGCACGGACCAGGTCGTGCAGCCGGTAGCGGCTGCCCCGGACATGGTCGATCAGACCGGCCTGCGCCAGCGCGACCAGATGACGGGTCGCCTCCGCCTCGTCCGTGGCCAGCAGAGCGGCCGCGGCCGCCGCGCCGAGCGAGGCCCGGCCCGCCAGCGCCAGCCTTCTCAACAGACGGCGCCCGGTCTCCGGCTGGTCGGTGTAGCGCAGCCACAGCACCCGCTCCACCGGCTCGACCGGGCCGTACGCGCCGAGATCCGCCGCCAGCTGGAGCGGTGACCGCGAACCCAGTGACGAGCCCGCCACCCGCAGCGCCAGCGGCAGCCCGCCGCACAACTCCCGGATCCGCTCCGCGGACTGCGCGTCGTACGGCCCCGACGTGTCCTGCGCCGCCGCGTCCAGCAGCTCCTCCGCGCCCGCCGCGTCCAGCGCCGTCACCGGAAGCTGATGCACCCAGGCCGGCAGGTCCGCGGGCAGGTCGAGCTGCTCCCGGGCGGTGACCAGGACCAGGCTGTCGGACCGCTCCGGGATCAGCGTGCGCACCTGCTCGGCGTCCGAGGCGTCGTCCAGCACGATCGTCACCGGCAGACCCGTCAGGTGCTGGTGGTACAGCTCGCTGAGCCGCTTGACCTGCTGGTCGGCCGAGGAACGCTCACGGAACAGCAGCTGTTCACGCGGCGCACCCAGCCGGTTGAGCAGATGCAGCAGCGCGTCCCGGGTGGGCAACGGCGGCTCGCCCCGGGTGTCGCCGCGCAGATCCACCACGACCGCACCCCGGAAGAAGTCCTTGAGATCGTGGGTGGCCCGGACCGCGAGCGTGGTACGCCCGGAGCCGGGCTCGCCGTGCAGGACGACCACCGTCGGACGGGTCTCCGTGGTCGCCCGCGCCGCCTGCGCCCACTGCCGGATCCGCGCCAGCTCCTGGTGCCGGCCGGCGAACGGGATGTCCGGGTCGGGGAGCTGACCGAACGACTGCTGCAGCACCGTACGCCTGCGGGCCGCCGCGCTCTTGTCCGCACCGCGCAGCCCCGGGCCCTGCTTCTTCGGCCCTGTGGACGCGCTCAGCACCCGCTGCTGATCGAGGAACGGACGGATGCCCCGCACCTCCAGCGCGGTCAGCCACTGCAGACGCAGCTGCTCGGGACCGCCGGGCTGACCGGCCGCGCCGGCCTGGTGATGAGCGGCGGGCAGGTGGGCACCGGCGACCTTGACGACCGTGGCGGCCGCGCCGATCACTCCGGCGGCCACGCCCGCGCCGAGTGCCGTACCGGCGCCGGTGCCCAGGGAGAGGTCGGCGACGGTGGCGGCGACCGCGGCGACGGCCGCTACCAGCAGGGGAGTTCCGGCACCCTCTCTGGCGTACCGCTGGCCGAAGCTCTGCCGGCCGGCCTCTCTCTCGTCGAGAGCGTGGGCGTAGGTGTCGTACTCCTCGGCGGCGCTCTGTGCCATCGCGTCCAGACCGCCGCGGGCCCGGGACAGCAGCAGCTGCCCGTCCACGCGGCCGCCGGAGCGGCGGACCTCCTCCTCCACGGCCCGGACCAGCAGCCGGTCGGCCTCCGCCCGATGGGCGTCCCGCATGTCCCGTCCCCCTCCAGCGGTAACTCCTTTGCTTATGAGTGTCCTTGGGAGAGAGCGAAGTTGCGAGAGGGCCGGATCATCGAAGAGTGGGGGCTACCGCGGCACGGGCTCGCTCTGCCGGCCCTTCGACAGCGCCAGGAAGACGCATGCCGCGGCCAGCCCCGCCTCCGCCACCGCGCTGCCGAGCGCCTCCAGCAGTTCGGTGCCGACCGCCGACGTCGTTATGTCGAACCACGCGTCCAGGATCGCGACCGATGCCGTCGCCGAAGCCGTCAGACGGGCCCGGGCGTCACCCCGCAGCCCCAGCACGGCCGTGGCCGCGCAGCCCACCGCCATCAGGACGTCCAGCCCGATCCAGGCCAGTGACCAGTTGTGCACCTCGGTCTTGGTGGGCAGCGTCAGCGCCAGCACCACCATCCACGGCACGAGCAGCACGGCGGACGACCCGAGAAGGATCAGTGCCCACCTCTTCAACCGCCTCGTCCGCTGCATCCTCCGCGCCTTCGTCGCCGTTAACCGCTCCAACACCTTGGTCCCCTCGCCTTGTTCCGGCTCCGCGGAACCTGTGGACCTCACGGGTCCTCCGCCATGCCCCCACGCTAGACCGCAGAGAAAATTCGGCAAAGAAAATTCGGCAGACATCGGGGAAGGGTCAGGGTTCTCTCAGGGGTCTCAGGGCTACGGTGATCGCATGACCGACGGCACGCCCGGGACGGCCGCAGCGCCCGACCCCGCAGCACACACCGAGCTGACCGGCCTCGAACGCACCGCCCTCTACAAGTCGCTGGGCAATCCCCTGCGCCGCCGGATCCTCGACTACCTCGGCCGGTACGGCGAGGCCAACTCCACCGTGCTCGCCCGCGAACTCGGCGAGAGCTCCGGCACCACCAGCTACCACCTGCGCAAACTCGCCGAACAGAAGCTCATCGAGGAGATCCCGGAGAAGTCGGGAGGGCGGGAGCGGTGGTGGCGGACTCTGCCGTTCAGCCACACCACCCCCGACCCGGCCACGATGACGAGCGAGGAGTACGCGGCGGCCGAGCACCTCGCCCTGCTCAGGATCGAGGTCGACACCAGGCTGTTCCGCCGAGCCCACGAGGAGTACCGGGGCCCGCAGGGCTGGGCCCAGGTGCAGCGCACCGGCACCTGGATGACCAAGGACGACCTGCACGCCTTCGTCCACGCCTACCAGGAACTCCTCGATCGCCACAGCCACCCGGACGACGCGGTTCCCGAGGGGGCGCGCCGGGTCAACCTGCGCTTCTACGCGGCTCCGGACGCCGTGGGAGAGTGGGAAGGTGAACCGACTGGCCCATGAGACGTCCCCGTACCTCCTCCAGCACGCCGACAACCCCGTCGACTGGTGGCCCTGGTCGGCCGAGGCCTTCGACCGGGCCCGCGAGACCAACAGACCCGTCCTGCTGAGCGTCGGATACAGCTCGTGCCACTGGTGCCATGTGATGGCTCACGAGTCCTTCGAGGACCAGGCCACCGCCGACTACCTCAACGAGCACTTCGTCTCCGTCAAGGTCGACCGCGAGGAGCGGCCCGACGTCGATGCCGTCTACATGGAGGCCGTGCAGGCCGCCACCGGGCAGGGCGGCTGGCCGATGACCGTGTTTCTGACGCCCGACGCCGAGCCCTTTTACTTCGGCACCTACTTCCCGCCCGTCCCGCGCCACGGCATGCCCGCCTTCCGGCAGGTGCTGGAGGGGGTCCGGAGCGCCTGGGCGGACCGGCGGGACGAGGTCGCCGAGGTCGCCGGGAAGATCGTCGCTGATCTCGCCGAGCGGGAGATCAGCCACCAGGGTGCCCGGCCGCCCGGTGAGCAGGAGCTCGCCCAGGCCCTGCTCGGGCTCACCCGTGAGTACGACGAGCAGCGCGGCGGGTTCGGCGGTGCCCCCAAGTTCCCGCCGTCCATGGTCATCGAGTTCCTGCTGCGCCACCACGCCCGGACCGGTTCCGAAGGCGCCCTGCAGATGGCCGTGGACACCTGCGAGCGGATGGCCCGCGGTGGCCTGTACGACCAGCTCGGCGGCGGCTTCGCCCGGTACTCCGTCGACCGCGACTGGACCGTGCCGCACTTCGAGAAGATGCTGTACGACAACGCCCTGCTCTGCCGGGCGTACGCGCACCTGTGGCGGGCCACCGCCCACGGCGGAGCCGCTGATGAATTCAGCGAGCTGGCCCGCCGGGTCGCGCTGGAGACCGCCGACTTCATGGTCCGTGAACTGCGCACCCACGAAGGCGGGTTCGCCTCCGCCCTCGACGCCGACAGCGACGACGGGACCGGCAAGCACGTCGAGGGCGCGTACTACGTGTGGACGCCCGCGCAGCTCGGTGAAGTCCTGGGCGCGGACGCGGAGCTCGCCGCCCAGTACTTCGGGGTCACCGAGGCCGGCACCTTCGAGCACGGCCAGTCCGTCCTGCAACTCCCGCAGCAGGAGGGCGTCTTCGACGCCGAGAAGATCGAGTCCATCAAGCGGCGGCTGCTCGCGGAGCGCGCGGAACGCCCCGCGCCCGGCCGGGACGACAAGGTCGTCGCCGCCTGGAACGGCCTCGCCATCGCCGCGCTCGCCGAGACCGGCGCCTACTTCGACCGGCCCGACCTGGTCGAGGCCGCCGTCGGCGCTGCCGATCTCCTCGTCCGGCTGCATCTGGACGACCATGCACGGATCGCCCGCACCAGCCGGGACGGCAGGGTCGGCGCCAACGCGGGTGTGCTGGAGGACTACGGCGATGTCGCCGAGGGCTTCCTGGCGCTCGCCGCCGTGACCGGCGAGGGCGTCTGGCTGGAGTTCGCCGGGCTGCTGCTCGACCACGTCCTGGTCCGCTTCGCCGACCCGGAGACCGGTGCCCTCTACGACACCGCCTCCGACGCCGAGCGGCTCATCCGCCGGCCGCAGGACCCGACCGACAACGCCACGCCCTCCGGCTGGACGGCGGCCGCCGGTGCGCTGCTCAGCTATGCGGCCCACACCGGGTTGGAGCCCCATCGCACCGCGGCGGAAAGGGCGTTGGGTGTCGTCGGGACGCTCGGGCCGCGGGTGCCGCGCTTCATCGGGTGGGGGCTGGCCGTCGCCGAGGCGCTCCTCGACGGTCCGCGCGAGATCGCGGTCGTGGGACCCGACCAACAGGACAGCCGTACAACCGCCCTGCACCGCACCGCACTTCTGGGCGTCGCCCCCGGCGCGGTCGTGGCCATGGGGACTCCGGAGAGTGACGAGTTCCCGTTGCTCGCCGGTCGGCCGCTCGTCGGGGGCGAGGCGGCCGCGTACGTCTGCCGTAACTTCACCTGTGACGCCCCGACCACCGACCCGGAGCGGCTGAAATCGGCGCTCGGGGGCTGAAGGGCCAGGTGGGTGGCCCTCATCGGGTCCCCACCGGGTCTCCACCGGATGCCGGCAGGAGGAACAAGTGACCGGATTTGGGAGTCTGTTCGGATAGATACCGCTTACGGCCCAGCCGTTCCGAAACATGCTTTTTATCGGAATGGCTGCCTCACTTCACAGAGCCCCCCTAGGCTCTGCACAGGAACGCGACAGGTGTGACTCACTGTTGCGTACAGGGGGCTCTGGGATCTGGGGGGATCTTCTTTTGCTGACGTCTGTCTTCATCGCGGTCGTCTCGCTCGCCTTGTTCTGGATGGCCGCCTTCACACTGTGGTGGCAGATGCACGCGTGGCGTACGCCCGAGGTGCTCGCGTCCACCCGCTTCGGCAGACCCGACGGGGGCGAACATGTGTCGTTCTCGCTGCTGCTGCCCGCGCGGCACGAACAGGCCGTGCTCGACCACACCATCCAGCGGCTGCTGGAGTCCACACACACCGACTTCGAGATCATCGTGATCGTCGGGCACGACGATCCGGAGACCACCGAGGTCGCCCGGGCGGCCGCCGAACGCGACCGGCGCGTCCGGGTCGTCGTCGACACCCATGAGAAGAAGAACAAGCCGAAGGCCATGAACACGGCGCTGCCGCACTGCCGCGGCGATGTCGTCGGGGTCTTCGACGCCGAGGACCAGGTCCATCCGGAGCTGCTCGCCCACGTCGACCACGCCTTCCGCACCACGGAGGCGGATGTCGTGCAGGGCGGCGTCCAGCTCATCAACTTCCACTCCAGCTGGTACAGCCTGCGCAACTGCCTGGAGTACTTCTTCTGGTTCCGGTCCCGGCTGCATCTGCACGCGCAGAAGGGGTTCATCCCGCTCGGCGGCAACACCGTCTTCGTACGGACGGCCGTGCTCCGGGAGGCCGACGGCTGGGACCCCGACTGCCTCGCTGAGGACTGCGACCTGGGCGTGCGTCTGTCGTCCGTCGGCAAGAAGGTCGTCGTCGCCTACGACTCCGACATGGTGACCCGCGAGGAGACCCCGGGTTCGCTCATGTCGCTGCTCAAGCAGCGCACCCGCTGGAACCAGGGTTTCCTGCAGGTCTACCGGAAGCAGGACTGGCGGCAACTCCCGGGCTTCGGGCAGCGGTTGCTCGCCCGTTACACCCTGATGACGCCGTTCCTGCAGGCCTTCTCCGGCGTGATCATCCCGCTGAACGCGGCGGTCGCACTCTTCCTCGACGTCCCCGTCGGCGTCGCCTTCCTCACCTTCCTGCCGCTCGTCACCGCCGCCGTCACCTTCGTCTTCGAGGTGGTCGGCCTGCACGACTTCGGCAAGCAGTACGGGCTGCGCGTCCGCTTCATCCACTACGTGAAGCTCGTCGTCGGCGGCCCCTTCTACCAGGTCCTCCTCGCCGGAGCAGCGATCCGCGCAGTGTGGCGCGAGCAACGCGGCCGGAACGACTGGGAGCTGACCACTCACGTCGGCGCGCATCTCACCGCGGCCGAGACGATCCGAGAGGACGTTCCTGCGTGACCTCCACTCTCCCCGCGGTGACCACTCCGAAGGTCCCCGCGCAGCGCAGAGCTGTGCCTATCACCGGTTCGCCCGGCCGAACGTCGCCGCCGCTCCGGCTCCGCTCGTCCCGTCCCGACCTGCTCCTGTGCGGTGTCCTGCTGCTCGTGATCCTCGTGGTCCAGGGCTGGAACATCGCCGACTACCCGACCCTCAGCGACGACGAGGGCACCTACCTCGCCCAGGCCTGGGCCGTCCAGGAGGGCCGGGGCCTGGCCCACTACACCTACTGGTACGACCATCCGCCGCTGGGCTGGATCCAGATAGCCCTGCTCACCTGGATACCCTCCGCCATCGACCCCTCCCTGATGACCGTCGGCTCGATGCGCCTGGCGATGCTGCTGGTCAGCGGCGTCAGCACGGTCCTCGTCTACGTCCTCGCCCGCCGTCTGTCGCTGCCCCGCTGGGCGGCCGGCCTCGGCATGGCCCTCTTCGGACTCTCGCCGCTGTCCGTCGTCCTCCAGCGCGAGATCTTCCTCGACAACATCGCCGTGATGTGGCTGCTGCTGGCCTTCTGCCTGGCCGCCTCGCCCAGCCGTCACCTCTGGCACCACTTCGGCGCGGGCCTGGCGGCCGCCGCGGGCGTGCTCACCAAGGAGACGATGCTCGTCGTCCTGCCCGCCCTGCTCGTCACCATGTGGCGGCACGGCCACTCGGACACCCGTAAGTTCGCCCTCACCGGCGCCGTCACCGCCTGCACCCTGGCCGGACTGTCGTACCCCCTGTTCGCCCTCCTCAAGGGCGAGTTGCTGCCCGGCGCCGGCCATGTCTCACTCTGGGACGGCATCACGTACCAGATGTCCAGGCCGGGTTCGGGCTTCATCCTGGACACCGCGTCCGGCTCGTACGGAGTGCTGCACTCCTGGCTGTACTACGACCGGGTGCTGCCCGTCGGCGGACTTGCCGCGGCCCTGCTGCTCCTCGTCGTCCACCGCTGGTCGGTCACCGCCCGGGCGCTCGCCGGACCGGCCCTGACCGTGCTGATCCTGGCCGCGGTCGCCCTGCGCCCGGGCGGCTATCTGCCCGCCATGTACATCATCGGCGCGCTCCCGTTCCTCGCCCTGGTCCTCGCCGGGGCCGCCGCCTCCGTCACCCACGCGGTGCTGCGCAGGTGGCGGGCCGAGGGCGAGAAGCGGGCCGTCACCTACGGCCGGTACGCGCTGGCCGCCGTACTGGCCCTCGCCGCCGGGGCGTACACCGTGCCGAAGTGGTACGACGGTGATCGCACCGCCGTCACCGCCGACGCCAACGCCTCCTACCGGAAGGCCTCGCACTGGCTCGGCACCCAGGTCGCCGACCCCGCCCGTGCCCGCGTCCTCGTCGACGACGCGCTCTGGCTCGACCTCGTCCACCAGGGCTACCGGCCCGGTCTCGGCGTCATCTGGTTCTACAAGGCCGACCTCGACCCGGCCGTCACCAAGACCCTGCCGCACGGCTGGCGGGACCTCGACTACGTGGTCGCCTCGCCGACGGTACGGCGGGACGCCCGCGACCTGCCCAACGTCAGGGCCGCGCTGCGCCACTCGGCCCCCGTCGCCACCTTCGGCACCGGCGCGGACCGCATCGAGATCCGGCAGATCGCAGGGGGTACCCGTTGAGCAGCCACGAGTACACCGTCCCCGCGGCGGGACCGCAAGCGACGGAGATCCCCGAGCCGGGCGCCGTCACCATCGTCGTACCGACCTTCAACGAGTCGGGGAACGTGCGGCAGTTGCTGCACCAGATCACCGAGTCGGTGCCCGCGCGGCTGCCCTGCGAGGTCGTCTTCGTCGACGACTCCACCGACGACACCCCCGAGGTCATCCGGCAGGCCGCGCAGGACTGCCCGTTCCCGGTGGCCGTGCTGCACCGTGAGGAGCCGGTGGGCGGGCTCGGCGGGGCCGTCGTGGAGGGGCTGCGGGCGGCCACCTCCGACTGGGTCGTCGTCATGGACGGCGACTGCCAGCATCCGCCGTCCCTGGTACCGGAGTTGGTGGCCACCGGGGAGCGGAGCAACGCCGGCCTCGTCGTCGCCTCCCGGTACATCGAGGGCGGCAGCCGGGCCGGGCTCGCCGGCAGCTACCGGATCGCCGTCTCGCGCGGGGCGACCTGGCTCACCAAGTCCCTGTTCCCGCGCCGCCTGCACGGCATCAGCGACCCGATGAGCGGCTTCTTCGCGATCCGGCGCAGCGTGGTGACGGCCGATGTGCTGAAGCCGCTCGGCTACAAGATCCTCCTGGAGCTGGCCGTCCGGAGCCGGCCGCGCGAGGTCGCCGAGGTCCCCTTCGTCTTCATGGACCGGTACGCCGGCGAGTCCAAGTCGACCGCACAGGAGGGCTTCCGGTTCCTGCGCCACCTGGTCGGCCTGCGCACCGCCTCGCCGGTGGCCCGCATGGTCGGCTTCGGGCTGATCGGGCTGAGCGGCTTCGTGCCGAACCTGCTGGGCCTCTACGCCCTCACCGCCCTCGGCCTGCACTACGTCCCCGCCGAGATCCTCGCCAACCAGCTCGGCGTCGCCTGGAACCTCGTCCTCATCGAACACCTGCTGTTCCGCGACCGGCGGGCCCATCGCCGCTGGTGGGACAGGGTCGGCCGGTTCACGGTGCTCGCCAACGCCGACCTGGTGCTGCGCATCCCGCTGATCGCCCTGTTCGTCGGCCGGTTCGGGATGGGCGCACTGCCCGCCACCGCACTCGCCCTGGTGACGACCTTCGTCCTGCGCTTCGCCGGGACCGAGGCGCTGGTCTACCTCCCGCGCCGCAAGAAAGATGCAAGGAGAGCCGCGTGACCATGAAGCACAGAAGGACGGCACTGGTCGGGGTGGGCGCCCTGACCGCCGGACTGCTGCTCACCGCACCCCAGCCCGCCGAGGCGGCCAACCTCGTCAAGAACCCGGGCTTCGAGACCGCCGGCACCGACGGCATGCCGTACTGCTGGGAGAAGTCCGGCTGGGGGGACAACGACTTCGCCTTCGCGACGACCACGGACGCCCACTCCGGCTCCCAGGCCATGAAGGTGACACTGACCCGGCGGGTCGACGGCGACCGCAAGGCGCTGATCACCGAGTCCACCGACTGCGCGCCCGTCGTCACGGCGGGCAGGCAGTACGACCTCTCGCTCTGGTACAGGTCGACCACCCCGGACACGGCGGTCACCCTGTTCCGGCACGACACCACGGCCGGCTGGCAGTACTGGACCGACCTTAAGACCCTGGACATGGCGTCCGCGTACACCCAGGCGACCGTCCGCACCCCCGAGGTCCCCGCCGGCACCGACCGCATCACTTGGGGTGTCTCGGTCTACGGCACCGGCTCGGTGACCACGGACGACTACACCATGGACCAGGTGCCCGATGTCCTGCCGCCCGCCCAGTGCACGGGCACGAACGCGCAGTGCGCGGACGGCAGCTGGTCGGTCCTGCCGACCCAGAACCCGGTCCGCTCCATGCACTCCGTCGTCCTCAACAACGGCAAGGTGCTGCTGATCGCCGGCTCCGGCAACAGCGAGGAGAACTTCAACGCGGGGACCTTCACCAGCGCGGTGTACGACCCGGCCAACGGCACGTACAAGGTGATCCCGACGCCGAAGGACATGTTCTGCTCGGGGCACGTGCAGTTGCAGGACGGCCGGGTGCTCGTGATGAGCGGCAACAAGGCCTATCCGGTCGCGGGCGGGCACGGCTACGAGGGGTACAAGGACTCGTACATCTTCGACCCGGTCACCGAGACCTACAGCAAGACCAACGACCTCAACGACGGCCACTGGTACCCCTCGGCGACCGAGCTCGGCAACGGTGACGTCATCTCCTTCGGCGGGCTCCGGGAGGACTCGTCGGGGTCGGTGACGGCGGAGTACTGGTCGGACGCCCAGCAGAAGTGGCTGGGTCTCGGGGACGTCCACCAGACCTGGTCGTACTGGGGGCTGTACCCGTCGATGATCCTCATGCAGGACGGGCGGCTCTTCTACTCCGGCAGCCATGTCTTCGGCAACAACATCCCGGGCACCGGCTCCGCGGTCTACGACTACGGCGCCAACACCATCACCCAGATCCCGGGGCTCCGGAACAAGGACGAGCGCGACCAGTCGGCGAGCGTGCTGCTGCCTCCGGCGCAGGACCAGAAGGTCCTCACGCTGGGCGGCGGCAACATCGAGTCCAACCCGGACGCGAACCGGCTGACGGACCTGATCGACCTGAAGGACCCGAACCCGTCCTACGTCGCCGGGCCGCCCCTTCCACAGGGCACGGTCGATCTGGGCAACGGTCCGGTGGCCGAGACCGGCAACCAGGGCAAGATGTACGTCTCCGCCGTACTGCTGCCCGACGGCAAGGTGCTGGAGACGGGCGGCGCGCTGCACAACCGTGCCAACCCGGTGTACGAGTCGTCGATCTACGACCCGGACACCAACGCGTTCGACTCCGTGGCCGCGGATCCGGAGGCCCGGGGCTACCACTCGTCGGCGTTCCTGCTGCCCGACGGGCGGGTCATGGCCACCGGTGACAACCCGGGCAACGGGACCTGGAACCACAACGTGTCGATCTACACGCCGCCCTATCTGTACAAGGGCACCCGGCCGGCCATCACCTCGGTGATCAACCAGGAGTGGAAGTACGGCGACACCCAGCGGATCACCGTCGACCGGCCCATCGCCAAGGCGGAGCTGATCCGGCCGGCCGCGGTCACCCACTCCTCCGACCCCAACCAGCGGTTCGTGGATCTGCCGCTGTCCGTCGACGGCAACAACGTCGACCTCAACGTCACCAGCAACCCCGATCTGGCTCCGCCCGGCTGGTACATGCTGTTCGCGGTCGACGCGAACGGGGTGCCGTCGGTGGCCAAGTGGGTGCATCTGCAGGGGCCGGCCGCGCTGGGGGACGCCTCGCCGCATGTCCACTCCTTCGCCGACTCCCTCGCGGGGAAGACCTCGGGGGCGGGGAAGAAGCGGGCCTCGCAGCCGGTCAGTACGACGGTCTCCGGGTGCGACCGGCACTACGGGTCGGTCAACGTGTGTGTGCCGACCGTTTTTCCGGCGGGGGTCAAGAAGACGGCGGCGGCTCGCTGCGCTTGGCTCAAGCTGAATCAGTACGGGCGGCTGACGGTCAACGGCAAGGATGATCCGCTGGGGCTTGATCGGGATCGCGACGGGGTTGCCTGTGGGAGGGGGGACGCAGGCCGGTAGTTGTCTGCGGGTGCGTGGGGGCTGGTCGCGCCCACGCGGCGGTAGCCGCTACATCGATTACAGCCCCCGCGCCCTTACGGGGCGTTGAAGAGGCGGGGTGTGTGCCACGGTGGTCGTGGTGCGCACCCCTTTTCGTGCGCGTGTTCGAACGGATCGCGCTTTCTGCTTGTTGCGGCGAAACATGTCATTTATCGGAAGAGTTCGTGCTCTTCACATCACCCCCATATGATCCTGCTCGCGCCGTGACGCGTGTGACGCGCTGTCACGGCCGGGGAGGGATTGGGGAACTGGGGGTCCTGCGCACCTGTCGTCCGGCGCTTCGTCATGCCTGTGGCGCATGGTGTGTGAAGTTTTTGTAAGTGAAGTTTGTGTTTTGTGTGACCTCCGTTCACCCAAGATCTCCTAGCATCGCTGAAGCAGTGCCCGGTTCTGTCCCTTTCGGACCGAGGCAGCCGTGTTATGTGGGGGGAGAACGCAACATTGTCCGAGTTCTTCGACCAGGTCTGGTCGTGGATCGTCGAGGCTGTGGGGGAAACTTCGTGGCGAGAGCTGATGCCGCTGGGGCTTGCCGGACTCTTCGTCTGGGCGCTCTGGCTGTACCGAGCGGTGCTCTCCCGGTTCGCCAAGCCGGTCGTCAACAACTTCCGTACCAGTGTCTCCGTGGTGGTCCCGGCGTACCGGGAAGACCCTGACATCCTGCTGGAATGCCTGGACACCTGGCTCGCCCAGGATCCGGCCGAGATCATCATCGTTCCCGACGTGGAGGACCACGAGGTACTGCACCGGCTGTCGCTGGTGGAGGACCCCCGGGTGCGGGTGCTTGCCTTCGAACACAGAGGGAAACGTTCCGCCTTGGGCGTCGGCATACGTGCCGCCACGGGGGAGCTCGTCGTCCTGGTGGACTCCGACACCCGCTGGGAGCCGGGGCTGCTGGACGCTGTACAGATGCCCTTCGTAGACCCCACGGTCGGCGGGGTGGGCACCCAGCAGAACGTCTACCAGCGCACCACCAGTGTCTGGCGCCGAATAGCCGACTGGCTGGTCAACCTCCGTTACTACGACTACGTCCCGGCCATGGGCCGGGCCGGTGCCGTGGCCTGTCTGTCGGGCCGTACGGCCGCCTACCGACGGGCGGCGGTCCTGCCCGTCCTGGAGAACCTGGAGAACGAGTTCTTCCTCGGCCGCCGCTGTGTGGCCGGCGACGACGGCAGGCTGACCTGGCTGGTGCTTGCCTCCGGCTACAAGACGGTGCACCAGTCCTCCGCACGGGCCGTCTCCATGTTCCCCTCGTCCTTCCGGGCCTTCGTCAAGCAGCGCGTCCGGTGGAGCCGCAACTCCTACCGGTGCTACCTGACCTCGCTGTACAAGGGCTGGCTGTGGCGGGCCCCGCTGGTCACCAAGATCACCGTGCTGCAGATCCTGCTCACCCCGGTGACCATGGGCATGGCCCTCGGCTATCTGCTGCTGAGCCGGCTCGACTTCAGCGGGCGCGGCATCGTCCTCACCCTGGTCTGGCTGATGCTGGGCCGCGCGGTCCGTGGCTACTCGCATCTGCGCAGGCATCCGCAGGAGATCCTGCTGCTGCCGCTGACGGCTCTCGTGGTCATCATGATCTCGCTGCCGATCAAGCTGTACGCCTTCGTCACCATGAACAAGCAGGGCTGGCTCACCCGCAGCTCCACCAGCATCGGAGGCGAGGGCCAGAGCGCCTCGACCCTCTCCGGCGGCGGCCAGCGCCACTCCGCTCTCCAGCCGGAGGTGATCTGACGTCATGTCGGCACAACGCATCACTGTCAGACCGGGCCCCGGCACGGGGCTGCGCCGGGCGGGTGCCAGAACGGCGGCGCTGCTGGGCTCCTTCGCGGTGGCGGCGACGCTGCTGCTGGGCACGTCCACCGCGGCGCACGCCGACGGGGACGGCGACAAGCAGAAGCTGGCCGCGGAGGACGCGGAGACCCAGGCCGCGCTGGTCGCCGACGAGGACCACCGGCTCAACCAGGTACGGGCGTTCACCTCGGTGGCGCCCCTGCAGAGCACCAAGTGGACCGTGCCGTACCGGCTGGACACCGACAACGGATACACCCTGGTGCTCACCCAGCGCAGCAACGCCTACACCATCGCCGACCTGCTGAAACTCGCCCCGCAGACCTTTGTGCGGCGCAAGGACGGCTCGTACCTGCTGACCGAGAACATCTACCTCAACGTCGGCGCCAAGCTGAAGCTGTCCAACCCGGGCGGCCTCACCCTGCGGATGGCCAGCAACCGCACCGGCTTCGTCTCCATCGTCTCCTTCGGCGGCGAACTGGCGCTCCAGGGCACCGCCCAGGCGCCGTTGACGATCACCAGCTGGGACCCGCAGGCCAACAAGGCCGACACCGACGTCCGGGACGGCCGGGCCTATGTCCGCACCATCGGCGGCCAGTTCGAGATGACGCACACCAAACTCGCGAACCTGGGGTTCTGGAGCGGCCGAACCGGCGGGCTCAGCCTCACCGGCACCGACCGGCCGAACACCGGCTCGCTGGAGGAAACCGGCCAGATCCACGGCAAGACCGCGCGCGAGCGGGCCGAGGAACAGGGGAACGCGCAGGACGACGACGGCTCCAGCAGCGGCGATGTCACCGCCATGCCGTCCGGCGAACTGACCACTCCCGACGCCCGGTTCTCCACCGGCGGACTCTCCTACGTCTCCGGGTCGATCACCCACTCGACCATCACCGGCAACGCCTTCGGGATCTTCATCTCCAGTGCCACGGGGATCGAGATCAGCGACACGACCGTGGAGAAAAGCCTGGAGGACGGGGTGGTGCTGCACCGTTTCGTCTCCAGTTCGCTGGTGCAGCGCACGGTTGCCAAGGACAACGGCGGCGACGGCTTCATCCTCTCCCGCGCCACCCAGCAGGTGCGGATCAGCGGCTCCACCGCCCAGGGCAACGGCGGCAACGGCTACACCCTCAGCGGCAAGCCGCTCGCCGACGGCCCCTCCGCCTCCGGGCAGGCCGTCGACAGCTACGGCTCCAACTCGGTCGCCAACAGCGTGGCCAAGGACAACGGGCGCTACGGCGTCGAGGTGCTCGGCGGGTTCGACGTCGGGGTGCAGAACAACCGCATCGAGGGCGGTGACATGGGGATCGTGGCCCGCCTGGCGGCGGACAAGGTGTCCATCACCGGCAACCGCCTGACCGGCCAGAACCGGCAGGGCATCTCGGTACGGGACGGCGTCAGCGACGCCACGGTCACCGGCAACATCATCGACGGCCCGGAGACCGGCGTGTACGTCCGCGACTCGGCCGCCGAGATACGCGGCAACACCGTCCAGGACGCCACCAACCACGGTGTCAGCCTGGTCGGCGGCGTGGACGGTACGACGGTCTCGTTCAACGTGATCGGCGGGGTCGGCCCCAGCGCGCTGGACTCCAGCCGCTCCCACGGCGGAGCCGACATCAAGGAGAACCAGACCTTCGCCTGGTACGACACCAGTTCCTTCTGGGTCAAGGTGAAGCACTACGCGAGCCCGATGACCCTGCTGTGGACCGGCATCCTCATGCTGATCCTGTTCTCGGCCGCCATGGGCCGGCGCAGGCGGCGCGGGCAAGGGCGGGTGGGCCCGATCGTCCATCCGTACTCCGACAAGGCGCCGCTGCCCGCGCCGCCCCCGGACGAGATCGAGGTGGCGGGCCGCCGCAGGACGCCGGTGATGAGCGAATGAGCGACGACACACCGGACGACACGGCGGACGGGACAGGTGCCGGGACGGGGGGCGGGCCCCGGGGCGGGCCACCCGCGAACCAGCGCCCCGCGCGCCAGACGCGGCGCGCCCAGAGGGGGGCCCGCGGGCGGCCCCCGGGGGGGGGCGCGCGCG
>NZ_JBSHAF010000006.1:364546-400459 GCF_053611365.1 Streptomyces sp. NPDC054813 | reverse complement strand
CGCCCCGCCCCGGCCGTTGAGGGGGGGGCGGGGCGCCGCCTGCCCGCGGGTTTGCAGCGACCGAGCCACACCACCCGGCCCCCCGGGGCGGGGGGGGCGGGGGCGGGGCGGGGGCCCCGCCCCGGGGCCGGCACTCCGGGAACACTGCCCACGGCGGCGAAACGGCTGCGCCAGATCTGGCTCTCCGGCGGCCTGCCGCTGTGGGTGGCCTCGGCCGCCCTGCTGATCTCGGTGGTGGCGCTGATCGTGGCGGCCTCCGCCGGAGACGGCCCGCCCGTGGTGTACGGGGCGGGCCCCGACGCGGGCCCCACCATCCCGGTGGCCACCCCCACGGACGACACCGAGACCACCGACGGCCCCGGTGCCACGGCCGCCGATCCGGAACCGAGCGGTACGGCGTCCGACGAGGGGACGGCCGCGCCCACCGCGTCCGGCTCCGCCGCGGCCGCCGCGTCCGGAGGGACGAAGTGCCCGGCCGCCACGGTCACCGTGGGGGACGCCAAGTCCCTTGCGGAGGCCCTGGACCAGGCGCGGCCCGGCGACGTCATCAAGATGCGGGACGGGGTGTACGACGACCGGTTCACCGCCGCCAACCCCGGCACCGGGAGCCGGCCGATCTTCCTGTGCGGCGGCCCCGGCGCGGTGATCGACGCCGGTGACGTCGACGGCGGCTACGCCTTCCACCTCGACGGCGCCAGCCACTGGCGGCTGATCGGCTTCACGGTCCGCAACGGCCAGAAAGGGGTCATGGCCGACCATGTCCGGAGCACCATCATCCAGGGCCTGACCGTCGAGAACATCGGGGACGAGGGCATCCATCTGCGCGACTTCAGCTCCGGCAACGTGGTGATGGGCAACACCGTCCGTGACACCGGCAAGCGCAAGGAGACGTTCGGCGAGGGCATCTACGTCGGGTCGGCGGAGTCCAACTGGTGCACGGTCACCGACTGCAAGCCCGACAAGAGCGACGACAACGTCATCCGCGGCAACCACGTCAGTGCCACCACCGCCGAGTCCGTCGACATCAAGGAGGGCACCACCGGCGGCTCCCTGATCGGCAACACCTTCGACGGCGCCGAGCTCACCGGGGGTCACAACGACTCCTGGGTCGACGTCAAGGGAAACGACTGGCTGATCAAGGGCAACGTCGGCCGCCACTCCCGTGAGGACGGCTTCCAGACCCACCGGATCCTCGACGGCTGGGGCACCGGAAACCTGTTCCAGGGCAACACCGCGCAGGTGGACGGCCCCGGCTACGGCTTCCATCTCGCGCCCGTCGAGAACAACAAGGTCGCCTGCGACAACAAGGTAAGCGAAGCGGCGAAGGGCCTCGCCAACACAGCCTGCTCCTCCTGACGCGAGGGGCCCGGTTCGCACCCGGGCCCCGCACGCGGCCCCAGGTCCCTCTCCTTCACCCACGCGCGTCTTCGGCATGCGCTTTTTCTGCTCGGGAAACCCCTTCGGAGGCATCATGGACACTCTTCTCGACGGCACCGACGCCCCCCGTCTCACGGTCATCGGCACCGGCTACCTGGGCGCCACGCACGCCGTGTGCATGGCGGCGCTCGGCTACGAAGTACTGGGCGTCGACGTGGACCCCGGCAAGATCGAGCTGCTGAGAGCCGGGGAGGTGCCGTTCTTCGAGCCAGGGCTGCCCGAACTCCTGGTCAAGGCCCAGGAATCCGGTCGGCTGCACTTCACCACCAGCCTGGCCGAGGCCGCGGAGTTCGGCGACATCCACTTCGTCTGCGTGGGCACCCCGCAACAGCCCGGCTCCTACGCGGCGGACCTGCGCTACGTGGAGGGCGCGGTCACCGAGCTGGCCCGGCATCTGCGCCGGCGGGCCCTGGTGGTCGGCAAGTCCACGGTGCCGGTGGGCACCGCGGCCCGGCTTGCGGAGCTGGTCCGCGAGACCGCGCCGGCCGGGGACGAGGTCGAACTCGCCTGGAACCCGGAGTTCCTGCGGGAGGGCTTCGCCGTGGAGGACACCCTGCACCCCGACCGGCTGGTGTTCGGCACCGAGTCCGCGTGGGCGGAGGAGCGGCTGCGCGCCGCGTTCGCCCCGGTCATCGCCCAGGGCACCCCGGTGGTGGTGGCCGACCTGCCGACCGCCGAACTGGTCAAGGTCGCCGCCAACTCCTTCCTGGCCACGAAGATCTCGTACATCAACGCCATGGCGGAGGTCTGCGAGGCCGCCGGCGCCGATGTGCACCGGCTGGCCGAGGCGCTGGCCTACGACGACCGGATCGGCGGCCGGTTCCTCAAGCCGGGTCTGGGCTTCGGCGGCGGCTGCCTGCCCAAGGACATCAGGGCGTTCATCCACCGCGCCGAGGAGCTGGACGTCGCCCAGGCGGTGGCGTTCCTGCGCGAGGTGGACGGGATCAACCAGCGCCGCCGGGCCCGCACCGTGGACCTGGTCCGTGAGCTGGTCGGCGGGGAACTGGCGGGGACGAAGGTGGTCGCGCTGGGTGCGGCCTTCAAGCCCAACTCGGACGACATCCGGGACGCCCCGGCGCTGGACGTCGCCGCCACGCTGCACCGGGCCGGTGCCCGGGTGACCGTCTACGACCCGGTGGCGATGGACAACGCCCGCCGTGTCCACCCGGAGTTGGAGTACGGCACCGACGTGCTGCAGGCCGCCGCGGGCGCCGACGTGGTGGTGCTGCTGACCGAGTGGGCGCAGTTCCGGGAGATCGACCCGGAGGTCATGGGTTCCGTGGTGAACCGGCGCCGGGTCGTGGACGGCCGGCACGCCCTGGACCCCGCGCAGTGGCGGGCGGCCGGCTGGGAGTACCGGGCGCTGGGCCGCAACTGACCTCGGCCCGGGACCGCCTCAGGCGAACTCGGCGAGGGCGCGCTCCACGATGGCTTCCAGCTGCTGGTGGTGCGCGCCCTTCCAGTAGGCGCGGCCGCACTCCGTGCACTGGGCGAAGACGTCGTACGACTTCTGCGTGCCGCCCTTGAGCTGGTCCGCCACCTCCTCCTTGGTCGCCTTCCTCAGCAGGCCGTTGCAGGCCGTGCAGCGAGTCCAGGGGCGCAGCTCGGGGGCGAAGCGGTCGAGGATGTCGTGGAGCTGGTCGTCGGGGCTGGTGCTGTAGACGTAGGCGCCGGCCCACAGTTCGCGGCGGCGCAGCAGGCCCCGGTCGCGGCTGAGCAGCACGCGCTTCTCGGCCGCCGAGCGGGCCGAGAGGGCCGGGTCGCCGATGTCCGTCGACTCGTACGCGGTGTCCACGCCCAGCAGGCGCAGCCGGCGGGCCAGGGTGCCGAGGTGGACGTCGAGGAGGAAGCGGAGCGGAGCGCCCGGGACCTCCTGCGGGCGCCGGACCGCGCGCACGGCGACCGATTCGCCGTCCGCCGGGATGTGCGCGGCCGGCACCTCCCGGCCGTCCACCTCCAGCGTGCCGACCTCGGTGAGCGGGACGCCCAGGGACTCGATCACATGGCCGAGCGTGGAGACGCCGTCGACGGCGAGCGGGTGCGTACCGGTGCGGCGGGCGTGCGGGACGAACAGGGCCAGCTCGGGGGCGACTTCGACACGGATCTCGGCAGTGTTCACCTGGTCAGGATGGCACGGCAGGCGGCCGGGACCTCAGGGTTTTTCCGGGGGCAGACCGTGTTCGATGACGTTCAGGGCGCGGTCGACAAGGGCCTTGAAGTCGGGCTCGTGGTCCTGCTCCGCCCAGTACATCGAGGTCTCCATCAGTCCGCCGACGATGGACATCGCGTAGACCCGTACCTCCAGGCTCTTCGGGTCGCGTCCGGTGCGCTCGCCGATGGCCTGGCAGAGCAGCCGGCCGGTCTCCGACATGCTCTCCATCATCCGGGAGCGCACCGCCGGCACCTCGACCATCAGCCGGGTGCGCAGCCGGGAGACCGAGTGGGCGTCCTTCATACCGAGGGTGACCGCCCGGTGCATCACGTAGCGGAGGGACTCCGGCCACGGCTCGTCGGCGGGCCGGGCGCGGAGCTCCTCCAGGATCAGCGGGTCGTACTCGTCCGTGAGGACGATGTCCTCCTTGGTCGGGAAGTACCGGAAGACGGTGGACGGCGACACCTCGGCCCGCTCGGCGATCTGCTCGATCGTGGTGGCCTCGTACCCCTGCTCCTCGACCAGCGCGTACATCGCCTCGCGGATCGCCTCGCGGGTCTTGATCTTCTTCCGTTCACGCAGGCCGAGCCGGGGATTGTCGGCCGGGGAGAAGGAGGTGTGCGGTGCCGTCATGCTGGTCATTGTCCGGCATCGGCGGTGGCGGGGGCCACGGCCGCGTCCTCGTTGGCTTCCGCTTCGGTGGGGTGGGCGGTCGGCGTGTTGGGCAGGAACGCGGCGGCCAGCAGTGCGGTGACCAGCGCGGCGATGCCGCACACCAGCAGGACCAGACCCATGCCGTGCACGTACGCGGCGTTCGCGGAGGCGGCCAGCGGGGCCGAGCCGGTCTTCGCCGCGACCAGGTGGGCGGCGACCACCGACTCGCCGGCGGTGTGGCCGAGCCCGGCGGGCAGGCCGGTCACGTTCAGGCGGTCGCGGAAGGTGCTCGCGAGCAGGCTGCCGAGCAGGGCGATACCGATGGCGCCGCCGACCTGGCGGGTGGTCATCAGCAGCCCGGAGCCGCTGCCGGCCCGGTCGGCGGGCAGGGCGGCGAGGGCGCCGTCCATGGCGGGAACCACCGAGAAGCCGAAGCCGAGGCCCGCGATCGACAGCCACAGCGCGGTGTAGCCGTAGCCGGAGTCCACGGTCGTACGGCTGCCGAGGATCGCGGCGAAGGCGAGGACGACCAGGCCGGTGGCGGTCACGGCGCGTGATCCGAAGCGGGCGGCCATCGCCTCGGCGCCCCGGGCGGCCACCAGCAGGCCGCCCATCATGGGCAGCAGCCTCAGGCCGGTGCCGAAGGCATCGTTGCCGAGGACCGCCTGGAGGTAGGGCGGCAGCACGAACAGCAGGCCGGACAGCACGAACATCACCAGCGTCGCGGCGAGGGTGTTGAGCAGGAAGCCGCGGTGGGCGAGGAGGGCCATGTCGAGCATGGGGCGCTCGACCCGGCGTTCGCGCAGCACCAGGCCCGTGATGAGGACGACGGAGCCCGCCAGCAGGGCCAGGACCAGCGGGTCGCCCCAGCCGCGGTCGGGGGCCTCGATGATCGCGTAGATCAGCGCGCCGAGGCCGGTCACGGTGAGCGCGGTGGAGAGGACGTCGACCCTGGGGGAGGCGGGGTCGCTGGTCTCGG
Organism: Streptomyces sp. NPDC054813; assembly: GCF_053611365.1. Taxonomy (NCBI): domain Bacteria; kingdom Bacillati; phylum Actinomycetota; class Actinomycetes; order Kitasatosporales; family Streptomycetaceae; genus Streptomyces; species Streptomyces sp. NPDC054813. The sequence goes on along the minus strand of NZ_JBSHAF010000006.1, from coordinate 395,237 downwards.
GGAGCAGGAAGACGCAGGCGGCGATCCCGATGGCGGCCATCGGGACGTTGATCAGGAAGACCGAGCCCCACCAGAAGTGGTTGAGCAGGAAGCCGCCGATGATCGGGCCCAGCGGCAGGCCGAGCGCCGAGGCGGCCGAGACGATGCCGACGGCCCGCGTGCGCTCCTTCGGCCCGAACAGCGAGGGCAGCACGGACATGGCGAGCGGCATCACCAGTGCCGCGCCGACGCCCATCACCGTGCGGGCGGCGATCACCCAGTTCACGTCGTCGGCGAGGGAGCCGGCCAGGGAGCCGGCCAGGAAGATCACCAGGCCGGCGACGAGCATCCGGCGGCGGCCGAAGCGGTCGCCGAGGAGTCCGGCCGGGAGCATCAGCGAGGCGAAGACGACGACGTACGCGTCCGCCATCCACTGCTGCTGGCTGGTGGTGGCGCCGAGCTCCCCGGCCATGGTCGGGAGCGCCACATTGAGGATCGTCGTGTCGAAGCCGAGCACCAGCATGCTCGCGACCAGGGCGCCCAGGGCCCACCAGCGGCGGGGATTCTGATGCGTTTCTTCAAGCTGAGTGACAGTAGCCATGAAATGAGAGTAGCTCTCAAAATCTAGTGTCTGTCAATGGGAAGCTGATGTCAGGGCATGAAAAAAGTGGCCACGGCTCGGGAGCCGTGGCCACTCGGAGAGGGGCGGTGGGACTACGCGTGCTGGTAGGCCACCAGCGAGATCCCCACGTAGTGGACGACGAACGCGGCCAGTGTGAAGGAGTGGAAGACCTCGTGGAAGCCGAAGTAGCGCGGTGACGGGTTCGGGCGCTTGATGCCGTAGATCACGCCGCCCGCGCTGTAGAGGAGGCCGCCGACGATCACCAGGACCAGCACGGCGATACCGCCGGTACGCATGAAGTCGGGCAGGTAGAAGACCGCCGCCCAGCCCATCGCTATGTAGCAGGGCGTGTACAGCCAGCGAGGGGCGCCGACCCAGAAGACCCGGAAGGCGATGCCGGCGGCCGCCGCGGCCCAGACGCCCCACAGCAGCCACTGCCCCTGCGCGGCGGGCAGGAGCAGCAGGGTCAGCGGGGTGTAGGTGCCCGCGATGATCAGGAAGATGTTGGCGTGGTCGAGTCTGCGCAGGATGCCGTCCATGCGAGGGCTCCAGTTGCCCCGGTGGTACAGCGCGCTCACGCCGAACAGCAGACATGCCGTCAGGGCGTAGATCCCGCAGGCGACCCGGCCGCGCGGTGAGTCGGCGAGTGCGGTGAGGAAGAGGCCCGAGACGAGTACGGCCGGAAACATGCCCAGATGCAGCCAGCCGCGCAACTTGGGCTTGACCTGGTCCGACAGGGACGAGAGCGCGCTGGACCCGTGGCCGGCGGCCGGCGAGTCCGTGGGCGCGTCGGGGACGGGTGCAGTCATGCACCGCATCGTACCTACGGAACCGTAAGTCACGGATCGGTCTCGGCCGATGACGGGCCGGGAGTGGCCATCGTCTCACGGGTCACCCGCCGACCACTCAGCGGTCTTGCCGGACCGGGCAAAAAGACCTTGAGGCGAACTCAATGTGGACGCAAAGAAACGCAGGTCGGCACCGCGACCGTGGCCTTCCTCACGTCGCTCATCTGTGACTCCCTCTGGACAGATGGGTGATCGAGTCGGAGGATCAAATGAGTGCGGTCGGCACCGGATGAGCGCCAGACAGTCGATGACTGTGAAGCATCCGGGTCGCAGCCCCCACGGGGCGACAAGGTCCTCAGCGGACCCAAAAGATCAAAAAATCCCTCATTTAGGAGCAATCGTGGCGCGCGACATCGCGGCTCCCACCGTCATCCCCACCAAGCACCAGGAACTGATCTCGTGGGTCAACGAGATCGCCGAACTGACGCAGCCGGACAGCGTGGTCTGGTGTGACGGATCCGAGGCCGAGTACGAGCGACTGTGCGAAGAGCTCGTGGCGAAGGGCACCTTCAAGAAGCTCGACCCGATCAAGCGCCCCCACTCCTACTACGCGGCCTCCGACCCGACCGATGTCGCCCGGGTCGAGGACCGCACCTTCATCTGCTCCGAGCAGGAGCAGGACGCAGGCCCGACCAACCACTGGAAGGCCCCCGCGGAGATGCGGGAGATCTTCAGCGGTGAGAAGGGGTTGTTCCGCGGTGCGATGAAGGGCCGGACGATGTACGTCGTCCCGTTCTGCATGGGCCCCCTCGGCTCCCCGCTCTCCGCGCTCGGCGTGGAGATCACGGACTCCGCGTACGTCGCCGCCTCCATGCGCACCATGACGCGCATGGGCCAGGCCGTCCTCGACGAACTCGGTGACGAGGGCTTCTTCGTGAAGGCCGTGCACACCCTCGGCGCCCCGCTGGAGCCCGGCCAGGCGGACGTCCCCTGGCCCTGCAACCAGACCAAGTACATCTCGCACTTCCCCGAGTCCCGCGAGATCTGGTCCTACGGCTCCGGCTACGGCGGCAACGCCCTGCTCGGCAAGAAGTGCTACGCCCTGCGCATCGCCTCCGTGATGGCGCGGGACGAGGGCTGGCTCGCCGAGCACATGCTGATCCTCAAGCTCACTCCTCCGCAGGGCGAGTCCAAGTACGTTGCCGCCGCCTTCCCGAGCGCCTGCGGCAAGACCAACCTCGCCATGCTGGAGCCCACCGTCTCCGGCTGGACCGTCGAGACCATCGGCGACGACATCGCCTGGATGCGGTTCGGTGAGGACGGCCGCCTCTACGCGATCAACCCCGAGGCCGGCTTCTTCGGCGTCGCGCCCGGCACCGGTGAGCACACCAACGCCAACGCGATGAAGACGCTGTGGGGCAACGCGGTCTTCACCAACGTGGCGCTCACCGACGACAACGACATCTGGTGGGAGGGCATGACGGAGGAGCTTCCGGCCCACCTGACGGACTGGAAGGGCAACGACTGGACGCCGGCCTCCGAGACCCCGGCCGCCCACCCCAACGCCCGCTTCACCGTGCCCGCCGCGCAGTGCCCGATCATCGCGCCGGAGTGGGAGGACCCGCGGGGTGTGCCGATCTCGGCGATCCTCTTCGGCGGGCGGCGCGCCACCGCGGTCCCGCTGGTGACCGAGTCCTTCGACTGGAACCACGGCGTGTTCCTGGGCGCCAACGTGGCCTCGGAGAAGACCGCCGCGGCCGAGGGCAAGGTCGGTGAGCTGCGCCGCGACCCGTTCGCCATGCTCCCGTTCTGCGGTTACAACATGGGCGACTACATGGCGCACTGGGTCGACGTCGCCAAGGGCAAGGACCAGGCGAAGCTCCCGAAGATCTACTACGTCAACTGGTTCCGCAAGAACGACGCGGGCAAGTTCGTCTGGCCCGGCTTCGGCGAGAACTCCCGGGTCCTGAAGTGGATCGTGGAGCGGCTGGACGGCAAGGCGGCGGGCGTGGAGACGCCGATCGGTGTGCTGCCGACGCGTGAGGCCCTCGACACCAAGGGGCTCGACCTGGCCGACGGCGACCTCGACTTCCTGCTGACCGTCGACAAGGAGGCCTGGCGCGAGGAGGCCGCGCTGGTCCCCGACCACCTCAACACCTTCGGCGACCACACGCCGAAGGAACTCTGGGACGAGTACCGGGCGCTGGTGGAGCGGCTGGGCTGAGCCCCGAGTGAAGACTCCGCGGCCGGTACGGGTGTGCCCTGACCAGCGATCGTCACGACCGGCCGCGGTGTGAACCGGCGAGGCCGCGCACAACGGCGTGTGCGGCCCCTGGGCCTGCCGTCACCGACCCGTCCGCCCCGACGGGACTGGAGACGGCAGGCCTTCGCCTGTCGACAGGCCGGGGTCTCGGCGGTGGCCGCTCACCCGCCGGGGTGATTTCCTGCGGCCGGTGAGGGCAAGACGGCTCGTGGCGAGCCGACCCGGGGACCGGTGCCGGAACGCTGTCGCCCATGTTCACACCTCATGTTCGGTCGTTCACACCCCGTGTTCGATCGCTCACGGTCCGGGCCGCCACCGTGACAGCCACTCTCCTGGCGCTCGTGGTGGCCCTGCCCGGTACCGCGTTCGCCGCCCCCGGCGACCTGGACACCGCCTTGGGCGGCACCGGCGTGGTCCTCACCGACCTCGGCGGGGAAGACCACGCCAACGACGTGGCCGTGCAGCCGGACGGCAAGATCGTCTCCGTCGGCGCCTTCGTCGACGAATCGGCCCTGGAGAGCGACTTCGCGCTGACCCGCCAGAACCCCGACGGCACGCCGGACACCGGCTTCGGCGGCGACGGCCGGGTCACCACCCCCATCAACAACCTCCCTTCGAACGACGGCTTCCAGTGGAGCGAGGCCCACGCCGTGGCGCTCCAGCCCGACGGCAAGATCGTCGTGGCGGGCGGCAGTTGGCGAGGGTACGAGAACTGCTGCTGGTTCACGGTGGCCCGCTACAACACGGACGGCACTCTGGACACGGGCTTCGGCGGCGGTGACGGCCGGGTGTTCACCGACTTCGGCACCCCCGAAGAGGCCCAGGACGTGGCGGTGCAGCCCGACGGCAAGATCGTCGCCGCGGGCTATGTCGGCGGCCGGGCCGCGGTGGCCCGCTACAACCCCGACGGCAGCCCGGACACCAGCTTCAGCGGCGACGGAATGGTGAGCGCCGATCCGGACCCGTCCCCCGAATCGGGCGGCGACGCGCGCGCCCTGGCCCTCCAGCCCGACGGCAAGATCGTGGTCGCGGGTGAGGTCGGCACGACCCGCTTCGACTTCTCGCTCATCCGCTTCGACGCCGACGGCAGCCTCGACTCCGGGTTCGGCAGCGGCGGCTTCCAGCGCACCGACTTCGGTGACTACGACACCGCGGAGGCGCTCGCGGTCCAGTCCGACGGCAGGATCGTCGCGGCCGGCAGCAGCGGCGGTCGGTTCGCGCTGGCCCGCTACAACACCAACGGCACTCTGGACACGGGATTCGACGGCAACGGACTGGTCGTCACCCCCGGCGGGGGAGCCCAGGACATGAAGCTGCAGAGCGACGGGCGGATCGTCGCCGTCGGCAGCGGGCCCAGCGGTGCCTTCGAGGTCCGGCGCTACAACACCGACGGCAGCCTGGACAGTGGCTTCGGCACCGGCGGTGCGGTGACCACGGACTTCGGCGGCAGCGACGCGGCCCGCGGGGTGGCGATCCAGTCCGACGGCAGGATCGTCGCCGCCGGCCTGGGCGGCCCCGACCGGGACTTCGCGCTCGCCCGCTACCTGGGCGGAGGCGGCAGCACACCCCCGCCGCCCAGCGCCGATCTCTCGGTCACCAAGGCCGGCCCGTCCTCCGTCACCCTCGGCGACCGGGCCACGTACACCGTCCGCGTGACCAACGCGGCCGCCTCCACCGCCTCCGCCACCGGCGTCACACTGAGCGACACGCTCTCCGGAGCCGGCGCGACCCTGGTCTCGGCGACGACCACCCAGGGCAGCTGCACCGCCTCCGCCACCGGCGCCACCTGTGCCCTGAACACCCTGGCCCCGGGCGCGAGCGCCACCGTCACCGTCGTCGCCGAACCCCGCGCCACCGGCACGCTCCGGAACTCGGCCGCCGTCACGGCCACCCAGTCCGACCCGGCGACCGGCAACAACACCGCCACGGCGACCGGTACCGTCAACAACTCGCGGGGCTGCACGATCATCGGCACCAGCGGGGCCGACACCCTCAACGGCACGTCCGGCAACAACGTGATCTGCGGCCTGGGCGGCAACGACACCCTCCGCGGCAACGGCGGCGCCGACACCGTCTACGGCGACTACGGCGACGACAACATCGACGGCGGGGACGGCAACGACACCCTGTACGGCGGCCCGGGCAACGACTCGGTGAACGGGGCTTCCGGCAACGACCGGGTGGTCACCACCGACGGCGTCTCCGCCAACGACACGGCCAACGGCGGCCTCGGCTTCGACACCTGCACCACCGACCCGGGCGACCGGCGCATCAGCTGCCCCTGACGCTCCGCGAGCGGGTCCGCACCACCGGACCGGGCCGGCCTTCCGCACCGGGAGGCCGGCCCTTCCCGTGGGCTAGTTGTTCCGGTCCTCCAGGTACCGGGTGTGGGTCTCCTGGCGCCTGGCCTCCGCGTCCCGGAGGCCCGCCGCCAACTGCTCGGCCTCCTCCTTGAGAAGGCCCAACTGGCGTTCCAGATGCCGCTCCGGCGGCTCCTGCCCGGGCGTCAGACGCGTCCACCACCGGGTGCGGACGAAGCTGTCGACCGCCTCCGGGATGTCCTGCCGTACCGTCCGCGACAGCACATGGACGCCCTCCGGGTCCTGGGCCAGCAGCTCGGCCGCCCAGCCCGGGTCCAGCAACGCGGTGAGCAGGTCGGTCAGTTCGCCGAGCCGGGTCTGCGCCGAAGCGGGCAGGCCGACCTCCGTCAGATAGGTCTCCAGTTTCCCGAAGTCGGCCCGCACTCCCTCCAGCTGGGCCGACGGCGTCGGGAAGTCCGGCAGCGGCGGCCGCTGGGGCGGGGCGATCAGCGCGCCCGCGCCGTACAGACCCGCCACCACCACCGGCCAGTACGGGCCGGCCACCCCGGTGAAGGTGAGGACCAGGCCGAGCAGACCGCCCGCGCAGCCGGTGAGGTTCTTGCGGGACTCCAGGTAGCCGAGCAGCCTATTGGTAGCCACGGATCTCCTCGAAGGCGCCGTCCAGGGAGCCCTGCTGGGCGTCGAAGAGACGGCCGCCGGTCAGGGCGGCGATGTGCTGCAGTTCGGTGCGGGAGGAGTCCCCGAACAGGATCGGGAAGACGGGGATGTTCCGCTGGGTGGTGGACAGACCGCGGTAGAAGTCGTCGAACTCGCCGGCCTTGGCGCCCGTGGTGTTCTCGCCGTCCGTCATCAGCACGATCGAGGTGAAGGTGTCCCGGTCGGTGCGCAGCCGGTCGTACGCCTTCTCCAGCGAGGTGTAGATGGCGGTGTTGCCGTCGGCCCGCAGGACGTCGGTGTCCTTGCGGATCGCGTTCAGGCCGGTGTCCGGGTCGGCCGGGTCGACGACGTGGGTGCTGACGTTCTTCACGTCCGAGCCGAACGGCATCAACGTGACCTCCTCGCGGTCGCGGAAGTCGCCCGTGAGGTCGGTGAGGGCCTTCTTCAGGCGGGCGAGACGGTCGCCCTCCATCGAGCCCGAGGTGTCCAGGACGTAGACCGTGCGGGACGGCCGGCGCAGCTCGTTCTCGTACGCGGAGATCAGCCCGTCGGCCACCGACTTGCTGCCCGGGAAGGGGAGTTCACGGCGACGGGAGGTGTCAAGACCGGCGGCCGGCGGCACCGAGGCGACCACCGGGCGGCGGTGCGTGGTGTCCGTGACGAGCTTCTGCACGGCCGTCGTGCGCAGGTCCTCGGCCACCCTGCGGACGTCCTCGCGGGTGTCGGCGGAGGAGGCGGCCAGCGAGGAGAGCGGGTAGTCCGCGGTGATCACGCCGTCGGCGGGGCGGATCACGGTGAGGTCCGGGATGCCCTTGAGGACGGACTCGTAGTTGAGCAGGGCGTCGACGTCGCCGCGCCGCCGGTAGGCGGAGGCCAGCCAGCCGGAGGAGCCCGAGGTCAGGGTCTGGCCCTTGAAGAACTTCTTCAGCCGCGGGGTCGCCTTGGCCACGTCGGCGTCCGTGAGCGCCGACTGGGCGCCGGAGAGCGCGGAGGCCACCGAGACCAGGGTGGAGAAACCGGAGTTGGAGCGGGCCGGGTCGGTCATGCCGTAGGTCAGCCTGCCGGCCTCCACGGCCTGCTCGATCTGCGACCAGGTGACGTCGGCCGGCTTCCAGCCGAGCGACCTGACGGTGGCCGTCCTGACGCCGATCGCGACCGGGCTGGACATGATCGAGGTCTCCGAGACCACCTTCTTCGCCGCCTGAGGGCGCAGCCGCAGATAGTCGTCGGAGGACAGCCACAGGGCGTCGTACGCCCCGTCCGCCTTGCCCTGGGCGACCAGGTCGACGGCGTCCAGGGTGCCCATGTAGGTGGGGCGGATCGTCACGCCGGTGTCCTTGCGGACGCGGTCGAAGACGGCCGTCATGTCGCTGAGTTCGGAGGAGGCGAGGACCCGCAGGGTGCCGGGCTTCGGGGCCGTGGCGTCGTCGTCCTGGTGGTTTTCGGAGGTGCACCCGGTCAGCAGGGCGGCGCCGGCGAGCAGGGTCAGCAGCGGGCGTCTGTTCATGCCGGGCCGCCCTCCAGCGCGCCCTTGGAGCGGCTGCGCTCCAGGTAGGCACTGGCCGACTGGAGTTCGTCCGTGAGGGACTGCACGGTGTTCGCCATCACCTCGGTCGCCTGCACCTTGTAGGTGTCGATGGCGTCCAGGGTGCGGTAGATCTGCTGGAAGGCGGCGCGCAGCGTCTCGGCGCCGACGGCCGGGTCGGCGGCGATGCGCTGGATCTCCCCGCTCTGGCTCGCGAGCATCTCGGCATTGCCCCGGATGAGGTCCTCGGTCGTCCCACGCAACGCGTTGACCTGCTCGATGACCTTCTTCTGGTTGTCCAGCGCGGAGGCCAGCATCACCGAGATACGCAGGGCCGACACGGTGGTGGTGGCGGCGCGTTCGACGCCCTTGATCAGCTCGTCGTTGTTGCGTCGTACGACGTCCATCGCCAGGTAGCCCTGCGCGGACACCGCGAGCTGGGTGAGCAGGTCCTGGTGCTTCTGCCGGACCGGGAAGAGCACGTCGGCGCGGAGCGCGTCGGCCTCCTGGGGGTCCGGGTGCCGGCCGATGTGCTGCTCGACGGCGGTGTCCAGGGCCTGGGTGAGGACGACGTACTCCTGGAGCTTGCCCATCGTCTCCCAGAGCCGGACCCGCTCGGTCTGCAACGCGGCGTTGTCCCGGCGGAGTTCGTCCTGGCCGCCGCGCAGCGAGCCCACGATCTTGTTCAACGTGCCCTGTGCGGAAGCGTACTTGGCGACGTGGTCGCGGAGCCTGTTGCCGCCGGGCAGCCGGGAGAGGAACTTGCGGCCCTTGCCCGCGGGCAGGTCGCGCGGGTCCAGGTCCTCGACGACCCGGCGGAGTTCGACGAGCGAGCCGGCGACCTTGCCCTGGGCGTCGCCGCCCTTGTCGGGCAGGCTGCGGACGGCACGCTCCAGCATGCGGTTGGACTGCGAGGCGGCGCTGCGCATCTCGCCGGCGCCGAGCCCGGTGATCTCGCCGACCTTGCTCGCGAACTCCGGTGACCGCGCGTCCAGGGCGGCCAGGTCCCGGACGTACACGGAGGCCTTGTGCGCCATGTCGGTACGGACACCGTCGTCGACGGGCACGAGTCCGCCGGCCTTCTCCCGCGGCACCGGCGCGACCGCCTCGGGCGGGGTCAGCGTGAAGACGTCCTCACCGCTCAGCGTGGGCGGGTGCTCGCCGCCGCTCGGCCTCATCTTGTCGAAGTTGCTCACAGGATCCCCCCGTCAGCCGCGCGCCCGGCGGGCCATCTCGTGCAGCACCGCGGAGGTGGGCACGGGCGCCTGCCGGACGCCGGTCAGTGTCTGGTTGAGGTACGCGGCCCGGTCGGCGGTGGCCGTGACGAACTCGGCGGAGTCGCCCTGGGGCCGGAAGCCGTGCTTCACGGCGAGCTTGCGCAGGGTTGGATCGGTGCTGAGGAGGTCGCCGAGCTCCCGGCCGGCGTCGTCCATCGGCACGATCGTGTGGTCGCTGTTGACCGTGGTGTCCGGGTAGAGGACCACCAGGTCGTCGGCGCCGTGCCGGTCGGCGAGCAGCGAGACGACCTGCGACTCGTAGAGGCACACCAGCGGGTTGCCGGCACCGCTGATGAAGTCCCGGAAGACCGAGTCGCTGCTGGGCTGCTGGGCGCCCTGGACGCTGACCAGCTTGTGCAGCAGGGGTGCGGTCTTCGCGACGGCGGCGTCGCTCGCCACGACCTGGCCGCCGTTGGCGACGTAGGAGGCGGCGGCGAGGTAGAGGGCGCCGGAGTTGGAGGTCTCCGGGTCGGTGCTGGTGATGTACAGCGTCCCGGTCAGCTCGCCGTGCGCCTTGGCCCCCTTGAGCTGCTGCCAGGTCCGGTCGTGCCGGGCGGCGTCCAGGTAGGCGGCCATCTTCAGGGTGCCCTTGCCCTTGCCGTCGAGCACGGCGAGGCCGTTCGCGGCCAGTACTTCGGCGGCGCTGCGATGGGCCACCACCACGAGGGGCGAGTAGAAGGGCCGGGGGAGGGGCTGGCGGGCGTGGTACTTCGCGGCCAGCTGGTCGGCGGGTGCCGAGCTGGACGGGAACGCGAAGTCATAGCCCTTCAGGTCCAGGCCGTCCATGGCCCAGGACCCCGACGCCTCCGTCTTCACGGTGTAGCCCTTGGCGGCGAGGGCCTTCACCACATCGGGATCGGCGAAGAAGTCCGACTTCTCCGAACCGATCACACCACGCACGGTCTTCGTTGCCGTGCCCTTGTCGTCCCCTTGCCGGCCTGCGACGACGGCAGCCACCACGCCACCGATCAGCAGCACCGCCAGGACGATTCCCGCGATACGTCTCACGCCGGGGAGCGTGCTCGCGGAACTCCACATTCCAGGGCGCTCAGGGTGAACGGGGCGTGAAGTGGACGTCCCGGATTACAACGGGGGGACGAGGACCGGTCAGGGGTGCGGTGGGGCCGACAGAAGAGTCCGCCGCGACGGCGCTCGGCCCGTGCGGCGGGATTCGGCGGTGCCGGACGGCGGTCGGAGCGGCACCGCCGGGCCGCGCCGTGGTGGCTGGTCGCCGTTGCGGCGGGAAGAGGCCGCCTGCGGGGAGGCGGGGGTGGTGGCAACCCGGTCCGCGCGGGGTTTGGGGGCGCGCGGACCGGGGCCGTCTGGGGGTGTGGCGGATCGGCCGGGGGCGGGTGGTCGGCTCGGGTCAGGCCGTCGTGGTGAGTTCCGTCGCCGCCGCGTGGGCGTCCATGCGTTCCGCCGCGAGGATCGCCGCCGAGGTGTCCGCCCGGGACGCCGCGACCACCAGTGCGCGGCCGGCCAGCGCGTGGGCGCGCTCGTGCAGGGACGCCGGCTGCCCTACCGCGGCCGGCGACGCGCGGACCGGCGTACGTCCGCCCCGCAGCCGGGTCACCTGCTCCGCCAGCCGGATCGCGGCGGCGTCGAGGTCGGTGGACGGCGTGAGGCCGCGCAGCTCGTCGGTGACGGCGAGCAGCGCCGCGAGATGTCCCGCGAGCTGGATGTCCAGCTCCTCCTCGCGCGTCCGGTGGGGGAAGTCGGAAGACGCGCCGGCCATCGTGCTGTGGACCGACTTGGTGCGGATCGCTTCGTACATGGGAGATGGCCTCCTGTGCTGTCAGGAAGCCATCCTACCTTAGATCTCGTCTAAAGTTGACCCGGTTCACGGTCCGTGGGCCGGTGGCTACGGCGGGCCCCGGCCACCCGCGGCTACCGCTGCCCGTAGCCGTCCAGGAACCGGCCGATCCGGCCGATCGCGTCCCGCAGGTCGCCCACCGACGGCAGGGTCACCACCCGGAAGTGATCCGGCTCCGGCCAGTTGAAGCCGGTGCCCTGGACGACCATGATCTTCTCCTGCCGCAGCAGGTCCAGGACCATCTGCCGGTCGTCCTTGATCTTGAAGACCTGGGGGTCGAGGCGCGGGAAGAGATACAGGGCGCCCTTGGGCCGGACGCAGGTCACGCCCGGGATCTGGGTGAGCAGCTCGTACGCCGTGTCCACCTGCTCCTTCAGGCGCCCGCCCGGCAGTACCAGCTCGTTGATCGACTGGCGTCCGCTGAGCGCGGCCACGACCCCGTGCTGGCCGGGCATGTTCGCGCACAGCCGCATGTTCGCCAGGATCGTCAGGCCCTCGATGTAGGAGTCGGCGTGTGCGCGGGGGCCGGAGACGGCCATCCAGCCGACCCGGTAACCGGCCACCCGGTAGGCCTTGGACATGCCGTTGAAGGTGAGCGTGAGCAGGTCCGGGGCGATCGCGGCGGTCGGGGTGTGCGTGGCGTCGTCGTAGAGGATCTTGTCGTAGATCTCGTCCGAGCAGACCAGGAGGTTGTGGCGGCGGGCGATGTCGGTCAGCCCGCGCAGCATCGCCTCGTCGTACACCGCGCCCGTCGGGTTGTTCGGGTTGATGATGACGATCGCCTTGGTGCGGTCGGTGACCTTGCGCTCGATGTCGGCGAGGTCGGGCATCCAGTCCGACTGCTCGTCGCAGCGGTAGTGGACCGCGGTGCCGCCGGAGAGGGAGACGGCGGCCGTCCACAGGGGGTAGTCCGGCGCCGGGACGAGGACCTCGTCGCCGTCGTCCAGCAGGCCCTGCATCGCCATCACGATCAGCTCGGAGACGCCGTTGCCGATGAAGACGTGCTCGACGTCGGTCTCGATGCCGATGGTCTGGTTGTGCATGACGACCGCGCGCCGGGCGGCCAGCAGGCCCTTCGCGTCGCCGTAGCCGTGCGCCGAGGAGACGTTGCGGAGGATGTCCTCCAGGATCTCCGGCGGGCAGTCGAAGCCGAAGGCGGCCGGGTTCCCGGTGTTGAGCTTGAGGATGCGGTGTCCCGCCGCCTCCAGCCGCATCGCCTCCTCGAGAACCGGGCCCCGGATCTCGTAACAGACGTTGGCGAGCTTGGTCGACTGGATCACCTGCATGCCGGTGAGCTTACGGTGCGGTAACGCTCGTCGCGTCGTGTTTTCCACCACTTGAGACACGAAAACTCCCGATGGTTTGGCCTGTTATCGCCGGTAGCTGTCTCATCGGCCCCTTCCCTCCTAGAATCCGCGTCCATGCCGAGACCTGCCGAGGACGAGACCGGGGCGCCCAGCGTCTACCAACCGCAGGGGGGCGGACCGGCCCCCGTGTACGAGGAGTACCGGGACCCGGCGTCCGCACACGGCTGGCTCAACGCGTACGACGAGACACGCGAGTTGCCCCGGATCACACCCGCCGCGCCCGCCGTGCCGGCACCCGCGTCGGCACCCGTACCGGCGGAGGGCCGGGCGCAGCGGCGGCGGTCGGCCCGCGACGCGGAGGGCCGGCGTTCGAGACGCAGGGTGGTCGCCGTGGGCGCGGCGGGCGCCGCGTCCGTGGCCGCGCTGGTCGCCGGGTTCGCCCTCTCCTCCTCGTCGGACGGCCCCCAGGACGGCCGGAGCCGTACGGAGCGGACGGTCGGCGAGTCCTCGTCGCGCCCGCCGCAGGCCGCCCCGAGCAGCGCGTCCGTCACCCCCTCCGCCACGTCGGCCGTACCGGCGGCAGGGGGCGTGCCGTCCACCCGGGCGGCCTCGTCCGCGAGTGTCCGGCCGTCCACCACCGCGTCCACCACCGCGTCCGCGCCGCCCGCCGGCGCCTCGCCGCGCACAGGCCCGACCGCCGGCGCGAGCGCGACACCCTCACCGACCGCCACCACCGGGACACCGACCGGGACCCCCACGTACGGGGGACACGGCTGGGGGCACGGGCGGGGCGGCGGCGGCCGGTCCCACTAGGGGGGCGAGCCTCGCGAGCCGTCGGGCTGTCCGCGCCTCAAGTGGTCCCAGGGCCGTGAGCGGCGCAGCCGCGACCTCGATGCGCGGATCACGGCCGGCATTCGGACGTTCTTCGAGTACGTCGACGCCGCATGTGCGGAAATCCGCCAACGCCGGTCCTGAAACAACTCCTTGCCCCACCACCTCCCTCCCCTCACAATGCACATGACAAATCAAGCGGCGGCCGGAAGATCTCCGGTCGCCTTGTCGTCAAGAGGGGACCCCCACATGAACAAGCCTCTCGTCGCCGCGCTCGCTTCCCTGGCCATCACCGGGCTGGGCGTGGTTCCGGCGGTCGCCGCACCCGCGGCCAAGGCCGACGCGCGGCCGAAGGCGGCCGCCGCGGTGACCGTCAACTTCGCCGGCACCGTCTCGCTCAGCAACTGCTCCGGCTCCGTCATCCGCTTCCCGAACTCCGCGGACACCGACCCGGCGCTGGTGCTGACCAACGGCCACTGCCTGGAGACCGGCTTCCCCGAGCCCGGCGAGGTCATCACCGGCCAGTCCTCCAGCCGTACCTTCGGCCTGCTGAACTCCGCCGGCACCAAGGTCGCCACGCTCCGCGCCAACCAGGTCGTCTACTCGACGATGACCGACACGGACGTCACGATCTACCGCACCACCACGACGTACGCGGCGATCAAGAGCTCCTACGGCATCAGCCCGCTCACCGTCAGCAGCACTCACCCCGTCGCCGGTACCGCCATCAAGGTCGTCTCCGGCTACTGGAAGACGATCTACAGCTGCAACATCGACGGGTTCGTGTACCGGCTGAAGGAGGGCGACTGGACCTGGAAGGACTCGGTCCGTTACACCTCCGCGTGCAACACGATCGGCGGGACCTCGGGCTCGCCGGTGATCGACACCACCACGGGGCAGGTCGTCGCCGTCAACAACACCGGCAACGAGGACGGGGAGCGGTGCACCGTGGACAACCCGTGCGAGGTGGACGCGAGCGGGAACGTCACGGTGCGGCAGGGGATCAACTACGCGGAGGAGACATACATCATTCCGGCGTGCTTCACGACGGGGAATGTGCTGAACCTCAGTGCGAGTGGTTGCACCCTGCCCAAGCCGTAGGGGGTGGCGGGCGGCCGTGTGTGTCTGCGGGTGGGTGGGGGCCGGTCGCGCCCACGCGGCGGCAGCCGCGGATCGACACGGCCCCGCGACCTAAAGACCTTGCGGTGGACGTCGGACGGCGCGTCCCGCCAGTTCGTCCGTCCTTCGGCCGTCCTCGATCACGAAGCGGCCGTCGATCAGGACGTAGGGGATGCCCGTCGGCAGTCTGCGCGGGTTCTCGAACGTCGAGCCCGCCGCCACCGTCTCCGGGTCGAAGAGGACGACGTCGGCCCGATAGCCCTCGCGGATCAGGCCGCGGTCCGGCAGGCGCAGCCGGGCCGCGGGGCGGGCGGTGAGGTGGGCGACGCACTCCTCCAGGGAGAGGACGCCCAACTCCCGTACGTAGTGCCCTAGGTAGTGCGGGAACGTGCCGTACGCCCGGGGGTGCGGCTTGGTGCCCTGGAGGATGCCGTCCGAGCCGCCGGTGTGGACGCGGTGGCGCATGATCGCGCGGACGTTCTCCTCGTGGCCGACGTGCTGGAGGATCGACGGGGCGAGCCGGTCCGCCAGCAGCAGCCGGCGGGCCGTCGTCCACGGGGCCTCGCCGCGCAGCCGCGCCGACTCCGCCACCGTACGGCCGACGAAGTCCGCCAGCGCCGGGTCGGCCACGCCGGAGATCTCGATCGTGTCCCACTCGATGGGGACGCCGTGGCAGCCGTCGGAGCCGAGGGACTCGACGTGGTGGCGGATGCGCTCGGCCGTATCGTCGTCCGCCAGCTTCGCCAGGACCGCGTCCGGGCCGCCCTCGTTCGCCCAGCTCGGCAGCATCGCCGCGAGGGTCGTGCTGCCGGGGGTGTAGGGGTAGGTGTCGAGCGTGATGTCGGCGCCGGCCGCGAGGGCCTGGTCCAGCAATGACAGCAACTCGGGTGCCCGGCCCTTGTTCACGCCGAAGTTCATGGTGGCGTGGGCCAGGTGGAGGGAGCAGTCCGCCTCCCGGGACAGGGCCACCATCTCCTCGTACGCCTCCAGGGCGCCCGCCCCGTACGAGCGGTGGTGCGGGCAGTAGTAGCCGCCGTACGACGCCACCACCCGGCACAGCTCGGTCAGTTCGGCGTCCGCGGCGTACATGCCGGGGGTGTAGGTGAGGCCGGAGGACATGCCGACCGCGCCCTGTGCCATGCCCTCCGCCACCAGCCGGCGCATCCGGTCCAGCTCGGCCGGGGTGACCTCGCGGTCCTCCCAGCCGACGGCCAGCGCACGGACCGTGCCCTGGGGGATCAGGTAGGCCGCGTTGACGGCGATGCCCCGGTCCAGGCGGTCCAGGTACTCGCCCACCGAGCGCCAGTCGAAGTCGATGTCGTCGCCGTGGCCGTTCCAGCCGGCGATGGCCCGGCGCACCTCGGCGAGGGTGCGGTCGTCGACGGGGGCGTACGACAGCCCGTCCTGGCCGAGGACCTCGAGGGTGACCCCCTGTGCGGCCTTGGCGCTGTGGTCCGGGTCGCGGAGCAGGGCGAGGTCGCTGTGGGCGTGCATGTCGATGAAGCCGGGGGCGAGGACCAGACCCTCGGCGTCCAGCTCGCGCGTCGCGCGCGGGCGCTGGCAGCCGGCCGCCGCGGCCTCCTTGACGATGGTGACGATCCGGCCCCCGTCGATGACCACGTCCGCGCGGTGGGCGGGGGCCCCGCTGCCGTCGACGACGTCCGCGTCCCGGATGACGAGCTGGTCCACGGGCCCTCCTAGAAGAACGTGCGGACGTAGTCGACGACCGTGCCGTCCGCCTCGGCGACCGGGATCAGCTGCCACTTGTCGAACGACGTGCACGGGTGCGAGAGACCCAGGCCCACCCAGTCCCCGACCTGGACGTCCGCCTCGTGGGTGGTGGCGAGCCAGGCGTGCTGGTCGGACAGGCCGGTGACCGACACGCCGGTCGCCGGGCGCTCCGTACCGTCCCGGCGGATCACCTGGGCGAATGGGAGGTCCAGGTCGTAGGCCGCGTCCCGCTTGCCCGCGTTGGCGAAGGCCTGCTCCGCGGAGGGGCGGGAGACGATCTGCGCCCAGAGCCGGAAGGCCGGCTCCAGGGCGCCCTCCTCGGGGACGCGGTTGAAGGGGGTGACCTCCCGGTAGCGGCCGTCGTCGTGCGAGACGTAGGCGCCGGACCGCAGCAACTTCAGTACGGGGAGGGAGAGTGCGGGGATGCCGGCGAAGGCGTCGGCGACCGCGTCGAACCAGGCGCTGCCGCCCGCGCTGACGATGATCTCGTCGGTGCCCGCGAACCGTCCCGCCTTGTCGAAGTCGACGGCGAGCGCGACGAGCCGGCGCAGATAGGCGTGCACCCGGTCGGGGTCGGCCTGCGGGACCTCGCCCTCGTACCCGGCGACCCCGACCAGCCGCAGGGTTCCCGCCGCCCCGGCCACCGCGTCCGCGACCGCCGCGCACTCCGCCTCGGTACGGACGCCGGTACGGGCGCCCTCCCCGGCGGCCAGCTCCACGACGACGTCGACCGGACGGGTGCTTCCCTTCAGCGCCGCGTCCATCAGCTCCACCCCGCGCACGGAGTCGACGTAACAGACGAAGCGGAACTCCGTGTCGCGCTCCAGCTCGGCGGCGATCCAGCGCAGCGCCGGGCCGTCCACGAGCTCGTTCGCGAGGAAGATCCGCCGGGTGCCGAAGGCGCGGGCCACCCGCACCTGGTGCGGGACGGCGAGCGTGATGCCCCACGCCCCGTGCTCGATCTGGCGCCGGAAGAGCTGTGGGGCCATGGAGGTCTTGCCGTGCGGGGCGAAGGCGAGGCCGTGCCGCTCGGTGTACGTCTCCATGAGCGCGAGATTGTGCTCCAGGCGCTCGGCGGAGAGGGCCAGCACGGGCGTGGCGAAGCCGTCGGAGAACAGGTTGCGGCGCTGGGCGGTCAGCTCGCCGACGGTGAGGCCCTCGGCGTCGGGCGGGAGGCCCTTGAAACGGTGGTCGACGCGTTCCTCCGTGAGACGGGCGAGCGCGTCGGTGCCGGTGTCGAAGGACACGGAGCCTCCCTGATCTGGTGGGTTGCATTGTGTGCAACGCCCATTGCGTATATCGCTTACCGCTGTCTAACATCCACGCCAACGCCGGGTCAATGGAGCCCGCAGCAACCCCCGACTCCCGGCTTCGCCCGAGCCGGGGGGACCCCGTCGACGAGGAGCCACGACCATCGTGAAGGCCACGGACGCCGTTGACGCCGTTTGCGTCGTGGACGCCGCTGATGTCGTGGACGCTGTTGATGCCGTGGACGCCTCGGACGTCGTCGCCCTCGGCGAGTCCATGGTGACGTTCCTGCCCACGCGGCCGGGGCGCCTCGCGGACGTACCGTCCTTCGACCGTGCGATCGGCGGCGCGGAGTCCAACGTGGCGTGTGCCCTGGCCGCGGCGGGACATTCGGTGCGGTGGGTCAGCCGGGTCGGCGCGGACGGGTTCGGCGACCACCTGGTGGAGACGGTGGCTTCGTACGGCGTGGACGTCGCGTGCGTGGACCGTGATCCCGGGCGACCGACAGGGGTGTACTTCCGTACGGCCGGGGACCGGGCGACGGACGCCCATGAGGTCGCGTACTACCGGGCGGGGTCGGCGGCGTCGGCGATGTCGGTGGAGACCGTGGACCTGGCCGCGGTTCGCGCGGCCCGGATCCTGCACCTGTCGGGCATCACGGCCGCGCTGTCGCCCGGCTGCCTGGACCTGCTGAGGGAGCTGACGGCTCCCGCCGGGGGGCGGCCGGTGGTGTCCTTCGACGTCAACCACCGGCGCGGGCTGTGGGGTTCGGGCGACGGGCCGGATGTCCTGCTGGAGCTGGCGCGCCGGGCCGACATCGTGTTCGTGGGAGAGGACGAGGCGGAGGAGGCGTGGGGGGTGACGGGAGGCCCGGAATCGGTTCGCGAGCTGCTGCCGGAGCCGGGCGTGCTGGTGGTGAAGCAGGGTGGAGCGGGGGCCTCGGCATTCGAGTCGGGTGTGGGTGCCGCCACCTTCGAACCCGCCCCCGCCGTGGACGTCGTCGCCCCCGTCGGTGCCGGTGACGCCTTCGCCGCCGGGTTTCTCTCCGGGACCCTGCGCGGACTGCCCCTGTGGCGCACACTGCGGCTCGGTCACCTCTACGCCGCCGCCGCTCTCACCACCCCCGCCGACCTCGCCGCACCCCCCGCCCGCGACACCGCGGACCGTCTGACCGCCCTCGACGCCGACGCGTGGGAGAGACTTCGACTCGGCCCCGGCTGGACCGAAGCCGACGCGGCCGAAGAGGAGGTACGCACCCCATGAGCCAGACCGTCGACCGAGCGCTCAGCATCCTGCCGCTGCTCGCCGAGGGCCCCGCCGACCTCGGCCGGGTCGCCGAGCGCCTCGGCGTGCACAAGTCGACCGCGCTGCGGCTGCTGCGCACCCTCCACGAACACGGGCTGGTCTACCGGCAGTCCGACCAGCGCTACCGCCTCGGCGCCCGGCTCTTCGCGCTCGCCCAGGAGGCGATGGAGAACCTCGACATCCGCGAGATCGCCCACCCCCACCTGGCCCGCCTCAACGAGGCCTGCGGGCACACCGTGCACCTCGCCGTGTTCGAGGAGGGCGAGGTCCTCTACATCGACAAGGTCGAGAGCCGCTACCCGGTGCGCATGTACTCGCGGATCGGCAAGCCGGTGGCCATCACCGTCGCCGCCGTCGCCAAGCTGCTCCTCGCCGACCTGCCCGAGCCCGAGCGGCGCGCCCTCGCCGACAAGCTCGAGTACCCCATGTACACGGCCCGTTCGACACCGAACGCGGAGGCCTTCCGCAAGGAACTGGCCAAGGTGCGCGAACAGGGCTGGGCCACCGACCTCGGCGGCCACGAGGAGTCCATCAACTGCGTCGCGGCCCCCATCCGCGGCGCCGACGGCCGGGTCGTCGCCGCGATGTCGGTCTCCGCGCCCAACGTCGTAGTCACCGCCGACGAACTCCTCACCCTGCTCCCGCAGGTGCGCCGTACGGCGGACGCGATCAGCGGCGAGTACTCAGGCAGAACCCCGATCAAGGAAGCCGGCAACTGATGACCGAGAAGACCGCCCTCACCCCCACGACCCACACCACCCCGCCCGCCAAGTTCTCCCACGGCGTGCGGAAGGGCAACATCCTCCAGGTCGCCGGACAGGTCGGCTTCCTGCCCGCCGAGGAGGGCAAGCCCCCGACCCCGGCCGGCCCCACGCTCCGCGAGCAGACCCTCCAGACCCTCGCCAACGTCAAGGCGATCCTGGAGGAGGGCGGCGCCTCCTGGGACGACGTGATGATGATCCGCGTCTATCTGACGGACGTGGACCACTTCGCCGAGATGAACGGCATCTACAACACCTACTTCGAGGAGCAGGGCCTCACCGCCCCGCCCGCCGCCCGGACCACCGTCTACGTCGGTCTGCCCGCCGGCCTCCTCATCGAGATCGACGCCCTCGCCGTACTCGACGCCTGACGTCCCCCCCCCCGCAACTCCCGCACACCGCACACCGGTCACGGCACGGCAGCCCCGTCGGGCGCCGTGCCGCGATCCTCCCTGCCCGAAAGCACCATGTACTTACGAAGAGGACCCCCACATGTCATCCCTACCGCTCGCCGCCTCCACCGCACCAGCCACCCCACCCCACACCGGAGGACTGCTCCTCCTCCTCGACGGCACCGCGGGACTGCTCACCGTCGCCGCCATCGGCATCGCCCTGCTGCTCTTCCTCATCATCAAGGCGCGGCTCCAGCCCTTCGTCGCCCTGCTCGCCGTCTCCATAGCCGTCGGCCTGCTGGCCGGTCTCTCCGTCACCGAACTCTTCGGCACCGTCCAGCGTTCGGACGCCGTCTCCACCATCGAGTCCGGCATGGGCGGCATCCTCGGCCATGTCGCGATCATCATCGGCCTCGGCACCATGCTCGGCGCGATCCTCGAAGTCAGCGGTGGGGCGGAGGTGTTGGCCTCCCGGCTGCTCAACCTCTTCGGGGAGAGGCGGGCGCCGCTCGCCATGGGCCTCACCGGGCTCATCTTCGGTATCCCGGTCTTCTTCGACGTCGGCATCTTCGTGCTCGCGCCGCTCGTCTACGCGGCCGCCAAGCGCGGCGGCAAGTCGATCCTGCTCTACTGCCTCCCGCTGCTCGCCGGTCTCTCCATGACCCACGCCTTCCTGCCGCCGCACCCCGGCCCGGTGGCCGCCGCCGCTCTGCTGCACGTCCAACTCGGCTGGGTCATCCTCATGGGCATCGTCTGCGGTATCCCGGCGGTGCTGGCCGCATGGGTGTACTCGGCCTGGATCGGCAGGCGGATCTTCGTCGCCGTACCGCAGGACATGGTCGAGGCGGCCGACGAGGCCAAGCAGGCCGTGCTGGCCGAGCAGCGGGCGGCCGGCGTCGAGCCGCAGGAGAAGCCCGTCGCGCTCGGCACGGTCCTCGCCATCATCGGTACGCCGCTGGTCCTGATCCTCGCCGCGACCTTCTCGTCCATCGCCCTGGACCCCTCCACGGGCCGCTCGGTGATCGAGTTCTTCGGTACGCCGATGGTCGCCCTGACCATCGCCCTGGTGCTCGCCTACTACCTGCTGGGCATCCGGCGCGGCTGGTCCCGCAAGTCCCTGGAGACGGTGTCCACCGCGTCCCTCAAGCCTGTCGGCAACATCCTGCTGGTGGTCGGCGCCGGCGGGATCTTCGGTGCCGTGCTGAAGGCCAGCGGGGTCGCCCAGGCGCTGTCCGACACCTTCAACGGAGTGGGCCTCCCGGTGATCGTCCTCTCCTACCTGATCTCCGTCGTGCTGCGGGTCGCGCAGGGCTCGGCGACGGTGGCGATCGTGACCACGGCGGGCATCGTCGCCCCGCTGCTGAGCGAGGGCCACCACTCCCAGGCCTTCGTCGCCCTCGTCATCATGGCCATCTCGGCGGGCTCCATCTTCGCCTCGCACGTCAACGACGGCGGCTTCTGGATGGTCGCCAAGTACTTCGGCATCAGCGAGCGGGACACCCTGAAGACCTGGACCGTCCTGGAGACGGTGCTCTCGGTGGCCGGCTTCGCGGTGGCGGCCGTGCTCAGCGTCTTCGTGTAGGCGTCTGATAACGAAGTCGGGGCTGGCTGTCTCCGGCACAGGTTCTTGGACCATACTGCCCGCTGTGGAGCAGCGCATAGGAGCCAACAGCCAGCCCCTGGAAGGCGCCGGATTCGACCCGGCCTTCATCCCCGGGCTCACCTCGCCCGAGTCCGCCGAGCCGGAGGACGCGGGGGCGAAGGCCGCCGAGGCGGAAGAGGCCGGGGCGGAAGAGGCCGAGGGCGTCGAGGACACGGCCGAGCCGGCGTCCGCGACCAAGGCCCCGACCAAGGCCCCGACCAAGGCCCCGACCAAGGCCGAGGACGAGGCCGCGGCGGACGAGGACGACGACGAGGAGACCGCCGGCGGTCCCCTCTTCGAGGCCTCCGACCGGCGCGCCCGGATAGTGGCCGACCACCAGGGCGTGCGCCTCAGTCTCGACGAGGAGAAGTGCGAGTTCCGCTGGGACGAGATCGGCGCGATCGAGACCGAGGCACCGCGCTTCGGGAAGCGCTTCACGATCACCGTCCACACGCCGGACCGCCGCTGGTATCCCATCGAGATCGAGGCGACGTCCCGCTCCCGCTTCAAGGAGTGGGAGGACGACCTGGACGCGGTCCTGGACGCGTACTTCGAGGACGGCGAGGAAGAGGAAGACGTCCTGGAGACGGCCGACAAGGCCGCTGCCGAGACCGAGACCGAGACCGAGACCGAGACCGCGAAGAAGGCCGAGGACAAGGCCGAGGCCGAGGCCGAGGACAAGGTCCGCGACAAGAAGTAGCCCGGTACAGGCGGGCGGCCCCGGTCCCGTGGCCGCCTAGCCGCAGTACTGCGCTTCCTTCCCGATCGACCGGTACATGCAGTCCGCGTTCTCCAGCAGCTGGAACACCGCGTCCCGGTTCCGGGAGGTCTCCCGTTCGATCACCTCGTCGGGCGGATAGAACCCGCCCCCGGAACTGGACGTCGGGTACATCTCGAACGTGAAGTCGAAGATCTTCTGCGTACCCCACAGATAGTCGTCGATCGACCCGTCCGTGATGTACAGATCGCTGGACTGCTCCGGCGTGTAGCCGTTGCTGGCCGCCATCTTCTGCCCCACGGCCTTGAACGCGGCCGCGTCGTCCGCGGTCATCCCGGTGGCGGTGTCGGCCGTCGTGTACCCGTACGGCCACAGCACCAGTTCGCTGTACGTGTGGAAGTCGATCCCGGCCTTGATCTGCTGCTTCCCGCCGACGACCCGGCTGCGCACGAAGTCGGCGACGACCTTCACCTCGGGCGCCGACTCGGCGGCCGCGCCCCGGTAGGTCTCCGCGGACGTGCTGCCCGAGGACCCGCCGCAGCAGCCCCATCGGTAGTTCCAGTTCCGGTTCAGGTCCGTACCGACGTACGAGGAGCCGGAGTTGGGCTGCCGGTTCTTGCGCCACGACCGGTACGAGCCGGTGGCGATGTCGTACTCGCCGCCGTCCGGGTTGAGGTCCGGCACGATCCAGATCTCCCGGCTGTTGACGATGTTCGTGACCCTGGAGTCGGAGCCGTATCCCGCGCCCAGCTCCCGCAGCAGATACAGCGCCATCTCCACCGTGAGGTGCTCGCGCGCGTGCTGGTGGAAGGTGAGGAGGACCTCGGGTTCGTTCTCGTCCGTCGCCACGTTGTCGCTGACCTTGATGGCGACGATGTCCCGGCCCTGGTACGACTTGCCGATCACCTGCCTGCTCATGATGGCGGGGTAGGCGGCGAGCCGCTGGCCGATCTCGGCGTTCGCCTCGGCGTAGTTGTGGTACTTCGAGTCGGCCGTCGGGAAGTCGAACAGGCGCAGCCCGTCGGCGGCGGTGGACCGGTCGGGGGCCGCGCCGAGGGGCGTGACGTCGTAGCCGAGGCGTTTCAGCGCGGCGATCTGCGGGGCCCGTCCGGAGACGACCACCGTCTCCTCGTCGGCCTCGTCCACGGTGACGCCGGTCTGCTGGATGGCCGCGCGGGTCACCGGGGTGGTGCTCTGGTGGATCTCGTACTGCCGGACGTCGTCGGCCGAGGGCGGCGCCGGGCGCGTGCTGTCGGCGGACGCGTGGGTGGCCGTCGCCGACACGGGGGCCGCGAGGGCGAGGGCCAGCAGGGCGCCGAGCGCGGCGGTCCGGCCGCGGGCGCCGGAGCCGCGCATGCGAAGTCGCATGAAGTCTCCTGGGGGAGGTGGGGGGGCAGTGCGACGTGCCTGTGCAGTTGTTGTGCGAAGGCTGTGCGAGTGCCACTCATCGTCGAAGGAATGGCATGAACAGGTCAAGACGGTAAAACCGGCCGCGGAAACCAGCCGCGCGAAACGGCCGCGCAGATTACGCCTTTACCCGCAACCGCAGGCGGCCCCCACCGAAATACACCCGCCCGCGTGACGTCCGTGTGCGTCTCCGCGGTCCGCCGGGAGACCGTGGACGGACGGCCAGGAGGAGGGCTGGGTGACGATGAGCACCAGTACGAGCGCGCGCCCCACCGCGGCCGAGGGCCGCTTCGACCACCGGATGGCCGTGTTCGGCTCGGACGAAGGGTTCGTCGCCGCCGCCCTGCCCTTCCTCGCCGAGGGGCTCGCCGCCCCCGACGAGCCTCCGCCCGTCGCCATCGCCGCCCCCGGCCTGCTGGCCGCCCTGCGCGACGCGCTCGGCACCGACGCCAGGGACATCGGCTTCATCGACCACACCGACTGGTACACGGGCACGGCCGCCAACGCCGTGGCCCAGGGCGCCGGCTACCTCGCCGCGAACGCCGGACCCGGCGGCCGTGTCCACCTGCTCATGGAGCCCGACTGGGCGGGCCGCGCCGGGCGTTCGGCGCGGGAGAGCACCGAGTGGATCCGCTACGAGTCCCTCGCCAACCTCCTGTTCGCCCCCTTCGCCACCACCGTCCTGTGCGCCTACGACAACCGGACGGCGGGCCCGGCGGTCGTCGACGCGGCCCGTCGCGCCCACCCGGGTACCGGGGTGTACGAGCAACCGCCGGTACTGGTACGCGAACTGGACGCCGTGCCGCTGCCCCCGCCGCCGCGGGCGGTCACCCGGCTGCCGGCCGCGGAGTCGGTACGCGCCTGGGCGGCCGGACAGGGGCTGGCGGCCGCGGACGCGGAGCTGTTCGCACGGGCGGTCGTGGCCGCGGCCGGCGCCCATGGTCCGGTCGTCGAGTTCCTCGCCTGGGGCGAGGCCCCGGCCTGCGTCTGCGAGCTGCGGCTGTGTCGGGCGGTGGCGGATCCGCTGGCCGGGTTCGTGCCGCCGGGGAGCGCGGAACCGGGGCCGGAGCAGGGGCTGTGGTTCACCCGCCAGGTGTGCGCGTACGTCGATGTGCGGGACGGGGCGCCGGGGGACCGGGCGAGGATCCGCGTCCAGTACGCGTGAACGGTGTGGTTCGGGCTCGGTGCGTGCGGGTGCGAGTGGCTCTGCCGGGTGGGCCGCGACGGGGGGTGGTCGTCGCGGCCCGTTCGCGGGTACGGGCGGGTGGGGGCCGGTCGCGGCCCCTTGGGTGAGTTCACCCAAGGGGCGCTCACCAGTGATCGCTACGGCAGGCCGTGGACGTGGGCTCCCACCGAGTTGGACCACGCGTTGCCCGACGACGCGTCCCAGTTGGTCGACCAGGTCATCGCGCCGCGCAGGTCGGGGTAGGTCGTCGACGGCTTGAAGGAGCCGCAGTTGGTGGCCTTGGTCAGGCAGTCCAGGGCGTTGTTGACCACCGTCGGCGAGACGTAGCCGCTGCCCGCCGCGCTGGTCGACGCCGGCAGGCCGAGGCCCACCTGGGACGGGGACAGCCCGCCCTGCAGCTGGATGCAGGCCAGCGCGGTGAGGAAGTCCACCGAGCCCTGGCTGTACACCTTGCCGTCGCAGCCCAGCATGGAACCGCTGTTGTAGTACTGCATGTTGACGACCGTGAGGATGTCCTTGATGTTCAGGGCCGTCTGGAAGTACCCGTTGGACGTCGACTGCATGTCGATCGTCTGCGGCGCCATGGTGATGATCAGCGACGAGCCCGCCTTCGACGACAGCGAGCGCAGCGCCTGGCTCATGTAGGTGGCGTTGATGCCGTTCTCCAGGTCGATGTCGACGCCGTCGAAGCCGTACGTCTGCATCAGCGAATAGACGGAGTTGGCGAAGTTCGTCGCGGACGCCGAGTCACTCACCGAGATCGTGCCGTTCTGGCCGCCGATCGAGATGATGACCTTCTTGCCGGCCGCCTTCTTTGCCTGGATGTCGGCCTTGAACTGGTCGACCGTGTACCCGCCGAGCCCGGCGGAGTCGAGGGTGAAGCTGACCGCGCCCGGGGTGCTGGTCGCGTCCGCGAAGGCGACGGCGATGATGTCGTACGAGGAGGGCACGTCGGAGATCTTCTGGACGGTCGCGCCGTTGTTGAAGTTCTGCCAGTAGCCCGTCACCGCGTGCTTGGGCAGCGTGCCGCCGCCGTTGCCGCCGGAGGCGGTCGTGGTCGCCGTCACCGCCGTCGACTTGGCGGACTCGCCCGCCGAGTTGGTCGCGGTGACCTGGAAGGAGTACGACGTCGAGGCGGCGAGGCCGGTGATGGTGGCCGAGGCGCCGGTGACCGCCGTGACCTTGGTGCCGTTGCGGTAGACGTTGTAGCCGGTCGCGCCCGACACCGCGCTCCAGGACAGGGACGCCGAGGACGACGTCGTACCGGAGACCGCGAGGCCGGTCGGGGTCGCCGGGACGGTCGGCGCCGGGTCGGAACCGCCGCCGCCGTCGGGGCCGTAGACCGAGACGTCGTCGGCGTAGTAGGCGGGCTGGCCGTACCAGCCGTGCGTCCAGACCGTGACCGAGGTGGTCGAGGAACCGGTGGTGAAGGTCGTCGACAGCTGCGTCCAGGACGTGTTCGGGGTCCAGGTCGACACGTCCGTGGTGCCGGTGCCGGTCACACCGAGGTAGGTGTAGGAGCCCTGCACCCACGCGCTCAGCGTGTAGGTGGAGTTGGCCTTCACCGCCACCGTCTGGCTGCACTGGGCGTAGTCCTGCCCGGCCGGGGTCGCCTTGAGGGCGGCGGCGCCGGAGTGGACGGGGGAGGAGACGGTCGTACCGCTGCCGGCGGAACAGGTCCAGTTGGCGAGGGCCGACTCGAAGCCGGCGTTCTTCACGTTGTTGACGTCGGCGGCGGAGGCCGGGGAGGAGGCCAGGCCCGCCATCGCGAGTGCGGTGGCGAGCGCGGCCACGGCCGACCAGGTTCGGATACCTCGCTGTCCGGCATGCCGGGACACGAGTCGGGGGATGAGTCTGGGCATGACAATCAAGGTGGTCCAGACCAATTCACGTGTCAATAGGTCCAGACCAAATTCAAAGCCGCCGCTGACCGGATCAGTCCCCGGTCATATGCTCAACCTGTCCCGATTTGAAGCTACTTGTGTGGTCACGGATCCCAGACAGCTGGACAAACGCTGTTCTCCGGTCACAGAGGCGTGGTTACAGTGCTGAGGTAGTCACGCAATGAAGTCGTCCCGGCTCATTGGAGTAACACCGGTGGGCCGCCGGGGTGTGAAGAGCGGGGAGCTGCGCGTGCCAACTGCCATTGCCGTGACCAGCGCCGACATGGCGCTGCCGGTGCAGGACGAGCGGACCATGCCCGCGGTCGTGCTCCGCGACCTGGACCAGCGGCCCCTCGACCAGACCCTCGCCGAGTTCGTGGCGCTCATCGAGCAGCACGGGCACGTGATCGTCGTCTGCTCCGCGGCCGTACCCGAAGCCGTGACCCGGCGCCTGCACACCCTGCGCTCCCTGCTGGAGAGCGACCGGATCGCCCTGTTCCGCCCCGACCTGCCGCCCCTCGGCATCGCCGTCCTGGCCCGGCAGTTGCGGCAGCTGGCCTCCTGCGACCTCAGCCCCGGCGTTCTCGCGTCGGCCGGCCGGCTGCTCACCCACTACATCCACTCCGGCGCGGTCCTCGGCTCGGTCGCCAAGCTGGACCGGGTCCCGGTCACCCTCAAGGCGCACGCCAAGTCCTGGATGCCCGGCACCCAGTTCGCGGTCGTCGCGCACCCCCAGCCGCAACTGGTCCGGGTCGGCCCGGACACGACCCTGACCGGACCCGAGTTCAGCACCTGGATGCTGGTCGCCAGGGGACAGCTGCAGTCCGAGTGGATCGGCGGCCTCGCCAAGACCTGGGGCTCGTACGGCCTGCGCGAGACCCCGCTGCCGGCCGAGTCGTCCCGGTGGTGGGGGACCGGCCGGATGATCGAGTTCACCAGCTATCTCGCCGACCTGTCGGTCCTCTACCAACTGGTCACCTCGGTCCGGCAGACCAGCTGTCACTGGTGCGGCATCGACGTCATCGGCGACCGCTGTGTCTTCTGCTCAGCCACCCCGCCCGTCTACGACCCCCCGGCGCACCGCGCGCTGGAGCAGCGGACGCCCGCCTGACCCGTACCACCCACCGCTCGGTTCCCCCACGTCCCCGCTTCCCCCGATGAGGTCGCACGGTCCATGAACTCCCGTCAGCGCCGCGGCGTGATACTCCTGATCCTGTCGGTGATCTGCGCGCTCGGCGCGTTCGCCGGCGTGCTCTCGGTCATCGACAACGCGAAGTCCGAGGTCGGCCCCAAGGTCACCGCGTACAAGGTCCGGTCGGACGTCAAGCCGTACACGACGCTGAGCGCCGGCCAGTTCCAGAAGGTCGAGATGCCCAAGCGGTGGCTGTCCGCCAACGCCGTCACCAGCCTCAGCGCGATCGAGGGAAAGATCGCGGTCACCACACTGAAGAAGGGCTCGCTGCTCCAGACCGACATGATCGTCGACCAGCCCGCGCTGAAGGCCGGCGAGCAGGAGGTCGCGATCATGATCGACGCGGCCACCGGAGTGGCCGGCAAGATCACCCCGGGCTCGCTGGTCAACGTCTACGCCACCTTCCAGGGCAAGCAGCAGAGCGACCCCGACCAGTCGAAGATCATCGTGACCAACGCCCGGGTCCTGGACGTCGGCGCCCAGCTCAGCTACGTGGACCCGGACAACCGGAACCAGCAGCCCAGCGACGCGGTCCCCATCACCTTCGCGCTGTCCACGCTCGACGCCCAGCGCCTCACCTACGCGGAGTCCTTCGCCCAGCGGGTCCGGCTGGCCCTGGTCGCGCCCGGCACGACCACCACCGTGCCGGACAAGGACCGCACCTACGAACTCGCGACGGACAAGTGAGAGGCGCCTCGCATGCCCATCAGGATCCTCCCCGCCGTCTGTGACGTGGACGCCGTCCGCTCCCTGGTCTCCCTGCTCAGCCAGCTCCCGGACAGCGAACCGCTGCCGCCCGTCGCCGACTCCACCCAACTCGTCGACACCCTGGCCCGGTTCGCCGCCGAGTCCGTCGACGAACTCCCCGAGGTCGTCGTCGTCCACGAACGCATCGGCCCGGTCCCGGCCCTGGAACTGATCCGCGAGGTCGCCCTGCGCTTCCCGGCGGTCGGAGTCGTCCTCGTCACCACCGACACCAGCCCCGGCCTGTTCGCCGCCGCGATGGACTCCGGCGCCCGCGGCCTGGTGGGGCTCCCCATGAGCTACGAGGAGCTGGCCGGCCGCGTCCAGGCGGTCGCCCAGTGGTCCACGGGCGTACGGCGCCACCTCGGCCACGGCGCGGACGCGTTCGCCGGCGTCGGCGGGACCGTCGTCACCGTCAGCGGCGCCAAGGGCGGGACCGGCGCGACCCTGGTGGCGATCCAGATCGCCCTCGCCGCGCAGGCCTCCGGCCACTCCACCGCCCTGGTCGACCTCGACCTCCAGACCGGGGACGTCGCCTCCTACCTGGACGTCCAGTTCCGCCGCTCGGTCGCCGACCTGGCCGCGGTGGGCGACATCTCCCCCCGCGTGATGGCCGAGGCCGTCTTCCGCCACGACTCCGGGCTCGCCCTGCTCCTCGCACCCGCCGAGGGCGAACGCGGCGAGGAGGTCACCGACCGGGCCGCCCGCCAGATCCTCAGCGCCCTGCGCTCCCGCTACGAGATCGTGGTCGTCGACTGCGGTGCCCAGCTCGGCGGGGCGGGCGCGGCGGCCGTGGAGACCGCCGACCTGGCCCTCCTGGTGACCACGCCCGACGTGGTCGCCGTACGCGCCGCCAAGCGCACGGTGCGGATGTGGGACCGGCTGCAGATCCGCAAGGCCGAGGAGACCACGGTGGTCGTCAACCGGCACACCAGGGCCACGGAGATCCAGCCGGCCCTGATCCAGCGGATCACCGGCACCGCGCTGGCGGGGACCCCGATCCCCGCCAACTTCAAGGAACTCCAGGGCGTGGTGGACGCCGGACGCATCCACGAACTGGACGCCCGCAGCACGGTGAAGCAGGCGCTGTGGGCGCTCGCGGGGGAGCTGGGCCTGGTACGGACGGCGGAGGGAACGGTGCCGCGCCGGGCGCGGGGCGCGGAGCGGCCGGCGGTGGGTTTCCGGCGGCGGAGGGAGCTGCCATGAAAGGCCGTCGGCCGGGTGCGGGTGCGTTGGGGCTGGCCGCGCAGTTCCCCGCGCCCCTTGGGCGCGCTTCAGCGAAGCGCGTCTTTGAAGCGTCCCGCAAGGAAGCGCCCCGTAGGGGCGCGGGGAACTGCGCGCTCAGCCCCCACCGGCCCGCACCCGGCCGACGGCCCGCCGCGCCCGCACCCGACCGCGGCCAAGTCACTATCGAACTCCTCGGCATGACCCCGGTCATCATCCTCACCCTCGTGCTCATGTGGCAGGCCGTTCTCGTCGGATACGCCTTCACCCTCGCCGGAAACGCCGCCGACGAAGGCGCCCGGGCGGCCACGGCCGTCCCCCCGGGGGAACGGGAGGGCGTCTGCGAGCAGGCCGCGCTGAAGGATCTCTCCAGCGCCTGGCGGGAGGGCGCCCAGGTGCGATGCGGCGGCACCGGCATGGTCACCGCCGACGTCTCCCTGCGCGTCCCGGTGCTCTTCCCCGGCACCATCGACTTCCCCGTCACCGTGCACGGCCACGCCGGCACGGTGGAGGAGGTGAAGCGCTGATGCGCCGCAACCTGCGCGACCGCGGCCAGGTCGCCGTCGAATACCTCGGGTTCATCCCGGTCCTGCTCATCGTCGGGCTGGCCGGCATCCAGCTCGGCGCCGTCGCCTACGCCGCCGAGCAGGCCGGGACGGGGGGGGGGGTGCGGGGGGGGGGGGGCGCGCAGGCGAGACAAAAGGATACGGGGCTGCGGCCGGCGCCGCGACGGCCGGCAGGAGGGGGAAAGGAAGA
>NZ_JBSHAF010000006.1:281324-364536 GCF_053611365.1 Streptomyces sp. NPDC054813 | reverse complement strand
CCCTCGGGTTCACCCCGGTCCTGCTCAACGGCGGTCTGCCCGGCATCCACCTGGGCGCCGTCCCCCCCGCCGGCGTGCAGGGCGGGACGGCGGCCCGGGCCGGGGCCCGGGCCGCCTCGCTGAGCGAAGACGTCGGCGCGGCCTGCGCCGCCGCGGTCAGCGGCGGGATCGACGTGAGCTGCGCGTCCTCCGGCGGCGGCGACTCGGTCACCGTGACCGCCACCGTCCACATCCCGAAGATCGTCTGGGAGCTGGGCAACGCCACCAAGTCCGCCACGATGCCCGTCGACCACTGAACGAGGAGCACGGCAACATGAGCCTGCGGGCACGTATCAACTCCCCCGAGGAGCACGGCAGCCGGGGCGAGGACGGCCATCTGGTCTCCTCCTACCGGGCCAAGCTCCTGGAGGAGATCGACCTCGCGGAGATGAGCGCGCTGGCCGCCGCCGAGCGCCGGGCACGCCTGGAACGCGTCCTCGGTCACATCATCAGCCGCGAGGGCCCGGTGCTGTCGACCGTCGAGCGCTCCCAGCTGATCCGCCGGGTCGTCGACGAGGCCCTCGGCCTCGGCATCCTGGAGCCGCTGCTCGAAGACGTGTCGATCACGGAGATCATGGTGAACGGCCCCGACGCGATCTTCGTCGAGCGCGGCGGCCGGGTCGAGCAGCTGCCGCTGCGGTTCGCGTCCGCGGACCAGCTGATGCAGACCATCGAGCGGATCGTGTCGACGGTCAACCGCCGGGTGGACGAGTCGAATCCGATGGTCGACGCCCGGCTCCCCTCCGGCGAACGCGTCAACGTGATCATCCCGCCGCTCTCCCTGACCGGCCCCATCCTCACCATCCGCCGCTTCCCGCGCTCCTTCACCCTCCAGGAGCTGATCGGCTTCGGCTCGCTCGACGAGCCCATGGTGTTCCTGCTGGCGGGCCTGGTGCAGGCGAAGTTCAACATCATCGTCTCCGGCGCCACCGGCACCGGGAAGACCACCCTGCTGAACGCACTCTCCGGGCTGATCCCGGCGCACGAACGCATCATCACCATCGAGGACTCCGCCGAACTCCAGCTCCAGCAGTCGCACGTGGTCCGACTGGAGTCCCGCCCGGCGAACGTCGAGGGCAAGGGCCAGGTCAGCATCCGCGACCTGGTCCGCAACTCGCTGCGGATGCGCCCCGACCGGATCGTGGTCGGCGAGGTCCGCGGCGGCGAGTCCCTGGACATGCTCCAGGCCATGTCCACCGGCCACGACGGCTCGCTCGCGACCGTCCACGCCAACAGCGCCGAGGACGCCCTGACCCGGCTCCAGACCCTGGCCTCCATGTCGGACGTCGAAGTCCCCTTCGTCGCCCTGCACGACCAGATCAACAGCGCGGTCGAGGTCATCGTCCAGCTGACCCGGTTCGCGGACGGCGCCCGCCGGATCACCGAGATCACGGTGCTGGACAGCCACGGCAGCGAGCCGTACCGGCTGGCGACGGTGGCCCGCTTCGACGCCCGGCCCATGACCCACGACGGCCATGTCCACGGCGCCTTCCAGTACTTCCCGCTCCCGCGCCGTACCGCCGACCGCCTCTACATGGCGAGCCAGCCGATCCCGCAGGCCTTCGGCGTGGCCCAGCACTTCGACCAGCTCACCACCCGAGAAGCGAGGTAGGCCATGACCCTCCATGACCTCGTCACCCTCACCACCGGCGTCACCCTGCTGACCTGCCTGCTGGCCGTGGTGGGCCTGCACACCTACGCCTCCGGCCGGGCCCAGCGCGCCGCCCTCGTGGACCGCCTCTCCTACACCGGCCAGGTCCCGCTCACCGGCCGCCGGCGCCGCTTCCGCAACCTCGACCGGCGGCTGCGCGGCACGGGGATCGGCAGGCGGCTGGAACTCCGGCTGGCGGCAACGGGCCTGGATGTGACGCCCGGCGAGTTCTTCGTCTACATGCTCGCCGCCGTCGTGGCCCTCTGGCTCATCGGCCAGGCCGCCCTGGCCCCCTTCTTCGGGCCGATCGCCGGTCTCCTCGGGGTCTTCGCCGCCGTGCAGTTCCTCAACTGGCAGCGCCAGAAACGCATCGAGCGGTTCATCGGCCAACTCCCCGAACTGGCCCGCATCCTGGCCAACGCCACCCACGCAGGTCTCGCCCTGCGCACCGCGATCGGCATGGCGGCGGAGGAGCTGGAGGCCCCGGCCGGTGAGGAACTCGGTAAGGTGGCCGACCAGTTGGCGATCGGTCACTCCATGGACGACGCGCTGGGTGAACTGACCGACCGGCTCCCGTCCCGCGAGCTGGTCGTCCTGGTCACGACGCTCGTCCTGTCCAACAGGGCGGGCGGCCAGGTCGTCTCCGCCCTGCGCAACCTGACCGAGACCCTGGAGGAGCGCAAGGAGACCCGCCGCGAGGTCCGCACCCAGCTCTCCCAGGTGACGATGACGTCGTACGCCGTCCCGGTGCTCGGCATCGGCGCCCTGTTCCTGATGAACGGGGTCAAGGGCGACACGCTGGACCGCATGACGGGCACCACCCTGGGCCAGGCGGCCGTGCTCATCGCCTTCGGCCTCTACGTCATCGGCTTCGTCCTCATCCGCCGCCTCAGCCGCATCGACGTATAGGGGGCTGTGACCATGGCACTACTCCTGGCCCTTCTCATGGCCCTCGGCGTCTGGGGTGTCTTCGCGGGCATCCGCATGTACCGCGCCGACGCGAAACTCCCCTCCGACCTGGCGATCGCCCTGGAGGTGGGCGCCACCCGCACCGGCGCCGCCAACTCCCTCATCGACCGCATGGGCATGCGCTACGCCCCCGCCGTCCTGCGTCTGATGGGCCCGCGCCTGGTCGCCAAGTACCGCCGCAAGATCGACCTGGCGGGCAACCCCGGTGGTCTGACGATCGACCGGTACGCGGCCCGCCGGGCGGTCTACGGCGCACTCGGCGGCGTCGGCTTCCTGGCCTTCTTGCTGAGGGGGCAATGGCTGATGGCCGTTGTCCTCCTCCTCTTCGGCGCGTTCTGGACGGAGGTCGGCATCTGGTCGGCGATCCGTGTCCGCAAGGACGTCATCGAACGCACCCTGCCCGACTTCCTGGACGTCCTCGCGGTGGTGGTGAGCGCCGGCCTCGGTTTCCGGCAGGCCCTGGACCGGGTCGCCTCGCACTACGAGGGCCCCTGGGCGGACGAACTCCGCATCACGCTCCGCCAGCTGGACCTGGGCATGAGCCGCCGCCAGGCCTTCGCGGAACTCCGCCGCCGCAACGACTCCGAACAGGTGGCGATGTTCGTCACGGCGCTCCAGCAGGGCGAGGAACTGGGCGCGCCGATCGTCGACACCCTGGTCGCCCTGGCCAAGGACATGCGCCGTACGGACGCCCAGAACGCCCGCCGCAAGGCGGCCCGGGCGGTGCCGAGGGCCACGCTGATGATCACCACGTTCATGGTCCCGGCCACGATGCTCCTGCTGGCCGCCGGCCTGCTGCTGGGCTCCGGGGTCGACTTCGGGTCGGTCACGGGGAAGTAGCCGAGGGAGGGCGGGTGATGGTGATGGCGGCACGGGAGGACGACGGGAAGGTCGAGATCCGGGCCCTGCGGGCGATGGGCCGCCAGGTCTTCGGCTTCCGTCTGGCGATGATCGCCGTGGCGGCCCCCGCGGCTCTCCTCAACGCCACCCCCGGCCTGGGCACCCGCCTGGTCGGCTCGGCGGTGGTCGTCACCTTCATGATCTCGTACGTCCTCTTCCGCGACTGGCAGCGCTTCGGCCCGCTTCTCCTGCGCCACCCCACCCTGCTGGCCGCCGACACCCTCTTCGGTTCCTTCCTGCTGATCTCGGCCGGCCCCGACACCACCCTGGCCTACGTCAGCGTCTGCACCCCGCTCGTCGCCGGCCTCCTCTACAGCTGGCGCGGAGCGGCGGTCTTCGCCTCTCTCCAGTCGCTGATCCTCCTGGTCGTGGAGGAGACGCTGGAGCACCACACCGGCGTGGCGGACTCCCTCCTGCTGCCCGGCCTGTGCGTGATCACCGGCGCGATGGGCTCCACCCTGCGCACCCTGATGCTCCGCTTCGGCACCGCCACCGAGGCCCTCACCGAGACCCGCGCCCGCCTGGCGGCGACGGAGGCGGTGAGCGCCGAACGCGCCCGCCTGGCCCGCGAGATGCACGACTCGGTGACCAAGACCCTCTACGGCGTCGCACTGATCGCCGACGGCCTGGCGGAGTCGGCGGCCGCGTCCCCGGACCGCCTGGACCCGACGCTGATCAGACAGCAGGCGGAACTGGTGGCGAACGCGGCCCGCAAGGCGGCGGAGGAGTCCCGGGACCTCCTGACGGACCTGCGGACCGCGACGGACGCCGAGCCGTCGGACGTACTGGCGGAACTGGAGTCCCTGGCAGGGGACTTCACCACCCGCACGTCCCTCCCCACCACGTACGACGGCCCGGCCACCCCCTTCCCCCTCGCCCCCGCCGCGAGCCGCCGGCTGCTGAGCATCACGGCGGAGGCCCTGGAGAACGCGTACCGCCACGCGCGCGCGACGAGGGTCGACGTACGGGCTCGGACCACGCCCACCCACCTGGTGGTGACCATCCAGGACGACGGCCGGGGCCTGCCCCCGGACGCAACCCTCGAAGACCTGCGCCGCTCCGGCCACTTCGGCCTCCTCGGCATGACGGAACGGGCCGCGTCGATGGGCGCGCGCCTCCGGTTGACCACCGACAAGGGCACCGAGGTCCGCGTCGAGGTGCCACTGACATGACGGAGACGAGAGGAGGCCCCCCGATGCCGCAGCACCCCTTCACGGAGCGCGAAGAGCCACCGCCCCCGCCCCTGCGCGTTCTGGTGGCCGACGACAACCCGGTGATCCGCGCGGGCCTGACGGCCGTCCTCTGTGCCGCGGACGGCCTGACGGTCGTCGCCGAGGCCGACGACGGCCGCGCGGCCTACGAGGCGGCGTTGCGCCTTCACCCCGACGTCATCCTCCTCGACGTCCGCATGCCCGGGGTCGACGGCATGTCGGCGCTGCCGCACCTGGTGCGCCTGGCCCCGGTCATGATGCTGACGTACAGCGACGAGACGGAGATCGTGCAGGAGGCCGTACGCCTGGGCGCCGGCGGCTACCTGGTCCACGGCGAGTTCACGACAGCACAGCTGACGCAGGCGGTACGGGACGTCGGCGGCGGCCGGCCCCACTTCACACCGACGGCCACGAACGCGTTGCTGGCCCATATCAGAGGCCATGCAACTGCACACGCAAAACCCGAACTACGCGCTCTCCCAACACATTTTCCACCCAAAGGGCTTTCGCAACTGCAATCAACTGTGGGACAGTCATCGAGGTCCCGTTTTCAACTGAGCGGCAGGGAGGCGGAGATCATGGACCTCATCGCGTCCGGCATGAACAACCAGCAGATCGCCGCCGTCTGCTTCATCAGCGAGAAGACGGTCAAGAACCACATCAACCGCATCTTCGCCAAGCTCCACGCTGCCACCCGCGCCCAGGCGACGGCCAAGTGGCTGGGGGTGTCATGAGGCTGAACAGGATGAACTGGGTCCGGATTTGGGTCCTGGGACCCTCCGCGGATGGGTATGTTCCGCCGTACGTTGCAACGATCGGAACCGAACCCGGAGGGGAGCACCATGAGCGACCGGATGCTGAGGATGCTTGTCGCGCTGCAGCGCCGCGCCGACGACCGGGGGCAGACCGCGGTCGAGTACCTGGGGATCATCGCGGTGGTGGTGGCGATCGTGCTGGCGATCACGGGTACGAGTATCGGTCAGACGATCTACGACGCGATCACCTCGAAGATCGCCGAGGTCACTGGCTGACGGACGCGCGCAGTTACCGAGACGCAGGGCAGGCCTTTCCCATCTACATCACGGTGGTGGCGGGTCTGCTCTTCCTCGCGCTCGCCTACCTGGCGGTCGGCCAGGCCGCGGTGAATCGCAACGGCGCCCAGACGGCCGCCGACTCGGCGGCTCTCGCGGCGGCCCTCGACACCCGTAAGCAACTCGCGGACCAGTGGCTGCTGGACGTTCTCGACCCGACCAAGTGGCAGGACGTCTTCCAGGGCGATGTCCTGGTCTCTGACTCGTGCTGGCGCGCCGACCAACTCCTGTCACAGAACGACGCCACCCGTCTGCAGTGCCACGCGGAAGGTCCGCTGAGCTATGAGGTCGAGGCCCGGACCAACAAATCGGTAGGGGACTCCGTCGTACCCGGCACGGAGAACGTCAAGTCGAGGGCGCGGGCCACAGCCGTGATCGAGTCGCTCTGCACGTTCCCCGCCCCGGACCCGTCTCCAACCCCTTCCCCGGACCCCACCGCGAGCCCCTCCTCGGGCGACGACCGGCCGCTGCCCGAACTCACCTGCCGCGGCCGTGGTGTCTGGGACCTGGACCCGCACCACCTCACGGATCTCCCGAAACCCGAGGACCTCTTCGACGTCCATCTGGCCGACTGACAATCGAATCGACGAGTGATGAAGGAAGCGGAGCGATGAGCGTTCGGTTCACCACGCAGGCCCGCAGGGGGATGGTCGCTCTGATCGCCGCGGCCGGTCTGGCCCTGGGCGCGGCCGCATGTGGCAGCGGCGGGGGAGGCGACGACGGGAAGACGCCGCAGGCCTCGGCGGCCAGGAGCGGCCAGGCCGACCCGAGCACCCAGGAGGGTCAGTCGTCCACTCCCATCGCGGAGTTGCAGGGGTCCAACGGTCTCCTTCTCCAGATCAGCTCCGCACAACGCGATTCCGGTGGATTCGTCACGGTGAACGGCGTCCTGAAGAACGACGGCGCCCAGACCGTCGTCATTCCGTCCGCCCTCAGCGGCAACGAGACGGAGATCATCAGGAACGGCCGGTCGCTGGGCGGCGCCACGCTCGTCGACTCCAAGGGGAAGAAGCGGTACTACGTGCTGCGGGACACGGACGGCCGACCCCTGACCACGACCGGCTTCTCGACACTGAAGGGAGGACAGACACTCGCGGTCTTCATGCAGTTCCCCGCCCCACCCACCGACACCACAGAGGTCACCCTCCAGCTCCCCACCTTCGCCAGCGGCACGATCCAGATCTCCGGGTGAGGCCGACGTGACCACACCACGCCTCCCGCTGACCCTGGGCGCCGCGACGCTCCTGCTGGTCACGAATCTCTACGGCGCGACAGTCGCCCGTGCCGACGGCGGCGACCCGAGCGTCCCCCCGGGCACCGAGCCCTCCGCCACCGCGCCCGTGAAGATCGACCCCACGGACCCCGACCTCAAGCTCCCCGAAGGCGCCACCCTCGCCGATCCCAAGGTTCTGGACATCAAGTCGGTCGTGGAGGACCAGAGCGGTGACGAGCGCCGTGAGGACACCAACGCGGACGTGACGTTCGCCCTCCAGGCCGAGGTGCTGTTCAGCAAGGACAGCTCGAAGCTGAGCGCGGCGGCGAAGGCGCGGATCGACACGATCGCGGAGGAGATCAGGAAGCAGAACGCGACCCAGGTCCGCGTCTTCGGTTTCACGGACAACCTGGGCTCCTCGGCCCACGGAGACGTCCTCTCCCGCCAGCGCGCCAACGCCGTACAGGGCGTCCTCGACCAGGACCTGAACGACCCGAACATCACCTTCGACGTCCGCGGCTACGGCGAGCAGTACCCGATCGCCGACAACTCCACGGAGGAGGGCCGCAAGAAGAACCGCCGCGTGGAGGTGACGTTCCCGAGGACGGGGGGCTGAGTGGCGGCGGTGTCCCGGCCGCGGGGCGCGGTCACAGTTCCTGGAGCGCGTCCAAGGAGATGTCGACGTCGATGTCGAACGGGTCACCGACCTTGAGCTGCTCCTGGTAGGTGCCGGCCAGGGCGTATGCCCTGGTCACGGGATCGAGTTCATAGGCCCGTACGACCGGATGCCTGCCCGCACCCGTCGTCTCGACCAGCCAGAAGAGCGGGATGCCTGCCGCGGCGTACTTGTGCGGCTTGGTGTCGCGGTCGCGGACCTCGGAGTCCGGCGAGACGACCTCGACGGCGAGCAGGACGTCGGCGGCCTTGAACCGAGTCTGCTCCAGCCCGGTGACAGCGTCGGCGCGGACTACGGACACGTCGGGTTCGGGGCCGTTGCGGCGGTCCAGGACGACGGTCATCTCACGGCGAACCTTGAACGCCTTGGGTACGGTCCGGCGCAGGCCGACCACCAGAAGGTCGATCATGGTGCTGTGGAAATTCGGCTGCGGGATCACGAAGACCAGGCTCCCGTCGATCAGCTCGGTGTGCGGCGGGAGGTCGGGCAACGTGAACAGGTCGTCCACGGTGTATCCGTCCCGGGGCGGCACCGGCCGGCGGCCGTCGGGCACGGCGTTCGGCTCGGCGAGGGGCTCGGCGGCCATGATTCCTCCCATGGGCGGGATTCTCGGCCTGCCTGTCCACCGTAACCGGCGAAATCGACGCCTGTCATCACAATGAGTGACGGGGGAGGCGCAGGCGTGAACCCGGGCCTGCTGGAGAGGGCGGTCCGCGCCGAGTGAGCGGCTACTCCACTTCGACGCTCACCCGTGCTCCCACCTCCACACCCCACCCCGCCATGGCCCCGGCCTCCGCCTCCAGCACATGCCGGGACCGGAGACGCGGCAGGCCGAGGCGCCCCGGCGGCATGGTGCGTACGGCGATGACGGTCAGACGCCGGTCCAGATAGGCGACGTCGATCGGCATCCGCATCCGGAACGTGTGGATGCTGTTGGCGGGGGACAGCAGGATCGCACCGTCGAGCCCATCCCGTCCCAACAGGCCTTTCGCGCGGGCGCGATAGGACGTGGCGATCTCCAGCGGGACGCTGACCGGTTCCTCGCTGCCATGGATGACCAGCCTTCCTCGCCCGTCCCGCCAGCGCCTCATGGTCTGCCTCTCGCTTGTCTCCCAGCGGTTCCCCGAAGCGACCGTATCCGCAACACGGACGAGTGAAGTTTGCCGCAGTGCTCAAGTGCGCAACGCGGCTGGGTATTTCGCCTCAGAACAGGCAGACCGGTCCGTCCGGTCGCCCCCGGCCCACCAGGTCGGTACCCAGGGTCGTCCATGTCCCGCGGATATCGTCGTGAGGACCAAGAGACCTCCGGCCCCACCTGGAGTCCGCAAGTGCAGTGCCCTGCCCGGTTCCTCACGACTGCATTCGGTGTGCGCTGCCCACGGTCCTCGGGCGGCACGTCGGGTGATCTTCCGGACGGGGCCTTCGCCCCCACCGTGACGAGGCATCCACATGGCTGAGCGGCTGAAGGTCGACGGTACGGAACTCGATCGGTTCTTCAAGGACTTGAAGCGAGCGCAGGAGTCGTTCACAGCCCTGCAGAAGGTACTGCGTGACCCGGGCGTCAGTGGCCTGGGCACGGACGACCTGGACCAGGCCTGTGACCGGTTCCAGGAGGACTGGCACCACGGGGCCCAGGAGATCGCCGAGCAGATCGGGGAGCTCACGGACATCACGAAGAAGGCCAAGGACGACTTCCACGAGGTGGACGTGGCCCTGGAGAAGGCGTTGGAAAAGGCGAGGCGGAAGAGCGGGAGCGAGTGACGGTCACGGACCCCTACCCGCACCTCGGCTTCAACCCCGCTCCCGGCAGCACGGATCTCGTGCACGACATCCACCGCAGGCTGTCCGGCTGCGCGAAGGAGATGGAGAAGGCGCACTCCAAGGTCACCAGACTGATGAACGGCAGCTACTGGGAGGGCGATGCGGCCGTCGCGTTCCGCGAACA
Source organism: Streptomyces sp. NPDC054813 (assembly GCF_053611365.1). Taxonomy (NCBI): domain Bacteria; kingdom Bacillati; phylum Actinomycetota; class Actinomycetes; order Kitasatosporales; family Streptomycetaceae; genus Streptomyces; species Streptomyces sp. NPDC054813. The sequence continues at coordinate 354,841 of NZ_JBSHAF010000006.1, read as the reverse complement.
GTTGGAGGGTGGCCCGCTGCCGCTCAATCTGAAGAACGGCGCCCACTCCGTCGACAAGGCCGCGAAGCAACTGGACCTGTGGGCCGGGGAGCTCGAGGAGTTCCAGCGGCGCGCGAAGAAGCTCGACGGTGAGGCCAAGGACGCCCGCGCGGCGCTGCAGCGTGCACAGGGTCACGCGGACGAGGCGAAGAGGGCCCAGGAGGCTTCGGACGCGAGTAGGCGCGGGGCACAGGGTGACGCCGACTCGGCTGTGGACAAGGCGAACAGCCGGGTCACGGCGGCGCAGGACGACCTGGACGGCGTACTGAAGCGGGCCCGTTCCCTGGCGGGCGAGCATGAGGACACCGCCCGCAAGCGGGCCCGGCACATCAGCGACGCCACGCACAGGCTGGCGCCGCACGAGCCGAGCGCGTGGGACAAGTTCACGGGCTGGCTGGGCGACAACCTCCCCGACATTCTCAGCGCATGCGCTGCTGTGCTGGGCGTGATCGCGCTGCTGGGCCTGACGGCCGTCGCCCCGTGGATGCTGTTCCTGGCGGCCGGACTGCTCAGCGGACTGGCCTTCAGCCTGCGCGTAAGCGATTCCGAAGTCCTGGCGTCCTTGAAGGACGGCTTCACGAAGGGCGAACTGGACATCGACTTCTGGGGCAACCTGCTGGGCGTGGCGGGTGACTTCCTGGGGATGTTGCCGGCGTTGGGGGTGGTGGCCAAGGGAGCCATGAAGACTCCCGAGCTGTTGTCCGAGACCACCGCGGTGGTCGGTGAGGCAGATGAGGTGCTGACCCTTGGACAGAAAATGGCAAGGGCTGGTGTCAGGGTGGGGATCTCGATCAAGACGGTGGGTGTTTCGATCAGAACAGAGGCCGCTGCGGCCGAGGGCGCCGTGAACGTCCTTTCTCATCCAAGAGTGTTCGGCGGACGGCTGGCTCCGATTGTCGAGAAGATCGACAAGCCGGCGACGATCCTGGGGGCCGGGACGGCCGTCTACGGTCTGACAAGCAGCTTTGTCGACACCCTGGACAACGACGCGGCCAAGACGGTCACGAGCCTCCTCGACGGACCCAGAACCCTCGGCGTCGATGTTCCGGCGACCATGGGTGCCCTTCACTTCCTGCTGCGCGGCGCAGGTGAAGCGTCATGAGCGGTGCCTCGTACGTGATTGACGACTCGGCCCGGAATGAGGACGCCGACGTCTGGTTCGCTTTGCCTCCGGGATTTGTCCCGCTTCCCCTTCAGGAGCTGACGACGGCCCACCACGATCCGGCGCAAGCGACAGGCCTGTTGACGGCTCTCGGTCCGGTTCTCCGGTTGGCCCGGCTGCTCCTGGAGGCTGGGGCGGTGCACTGTTGCCTTGGTCTACACGCTGACGACGAGGACGGCGGCGGACCGCTGCTGTCCCTCTTCACGCTTGCCTGGCGCGACACTGACTGGACCCCGCGTAGCGTCCTTGCGGCCCGTGCTGTCACCGGAGCGGAGAATGCGGAGCACATCGAGACTCTGGACCTGCCCTGCGGCCCGGCTTCGCTCGTGGCGACGCGTCTGGCCGCGCCCCGGGAGCTGGGTCTCGCTGTCCCGTGCGAACTACTCCAGGTCACGGTCTACGTGCCGTGCCTCGACGGCCAACGCATTGCATTTCTCTCGCTGGCAACGACAAACGTAGAGAAGGCAAGCCATTACCGTGCCTTGCTCACGGACATCGCCGGTACGGTCAGTTTCGTAAATCCGCTTCCGGATGTATTCAGTGGCGTACCCGACAAGGACTGAGATGTCTCCCACGCATCACCCCACGGCCTGGGACGACCCCGAGACCCGCCGTGCCTGGGCAAAGCTGATCACTTGCGCGTTCTTGGGCCAGATCTTGTGGCCGGCCGTTTGGCTGGGCTTGCTGGCCTGGTACGTGACCATGTCGATCACCTGGACTTTGTGGCTCTTCTTCGTCCCCCTGCTCTACTCGTTCTACCGGGCGTTCCTCCAACCGGCCTACGTCTCATGGGCCTTCCGCACGCGACGGCTACTGCGTGCCTACCCCTGGCAGACGTTCGAGGAGCCGGAGAGTGGCATCGGAAAGATCCCCGGAGCCACCGCCGCGGATGTCTGGCTGAGCTTTCCCGATCCCGAGCGTCCCGGCGAAATACTGGCGTTGATTCTGAAGGTGCACATTCGGTCCGTGTGGTGGAGACGGCGTCTCGGGCGTGGCTACAACACTGAGAAGACCGCGCAGGCCCGGGAGGTGTGGTTCGCGGGTGACCCCCGCTTTGCCGCCGTCATCGCGGTTCCCGGACCGCGTCGCCTGTACGTGATCCACCAGCGCCCAACGGACAGGCGTGGCTTTGCCGATCCCGGTGGGGCCAGCCCTGCTGCCCTCGATCGCGCCCGCCGCGCAGGAGTACGTCTCCCGGACCCGCAGTCGGCGATGCGGTGAGAGGTCTCTTCGGTCAATGCAGTTGTGGCTCTCCGGGCTCGCCGGTTAGGAAGGTCCCATGACCGCACTAGGCGCCGTATTCCGCCCCCAGCTGCCCCCCGAGCGACTCCGTGCCGTGGTTCGGGTCGCGGATGATGTCGGGCTGGAGGAGTTGTGGCTGTGGGAGGACTGTTTCCGGGAGGGTGGGATCTCCACCGCCGCCGCTGCCCTCGCCTGGTCGGAGCGGGTGCGGGTCGGCGTGGGGCTGTTGCCCGTCCCGCTGCGGAACGTCGCCATCACCGCCATGGAGGCCGCCGCGCTGCACCGGATGTTCCCGGGGCGCGCGATCCTCGGCGTCGGCCACGGCGTGCAGGACTGGATGGGCCAGGTCGGCGCCCGCGCCGAGTCCCCGCTGACCCTGCTCCGCGAGCATCTCGACGCCCTGCGGGCACTGTTGCGCGGCGAGCGGCTCACCGTCGACGGGCGGTACGTCCGGCTCGACGACGTCGCGCTCGACTGGCCGCCCGCCGGCCCCGTCCGGATCCTCGCCGGAGCCGAAGGCCCCCGCACCCTCCGCCTCTCCGGCGAGGCCGCCGACGGGACGATCCTGACCGCCGCCACCCCGCCCGACGGCGTCCGCCGGGCCCGGCGGCTCATCGAGGAGGGACGGGCGGCGGCCGGGCGGGGCGCGGACGAGCCGCACCAGGTCGTCGTCTATCTCCTCACCGCCACCGGGGCCGACGCGCCCGCCCGGCTCCGCGCCGAACTCGCCGCCGAGGGCCTGGAGTCGGTCCCCGAACTCGGCGTCGCCGGAGACGCGGGCGCCGTCGCCAAAGCCGTGCGGCGGCTCACCGAGGCCGGCGCCGACACCGTCATCCTCCAGCCGACAGGGGACGAACCCGATCCCGAGGGCTTCGTACGGTTCACCGCCGAGGAGGTCCGGCCGCTGGTGCCGTGAGCCGTCCGGCAACCGGAACCGCCGGACGGGCCCGGTCGGTCGGCACCGCCGGAGGGCCCGCCCAGTCGGTACCGCCGGACGGGCCCGCTCAGGCGGGACTGCCCAACGGCTCGCTCAGTCGGCACCGCCGGAGGGCCCGCCCAGTCGGTACCGCCGGATGGCCCCGCTCGGGCGGGACTGCCCGGCGGCCCGCTCAGTCCGTACCCTCCGTTGCGGTCCGCCGGTGGTCGCCCGCCGCCCCGTCGATCAGCTCCCGCAGGATGTCGATGTGCCCGGCGTGCCGGGCGGTCTCCTCGATCATGTGCACCAGCACCCAGCGCAGGGAGACCGGGTGGTCCCGCCAGTCCGGGCGGCCCAGTGCCTCCAGTGGCCGCCCGGTGATCACCGCGTCGGCCGCCGTGCGCGCACGGCCGTAGAAGTCGATGATCTGCCGGGTCGTCTCGCCGGGGCCGACCGACAGGTCCTCGTCCGTGGAGGGGTCGAACCAGAGCGGCTCGACCTCGCCGCCGAAGCTCGACACGAACCAGCCGTACTCCACCGACGCCAGATGCTTCACCAGCCCCAGCAGGTTCGTCCCGGACGGGGTCATGGGACGGCGCAGCTGTTCGTCGTCGAGGCCCTCCAGCTTCCACAGCACCGCGTCCCGGTGCCGGTCCAGGCTCGCTTGCAGGATTTCCTTCTCACCAGCGGTGTACGTGCCAACGGTCGTCGTCATGGTGGGCGAAATTAGCAGCGGGCACTGACATTCCGCTGGGATCATGCGGGCCATGGCCGAGCAGACGCACCGCACTTTCGAGGACCTCGTCGCCGAGGGCGCCGCCGTGCCCACCGAGGGCTGGGACTTCTCCTGGTTCGAGGGCCGGGCCACCGAGGCGCGCCCCTCCTGGGGCTATGCCCGGGCCGCCGCCGGACGACTGGCCCGCACCACCGCCGCCCTCGACATCCAGACCGGCGGCGGCGAGGTCCTCGACTTCGCCCTCAAGACCCTTGACACCGCCGCCCCCGGCCGCCGGCCGCGGCTGCTCGTGGCCACCGAGGGCTGGGCGCCGAACGTCCGCAAGGCGAGCGCCCTGCTGAGCGCGCGCGGTGTCGTGGTCGTCGCCTCGGCCGAGGACGCCCCGCTGCCGTTCGCCGACGACTCCTTCGACCTGGTGCTCAGCCGGCACCCGGTGCGGGCCCACTGGTCCGAGATCGCGCGCGTGCTGCGCCCCGGCGGCACCTACTTCGCCCAGCACGTCGGACCCGCCAGCGCCTTCGAGTTGGTGGAGTACTTCCTCGGGCCGCAGCCGGAGACGGTCCGCGGCGGGCGTCACCCCGACCGGGAGCGCGCCGCGGCGGAGGCGGCCGGGCTGGAGGTCGTCGGCCTGCGGGCCGAACGGCTGCGGATGGAGTTCCACGACATCGCCGCCGTCGTGTACTTCCTGCGGAAGGTCGTATGGATGGTCCCCGGCTTCACGGTCGAGGAGTACGAGCGCCAACTCCGCGCCCTGCACCGGCGGATCGAGGCGGAGGGACCCTTCGTCGCGCACAGCGCCAGGCACCTCTTCGACGCCCGCAAGCCGGAGCGCCGGCCGTGATCCACCGGCCTTGGAATGCCAGGCGGCGAAGAATGGCCAAGAACTGCCGTTCAACGCCCCGGACGCCCACCCGGTACCGGGTGCACCCAAAGGATCATCGAAGATCATCAAGGGTGCATGTCGTGACGCTTGAGAGTCAATCGGGGCAAGATGTTCGCTAGTTCATGGATCTACGCATATGTGAACATCCAGCCCTCTGTTCATCTTCCATTTCCCTAGCGTTTTCACATCGTTACCTCTGACGTCCCGTATCGACTTGCTGGGTCACGTAAGTTCAGACCAAGGTAATTCGCGTGAGCAAAGCTGCGCGGGCGGCACCGTGCAGTGGAGGGGGCTGCGCGGTGCCGTAATGCCCCGCAGGCTCCCGTCAAGCCGTCGTTCGCGGCCCGGTTAGCCCGTCGGAGGGACGGGTGCGCAACCCGCCGAGGCATCACCAAGACGGCCCAAACCCTCTTGATCTCCCCGAACGCCACCAGTTTTCCTGGGATTCCGCTGCGAATCGGCCACGTGAGGCCCTTGAATCCAGCGTTCCGGGCCCACCGTGGCGTCGTCGGGCGACTCCGGAGAGTAGTTGTGGCACGCCGATGCACGCAGCATCACTTACAAAGGGTTATGGTGGAAACCCCCCCTCGGGCCGGTCCGTCTCCCCCCCACGGACCGGCCCGTTTTTTCACCCACTTCTCAAGCGGCCCCAGGGCCGCGCCCTCGAAGGGGTGCGGGGCTGCATACATCAGCGGCTCCGCCGCGGGGCGCGACCAGCCACAACCAACCCGCAGTCGCGCGGCGACCGGAACGCGTGCCCCGGGGCGCCCTCCCTCCCGCGCCTCCCTCAACTCCTCGCGGGGTAGGCTTCGGCGGGCGGACTCCCGCATTCGAATCCCGCGGACTCCCGCATCCGATGACGCGGACTCCCGCATCCGAATCACGAGGGGCGGACCTCAAGTGAACCTGCGCGACAAGCTGCGCGGCCTGCTCGTCAGGCTTTACGCACGCCGGGTGGAAGGCCACCTGGACCACGCTCAGGTGCCCAAGCACATCGGCGTCATCATGGACGGCAACCGCCGCTGGGCGAAGGCAGCCGGATCCAGTACCGTGCACGGCCACCGGGTTGGCGCCGAGAAGATCGAGGAGTTCCTCGGCTGGTGCTCCGAGACCGATGTCGAGGTCGTCACCCTCTGGTTGCTCTCCACGGACAACTTCGACCGCGCCAAGGAGGAGCTGGTCCCCCTCCTCGGCATCATCGAGGACGTCGTCCGCACCCTCGCCGCCGACGGCCGCTGGCGAGTCCATCACGTCGGCACCCCCGACCTCCTGCCCTCTCCGATGCAGAACGCGCTCAAGGAGGCCGAGGAGGCCACCGCGCACGTCGACGGAATACTGGTGAACGTCGCCATCGGCTACGGCGGCCGTCAGGAGATCGCCGACGCCGTCCGCTCGATGATCCTCGACGCCCAGGACAAGGGCATCGCGATGGGCGACCTCGCCGACTCCGTCGACGTCGACATGATCGGCCGGCACCTCTACACCGGCGCCCAGCCCGACCCGGACCTGGTGATCCGCACCAGCGGGGAGCAGCGGCTGTCCGGATTCATGCTCTGGCAGACCGCGCACTCCGAGTACTACTTCTGCGAGGTCTTCTGGCCCGCGTTCCGCAAGGTCGACTTCCTGCGCGCCCTGCGGGACTACGCGGCCCGCCACCGCCGCTACGGCGGGTGACGTGATCGTGACGGCGGTCGTCGACGCGACACAGGACCCCTGTCACGGTCGCCACGCTGGATAACCCCCTCGCTACGGTGGATGACCCCAGCGGGCCCATGAGGTGTAAATCACCCATTTCAGGGCGCCAGTAACACGGAGTTCACCTGCGCGTCGTTGCAGACCGTGGCATGGCGGCGCATGTTCGAGGGCATAAGGCAAGCAGGTCGATGCCCGAACCACGGGCATCGGATCTCAGCGGGCGACTCGGGGTCGTCCGCCCGGGAGGCCCTTTGCACCAGCCCGACCGTGCGGTCACGGCACGGAAGAAGCAGCGGAGGGCCGGTTTTCGGCCCGTGCAGGGTGGCCGTCAACCGGTCCAGCTCCTCTTCGTCGCTCCCCGACCTCATCCGAGGGGGTACGTCCTTCCGTGGTGACCAGCACAACGCGCCGCAAGTCCGACCGGCGCACCTATGTTCTCGACACCAGCGTCCTGCTGGCCGACCCGAACGCCATGACCCGCTTCGACGAGCACGAGGTCGTGCTTCCGATCGTCGTGGTCACGGAACTGGAGGCCAAACGGCACCATCCCGAACTCGGCTACTTCGCCCGGCAGGCCCTGCGTCTGCTCGACGACTACCGGGTCCGGCACGGCCGTCTGGACGCCCCCATCCCGATCGGGGACCTCGGCGGCACGATCCGTGTCGAGCTCAATCACTCGGACCCCAGCGTGCTGCCCAGCGGCTACCGCCTGGGGGACAACGACTCCCGCATCCTCGCGGTGGCCCGCAACCTGCAGGCCGAGGGGTACGACGTCACCGTCGTCTCGAAGGACCTCCCGCTCAGGATCAAGGCGTCGTCGGTCGGCCTGCTGGCCGAGGAGTACCGCGCCGAGCTCGCCATCACGGGCGCCTCGGGCTGGACCGGAATGTCCGAACTGACGCTCCCCGGCGAACAGGTGGACATCCTCTTCGAGGAAGGTCACGTGTACGTCCCGGAGGCCTCCGACCTCCCCGTGCACACTGGCCTGACCATCCAGTCCGAGCGTGGCAAGGCACTCGGCCGGGTGACGGCAGAGGGCAACGTCCGTGTGGTACGCGGCGATCGGGAGGCGTTCGGCATCAAGGGCCGCAGCGCCGAGCAGCGCATCGCGCTCGATCTGCTGCTCGACCCGGACGTCGGGATCGTGTCGATGGGCGGCCGGGCCGGCACCGGCAAGTCGGCGCTGGCACTGTGCGCGGGTCTGGAGGCGGTCCTGGAGCGCCGCCAGCACAAGAAGGTGATGGTCTTCCGTCCGCTGTACGCGGTCGGCGGGCAGGAGCTGGGCTATCTGCCCGGTTCCGAGTCCGAGAAGATGAGCCCCTGGGCGCAGGCGGTCTTCGACACCCTCTCGGCGGTCACCAGCCGCGAGGTCATCGAGGAGGTCACCGCGCGCGGGATGCTGGAGGTGCTGCCGCTCACCCACATCCGCGGCCGCTCCCTGCACGACGCGTTCGTGATCGTCGACGAGGCCCAGTCGCTGGAACGGAACGTCCTGCTGACCGTTCTGTCCCGGATCGGCGCGAATTCAAGGGTGGTTCTGACCCACGACGTGGCCCAGCGGGACAACCTCCGGGTCGGCCGGTACGACGGTGTGGTCGCCGTGGTGGAGAAGCTGAAGGGTCACCCGCTCTTCGCGCACGTCACCCTCACCCGGTCCGAGAGGTCCCAGATTGCCGCGCTTGTGACCGAAATGCTGGAGGACGGGCACCTTTGATTCATCTGATCTCTGTGTCCAACTTGGGCTGATTACCCATCCGTTGGCGCCGTCCGGCAAAGGCAGTGAGCCTAGCCGGGCGGCGTCTTCGTGTGTGCCGCTTTCCTGAAATCCCCTGGGGGAAACGGGATGTGAGCTTTCACACGCAACTCGGAATTGCCACCCGGCGTCGGGTTACGGCAGAGTCTCACTCCTGTCAGGCCCCGCATACGACACACCTGTACCCCCAGCGGTACGGCAACACAGAAGCATCACAGCTAATTCCATAGCGACGTCGTATGCCGCCCGAGCACCACACGGCGTTCCCCGCGGGGAGCCGCCCATCGGGCCCGCGCCTCCCGTGACCCCGCAGTTGGGAGGCCAGCGTCAGGGGAACGATTGCGTCCGCCAGGGTCACCGAAGCGGGCGATGCTGGAAGGAAACCGTGTGAGCCGGATTTCGGTCCGGGGATTCGCAGTGGCCTCGGCCACCGCGGTCACCGCCGTCGGAAGCGTTGTCGGTGTTGCCTCGGGCAGCGTCGCACAGCCCAACGACGCTGAGGCGACGGCAGCCGACACCACGCTCCTCGCGGACATACCCGCGGGTCAGCAGGCAACGGTACAGACCGCGTCCCTGACGCAGCAGGCCGACGCCGTGGCCATCCAGGCCGACGCGACCGCCAAGAAGGACGCCGAACAGGCGGCCCGGGTGGCGGCCGCCAAGACCGCGACCGCCAAGAAGGCCGCGGCCGAGCAGGCGGCGAAGGAAGCCAAGGAGCGCGCCGAGGCGAAGAAGGCGGCCAGCCGTTCCACCGCCAGCTTCCCGGTCCAGAGCTCCTACTCCGTGGCGCAGATCCAGGCGATGGCGCAGCAGATGGTGGCCAGCGGCCAGTTCCAGTGCTTCAGCAACATCGTGAGCCACGAGTCCGGCTGGAACTACCAGGCGGTCAACGCCTCCTCCGGTGCCTACGGTCTCTTCCAGGCCCTGCCCGGCTCCAAGATGTCCTCCGTGGGCGCCGACTGGCAGACCAACCCGGCCACCCAGATCAAGTGGGGCCTCAACTACATGAACTCCCGGTACGGCAGCCCCTGCCAGGCCTGGTCGTTCTGGCAGGCGAACAGCTGGTACTAGAGGCCGCTCGGCTTCTCTCAACCTCCGACAGCCCCTCCCCGTCCTAGGGGGAGGGGCTGTCGCCCTGTACGGTCGGAACGAACGACTCCAGGGGGGAGTGGTGAGGAGCGCCCAAAGACGCGGGGGAAGAGAGCGGATCATGTCGCGAGTGCCGGAGTGGCTCGGCAGGCTCGGTGCCGGACTGAGCGAGATGGGTGAGCGGTTGGACGAGCGCCGCGCCGAGGTGGAGCGCGAGCACGCCGAACCGGAGCCGCCCGCACTGCCGGCACAGGCCCCCGCTCCCGCACCGGCGTCCCCCGCCCCCGCCGCCGCTCCCAGGGCCGTCCGGAAGCCCGCCCCGCGCCCCGACCCCGTGACGGCCATCCCGTGGGGTGTACGGGTCGCCGCCGAGGCCGGCTGGCGGCTGCTGGTGCTGGCCGGCACGGTGTGGATCCTGATGCGGGTCATCAGCGCCGTACAACTCGTGGTGTTCGCCTTCGTCATCGCGCTGCTCATCACCGCCCTGCTCCAGCCCACGGTCGCCCGGCTGTGCCGCTACGGCATGCCCCGCGGCCCGGCCACCGCGCTCACCGCCATCTCCGGCTTCGTGGTGATCGGCCTGATGGGCTGGTTCGTGACCTGGCAGGTCATGGAGAACATCGACACCCTCTCCGACCAGGTCCAGAACGGCATCGACGACCTGCGCAACTGGCTGTTGAAGAGCCCCTTCCACGTCACCGACAAACAGATCAACCAGATAGCGAAGAACCTCCGCGAGGCGATCGGCGCCAACACCGACCAGATCACCTCGTTCGGCCTGGAGGGCGTCCAGGTCGTCGTGGAGGCCCTGACCGGCATCCTGCTGGTCTTCTTCTCCACGCTCTTCCTGCTGTACGACGGTGCGCGCATCTGGCAGTGGTTCCTGAAGCTCGTGCCCGCCGCCGCCCGCGACGGCGTGGCCGGCGCCGGCCCGCGCGCCTGGCGCACGCTCACCGCCTACGTCCGCGGCACGGTCCTGGTCGCCCTCATCGACGCCATCTTCATCGGCCTGGGCATCTACTTCCTGGACGTCCCGATGGCCGTCCCGCTCGCCGTCTTCATCTTCCTGTTCTCGTTCATCCCGCTGGTCGGCGCGGTCGCCTCGGGCGCCCTGGCGGTGGTGGTCGCCCTCGTCACCCAGGGCGTCTTCACCGCCGTCATGACCCTCGCCGTCGTCCTCGCGGTCCAGCAGATCGAGGGCCACATCCTGCAGCCGTTCATCCTCGGCCGAGCGGTCCGCGTCCACCCGCTCGCGGTGGTCCTCACGGTCGCGGCCGGCGGCCTGGTCGCGGGCATCGGCGGCGCGGTGGTGGCCGTACCGCTGGTGGCGGTGACGAACACGGTCGTCAGCTATCTGCACCAGTACTCGAACGACAGATACGCGGACGCGGAGCCCGACGACGGCGCTCAGCCACACACATCAGCCCCTCCGGCGTTCGAGGACGAGGCCGTTCAGGCCGAAGGGGGGTCTGGGGGCGTAGCCCCCAGGAACGCGGAAGACCCCGCCCACTGAGAGGTGAGCGGGGTCCACGGGCCAACGGCGCCTACTCGAACTCGGTGAGCACGGTTTCCGCGTCCAGCGTCACGCCCACTGCCTGAACCACCGAGGCGATCTTGAACGCCTCCTGGATCACCTCACGGTTGACGCCGGCCTTGCGCAGCACCTGCTCGTGCGAGTCCAGGCACATCCCGCAGCCGTTGATCGCGGACACCGCGAACGACCACAGCTCGAAGTCGACCTTGTCGACACCGGGGTTGCCGATGACGTTCATCCGCAGACCCGCGCGCAGCGTGCCGTACTCGTGGTCGGAGAGCAGATGCCGGGTGCGGTAGAAGACGTTGTTCATCGCCATCACCGCGGCCGCGGACTTCGCGGCCCGGTACGCCTCCGGCGTGAGGTTCGCCTTCGCCTCGGGCGCCAGCTCGCGCAGCACGATCGGGGAACGGGAGGCGATGGCGGTCGCCAGGACCGTGCCCCACAGCTGCTGGGCCGGCAACTCGGAGTTGCCGATGACCGAACCCAGGTTGAGCTTCAGGTCCTTGGCGTAGTCCGGGACCGCGGACTTGAGGGCGTCGAGCGACAACTCACTCACCGGCCAGCAGCGCGACCGGGTCCAGGGTGTCCTCGCCCTTGGTCCAGTTGCACGGGCAGAGCTCGTCCGTCTGGAGCGCGTCGAGGACCCGCAGGACCTCCTTGGGGTTACGGCCCACCGAGCCCGCGGTCACCATGGAGAACTGGATCTCGTTGTTCTGGTCGACGATGAAGACCGCGCGCTTGGCGAAGCCGTCCTCGCCCTCGATGCCCAGGTCGCGCATCAGCTCGTGCCTGGAGTCGGCCATCATCGGGAACGGCAGCTCGCGCAGGTCGTCGTGGTCCTTGCGCCAGGCGTGGTGGACGAACTCGGAGTCACCGGAGAAGCCGAGGACCTGCGCGTCACGGTCGGCGAACTCCTCGTTCAGCTTGCCGAACGCGGCGATCTCGGTCGGGCACACGAAGGTGAAGTCCTTGGGCCACGCGAAGACCACCTTCCAACCCTGGTAGGTCTTGTGGGTGATCGTCTCGAACTCCTTGCCCTTCTCCAGCGAGACGCAGGCGGTCAGTTCGAACTCGGGGAACTTGTCACCGACAGTGAGCACACGCTCTCCTTGCAGCGCGGAAGCACCCCGGATCGCGGGGTGGCCTCCGATGGGTTGGACGTCGCCGATCGTGGCACAAGGTGCATTGATTCTTGAAATAGCTACACTCGGTCGGGTTGATCGGAGGTGGCTATCAGTGGCTGTGGGTAACCCCATGGGGAACGGTGTCGGCGTGGGGAGCAAGCGCCGTCAACCCAGTCTCGCCCAGCTGCGCGCCTTCGCCGCCGTCGCCGAACACCTCCACTTCCGGGACGCGGCCGCCGCGATAGGCATGAGCCAGCCCGCGCTGTCCGGAGCCGTCTCGGCACTGGAGGAGACGCTCGGCGTCATGCTCCTGGAGCGCACCACCCGCAAGGTGCTGCTCTCGCCCGCCGGCGAGCGGCTCGCCGTACGCGCCAAGGCCGTACTGGAGGAGATGCGGTCGCTGCTGGCGGAGGCCGAGGCGGTGCGGGCGCCGTTCACCGGCGTGCTGCGGCTCGGCGTCATCCCGACCGTGGCGCCGTATCTGCTGCCCACGGTGCTGCGGCTGGTCCACGACCGTTACCCGGACCTGGACCTCCAGGTCCACGAGGAGCAGACCGCCAGCCTGCTGGACGGACTGACCGCCGGACGCCTCGACCTGCTGCTGCTCGCCGTCCCCCTGGGCATCGCGGGTGTCGTCGAACTTCCGCTGTACGACGAGGACTTCGTGCTCGTCACCCCGCTGGACCAGCCGCTCGGCGGTCGGACCGGCATTCCGCGCGAGGCTCTCAAGGAGCTGAACCTGCTGCTCCTGGACGAGGGGCACTGTCTGCGCGACCAGGCCCTGGACATCTGCCGGGAGGCGGGCCGCGGAATCAAGGGGGCGGGGCGAAGCCCCGCGGCTGAGGGCGGTGGCGGGCGGCGGGAGGGCGCGCCGGTGACCACCACGGCCGCCGGCCTGGCCACCCTCGTCCAGCTGGTGGCCGGCGGGCTCGGCTGCACCCTGCTGCCGCACACCGCCGTCAGGGTCGAGACCAGCCGCAGCGACCATCTGCTCACCGGCACCTTCGCCGAGCCCGCCCCGAGCCGTCGGATCGCCCTCGCGATGCGCGCCGGGGCAGCGCGCGGCGCCGAGTACCGGGAGCTGGCGGACGCGTTGCGCGAGGCGCTGCGACCGCTGCCCGTCCGGGTACTAGGCGCCGACTCGTAGATCCCTACTCGGTACGCAGCCCGTCCGGGCGCATCAGGCGCAGCAGCGGCGGCAGGCTCAGTACCGTGACGGCCAGCACGACCGCCGCGCCGAAGCCGGTCATCGCCAGCACGCCCGGCCAGTCCACCCGCACCGTGGAGCCGACCATCTTCAGCAGCACCGTGCCCAGCGTCAGCCCCACCACGCCGGCCAGCAGCAGTCCGAGCCCGACCGGGATCGCGGTCTGCCACAGCACCGACAGGCTCAGCGTACGCCGCCGGGTGCCGAAGGCGACCAGTGCCGACAGCAGCTTCTTGCGCTCGCGCAGCTGCTCCAGCTGGCCGACCAGCAGGCTCGCGCCGATCAGCGCCAGTACGGCGGCGGCGCCGGCGAACAGCCCGGTGCGGATCGACTCGAACTGTCCGTCCCGCTCGATCGAGGTCAGCGTCTCCGCGTGCATCAACGGGTCGATCCGGACCGCCGTGTTGATCACGTTCTCCGAGGCGTCGCGCACCCCGGAGTCGATGGACAGATAGACCACACCCTGTACCGCCGTGCTGGCACCGTCCGGCAGTGCACCGGGGGTGAGCAGGAAGCCGCCGCGCTTGTAGCCGGTGGGGTCCTCGCGGGTCTGTGCCTGCTTCAGCCCCGCCGGTACCGTCCAGCGGCTCGCGGCCCCCTGGTCGTCGCCGGTGTAGGAGGGGTCGAGGTAGAGGGTCCGGCCGTGCTTCTCCACGGTCGTCAGCAGCTTCGTCGTCTCGGACCCGGTGTCCGAGCCCTTCACCACGAAGGCGTCGCCGTCGTGGCAGGACGGCAGGACGGCGACCTCCCGCAGCGAGGCGCAACTTCCCATGCTCACCTCGGCGGTCTGGGTCGGGTCCTTCTTCAGGTCGCCGACCTGGCCGTCGGCGATCGAGACCACCTTCAGCACGCCCTTGGTGCCGGTCATGGCCCGGGCGACCTCGGGCACCGGGACGCCGTTCGGTACCTGGACCGACATCTGCGCGCGGGTGAGGTCGTTGTTGGTCTGCTGGGTGTAGTCGGCCTCGACGCCGGCGAAGACCATCTGGAGCGCGATCGCGCCGGCCACCGCCACCGCGATCCCGTTGACCATGCGGGCCGCCGTACCACTGCTCAACTGGAGTCGCCGGACAGCAAGTTGCCAGGCCACCGCGCCCCGGCCGAGCCGTGCGACGACCGACTCGACGACCCACGGCAGCAGGGCCGTGACGCCGACCAGGAGCAGCAGGACGCCACCGGTGACCAGGTACTGGTTGAAGTCGCCGCCGCCGCGGCCCTGCCCGATCATCGGGTAGAGCGCCGCCAGACCGGCCACCGGGAGCAGCAGCCGCCACCACAGCCGGCGCCGCCTGGGCTTCGCCGTCCGCACCACGCCGAGCGGCTCGATGACCACCCCGCGCAGCGCGAACAGGGTCACCAGCACGGCCGCCGCCGGGACGGCGACCGCCACCAGCACGGCCAGCAGGGGGGAGGGGTTGAGATAGCTCGGGAACACGCTGATGCCGAACACCTCGGTGGTGCCCGCGAACTGCCGGCCGACCAGGAAGAAGCCGACGCCGAAGACCAGGCCGAGCAGCGCGCCCGCCATCGCCTCGCCGGCCGCGATCCGCCGTACCATCCGGCCGTCGGAGCCGACCAGCCGCAGCGCGGCCAGCCGCCGGTCGCGGCGTTCGCCGCCGAAGCGGACGGCGGCCGCGACGAACACGGCGACCGGCATCAGCAGCACCACGAACACCACGAGGACCAGCAGGGTGAGGACCGGGTCGGACTCCGCGTCCGGCGACCTGGGGCTGCCGAAGTGGTCGATCCGGGCCACGTTCGGCGGGTCGATGTGGGCGGCGAGGTCGTCGGAGCCCGCGTAGTAGGCGAGTTCCTGCGAGCCGGTCAGCCCGCTCTCCGCGATGGTGGCGGTGATCCGGTACGGCAGCCGGGTGCGCAGCAGCGCTCCGTCGGGGGAGTCCAGCAGCCGCTTCAGCGCGGGCGAGACGGCCATCTCACCGGGCGCCGGGTACTTGGTGAGCCCCGGCGGCACCGGCGCCTTCGCGCCCTCCCGCTGGATCATCCGGCCGCGGATGTCGGCGCCGCGGTAGGGGGTCTCGATGTCCGCGATGACGAACGTCTTCTCGCCGGCCTTCATGGGGTGGCCGAAGACGTACGTGTAGTCCGCCCGCGCCACATCGCGCTGGTGGCGCACGGCCAGCGCGTTCGGGAGGGCCGTGGTGAGCAGCAGCAGCGCCACCCCCAGGCCCACGCCGACGGCCGTCAGCGTGGCCCGGAACCAGCCCTCGCGTCCGCCCCCGAAGGCGAACCGGACCCCCATGGCCAGATCCCTGGACCACTGCCTGACGTTCATACCACCCGCTCCATGTCCCGGGACCTGCCGTCGCGTACGACGATCTCGCGGTCCGAGTAGGCGGCCACCCGGGCCTCGTGCGTGACGAGCACGACGGCCGCGTTGGTGGAGCGGGCCGCGTCCGTCAGCAGCTCCATCACGCGCTCGCCGTTCAGGGAGTCCAGCGCGCCGGTCGGCTCGTCGGCGAACAGCACCCGGGGCTCGGTCACCAGCGCTCGGGCCACCGCGACCCGCTGCCCCTGGCCGCCGGAGACCTCACCGGGCCGCTTGCGGCTCAGGTCGTCGACCTCCAGCTTCTCCATCCAGCCCAGCGCGGCCTTCTCGGCCTCCTTGCGGGAGGTGCCGTTCAGCCGCAGCGGCAGCGCCACGTTCTCCACGCAGGTCAACTCGGGTACCAGCTGGCCGAACTGGAAGACGAAACCGAACTCGCTGCGGCGCAGGGCGCTGCGCTCGGTGTCGTTCATGGTGGCCATCTCGCGCCCGGCGTAGACGATCGAGCCCGAGTCGGGCGGCACGATCCCGGCGAGACAGTGCAGCAGGGTCGACTTGCCCGAGCCGGACGGGCCCATCACGGCGACGACCTCGCCCGGGTGTATCGAGAACCCGGCCCCGTCGAGCGCGAGTGTGGGGCCGTAGGCCTTGCGCAGCCCCTCGGCCGCGAGCAGCGAACCAGCGGGAGCGGTCACTTGGTCACCTCCGTGCGGAGCTTGCCGAGGCGGGCGGCGGTCAGTTCCAGCCACCGCAGGTCCGCCTCCAGGTGGAACAGGGCGTGGTCGCAGACGAGCTGGTCGGCGAGGTCGCCCCGGCGCTTGCGGTCGGTGAGGATCCGCATGCTGCGCAGATGCTCGGAGCGCTGGCTGTCGAGGACGTCGCCGGCGTCGCGGTGTGTCAGCAGGGCGAGCACGACCTTGGTGTACAGGGTCGACTGGAGGTACTCCTCCGGCTTCTCCGGAGTGGCCAGCCACTTCTCGACGTCGGTGACGCCGGCGTCGGTGATGGCGTACCGCTTGCGCTCGGGGCCGCCGCCGGCCTCGATGCCGTCGACTTCCACGAGCCCGTTCTTCAGCAGGCGCGACATCGTCGAGTAGACCTGGCCGTAGTGCAGCGGCCGGTCGTGACCGAACTTCTCGTCGAAGGCCCGCTTCAGGTCGTAGCCGTGGCGCGGGCCGGACTCCAGGAGCCCCAGGAGGGTGTGACCGATGGACATGGCAGCACTGTACACACGGTGTATACGCCCTATGTATACGCACGGTGTGTAGATCATGGCGGGGCGTGCGAACGCGCACGTGGGAGCCGATTGTCACGGTTGTGCGACAGCGCGACGTCACGGCGCGCGAGCCTGTCTCGTCCCCTTTCCGGGAGTCTGTTCCTCAGCTCGGGAAGGTGATGGCCGTGCGGGTCTTCGTGGCGGGTGGCAGTGGTGTTCTGGGACGGCGGCTGGTGCCGCAGCTGGTGGCGCGGGGGCATCGGGTGACGGCCACCACGACCGGCGCGGCCCGGTTGGATCTGCTGAGGCGACTGGGGGCCGAGGGCGTGGTGATGGACGGCCTCGACGCGCTGTCGGTCGGGGCGGCGGTGGCCGCGGCCCGCCCGGAGGTGATCGTGCACCAACTGACCGCGATCTCCATGGCGCACGCGGGCAAGCCCGACATCAAGCACCCGGACCGCTGGTTCGCCCTGACCAACCGGCTGCGCACCGAGGGCACGGACCACCTGCTGGTCGCGGCCGAGGCGGCCGGCGTCCCCCATGTCGTCGCGCAGAGCCACGCCAGCTGGAACGGCATCCGCGAGGGCGGCTGGGTGAAGACGGAGGAGGACCCGCTGGACCTGATGGCCGGGACGGCGGCGCACCAGGGCATGCTGGCGCTGCGCCACCTGGAGGAAGCGGTCCTCGAAGCGGGCGGCGCGGCCCTGCGGTACGGCGCCTTCTACGGTCCCGGTGCCATCGACGACCAGGTCACCCTGGTCCGCAAGCGCCAGTACCCCCTGGTCGGCCGTGCCGAGGGGCACAGCAGCTGGATCCACCTCGACGACGCGGCGAGCGCCACCGTGCTGGCCGTCGAGCAGAAAGCGCGGGGCGTGTTCAACGTCGTCGACGACGAGCCGGCGCCGGCCGCCGAGTGGCTGCCGTATCTCGCCGAGTGCGCCGGGGCGAAGCGGCCGCTGCGGGTGCCGGTCTGGCTGGCCCGGCTGGTGGCCGGCGAACAGGCGGTGGTGATCATGACCGAGGGGTGCGGCTTCTCCAACGCCAAGGCCAGGCGGGAGCTGGGCTGGGAGCCGCGGTACCCGTCCTGGCGACAGGGTTTCATGGCAGAGCTGGCGTAAGCCCGCCTGAGGAGCCGAGGGGCCCGAGGAACTGCGTCCTCTTCCCTCCGGGCCGGGGGTGAAGGCCCGACCGGCCGGCGAGGGCGGGGCCGTTCAGGTCTTGGGGGGTCTGGGGGCCGAGCCCCCGGCCCACCGCGCCCGCGCGCTGATAACACTTTATGGAGCAGAGGCAACCCTCTGCCCTCTTCGCTCGTCGGTTCCGTTGGGGCGGGGTGCTCATTGTCACGTCCGTAAAGGGCGGATCGTCTGCTCTTTGTCATAGAGAGCGGTGTTAGCTTTCTGAGCTGACCTGAGCCACGTACTTGTGTGACACCCGTACACACGTGTGACAGCCGAGACGAAGCGGAGCAGACGGACTCATGGGACGAGCGGAAGAGAGAAAAGCGCGGCAGCGCGGTGGCCGCCGTGCCGCGCCCAGGCCCCGCTCGTCGCCGCAGGCCGCGCACGAGTCACCCGAGACCCCGGGCGGCACCGCGACGGCGGTCCAGGCGCCGCCGGCCGAGGGCGGCACCCGCGCGGAGCGCCGCAAGGCCGCCGCAGGCAAGGGGAAGCCGGCCAAGGGCGGCAAGCCCGCGAAGGGCCGGATACGCCGGCTGTTCACCTGGAAGAAGATGCTCGGCGCGTTCTTCGGCGTCTGTCTGCTCGGCATCGGCGCCTTCGTCCTGCTGTACGTGATGGTGGCCGTACCCCAGGGCAACGCGCTCGCACAGACGCAGAGCAACGTCTACAAGTACAGCAACGGCTCGGTCCTGGCCCGCAAGGGCACCGTCAACCGCGAGATCGTGGACCTCTCCAAGGTCCCGAAGGACGTCCAGCACACCTTCGTCGCGGCGGAGAACAAGACCTTCTACAGCGACTCGGGCATCGACCTCAGGGGCATGGCCCGCGGCCTCTACAACACGGCGCGGGGCCGCGGCACCCAGGGCGGCTCGACGATCACCCAGCAGTACGTCAAGAACTACTACCTCGACCAGGACCAGACCGTCACGCGCAAGCTGAAGGAACTGGTCATCTCGCTGAAGGTGGACCGCGAGAAGTCCAAGGACGAAATCCTCGCGGGCTACATCAACACCAGCTACTACGGCCGCGGCGCCTACGGCATCCAGGCCGCCGCCCAGGCCTACTACCGAGTCGACGCCGACAAGCTCTCGGTCCAGCAGGGCGCCTATCTGGCCGCGCTGCTCCAGGCGCCGAGCCAGTACGACTGGGCGGTGGCGGGCCCCGTCGGCAAGAAACTGGTGCAGCAGCGCTGGAACTACGTCCTGAACAACATGGTCGGCCAGGGCTGGCTGGACAAGACCAAGCGCGACGCCATGAAGTTCCCGATCCCCAAGGAGCCGAAGGCCGCCTCCGGTCTGGAGGGCCAGAAGGGCTATCTGGTCGAACTGGCCAACACCCAGCTGGAGAACCAGCTGATGAAGGCGCAGGGCCTCACCCGCTCCGAGGCCGAGGCCCAGGTCGTCGACCAGGGCTGGACGATCACCCTGAACATCGACCCGAAGAAGCAGGCCAAGCTGGAGGCGGCCGTCAAGAGCCAGCTCACCAGCAAGCTCGACGGCAAGAAGCGCAAGGTCGACAAGAACGTCCAGGCCGGCGGCGTCTCCGTCGACCCCAAGACCGGCAAGATTCTCGCCCTCTACGGCGGCGTTGACTACTACAAGCACTACACCGACAACGCCACCCGCGCCGACTACCAGCCGGCCTCCACCTTCAAGCCGATCATCCTCGCCGCCGCACTGGACCAGGACGCCAAGACGCAGGACGGCAAGGACATCAACGCCAACACGATCTACGACGGCACCAGCGGTCGCGCGGTCAAGGGCAGCGACATCGCCTTCTCGCCGCCGAACGAGGACGACGCCGACTACGGCAACATCACCGTGCAGACGGCGATGAACAAGTCCGTCAACTCGGTGTTCGCGCAGATGGGTGTGGACGTCGGCATGAAGAACGTGATGAAGGTCGCCGACGACCTCGGCCTGGACACCACGGACCTGCCGGCGGTGCCCGCGCAGACCCTGGGCAGCATGGGCGCGAGCCCGCTGGAGATGGCCGGGGTGTACGCCACCCTCGACAACCACGGCCAGAAGGTCACCCCGAGCATCCTCGCGTCGGCGGAGAAGACCGGCCGCAAGGTCGACCTGCCGGACCCGATCGGCGAGCAGGTGATCAACCCCAGCGCGGCCGACCAGGTGACCTCGGTCCTGACCGGCGTGGTCGACGACGGTACGGCGAAGGCGTCGGTGGCCCAGAACCCGCTGCGCAAGGGCCAGCAGGTGGCCGGCAAGACGGGTACCTCCGACAACAACAAGTCGGCCTGGTTCACGGGCTTCACGCCCGACCTGGTGACCTCGGTCGGACTGTTCGGCGAGGATGCCAAGACCCACAACCAGGTCTCGCTGACCGGCGCCACAGGCCTCATCCCCGGCACCGGCCGCATCAACGGTGGCGGTTACCCGGCGCAGATCTGGGCGACGTACACCTTCGGCGTCACGAAGAAGCAGAAGTTCGACCTGAACACCGACCTGGGCGCGGCCGTCCAGCCCACGGAGACCCCGTCGAAGTCCGCGACCCCGTCCGAGACGCCGTCGGAGACCCCGAGCCAGACGCCGACCAAGTCCGCGCCGCCGTCCCAGACCCCGTCTCAGACGCCGAGTCAGACTCCGACGACTTCCGCGCCGCCGTCCCAGACCCCGTCGCAGACGCCGAGCCAGTCCCCGACGGGAGGCATCACGGACAACCCGCTGGACCCGGCGGACAACTTCCAGTAGTCATCCGGGTGCCCCGCGCCCCTGAAAGGGGCGCGGGGAACTGCGCGACCGGCCCCCACCGGCCCGCGGTTCCCCGGCGACCTCACGTCCTACGGCGCTACCGGTTCAGCTCGAACCAGACGACCTTTCCGGTGCTCAGCCGGGTCGCTCCCCACCGTCTGGCCAGTCTGTTGACGAGGTACAGCCCCCGGCCGCCCTCGTCCGTCGCCCGGGCCTGCCGCAGCCGCGGCAACTGCGGCACGTCGTCGCCGACTTCGCACCGCAGCACGTCGGTCCGCAGCAACCGCAGCGTCACCGGCCGTGACGCGTACCGCACCGCGTTCGTCACGACCTCGCTGACCAACAGCTCGACGGAGTCGGACAGTTCCTCAAGTCCCCAGCGCGCAAGCGCCCGCCGGGCCAGCCGCCGGGCCCGCCCCGGCGCCGCGTCCTCCGGCTCCAGCAACCAGTACGCCACATCGCTCGGCGCGATCCCGTCGAACCGGGCCGCGAGCAGTGCGATGTCGTCGTCGCGGTCGCCGGGCCCGAGCATGTCGAGCACCTCGTCGCACAGCGCTTCGAGGGGCGGCGGATGGTCCGGCCCGGTCAGCTGCGCGGTCGCGGCGAGCTTCTCCCGCAGCTGCTCTATCCCGGTCCACACGTCCCGCAGCCGGGACTCCACCAGCCCGTCGGTGTACAGCAGCAGCGTCGCCCCGGCGGGCGCGTCCAGCTCGACCGCCTCGAAGTCGACCCCGCCGACCCCGATCGGCGCCCCCGGCGGCACCCGCAGCACCTCGGCCCGCCCGCCCAGGTGCAGCAGCACCGGCGGCGGATGGCCCGCGTTGGCGATGGTGATGCGGTGCGACACCGGGTCGTACACCGCGTAGAGGCAGGTCGCCATCCGGTCGCTGCCCAGCCGCTGCGCCTGCTCGTCCAGATGGTGCAGGACCTCCTGCGGCGGCAGGTCGAGTCCGGCCAGCGTCTGCGCGGTGGTGCGCAGCTGCCCCATGATGGCGGCCGAGGTCATGGAGTGCCCCATGACATCGCCCACGACCAGCGCCACCCGGCTGCCCGGCAGCGGGATCGCGTCGTACCAGTCACCGCCGACCCGCGCGGTCTCCGCGGCCGGCAGATAGCGCGAGGCCAGCCGCACGCCCGTGGCGCTCGGCAGGTGCTCCGGCAGCATGGTCCGCTGCAACTCGTCGGCGATATAGGCCTCCCGGCCGTACAGCACCGCCTTGTCGATGCCGAGCGCGCTGTGCGTGGCCAGCTGGGCGGCGACCAGCAGGTCGTCCGTCTCGAAGGCGAGCCGCTCCGGGCGGCGCAGGAACACGGCCGCGCCGATCACCCGGCGCCGGCCGCGCAGCGGGGCGAGGATCGCGTGCTGTCCGCCGGGTACGAGGGACTCGGCGCCCTCGCCGAGGAGTTCGGGCAGCGCGGCGCGGGCGGCGGGGGAGTCGGCGAAAACCGGTCGTACGCCCCGCAGTACCTCGTTGAGGGCGCCGCCCGGCCGTACCTCGCACAGTTCCGCGGTGAGCGCGGACAGGCCGATGTCGGCCGGTTCCGGCTCGGGGACGGGCAGCGGCGGGAAGCCGTCGGTGTCCCGCTCCTCCGGGATCCGGTCGGTACGGCGCAGCCGCAGCACCACCGGGCCGACCGGCCGCTCGTCGCCGACCGGCAGCGGGTCGCGCAGATAGACCAGGATCGCGTCCGAGAAGGTCGGCACGGTCGCCCGGCACAGCCCCATCACGATCTCGTCCAGGTCGATGCCCCGGGCGATCCGGCGGGTCGCGGCACCCACGAAGCGCAGCCGGTCGCCGTCCCGGCGCATCGGCATCGGCCGGCCGGGCGGCAGCCCGCGTCCGGTACGGCGCTCCTGGGCGCCCGCGCCCGCCACCCGCTCCTGCTCGGCGCCGGGCTGCGGCGGAATGCCCTCCGGGGCGGGGCGCGGCCGGTGTGGATCGGGCTCAGCGCTGGTGGGCTGGGCGTGCTCGGGGCCGTTGACGGAGTGCTCCTTGGACGTGCTGGTACCGGGGCCGGAGGGCGTCTCGCCCGCGCGGGCCTGTGCCGGTAAGGCGGTGGCGCCGAGCGGACGGGGCGGTGCCTGCGGCTGCGGCGGCGGTTGCGGGGTACGCAGGAGCGCCCCGCGGGCCTCCGCGGGGTCGGCGCCCGGCTGTGGGCGCTCGTAGGAGGTGGGGTGCTCCGTCACGCGTGTCGAATCCGTCCGTCCGGGGCTGCGCGCCGGGCGCGCAGGTGGTCCCGCCGAAACTCCGATACCCGGATTACGTGTCCCAGGAACGGAATTCCGGCGTGGCTGGAGGCTGTTCCTGTGCCACCGGCGAACGATCTGCGGGCCGCGCCCCGCCCGCCGGTGCTGCCCTCGTACCCCTCGCTCACGTCCTGCCGCCCCTCGGTGACGTTCGGTCAGCCCGGATGAACACTCCGGGAGTTGTGCTCAACGCGCCCTTGCGGAGGACGATCCTACGGTTGTGCACCGGGGGCGCATCAAGGGTCTCATGTGGACACGTGCGCGGGCGTACGGTCCCAGTCCTCCGGCAGCGACGGTACCGCCCAGGACGGGTCCGGGCGCCAGTGCTGCCAGCCGTCCGAGAACGGCGGCTCCCAGGCCCGTACGGCGGTCACCGCGGCCAGGCCCGCCGCCCGCACCCGTTCGGCCGTCTCCGCGTCCATCAGGCCGTCCCGCTGGGCCTGGGCGAACTCGTCCTCGTCGAGCCAGTGCCAACTCCGGTCCGGGTGCACGGAGATGTCCAGGAAGTGATCCTCCGAGTCCACTCCGCCGCCCCAACGGACCAGCGGCTGCTCAAGATTGACGTACCAGTTCTTGAACTGCCAGCCCGGCTCCCAGAACAGCCACACCGACCACGGCTGACCGGGCCGGGCCAGCTTCAGCACCCCGGTGCCGCGCCAGTGGCCGTGCGTGACCGCCCGGGGTTTGGTGTAGCGGGACTCCAGCGGTTCTTCACCGACCGACGAGCCGTCGGCGAGCACGGGCCTGACGCACTCGGTGCCGGGGGCCAGCCAGACGGCGAGCAGCTCCTCGTCGTCCCGGACTACGGTGACAGGACGCGCGATGTGGAAACCGTCTCCGGCGTTCTCCCGGTACCGCCACAGGATCTGGCTCCCCGGAGCCCAGAACCCGGCTCCGTCACCGGTCGCACCGCCCGTTTCCCCGCGCGTCACGCGTCTCACCGCTCCACCGTCTGCCATGCACAGATATTAGGTGCCGTAGGCATACGACGCTGCGGCGGACGTCACGGTTCTGGCCGGGCGGCGCGAAACGTTCGCACGCGGTTACGGCCGTGTCATCCGCAGGACATCCAGCGCCTCGTCCAGCTGCTCGACCGTCAGGTCACCCTTGTCGACGTACCCGCCCTCGATGACGACCTGGCGGATCGTCTTACGTTCCGCCAGCGCCTTCTTGGCCACCTTGGCGGCCTCCTCGTACCCGATGTACTTGTTGAGCGGCGTCACCACGGACGGCGACGACTCGGCGTACTCCCGGGCCCGCTCCCGGTGCGCGGTGATGCCGTCCACGGTCCGGTCGGCGAGCAGCCGCGAGACGTTGGCGAGCAGCCGCACGGATTCGAGCACGTTCTTGCCGATGACCGGAAGCATCACGTTCAGCTCGAAGTTCCCGGCCGCACCGGCCACCGCGATCGTCTGGTCGTTCCCGATGACCTGCGCGGACACCATCAGCACGGCCTCCGGGATCACCGGGTTGACCTTCCCGGGCATGATCGAGGACCCCGGCTGCAGATCCGGCAGCGCGATCTCGGCGAGCCCGGTCCGCGGCCCCGAGGCCATCCAGCGCAGATCGTTGGCGATCTTCGTCAGGCCGACCGCGACGGTCCGCAGCTGCCCGCTGGTCTCCACGATCCCGTCCCGCGCGCCCTGCGCCTCGAAGTGGTTGCGCGCCTCGGTGAACGGCAGCCCGGTGACCCGCGCGACCTCCTCGATCACGGCGGCGGAGAACCCGGGCGGGGTGTTGATGCCGGTGCCCACGGCGGTCCCGCCGAGCGGCAGTTCGGCCAGCCGGGGCAGCGAGGCCCGCAGCCGCTCCACGCCGTACCGCACCTGTGCCGCGTACCCGCCGAACTCCTGCCCCAGGGTCACCGGAGTGGCATCCATCAGATGCGTCCGCCCGGACTTCACGACGTCGGCGAACTCGTCGGACTTGCGCTCCAGCGACGCGGCGAGATGCTCGAGGGCCGGGATCAGGTCGCGCGTGACGGCGGCGGTGGCGGCGATGTGGATGGACGACGGAAACACGTCGTTCGACGACTGCGAGGCGTTGACGTGGTCGTTCGGATGCACTTCGCGCCCGAGGCGCTCGGTCGCCAGCGTCGCGACGACCTCGTTGGTGTTCATGTTCGACGAGGTCCCCGACCCCGTCTGGAACACGTCCACCGGGAACTGGTCGTCCCACTTCCCCTCGGCGACCTCCCCGGCCGCCTCCTGGATCGCCTGGGCCATGTCCTTGTCGACCACCCCCAGCTCGGCGTTCACCTTGGCCGCCGCGCCCTTGATCCGGGCCAGTGCCTCGATGTGCGCGCGCTCGATCCGCTGCCCGGAGACCGGGAAGTTCTCGACGGCCCGCTGCGTCTGGGCCCGCCACTTGGCGTGGGCCGGTACCCGGACCTCGCCCATGGAGTCGTGTTCGATGCGGTAGTCGCTCATGCCGGTATCAGCGATCGGGGCGCCGCGGTTGTTCCGGACCGTGGGCCGCACGGGGCACGGGGGAGACCTCGGCCTGCTGCATTGGCACCACCGACGTCACCGGGTCGGGGGACTGCATCCCCGGCTGCCGGGCCGGACATCACGGATAAATGTGATTATTCATCCCAAGGTGACAGGGCGATTCCCCGCCGTCACCACGGCTGGCAGGAGGACCATCCGATGAACTTCACTCCCAAGGGTCTGCTCGGCGTCATAGCGGCGGTGTCCATAGGCGCGGCGACCCTGCTGGGCACGGGAGCCGGCACCGCGGCCGCCACCGGCCGCGCCCACCGTGCCCACTGCGACCGCGCCGAACGGCCGGTCTGGAGTGGCGATCCCAGCCGCAACGTGACCGGCCGCGGCTGCAGCGTGCCGTCCGGCGAGGACCGCTGGTACCGCGTCGAGGTCGACACCCTCGTGGAGCCCCACCACAAGACGGACTACCTGAACGGACCGGTCGAGCGGACCGAGACGGAGCACGACACGACCCTCAGGTGCATGGGCTACACCAAGGACGGGGACCAGCTGAACTGGTTCGGCTGCATGCCCCACTGACCGGTCCGGCCGCGGCAGCCCCTGGGACGGTACGGGCGGGGTCGGCGGGGGCGCTGAATCCATCAGCGGCCCCGCCGCGGGCCCTCCCCGGCCGCCCCGAAAGGCACTACGCGAGCCCGGGACCGCGAACCGGGATCGAAGTGAACGTCGGCTGCGGCGCCGGGTCCTGGAAGAAGTCGTTGCCCTTGTCGTCGACGACGATGAACGCCGGGAAGTCCTCGACCTCGATCTTCCAGACGGCCTCCATGCCGAGCTCCTCGTACTCGACGACCTCGACCTTCTTGATGCAGTCCTGGGCGAGCCGTGCGGCCGGGCCGCCGATGGAGCCCAGGTAGAAGCCGCCGTGCGTGTCGCACGCGTCGGTGACCTGCTTGCTGCGGTTGCCCTTGGCGAGCATCACCTTGGAGCCGCCGGCGGCCTGGAACTGCTCCACGTAGGAGTCCATGCGGCCGGCCGTCGTGGGACCGAAGGAACCGGAGGCGTACCCCTCGGGGGTCTTGGCCGGACCGGCGTAGTACACCGGGTGGTCCTTCAGGTACTGCGGCATCTCCTCGCCCGCGTCGAGCCGCTCCTTGATCTTGGCGTGCGCGATGTCCCGGGCGACGACCAGTGGACCGGTGAGGGAGAGCCGCGTCTTGACCGGGTACTTGGTCAGCTCGGCGAGGATCGTGTCCATCGGCTGGTTCAGGTCGATCTTCACCACGTCGGAGGAGTCGTCCAGGTGCTCGTCCGTCGTCTCCGGGAGGAACCGGGCCGGGTCCGTCTCCAGCTGCTCCAGGAAGACGCCCTCGGCGGTGATCTTCGCGACGGCCTGGCGGTCCGCCGAGCAGGAGACCGCGATGGCCACCGGGCAGGAGGCGCCGTGCCGGGGCAGCCGGACCACGCGCACGTCGTGGCAGAAGTACTTGCCGCCGAACTGCGCGCCGATCCCGATCTTCTGCGTCAGCTCGAAGACCTTCTGCTCCAGGTCCTTGTCCCGGAAGCCGTGGCCGAGCTCGGAACCCTCCGCCGGGATCTCGTCCAGGTAGTGCGCGGAGGCGTACTTCGCGGTCTTCAGCGCGTACTCGGCGCTCGTGCCGCCGACGACGATCGCCAGGTGGTACGGCGGGCAGGCGGCCGTACCCAGCGAGCGGATCTTCTCCTCCAGGAACTTCATCATGGAGGCCTCGTTGAGGACCGCCTTCGTCTCCTGGTAGAGGAACGACTTGTTGGCCGAGCCGCCGCCCTTGGCCATGAAGAGGAACTTGTAGGCGCCGCCGTCGGTCGCGTACAGCTCGACCTGGGCGGGCAGGTTGGAGCCGGTGTTCTTCTCCTCCCACATGGTGAGCGGAGCCATCTGCGAGTACCGCAGGTTGAGGTTCAGATAGGCGTCGTAGATGCCGCGGCTCAGCGCCGCCTCGTCGCCGCCCTCGGTCAGCACGTTCTGTCCGCGCTTGCCCATGACGATCGCGGTGCCGGTGTCCTGGCACATGGGCAGCACGCCCGCCGCCGCGATGTTCGCGTTCTTCAGCAGGTCGAGCGCGACGAACTTGTCGTTGGCCGACGCCTCCGGGTCGTCGATGATCCGCCGGAGCTGGGCGAGGTGGGCGGGCCGCAGATAGTGCTGGATGTCGTGGATCGCCTCTTCGGCCAGCTTGCGCAGCGCCTCCGGCTCCACCTTGAGGAACGTCCGCCCGTCCGGTCCCTCGACGGTGGACACACCCTCCGAGGTCACCAGCCGGTACGGGGTGGTGTCCTCGCCCTGGGGGAGCAGATCGGTATACGCGAACTCAGGCATCTCAGCCCATTCCTCACTCTGACGGACGGCCGCCCGCCGACGCTGGCGAGCGCTCTCCAGCGTAGAACCTGGCTCTGACACGGAGCTTGTGAGGTAAGGCTCAGTTCGACACGCCCGGGGTTGTCCACACCCCTAGTCGCGATCTATCGCGTTTCGGTACTCTGCTGCCGTGGACCTTCAGAAGCAGACCCCTCAGGAGCGCGCCGGAACGCCGGTCGCCGAGTTGCGCGCCTCGGACGCCGACCGTGACCGCATCGCCGACATCCTGCGGGAGGCCCTCGCCGAGGGGCGCCTGACCGCCGACGAGCACGCCGAGCGCGTGGAAGGCGTGCTGAGCGCCAAGACGGTGGGCGAGCTGGAGGTCTTCATACGGGACCTGCCTGCGGCCCACGCCGGCCCGGCCGCGTCGGCCTACACGCCGGTCCCGCCCCGGCCGACGCCCGGCGCGATCCCCGTCGAGCCGGACAGCAACGTGGTGGCCGTCTTCAGCAGCGCCCGCCGCCGGGGCCGCTGGCGGGCGGGCCGCCGGCTGCACGCGTACGCGGTCTTCGGCTCCATCGAGCTCGACCTCACCGAGGCCATCTTCGAGTACCAGCAGGTCGTCATCAGGGCGTTCTCGATCTTCGGCGACGTCCAGATCAGGGTCCCGGAGAACGTCTCGCTGCGTGGCACCGGCGGCGGTGTGCTGGGCAACTTCGAGGCGGACACGCTGGATTCGGTCGACTCGGACGCGCCGGTCGTCTACGTCGAGGGATGGGCCGTGCTCGGCAACGTGGAGGCGCGGCCGAAGCGCGGGAAGTTCATCGAGGACATCCTGGACCGGGTTCAGGACAAGGTCGACAGGAAGTTGCGCAAACACCTGGACCGTTGACGGACGCGAATCACTGCTCGACGGACAGCGCCCGGGGTCGTGAACAGGCCGCCGCGCCACGGCTGTTGAGGACGCTGTGCATAGGCCCGCGCACAGCGGGTAGGCCTTGCTGCATCGTCTCTCGCTCGCGAAGCCGTCGTCAGGAGTAGACCCGTGCTGCAACCGCCGCATTCGTCCCTGCAGGTAGCTGCCGTACCGGCCCAGCGGGTGCCAGTGCGGGACAGGGACCAAGACGCACCCTGGCACACCGAGGCGGTGTGCCGGCGCGACGAGGCCGGCCTGTTCTTCGCACCCTCCAAGGAACCAACCGCCGCCCGGCTGTCCCGGGAGGAGGCGGCCAAACGGGTCTGCGCCCGCTGTCCGGTGATGGTCGAGTGCCGCGAACACGCGCTGCTCCAGCCCGAGCCGTACGGCGTCTGGGGCGGCCTCACCGCAGCGGAGCGCCGCGTGGTCCTGGCCAGGCGCAGGCGCCGCGACATGGAACTGAAGAAGGCGGCACGAGCGGCAGCGACGAACCGCATAGCGCAGGCGGGCTAGAGAAAAGGCGCCCTCTCCGCACAGAGGGCGCCTTTTGAGTAGTGCCCCGAAGGGGCGCGGGGAACTGCGCGACCAGCCACAACGCGCCTGTAGCCGCGTATGGTCAGCAGCCCCCGTGGGCGTTACTTGGGCCGGTCGAAGTCGACCGTGCTGTACGCCCGCAGCTTGCGCAGCCGGTGCTCGGAGTCGATCCGCCGCACCGTCCCCGACTTCGACCGCATCACGATGGACTCGGTGAGCGCGGTCTCCGACCGGTACCGCACCCCGCGCAGCAGCTCACCGTCGGTGATCCCGGTGGCGACGAAGAACACGTTCTCCCCGGTCACCAGGTCCTCGGTGGTCAGCACCCGGTCCAGATCGTGCCCGGCGTCGATGGCCCGCTGGCGCTCCTCGTCGTCCTTGGGCCACAGCTTGCCCTGGATGGTGCCGCCCAGGCACCTCACGGCGCACGCGGAGATGATGCCCTCGGGCGTACCGCCGATGCCGAGCAGCATGTCGACGCCCGTGCCCTCGCGCAGCGCGTAGATCGAGCCGGCGACGTCACCGTCGGAGATCAGTTTGATGCGGGCGCCGGCCTCGCGGATCTCCTGGATGATCCCTTCGTGCCGCGGCCGGTCGAGGATGACGACGGTCACGTCCTCGGGCGTGGCCCGCTTCGCCTTGGCGACCCGCCGGATGTTGACCGCGACCGGCGCGTTGATGTCGACGAAGTCCGCCGCCTCCGGGCCGGTGACCAGTTTGTCCATGTAGAAGACGGCGGACGGGTCGAACATGGCACCGCGCTCGGCGGCGGCCAGCACGGCGATGGCGTTGGGCATGCCCTTCGCGGTCAGCGTGGTGCCGTCGATCGGGTCGACGGCGATGTCGACCTCGGGCCCGGTCCCGTCACCGATGCGCTCTCCGTTGAAGAGCATCGGGGCCTCGTCCTTCTCGCCCTCCCCGATGACGACCACGCCGTTCATCGAGACGGTGGAGACGAGGGTCCGCATCGCGCGCACGGCGGCGCCGTCGGCGCCGTTCTTGTCGCCGCGGCCCACCCAGCGACCGGCGGCCATCGCGGCGGCTTCGGTCACCCGGACGAGTTCCAGGGCGAGGTTGCGGTCGGGGGCCTCGGAGGGGACATCGAGTTCGGATGGCAAGTGATGATGCTCGGTCATCGGAGCGCACCTTTCTGATACGACGACGGCCGGATGAGGGTTCCTGTCGACTCTATCGCCAGGCTGACAAAATGAGCAGGGGACCCCACGGATGAGCGCAGCGGGCACCTGCGACGATAGGGGACGTGGCAGGCACGAACGGCAAACAGCAGACGGTCCGGGACATGATCCTCTCCCTGGCCCTGATCGGCCTCGCGGCGGGCTTCATCTACCTGCTCGTCCCGCACGACGATCACGCTCCCGACATCCAGCGGGTCGACTACCGGGTCGAGCTGCTGACGGCTCGGCGGGCGGCGACCTACCCGGTGGCCGCGCCGGAGGGCCTGCCCAGCGCCTGGAAGGCCACCTCGGTCCGCTTCCAGGGCGAGGCCGGCGACCGCTGGCACCTCGGCTACCAGACCCCCGACGGTCAGTACGTCCAGATCGAGCAGTCGACTCAGAAGCCCACGGACTTCATCACCGACGCGAGCCAGGGCGCGTCGGCCACGAAGACGACCGAGAAGATCGGCGACCGCACCTGGACGCACTACACGGGTGGCCGCTACGACGCGCTGGTGCTGGCGAACACCCCGGGCTCCACGACGGTGGTGGCCGGCACGGCCTCCTTCACCCAGCTGACGAAGATGGCCGCGGCCCTGAAGATGTCCTGACCCGTCCTGTCGTGACCTGTCCGTCCTGACACGAGAGGCCCCCGGCGCCGTTGCCGGGGGCCTCTCGTGTGCGTGCGGGGTGGCTCAGACCGTCGTGACGACGTCGTCGTAGGCCAGGCGCGGGGAGCGCGGGAACCAGGCGTCCGGGCCCGGCTTGCCGATGTTGATGACGACGAACGGGGTGTGGTCGTCGTCCAGGAACTCCTTCTGGATGCCCGCGAAGTCGACGCCGGTCATCGGGCCGGCGGCGAGGCCGGCGGCACGGACGCCGATGATGAAGTACGCGGCCTGGAGAGCGGCGTTCAGGGCGGCGCTGCCCTCACGGACCGCGCGGTCGCCGAAGACGGCGTCCTTGGCCTGCGGGAAGTGCGGGAAGAGCTGCGGCAGCTCCTCGTGGAACTCGTTGTCCGCGGCGAGGATCGCGACCAGCGGGGCGGTGGCGGTCTTCTTCTGGTTGCCCTCGGCCATGTGCTGCACCAGGCGCTCGCGGGCCTCGGGGGAGCGGACCAGAACCACCCGGAGGGGCGACTGGTTCATGGAGGTCGGGCCGTACTTGACCAGGTCGTAGATCGCCTGGAGCTGCTCGTCGGTCACCGGCTCGTCGGTGAAGGTGTTGGCGGTGCGGGCCTCGCGGAACAGCAGGTCCTGGGCGGCGGGGTCAAGAACAAGAGACATGTTTTCGAACTTCCTGGAGATCGCGATCCGTCGAATCCGGACCGCGGTCCGGATAGGCTGACGCCACGACCATAACCCCTGAAGGTTCAACCTTCAACAAAGGCCAGGGCCTGGTGATCCGCCTCACAGCCACCGCCCGCTCACACCACCCGCTCACTCCCCCTCCGTGTCCCCGTCCTCCCCTTCCCCCTGCCCCTCTTCCTCGGCCAGCGCCGCGTCCAGCCGGGCCCGCGCCCCCTCCAGCCACCGCCGGCACACCTTGGCCAGCTCCTCGCCCCGCTCCCACAGCGCGAGGGACTCCTCGAGGCTCGTCCCGCCGGCCTCCAGCCGCCGCACGGTCTCGATCAGCTCGTCCCGCGCCTGCTCGTACGAGAGGGCGGCCTCTTCCGTCCTGCTGCTCATGCACTGACCTTTCTCATCGACGGGTACGACACGGCGTCAGCCGTCCACCCGCACCGTGAACTCGCCCTCGGCGACCCGCGCCCGCAACGCCTCGCCCGGCTCGACGTCCCCCGGGTCGCGCACCACATGACCGTCGTCCTTCTGCAGCACGGCGTAACCGCGCTTCAGCGTGGCGGCGGGGGAGAGGGCCACCACGCGCGCGTGGGTGTGCGTCAGCTCGGAGTCGGCACGGTCGAGCAGATGCCCGAAAGTGCGCCGCGAACGGTCCACCAGCGAGGCGAGATGATCGGCCCGCTCGTCGACCATCCGGTGCGGATCCTCCATGACGGGCCGCGCCAGCGCATGCGCCAGCCCCCGCTCCTCCCGCCCCACCAGCCCGTCGACACACCGCCGGGCCCGGTCCCGCAGCATCCGCACCCGCTCCAGCTCCTCGCCGACGTCCGGCACCACCTTCTTCGCGGCGTCGGTGGGGGTGGAGGCGCGCAGGTCGGCGACAAAGTCGAGCAGCGGGTTGTCGGGCTCGTGCCCGATGGCGGACACGACGGGCGTACGGCACTCGGCGACGGTCCGCACCAGCTGCTCGTCGGAGAACGGCAGCAGATCCTCCACGCTGCCACCGCCGCGAGCCACGATGATCACGTCGACGTCCTGCATCGCGTCGAGCTCCTTCACCGCCTGCACGACCTGCGGCACGGCGTGGACGCCCTGCACCGGCACGTTCCGCACCTCGAACCGCACCGCGGGCCACCGATGCCGGGCGTTCTCCAGGACATCCCGCTCGGCGGCCGAGGCCCGCCCGCACACCAGCCCGATCAGCTGCGGCAGGAACGGCAACGGCTTCTTCCGATCGGCGGCGAACAGCCCCTCGGCGGCCAGCGCCTTCTTGAGCGCCTCCAGCCGCGCCAGCAGCTCCCCGACCCCGACCGGCCTTATCTCGGCCGCCCGCAACGACAGCTGCCCACGCGGTGCGTACCACTCCGGCTTCGCGTGGACGACGACCCGCGCGCCCTCACCCACGACGTCCGCGACGGCGTCGAACACCTGCCGGTAGCAGGTGACGCCGATCGAGATGTCGTACGACGGATCCCGCAGCGTCAGGAACACCACACCGGCACCCGGCCGCCGGGAGAGCTGGGTGATCTGCCCCTCGACCCACACGGCACCGAGCCGGTCGATCCACCCACCGATCAACCGGGACACCTCGCCGACAGGCACAGGCGCTTCGACAGACGTGTTCAAAGCCATGCGCCGAGAGTAACGGCGCCGACTGACAGGCCCGTCCCCCCGCGGCCCGCCTGAACGCGGTGAACGCCACCGCGACCGTGGCGACGACATGGACGAGGGCCACCGCGCCGTCCGATGTGGCGTCCAGGGGGCGTCGGTCTCCCCGGAACCGTCACCGGGACGCGATCTCAGGCGCCCCGAACGCGGCCTTACGATGGGTGCCATGACTGCTTCGCCTGGCCGCCGTGTCCTGCTCGCCGCCCCCCGTGGCTACTGCGCGGGTGTGGACCGCGCCGTGATCGCCGTCGAGAAGGCCCTGGAACAGTACGGGGCCCCGATCTATGTCCGCCACGAGATCGTCCACAACAAGTACGTCGTCCAGACCCTGGAGAAGAAGGGCGCGGTCTTCGTCGAGCGGACCGAGGAGGTCCCGCCGGGGAACATCGTGATGTTCTCCGCGCACGGCGTCGCCCCCGTAGTCCACGAGGAGGCCCAGCGCGGCCGCCTCGCCTCCATCGACGCGACCTGCCCGCTCGTCACCAAGGTCCACAAGGAAGCCGTCCGCTTCGCAGGCGAGGACTACGACATCCTCCTGATCGGGCACGAGGGTCACGAGGAGGTCATCGGCACCTCCGGCGAGGCCCCCGACCACATCCAGCTCGTCGACGGCCCGGCGGACGTGGCCAAGGTCGAGGTCCGCGACGAGTCCAAGGTCGTCTGGCTCTCCCAGACCACGCTCTCCGTCGACGAGACCATGGAGACGGTCGACGCGCTGAAGGAGAAGTTCCCGCAGCTGATCTCCCCGCCGAGCGACGACATCTGCTACGCCACCCAGAACCGTCAGCTCGCCGTGAAGCAGATGGGCGCCGAGGCCGAGCTGGTCATCGTGGTCGGCTCCCGCAACTCCTCCAACTCCAAGCGGCTCGTGGAGGTCGCCAAGCTGGCCGGCTCCCGCGCGGCCTACCTGGTCGACTTCGCCGGCGAGATCGACGCGACCTGGCTGGACGGCGTGACCACGGTCGGCGTCACCTCCGGCGCCTCCGTCCCGGAGGTGCTGGTCGAGGAGGTCCTGGAGTGGCTCGCCGAGCGCGGCTACGGCGATGTGGAGATCGTCAAGGCGGCCGAGGAGTCCATCACCTTCTCGCTGCCCAAGGAGCTCCGCCGTGACCTGCGCGAAGAGGCGGCCGCCCTGGTCGCCGAGCGCGGCGGCAGCGGCACCGAGGCGTGAGTGGCGCTCGTACGACGGTGTGACCGGGGGCCGTCCGGCGTCGTGACTGTCAGTCGTACCACGTAACGTGAAGCCATGCAGATCTTCGGCGTGGACATCGGTGGTTCCGGGATCAAGGGCGCTCCTGTGGACCTGGACAAGGGCGACCTGGCCCAGGAGCGCTGCAAGGTGCTCACCCCGCATCCGGCGACGCCCGACAGCGTCGCCGACGGGGTCAAGCAGGTGATCGACCACTTCGGGTGGACCGGCCCGGTCGGGCTCACCTTCCCCGGAGTGATCAGCGACGGCACACATATCCGTACGGCGGCGAACGTCGACAAGAGCTGGATCGACACCGACGCGCGCACGCTGTTCAGCGACCGGCTCGGCGGCCTGCCGGTGACCGTGGTCAACGACGCGGACGCGGCGGGCGTGGCCGAGATGCAGTTCGGCGCCGGCCGGGACCGCAAGGGCGTGGTCATCCTGCTCACCTTCGGCACCGGCATCGGCAGCGCCCTGTTCACCGACGGCGAGCTGGTCCCCAACACCGAGCTGGGCCACCTGGAGCTGGACGGCCACGACGCCGAGAAGAAGGCCTCCAGCAAGGCCAAGGAGGACAACGACCTCACCTGGGAGCACTGGGCGCGCCGGGTCACCAAGTACCTCGCCCATGTCGAGATGCTGTTCACCCCGGAGCTGTTCATCATCGGCGGCGGCGTGAGCCGCAAGGCCGACAAGTTCCTGCCCCTCATCGAGGGCATCAGGGCCGAGATCGTGCCGGCGCAGCTGCAGAACAACGCGGGGATCGTGGGCGCGGCGATGCGCGCGGCGCACCACGCCAAGTAGCCGCCGACAGCCGACAGCCGCAGCCGACAGCCGCAGGCGGCAGCCGGCAGGCGGTAGCCGCCCGCCGCCCGCGGGTCGCGGGGAGCAGCCGGGGGATCAGCCTCCGCGCCGGTGCCGGATCAGCCGGATCCGGCGGACGACGACGATCACCCCGGCGACGAGGGTGCCGCCGTAGAGCCAGCCGGCCTGCGTGGACAGGGCCGTCACCAGGCCCATCACACCGCCCAGGAAACCGCCGCCGCCGTCGTCGGCGACGGTCAGCAGGCCGGCGGCGAAGGCGATCGGGACGATGACGGGGGCGGTCAGCAGATCGCTCCCGCGCACCCACAGCGCGGTCAGTGCGCACACCGGCAGGGACAGCACGCCGTACACCGTCAGGGACGCCCCGAACAGCAGGTCGTCCAGGAAGCCGACCAGGAACATCACGGTCCCGCAGAACAGGCCGCCGCCGAGTCCGGTGAGCCGGGGGCCGGACGGCCGCCGGGGCCCGGCCGCCGCCGTACCGGACCCGCCCGGGGCCGGCCGGCGCTCGGCCGTCGTCGGCCGTCTTCCGGCCTGCGGAGGCAAGGGCGGGCGGGGGGCTCCACGGCGCTGTCCGTGCTGTCGGGGACGGGTCCTGTGATGCTCCACCGGACCAACTTAGGTCGGTTAATGTGCCGAATCGCAGCCCAGACACGCCGAAACCAAGCCGAAGAGCGGAGCTTGTCCAGGTGTTCGACGCGGCCGCCGGCCCGGGCCCCCGAACCCCGTAAACTGGTGGCTCGGCCGGCCCGCCGGCACTGGCAGCCTCCGGCTCACTCACCCACTCACTACGGGAAGTCGCAACGTGTCGCTCACGATCGGAATCGTCGGCCTGCCCAATGTCGGCAAGTCGACCCTGTTCAACGCCCTGACCAAGAACGACGTGCTGGCGGCCAACTACCCGTTCGCCACGATCGAGCCCAACGTGGGTGTGGTCGGCGTCCCCGACGCCCGCCTGGCCAAGCTGTCCGAGATCTTCTCCTCGCAGCGGATCCTCCCGGCCACGGTCGACTTCGTCGACATCGCGGGAATCGTGAAGGGCGCCTCCGAGGGTGAGGGCCTGGGCAACAAGTTCCTCGCGAACATCCGTGAGTCCGACGCGATCTGCCAGGTCATCCGCGCCTTCAAGGACGAGAACGTCGTGCATGTCGACGGCAAGGTCTCGCCGAAGGACGACATCGAGACGATCAACACCGAGCTGATCCTCGCCGACCTCCAGACGATCGAGAAGGTCCTGCCGCGCCTCCAGAAGGAGTCGCGGATCAAGAAGGACGTGGCGCCCAAGGTCAAGGCCGTCGAGGAGGCCAAGGAGATCCTGGAGAAGGGCGACACGCTGTTCTCCCAGGACATCGTCCAGGGCTCGGACCGCGCCGAGCTCCTCCACGACCTGCACCTCCTCACCGCCAAGCCCTTCCTCTACGTCTTCAACGTCGACGAGGACGAGCTGACCGACGACACCTTCAAGGCCGAGCAGCGCGCCCTGGTCGCCCCGGCCGAGGCGATCTTCCTCAACGCCAAGCTGGAGCAGGACCTCGCCGAACTCGACGAGGAGGACGCCCTGGAGCTGCTGGAGTCGGTGGGCGCGGAAGAGCCCGGCCTCGCCACCCTCGCCCGCGTCGGCTTCAACACGCTCGGCCTCCAGACCTACCTCACGGCAGGCCCCAAGGAATCCCGCGCCTGGACCATCAAGAAGGGCGCCACGGCCCCCGAGGCGGCCGGCGTCATCCACACCGACTTCCAGAAGGGCTTCATCAAGGCCGAGGTCATCTCCTTCGAAGACCTGGTGGAAACGGGCTCGGTGACCGAGGCCCGCGCGAAGGGCAAGGCCCGCATGGAGGGCAAGGACTACATCATGCAGGACGGCGATGTGGTGGAGTTCCGCTTCAACGTCTAGCCGCAGCCTCACCTGAGCAGGTCGGACGGGGTTCGGCTCTCCGGAGCCGAACCCCTGCTCAGCCTCGCGGCGGAGTGAGCTTGTCGAGATCCAGGCTGATCTCGAAAGGCACCGGTCGCTTCAGGGCGCCCCGGAAGATCCCCGCGGGTGCGTAGGCTCCGGTCGGTTCGTCGAGTTCGTAGGCGTGCACGACGGGAGCGCCACCTTCGTCCTCGATGCACCAGTAGTGCGGGATGCCCGCCTCTGCGTACTTACGGAGCTTGACCGTGCGGTCCCGATGAGCGGACTCGGGTGAGACGACCTCGATGACGAGCCGCACCTCGTCCGGCGCGAACCAGGTACGGTCTCCGTCGTAGTCGGCCGTCGTCAGCAGCAGGTCCGGCTCAGGCCGGTTACGCTCGTCGAGCTTTATGGTCATCTCACGGCCGACCCTGACATCACCGGGCGCCTGCTCCATGAGAGCGACGGTGAGCATGGTGACGAGGTGGCCGTGCCACCACCTCTGCGGCGACATCATGAAGACAAGCGCTCCGTCGATCAGCTCGGTGTGGCGTGGTGCCTCGGGGAGGCGGTCCAAGTCCTCCGCGAACCAGCCTTCCGCGCGCGGCGGGCGCATCCAGTCGGGCAGTGCGGTCATGGCTCAACCGTAGCGATCCGGCGAGGCTGGGGCCAAAAACGTACGAGAACGCCCTGGCCGACATCAACGTGGCAGAGCGAGAACTGATCGACCCCGACTCGCCAGATGCGGCCAGTGGGGGCATTGCGTGAGGTTCGGCTTCGAGAACAGGGCCGGGAGGACTACACGTCCTGGCCCAACAACGACCGCAAGATGCCCGCCCGGATCAACAAGCTTGTCGAGGACGTCAAGCGTGACCCCTTCACGGGCATTGGCGCGCCCGAGCCGCTGAAGCACCACTTGTCCGGGGTGTGGCCGACGCGGATCGACGGACGAACACCGCCTTGTCCACCTGGCCACGGACAAGGAGACCGTCATCCTCGCCGCTCGGTACAACTACTGACCGAGACGGGATGCCGGGGTTCGTCGGCCGTGGTCATCGCCGGTCGGCTTTTCCGCCTGACAGTTCTTGCTGGGGCGACGGGGCTGGGGGCCATCAGGCTCAGGCCTTCGTCTGTCTGGGCCATGGCGTCTGCCCATCCCTCACGAGTGAGGTCGTCCCTCAGCCGGATCCGGTGGGCGCCTGACACTGTGCTGGCTCTCGCGGTGTCGTAGGCGGGCACGGCCGGGGTGATGTCGCCGGGGATGAAGGTCAGTGCAAGGCGGTCAGTGTGCTCTCGGCTGCCGCCAGTACCGTGCGGGTCTGGTGGGCCACCTGCCGGCGCACGGGTACCCGGCGTAGCCGCAGGGTCTCCTCGAAGTCCGTGCACCAGGTGGTGAAGAGGCCGTCCAGGTCGCGGTGCAGCCCCGGCGCCGCGGGGTCGTCCGCCGCCTCGAGCAGTCGTAGCAGCAGACCCGCGGCGCGCAGCGGCTGTCGGCGGGCCACGATGTCCAGCGCGCAGACCTGGGCCGTCGTCAACCCCGGCGGACCGTCGGCCGCCTGCCGGGCGAGCGGTTCCCAGGAGCCGGCGACCAGGTCGTAGAGGCCGTCGGCCATCCACTCCAGGACGCGTCTGGGCGCGTTGTCCCGGGCCGGCGGCAGAAAGGGGCGCGCCTTGTCGAGGACCGCGGTCACCTGGCGTCCGCCGTCCCGTACCAGCCCGGCCAGGCCGCGCAGGACGGCACCGGCGTCCGGGTGCGGGGACGGGTCGTCGGCCAGGTCGGTCGCCCACAGCGGTACTTCGACGATCGCCGTGACCCCGCCGTACCGCCCGGGTGCGCACCAGGTCGACGCCCCGATGTTCTCGGACCCGGCCGCCAGCCGGGCGGCGCTCTCCGGCGGCGGCAGGACGTAGATGCCGGGGCCGGGGTTCTCCCAGTACAGGGCGTCGAACGTGCCGTGCTGGAGCGGGATGCCGAGCGACGCGGCCGACTTCTCGAACGGTGTGCCGAGTTGGGGAAGAGCGCGGGTCAACTGGACCCAGGTGCCGCCCGCTTCGACGCTGTGCAGGGAGCACTGGAGGACCGGCCGCAGTTCGTCGATGACGTCGAACAGAGCCTGGCTCTCGGGGAGTCGCCGGGACTCGATGGGTGCCCACTCCGGCTGTTCCGCCGCGACCGGGCGGTAGGCGGCACGGTAGTAGTCGGCCAGGGTGCGGCCGGTCCGGGCCGTCGCCTCTTCGATGCCCTGGCTCAGCGCGGCGCCGTCCGGGTCCAGGCACAGGACGATGTCCCAGGTGACGAGGGACGGGTCGGTCGCCGTGGCCGGAAGGTCGCCGCGCGGTACCTGATCCACGCGGGCGCTCGGCCCCCGCTCCGCCGGGGCGCTCGGCCCTCGTTCCGTCAGGGCGCGCGTCCTTCGTTCGGTCAGGGCGCTCGCCACCTGCTCCGCCAGGGCGATCGCGGTCGTGCCGCCGACCGGCTCGTCGGGGTGCGGCCGGGCGACCACCAGGACGTGGTGCGGCCCGTGTCCCACGGACAGCGTCAGGATCGGGCGGCCGGCCCGGGACGTGCCGATCCGGCGCAGCCGGCCGGTCCCGGGGAACCGGGAGACCAGCCGCCTCGCCGAGTCGGTGACTTCCGCGACCGTGAGGTAACGGTCAGGCATCGGCGTCTGGGTCAGCTGCCGCCGTTGCCACCGCTGTCGCCGGTGGTTTCCTTCTTGTCCAGCGGCCGGATCTCGATCTTGTTCGGCATGCCATGTCCTCCCGGTGGTGGCGGTGGCGTGCGGTGATTGACGTGCTCTTGCCAGAGTTCGCCGTACCGGCAACTCTTGTCAACGTCCTTGGTCCACCCGCGATTTGAGGCTCAGGAGATTGGCGCGAAGATGACGGTACCCGCGATGCGGCGGCCTCGGATCAAGCCGGAACACCGGGCCTACCGGACCGTCGACGGCCATGTGCGGATCGGGAGTGTCGTGCACGGCATCGGTGCCGAGGTCACGGATCCCGACGGCTGGGTGTGGACGCTGGTCGAGACCATGGACGGCACCCGGAGCGCCGCGGACATCGTCGCCGAGGTGTCCCGCCGCCATCCGGGACTGCGGCTGCCGGACCCGGACATCGCCCAGGCGATCACGGACCTGACCCTGGCCGGGTATGTGGAGGACGCCGGTGTCGCGCCGCCGGCGGAGCTGTCCGACCGGGAACGCGAGCGGTACGGCAGGGGCATGACCCTGCTGCGCTGGATGGACCTCCGGCCCCGGGAGAGCGCCTGGGAGCCGCAGCTGCGGCTGCGCCGGGCCCGGGTGCTGCTGGTCGGCGTCGGCGGTACCGGCGGGACCGCCGCACGGGACCTGGTGGCCTCCGGGGTGGGGCGGCTGCACTGCGTCGAACCGGACGTCGTCGAACTGTCCAACCTCAACCGGCAGACCCTCTTCGGCGAGCGCGACCTCGGCACGCCGAAGATCGACGCGGCGCTGTCAGCACTGCACGCCCTCAACTCGGACACGACGGTCACGGGCGAACGCCGGGAGGTGCACGGGCCGACGGACCTCGAAGAACTGCTGACCGCGGGCTCGGCCGACGGCGCGGGGTACGACGTGCTGCTGCTGGCCGCCGACCGCCCCGCGGCGATCCGCAGGTGGGCCAACCAGGTCTGTCTGG
This sequence comes from Streptomyces sp. NPDC054813, assembly GCF_053611365.1. Taxonomy (NCBI): domain Bacteria; kingdom Bacillati; phylum Actinomycetota; class Actinomycetes; order Kitasatosporales; family Streptomycetaceae; genus Streptomyces; species Streptomyces sp. NPDC054813. Next base: position 313,877 of record NZ_JBSHAF010000006.1, on the reverse strand, counting down.
CCACCGGCACGTCGTGGGCCGAGGCCGGGTACCGGGGTCCGCTGGTGAGCGTCGGGGTGTTCAGGCCCGGCCGGGGTGCGTGCTGGGAGTGTCTGCGCGGCGCCGAGATCGAGCGGCGCGATCTGCGGCTTGCGCCCGGCCAGGACGAGGAGGTCGCCTCACCCCGGATGCCGTGGAACCCGGTCAACGCGGTGACCGCGGGCCTGTCCGGCAGCCTGCTGGCCCATGCCGCGCTGATGCTGCTGTGCGGGATCCCGCCGGTCGACCCCGGATGCCGGTTCGGCCTCAACCTCATGCTGCCCGGCGACCCCGTCATGCAGCGCTCGGAGCGCCGCCCCGACTGCCCCGCCTGCGGCGCGGCCCGCGCGGCCCGGCCTGCCGGGGAGCTCGCGTGACGGAGACCGCGGCGTTGGACCGGCCCCGGATCGAGCCGTCGACCCGGGTCCTGCTGCACGACCTCGGGACACGGCGGGACCGGGACGAGTGGATCGTGGGCCGTATGGCCACCCGGACCTTCGTCGCCCTGCCCGCGGCCGGGGCCCGGGCGGTGGAACTCCTCGGCCAGGGACTGAGCGTGGCCCGCACGGCGGAGCTGCTGCGCGAGGAGACCGGCGAGGAACTCGACATCACGGACTTCGTCCGGGACCTGGCCGCCCTGGGGTTCGTGGCACGGATCGGGGACCGCCCGGTCGCGGATGCCGTACCGCCGCGCGCGTCACTGCCGTGGCTGCGGCCCCGCGCCGTCCGGCTCGCCCTGCACCCGGCACTCGCGGTGCTCGTCGCGGTACTGCTGACGGCCGCCGTCGCCGTCCTGGTCCGCCGTCCCGACCTGGTCCCCGGCTACCGGGACCTGCTGTGGAGCCCGCACGGCAGCCTGGTCCTGCTCACCGGGGCGGCGGCCGGGTGGGCGCTGCTGTTCGCCCACGAGCTGGCGCATCTGGTCACCGCCCGGGCCGCGGGTGTGCCGGGGAGGATGCGGCTGGGCACCCGGCTGCAGTTCCTCGTCATGCAGACCGACATCAGCGGCATCGAGCTCGCGCCCCGCCGCCACCGGCTGACGGCCTACCTGGCCGGTATCGCCCTCAACCTGTCCGTCGCCTCGGTCCTGGTGCTGGTCCTCGCCCTGACGGACACCGGGACGACGGTCCACCGGGTGCTGGCCGCGGCCCTGCTGCTGGCCCTGTTGCCCCTGCCCTTCCAGTGCATGGTGTTCACGCGCACGGACCTCTACTTCGTCCTCCAGGACGTCACCGGCTGCCGGAATCTGTACGGCGACGGTCTGGCCTACGCCCGCTACCGGGTCCGACGGCTGCTGCGCGCCCCCCAATTCGGCGCCCCCCACTCCGGTGTCCCCCACTCCGGCGCACCTCACCCCGGCGCCCCCCACTCCAGCGCACCCCACCCCGCCGCGACCGGTGACCCGAGTACCCGGCTCCCGCCGCACGAGCGCCGCGCCGTCCGCCTCTACAGCGTCGTCCTCGTGATCGGCACGGTGGCCTGTCTGGCGTTCATGGCCGCCGTCACCCTTCCCGCCGACCTCACCCTGCTGGTCCGCGCGGCCCGCGGACTGGGCCCGGACCACGGCCTCGCGCGCAACGCCGACTCGGCGGCCGTGCTGGTCACCCTGGGCGGAGTCAACGTCCTGTGGCTGGTGACCCGCTGGCGCAACCGCCGCGCACGCCGGTCCACAGGAGGAGCCTGAGCACGGCGACCGTGCCCGGGCATCCACCGCCGCCCCGAGAGGGGCCGGCGGCCTCCGGCGGTGCCGCCAGGACAACGGACCGCGCACCGGCGCGCCTGGGCACGGCGGACGCGTGACCGGTCACCGAGCCCGCGTGACCGGCCCACCGGTGACGCCGACTCGCGCAGCCGCTGTTCCCGGCGCCGGCTACGCCGACTCGCGCAGCCGCAGTTCCGCCCCCACCGTCAGTTCGTCGGGGCGCAGCGGGCCGGCTCCGGTCAGGAGTCTGGCCGTCTGTTCGACGGCGAGCGCGCCGAGGCGGCGGGTGTCCAGGGCCACCGTGGTCAGCGCCGGCTCGACGAGGGTGCCCAGGCCGAGGCCGTCGAAGCCCAGTACGGCGAGATCCCCGGGGACCTGGCGGCCGAGCCGGCGGGCGGCGCGCAACGCCCCGAAGGCGATGATGTCGTTGAACGTGAAGACGGCGGTCAGGTGCGGGTGCCGGGCCAGGAGTTCCTGGAGCGCGTGCTCCCCGCCGTCCACGCTCTGGTCGGCGCGGGCCACCGAACCGGCGTCCAGCCCGCATGCCGACATCGCGGTGTCGAACCACTCGTGCCGGACGCTCGGCTCGGAGCGCTCCGCGTGGTCCAGCATGCCGATGTGCCGGTGCCCGGCCCCTATCAGGTGGCGTATCGCCGCGTGCACGCCCGCCTCGCCGTCGATCCGGATCGAACTGAACCGCTCGGTGGGGCGCTTCCGGTCGATGAGGACGACGGGCAGCCCCCGGGTGAGCCGCGCGATGTCGTCCTCCGGCAGGCTCAGATAGCCCACCACGGCGTCCACCTGCGAGGCGATCACCTCCAGGGTGCCCTGCTCCTCCTCGACGCGGTCGCCGGTGTCGTACACCACGACGTGCCAGCCGCGGCCCCGGGCCGCGTCCAGCGCGGCGGCGGCGACCTCGGTGAAGAACGGGTTGAGCAGATCGGGGATCACCAGTCCGACGGTGATCGTGTCCTGCCGGACCAGCCCCCGGGCGAACCGGCTCGGCCGGTAGCCCAGCGCGAGGGCGGCGTCCAGGACGCGCTGCTTGGTGGAGACGCCGATCTCGCCCTTGTCGTTGAGCGCGCGTGACACGGTCTGCCGGGACACGCCCGCGGCCTCGGCCACATCGTCGATCGTCACCCTGCGGGGTCCGGTCCCCGACGGCGCCATCACTCACCTCCGTGCAGTTGCCGACGCGACCGCGTCGCAGGGACACCGAGTATGCCGGGTCCGATGTTCTGAGCCTTGACACTCCGGCGGACCGGAGCTCACACTCCCAATCAACTTCCCGTTACCGCTCCCGTGAGCGCTCACGTTACCGCTCACGGAACCTGATTCCAACCAGAAGGCATCCGCCTCCAGGTGTCAACGTCGACCCGCCTGCCGACCCTCGGCAGGCGTTCTCTGGAACGGAAGATATGAGCAGCACAGTCACACGCACCCGCCTCGCCGCCGCGGTCGCGGCCGCCACAGCGGGCATCGTCGTACTCGCCGGGTGTTCCTCGTCCGGTTCGTCGGACAAGGCGTCGTCCGCCTCGTCCTGCGCGCCCGCGAAGGGCAAGGTCACCCTCCAGTACTGGAACACGGTCCCGGGCATGGACAAGGTCGTCGCCCTGTGGAACAAGCAGCACCCCGACGTCCAGGTCGAGACCAAGAACATCTCCAACGACCAGTACGGCACCCTCGGCAACGCCCTCAAGGCGGGCAAGGCGCCGGACCTCGCCCAGGTCGGCTACGACGAACTGCCCAACCTGCGCACCCAGAACGCCTTCGTGGACGCCTCCGCCTGCAAGGCGGCCACCGCCGCCAAGTCGAAGTTCGTGCCCTGGACCTGGTCGCAGACCAGCTTCGGCAACACCGGGGTGTTCGCCCTCCCGCAGGACACCGGCCCGATGGCCCTGTTCGTGCGTACCGACATCTTCAAGAAGTACAACGTTGCCGTCCCCACGACCTGGGACGAGTACGCGACGGCCGCCGAGAAGCTGCACAAGGCGGACCCCAACCTCGACATCACGTTCTTCGATCCGAACAACGCCGAGTGGTTCAACGGGCTCCTCTGGCAGAACGACGCCCAGATGTACGGCTACTCCGGCGACAAGTGGCAGGTCAGCGTCGAGTCGGCGCAGAGCAAGCAGGTCGCGGACTACTGGCAGAAGCTGATCTCCGGGAAGCTGGTGCGCACCGACCTCGCCAACGGGTCGACGCAGATGTACGCGGCGTACCAGAAGGACCAGATCGCCAGCTATGTCGGCGCCGCCTGGGGCTACAGCATGTTCCGCGACAACCTGCCCAAGCAGTCGGGCAAGTGGTCGATCGTCCCGATGCCGACCTGGGGCACCAACGGCTCCTCGGGTGACTGGGGCGGCTCGACCGTCGCGTTCATGAAGGGCAGCAAGCACCTCTACGAGTCGGTCGAGTTCAACACCTGGCTGAACTCCGACCCGCAGGCGCTGGCGATGGAGAACGAGCTGGGCGGCCTCTACCCGGCGGCCGACGCCGGGCTGAAGCTGCCCGCGCTGTCCAAGGGCGTGCCGTACTACAACAACGAGAAGATCTTCGACGTCTTCGCCGACTCGTCCAAGAAGATCGACACCAGCTTCAGCTGGGGCCCCACCCAGAAGACGGTGAACCTGGCGCTCCAGGACGCGATGGCCAAGGCGGCGGCCGGCGACGGCACCCTCACCGACGCGCTCGCGGCCGCCCAGGCCGCCGCGCTGAAGTCGATGAAGGACCAGGCCATTCCGGCCGAGGCGGGCAAGTGACCGCCGTATGACCGACATCGCGCCCCGCCCGACCAGCGCGGTGCTGCCGACCGGGGGTCGCCGTCGTCGTCTCGACGGCGGCGGCCCCCGGCTGGGCACCATCGCCGCCTTCGTCACCCCGTTCTTCCTGCCGTTCCTGCTCTTCTACCTGGTGCCGGTCTGCTACGCGCTCTGGCAGAGCTTCCGCGTGGTGCGCCGCAGCGGAGGGCAGTACGGCACCTCGTACACGACCTTCGGCGGCTTCGACCAGTACGTCCAGGTGTTCCAGAACACCGAGTTCTGGTCCAGCATCGGCCGGATCGGGCTGTTCGGCATCGTGCAGGTGCCGGTCATGCTGTTCGTCGCGCTGGTCATCTCGCTGCTCCTGGACACCCCGGTGCTGAAGGCCAAGGCGTTCTTCCGGATCACCGCGTTCATGCCGTACGCGGTGCCCGGTGTGATCGCCGCGATCATGTGGTCGTACCTCTACTCGCCGCAGCTCAGCCCCGTCGTCGACCTGCTGAACAGCGTCGGGCTGCATCCCGACTTCCTCGGCCCGGGTGCCGTGCTCTGGTCGGCCGCGAACGTCTCCACCTGGCTGTGGACCGGCTACAACATGCTGATCATGTTCTCGGCGCTCCAGTCGATCCCGCAGGAGCTCTACGAGGCCGCCAAGATCGACGGCGCCTCCAACTGGACGATCGCCTGGCGGGTGAAGGTCCCGATCATCGCCCCGTCGATCGTGCTGACCACGGTGTTCTCGATCATCGGCACGCTCCAGCTGTACGCCGAGCCGGCCGTGCTGCGGCAGATCTCCTCGAACATCTCCAGCACGTTCACCCCGAACATGCTCGCCTACACGGTGGCCTCCGGGAACAACTACCAGCAGGCCGCGGCCATCTCCGTCGTCATCGCCGTCATCACCTTCGTCTTGAGCTTCGGGTTCATGCGACTGACCTCGAAGAAGGCCGGACTGTGAGCAACCACCCCACTGTGATCAAAGAGAGCCGCGTCAGCCGGACCGCCGCCATGGGCCTGATGCTGCTGCTGGCCGTGTACTTCCTGCTGCCGGTCTACTTCCTGGTCGTCGCCTCGACCAAGCCGCAGGGCGACCTCGCCTCCACCAACGGGCTGGCGTTCTCGCACTTCAACCTGTTCGACAACCTGCATGTCCTGTTCACCCGCAGCGACGGCATCTTCGGCCGCTGGATCCTCAACACCGTCATCTACGCGGTGCTGGGCGCGGCCGTCGGCACCCTGATCTCCGCGCTGTGCGGCTACGCCCTCGCCAAGTTCCGGTTCCGCGGCCGGGAGTTCCTGTTCTCCGTCATCCTCGGCGGCGTGCTGGTGCCCACCACCGCGCTCGCCCTGCCGCTGTTCCTGCTGTTCTCGGCGACCGGGCTGGTCAACACCTACTTCGCGGTGTTCCTGCCGAGCATCGTCAGCCCTTTCGGCGTCTACCTGGCGCGGATCTTCACCAACGCGGCGGTCCCGCAGGAGCTGATCGACTCGGCGCGGCTGGACGGCGCGGGCGAGTTCCGCACCTTCTTCTCGGTGGGGTTCCGGCTGATGACACCGGCCCTGGTGACCATCTTCCTGTTCCAGTTCGTGGCCATCTGGAACAACTTCTTCCTGCCGATGGTGATGCTGCAGAAGGAGTCCCTCTTCCCGATCACGCTCGGCCTGTACGAGTGGAACGGCCAGACCGCCCGGGCTCCCCTGTTGCAGCAGTCCATCATCACCGGCTCGCTGGTGTCGATCGTGCCCGTGATCATCGTGTTCATCCTGCTCCAGCGCTTCTGGCGGACCGGTCTCGCCGCCGGCTCCCTCAAGTGACCACCCGGAAGGTGCCCCTCGTCATGCCCGACTCCGCCGTCTTCGTGCCCCACTTCCACTGGGACCGGGAGTGGTACGAGCCGTTCCAGGTGTTCCGGCACCGCCTCGTCACCGCCCTCGACACCGTGCTGGCGACCGCCGACGCCGACCCGGACTTCCGGTTCACCGTCGACGGGCAGATGGCCGCGGTCGAGGACTACCTGGAGATGCGCCCGGAGAACCGCGACCGGGTCGCCGCCCTGGTCCGCGAGGGCCGGCTGGCCGTCGGGCCCTGGCTGATCCTGCTCGACGAGTTCCTCTGCTCCGGCGAGACCATCGTCCGCAACCTCCAGATGGGCTGGGCGGCCGCGGAGCGCCTCGGCGGGGCCATGCCCATCGGCTACCTCCCGGACATGTTCGGCCATGTCGCGCAGATGCCGCAGATCCTGGCCCGCGCCGGCATCGAGCACGCCGCCCTGTGGCGCGGGGTGCCCGGCTCGGTCGAGGGCCACGCCTTCCGCTGGCGCGCCCCCGACGGCTCCGAGGTCCGCACCGAGTTCCTCTTCGACGGGTACGACAACGGACTCGACGTCCTGCTGGTACCGGACCGGATCCGGCAGGCACTCGCCGAGTACGCCGAGCTGACCGCCGGGCGCTGGGGCGGCGACCCGCTCCTCGCCATGGCCGGCACCGACCACAACGCGCCCGACCCGAAGCTGGCGGACTGGCTGCGGAAGGCCTCCGGCGAGGAGCGGCCGATCACCGTCGCGACCCTCGACGAGTACCTCCGCAAGCACGTACGCGACGAGGTCACCGCCGTCGTCACCGGTGAACTGCGCAGCCATGTCCGGGGCAACATCCTGCCGGGCGTGCTGTCCGTGCGGCTCGGGCTCAAGCAGCGGATGGCCCTCGCCGAGCGGACCGTCGACCACGCCGAGCGGATGAACGCCCTGTGGTCGCGGCGCGACGAGTCGCACTTCCTCGCCCTCGCCTGGCACAAGATCATCGAGTCGACCGCCCATGACTCGGTGGTCGGCTCCGGCACCGACGAGACCTGCGACCAGGTCGCCGCCCGCCTCGCCGAGGCCACGCAGACCGCCCGGGCGGTCCGGGACGCGGCCCTCGCCGAGCCCGCCGCCCTGGTCCCGAGCGACGGCCACCTGGTCGCCAACCCGCTGCCCGTACCCCGTACCGCACTGGTCGAGGTGGATGTCGTGGCCGCCACCGAAGGGCGCACGCTGGTCGCGACCACCGCCGACGGCTCGGCGCACCCCGTCCAGCTGGTCTCCGAGGCACCCACCGCCCTCAGCGACGAGCGGCTCGACGCCTCGCAACTCGAACGCGTGCTGCGCCGTATCCACCGCCGCGAGCTGTTCGGCCTGCTCATCGACCGCTACGAACTCACCCCGAACTCGCTGGTCTTCCACCTCGCCGAGGCACCGGCCGGACCCTTCGACCTGATGACCCTGCGCGGCGAGGTCGCCGCCGCCGCGGCCGCGCACCCGGGGGAGTGGCGGGTGCGGACCCTGGCACAGGCCCGGGCCACCGCGCTGGTGGCCGTGCCGGTCCCCGCCGGCGGACTGGCCGCCTTCCGGGTCGAGCCGGCCGACCGGCCCACCGCCTTGGCGGCGCAGCCGGTGACGGCGGCACCCGACCGTCTCTCCAACGGGCTGGTCGAGGTCACGGTGGCCGCCGACGGCACCCTGGAGGTGACCGGACCCGACGGCACCGTCCTGTCCGGAGTCGGCCGTCTGGTCGACGGCGGCGACCGGGGCGACAGCTACAACTACGCCCCTCCGGCGCACGACGCCCTCGTCTCCGAGCCGGCCCGGGTCGGCGTCGAACTCCTCGACCAGGGCCCGCTGCGGGCCAGGCTGCGCGTCACCCGCGTCTACGACTGGCCGGCCGCGCTCGCCGACGGCGACCGGGACCGGCGCGACGGCGCCACCGTCGCGACCCCCGTGGACATGGTGGTGGAGGTCCGCGCGGGCGAGCCGTTCGTCCGGATCGCCACCGCGTTCCTCAACCAGAGCGCCGACCACCGGCTGCGCTTCCACGTGCCGCTGCCCGAACGTGTCACCACCTCCGCGTCGGCCGGGCAGTTCGCCGTCACCGAGCGCGGACTGACCGCCGAGGGCGGCTGGGGCGAGTACCCCCTGCCGACCTTCCCCGCCAGCTCCTTCGTGTCGGCGGGCCCGGCCACCGTCCTGCTCGACCACTCCGCCGAGTACGAACTCGTCGACGACGGCTCCGCCCTCGCGCTCACCCTGCTGCGCGCCATCGGCTCGATCAGCGTCAACATCCACCCCCTGCGCGACGAACCCGCGGCGAGCGAGATCCCCGTCCCCGGCGCACAGGACCTGGGCATGCGCATCGAGAACCGGTTCGCCGTGCTGCCCTCGGCGAGCGGCTGGCAGGGCGCGGACGCGGTCGCGCTCGCCGAGGAGTTCCGGGCCGACGTCCTGGTCGCCCGCGGCACCGCGCCCGGCGGCGGCCCGCTGCCCCCGGACGCGACCGGGGTGCGGGTCGACGGCCGGGACGTCCAGGTGTCCAGCATCCGCCGGGTCACCGACCCCGAGCACGGACCCGGCACCGAGGTCCGGCTGGCCGCACTGCGTGACACGGCGGCGGCCGTCCGGGTGATCGGCGCCTTCACCGAGGCCACGACCGTCGACCTGCTCGGCCGGCCGATCGCCGCGGAGCCGGTGACCGGGGACGGGCTCGAACTCGTCCTCGGGCCCTGGGAGATCCGCACCGTCGTCCTGCGCTAGCCGCCAACACCCCCAGATACCAAGAAAGTTGTGAACTCTTGCCCTCCGAGCACTCCGCGTACGTATCGGACACCGCCCCGTGGCGTGGCGCCCTGCGCCCGGCCCGCTCGTGGCTGCACTCCGACGCCCCCGCCCTCTCGCTGAACGGAAACTGGCGCTTCAGGCTGTCGCCGACGGCGGCCGTCGCCGAGGAGTTCGCGGCCGAGGACTTCGACGACCACGGCTGGGACGGCATCCCGGTGCCCGCGCACTGGGTGCTGGAGGGCGACGGCGCCTACGGCCGGCCGATCTACACGAACATCCAGTTCCCGTTCCCGATCGACCCGCCGCACGTCCCCGACGAGAACCCCACCGGCGACTACCGCCGCCACTTCGGGCTCCCCGACGGCTGGTCGGACGCCGAGCGGGTGCTGCTGCGCTTCGACGGGGTGGAGTCGCTGTTCAAGGTGTGGGTGAACGGCGTCGAGATCGGCAGCGCGAGCGGCAGCCGGCTGGCCCACGAGTTCGACGTGACGTCCGCGGTCCGCCCCGGTGACAACGTCGTCGCCGTCCGGGTGCACCAGTGGTCGGCGGCCAGCTACCTGGAGGACCAGGACCAGTGGTGGCTGCCGGGCATCTTCCGGGACGTCACCCTGCTCGCCCGGCCGGCCGGCGGCGTCGAGGACGTCTGGCTGCGCCCCGGCTACGCCGACGGGCACGGGCGGATCGACCCGGAGATCACCGCCGACGCCTCGGCCTTCCCCGTCACCCTGCGCATCCCCGAACTCGGCGTCGAGCGGGTCTGGGAGACGGCAGCCGACGTGACGCCCCTCGACGTCCCGGGCGTGCAGCCGTGGTCGGCCGAGGAGCCCCGGCTGTACGACGTCACCGTTTCGTCGGCCGTCGAGACCATAGCCCTGCGGGTGGGCTTCCGCACCGTCGAGATACGCGGTGACCGCTTCCTGGTCAACGGCCGCCGGGTGGTCTTCCACGGCATGAACCGGCACGAGGCCCACCCCGAGCGCGGCCGGGTCTTCGACGAGGCGCACGCCCGCGAGGACCTGGCCCGGATGAAGCGGTTCAACGTGAACGCCATCCGCACCAGCCACTACCCGCCGCACCCCCGGCTGCTCGACCTCGCCGACGAACTCGGCTTCTGGGTCGTCCTCGAATGCGACCTGGAGACCCACGGCTTCGACAAGGCCGGCTGGACCGGCAACCCGACCGACGACCCGGCCTGGCGCGCGGCCTGCCTCGACCGTATCGAGCGCACGGTCGAGCGCGACAAGAACCACCCCGGCGTCGTGATGTGGTCGCTCGGCAACGAGGCCGGGACCGGCGCCAACCTCGCCGCCATGTCGGCCTGGGTGCACGCCCGTGACCCCGAGCGTCCCGTGCACTACGAGGGCGACTACACCGGCGAGTACACCGACGTCTACTCACGCATGTACGCGACCGTCACGGAGACCGAGCAGATCGGCACGGACGGCTCCCGCGCCCCGCTGCTCGGCTGCACCCCCGCCCAGGGCGCCCGGCAGCGCACCAGGCCGTTCCTGCTGTGCGAGTACGCCCACGCGATGGGCAACGGACCCGGCGCCCTCGACCAGTACGAGGAACTGGTCCACCGGCACCCCCGGCTGCACGGCGGCTTCGTCTGGGAGTGGCGCGACCACGGCATCCTGGCCAGGACCCCGGAGGGGACGCCGTACTACGCCTACGGCGGCGACTTCGGCGAGGTCGTGCACGACGGCAACTTCGTCATGGACGGCATGGTGCTGAGCGACGACGTGCCGACGCCCGGCCTCCACGAGTTCAAGGCCGTGGTGCAGCCGATCCGCTTCGCCTTCGACGGCGACCGGCTCGCGATCACCAACCTGCGGCACTCCGCGGACACCTCCGACCTGCGCTTTTGCTGGCGCGTCGAGCACGACGGCACCCTCGTGGCGTCCGGGGACCTGAAGGTCCCGGCGGTGGCGGCGGGCGAGTCGGGGCGGGTGCCGCTGCCGCCGGTCCCGGTCGCCCCGGACGCCGAGACCTGGCTGACGGTCGAGGCGGTACTGGCGGCGGAGACAGCCTGGGCACCCGAGGGGCACGAGATCGCGACCGCCCAGCTGGACCGCTCGACACCTCGCCCGGTGCCTGCCGTCCGGCGCCGGACCGGCTGGCGGCCCGCCGCGGGCACGCTCACCCTCGGCATCGCCGAGTTCGCCGGCGGATCCCTCACCCGCCTCGCCGGACGGCCGGTGACCGGCCCGCGGCTGGAACTGTTCCGCGCCCCGACCGACAACGACGAGGGCACCTCCGACCGGCTGGAGGGCAGCGACGCCAGCGCCGCCGATGTGTCCAGCGCCGACCTGTGGCGCCGGGACGGACTCGACCGCCTCACGGCACGGCGGGTCACCGTGGAAGAGACCACGGACGCCCTGCGCACCGTCGACCGGGTCTCCGCCGCGCACTCCGCGCTGTCGGTGACGGTGGAGACCGTGTGGTCCGTCGAGGACGGCGAGCTGGAACTGCGCGTGGACATCGAGCCCTCGCGCGGCTGGACGACGGTGTGGCCGCGGATCGGGGTGCGCTTCGAACTGCCCGACGGGACGGCCCCGGTGGACGGCGCGGACTGGTTCGGCCTGGGCCCGCACGAGTCCTACCCCGACAGCCTCCGCGCGGCCCGCACCGGCCGCTTCTCCGCCGCCGTCCCGGACCTCGCGGCCGGCTACGCCCGTCCCCAGGAGACCGGCCACCGCTCCCGGCTTCGCCACCTCGCGCTGACCAGCGCCGACACCGAGGTACTGCACCTCACGGCGCTCCCCGACACCCAGGGACGGCGCCCCGGCTTCACCCTCGCCCGCCACACCCCCCAGCAGCTCGCCCGCGCCGCCCACCCCTTCGAGCTCCCGGAGTCCACCACCAGCCACCTGATCATCGACGCGGCCCAGCACGGACTCGGCTCCCGGGCCTGCGGACCTGACGTGTGGCCCGAGTTCGCGCTGCGCCCGGAGGCACGCACGATCAGGCTGCGCATCACCCAGGGCGTACGCCGGTGAGGTGAACCCGTCCCGGAAACCCGTTGGACGCGAACTCCCTCCCGGGTGAGGGTGGTTGGCTGGACCGACCGCGGACAGCAGGGAGACGGGACATGACCAGGATCTGGCTCATCACCGGGGCGAGCAGCGGCTTCGGACGGGCGCTCGCCGAGGCCGCGCTCGCCGCGGGTGACACCGTCGTCGGGGCGGCCCGGCGCCCCGGGGCACTGGACGACCTGGCCGCCGCCCACCCGGGGCGGCTGGACCCGGTACGTCTGGACGTCACGGACATCGCCGCGATCGAGCCCGCCGTACGGGACGTCGTGGCCCGGCACGGACGGATCGACGTCCTCGTCAACAACGCCGGCCGTACCCATGTCGGCGCCTTCGAGGAGACCACCGACGCCGAACTGCGCGACCTGTTCGACCTGCACGTGTTCGGCCCGGCCGCGCTGGTCCGGGCGGTCCTGCCGCAGCTGCGGAGACAGCGCTCGGGCGCGATCGTGCAGATGAGCAGCATGGGCGGCCAGATGTCCTTCGCGGGCTTCTCGGCCTACAGCGGCACGAAGTTCGCGCTGGAGGGCATGTCCGAGGGGCTCGCCGACGAGGTGCGGGAGTTCGGGATCAAGGTGCTGATCGTGGAACCGGGCGCCTTCCGCACCGCCCTCTTCGACGCCGGCCGGGTCGGGGCCAGCCCCGACACCGGGGTGTACCCGAAGGTCGCCGAGACCCGTCACGCCGTCGAGGGCGGCCACGGCACCCAGCCCGGCGACCCGGCCAAGGCGGCCGCCCTGATCCTGACCGCCCTGGCCGCCGACGAGACCCCGCTGCACCTGCCCCTGGGCGACGACGCGGTGACCGCCGTACTGACCCAACTGGACGCCGTACGAGGGGACATCGTCGCCTGGGAGAAGCGCACCAGGGCCACTGATTTCGGCTGAGCATCAGCGCCCCGTAAGGGGCGCGGGGCTGTATCGAATTTGCGGCTGCCGCCGCGCGGGCGCGACCAGCCACGACGATGCCGCGGACGCACGACGGCGCACGGCCGCACCCCCAGAGCGCTCAGCCCACCACCGCCGGCTCCGTCACCCACCCCGCCGCCAGGACCAGACGGGTGTCGCGGTGCACGGCGAGGAAGCCGAACGGGCGGTCGAAGGTGGCCCGGACGACGGTCGACTCGTGCCGGTACTGCGGCGGGCCGCCGCCCGGCGCCGCCAGCACGGCCGTCACCGCGGCGGCCCGGAAGCCCAGCGGGCCGAACTCCGCGACCGCGGACTGCCCGGCCGCCCCGATGGCCAGTGGCGCGTCGCTGATGCCGGGGAAGTGCCCCTCGCGGGCGTCGGCGGCCGTGGAGAGCCCGAACAGACCGTGCAGTTGCAGCAGATCGTGGTCGGCGCGCACCTCGAAGCCGACGGTCGTCACATCCAGCCGCACGGGGTCCGGGGTGGCCGACGGCAGCCGCTCCACGGTCACCCCGGGACCCGCCTGACCGTAGGGGAGCTGACCGCCGGTGGTCACCGCCAGGGCGCGCTCCAGGACGCCGATGCCGGTGTGCAGCACCTGCCCGGGCGCCATCCCCTCCTCGCCGAGCAGCAGATGGACGTCGAGGGCGTTGCCGCCCAGCACCTTCAGTGTGGTGACGTGCCCGTCCGGACCCGCGGCCACCCCGATCCGGTCCGTCCGCACGCTGCTGCGGTGCAGACCGGCCAGCGTACGGCCCTGCCAGGGCCCGGAGCCGGGCCGCAGCGTCGTCTCCCGGAACGGCTGCCGCCAGTCCGTGTGCAGGGCCAGCGCGGTCGCCAGCACCATCCGGGCGCCCTCGGTCAGCTTGACCGGCATCCGCCCGACCAGCCCCTCGGTGCGCTTGGCCGCCCAGGCGTCCAGCACCTCCTGGGAGGCCGCGGCGTCGGCGCCGAGCACTCCGTGCGCGCCGGCGGGCAGCCCGGCCGCCCACTGCTCGCGCAGTTCCAGCGCACGGTCGGTCCACAGTCCCAGGGCCGCCCCGACACCGTGCGTCGAGTCGAGCCCGCCGAGTAACTCCCGGGCACCTGCGGCCGCTTGGTCCGCTTGCACTCCCACGGCCTGGGTCAGTTCGTCCCGGGCGCGGCCGGCGGCGCCGTCGGCGAGGAGGGCCAGCAGCGGCCAGACACCGGCGGCCGAGAAGACCGTGGCCTGTCTGGTGCGCTGCGCCCAGCGTGCGGTGAGCGCGTTGACGGCGCTGACGGTGTCGTTCATTCGTCGTCCTCCCAGGAGTACTCGGGGAAGGGCAGGGGATCCGTGACCCAGCCGGCCGCGAGGACGAGCCGGGAGTGCCGGTGCAGGGCGAGGAAGCCGAACGGACGGTCGAAGCGGGCGTCGATCCGGGTGGTGACGTAACGCCGCTCGGGCGGGATACCTACCCCGGCCATCCCGAACGCTGTCACCGCCGCCGCCTCGAAGCCCAGCGCGCCGAACCTCGCCATGACGGCCTGCTCGGCGGACCCGACGGCGAGCGGGAAGGAGCTGATGCCGGGGAAGTGCCCCAGACCGCCGTCCAGCGCCGTGGTGAGCCCGAACAGCCGGTGCAGTGCCGCCAGGTCGTGGTGCGCGGTCATGTCGTACGCCACGGTCGTCACGTCGAGGGAGGGGGGCTCAGGGGTGGTGCACCGCAGCCTCTCCACGGTCAGGCCAGGCCCGGGTGCCCCGAAGGGGAGCCGGTCGCCCCGGACCGGCCGATGCGTGCCGGCCAGGATGCCGACGCCGGCCCCCAGCACCTGCCCCGGCGTCATCCGCTCCTCGCCGAGCAGCAGATGGACGTCGAGGGCGTTGCCGCCCAGCACCTTCAGCTCGGTGACGAAACCGTCCGGGGTGTCCGCCACGCCGATCCGGTCCAGCAGCACGCTGGAGCGCCGCAGGCCGAGCCGCTCGGTGGCCGCCCAGGGCCCGTACGCCGTCTCCAGCGCCACCTCGTCGAACGGCGCCAACCAGCGGGTGCGCATCGCCAGCGCGCTCGCCAGGACCAGCTCCGTGTCCTTGTCGAGGGCGACCGGCATCCGGTCCACGAGGCCGCCCGTGCGCCGCGCGGCCCAGGCGTCCAGCTCCTCGCGGTCCACCGGCTCGTCCCCGGTCAGCACTCCGTGCGCGTCGGCGGGCAGACCGGCCGCCCACTCCTTACGCAGCTCCAGGGTCCGCTTCGTCCACAGGCCCAGCGCGGTGTCCAGGCCTTCCGCACCGGCCATCGCACCGAGCAACTCCCGTGCGGCACCGGCCGCTTCCCCGGCCGGCAGGCCCAGCGCCGCCGCCAGTTCGGCCCGCGCCCGCCCGTGCGCCCCGTCCGCCAGAAACGCCAGCAGCGGCCACACCCCGGCCGCCGAGAACACCGTGCCGTCCCCCGCGGCGGTCGCCCAGCGGGCGGTCAGCGCGTTCACCGCGCGCACGACCGCTCTCCCCACCCTCATTCCGCCCCCGTTCACGGCGCGCTTACGATGCGCGCAGTCGTACGTCAGTTCAGCCGTCCGTTTCACGCGGCCAGACGCCCCCTCAGGAGCACGGTACCGGTGTCCATACCTCCGCCTCCCGGCCCCCAGCAGCCACAAGGGCCGTACCAGCCGCCCCAGACGGGTCAGCCGCAGTACCCGCAGTACCCGCAGTACCCGCAGGGACCGTACGGACAGCAGCCGCCGCACCCCTCGCCGTACCAGGCCTGGGGCCAGGGCTACAGCCCCTACGCGGTCCCGGCGCCCGTCAACGGCCTCGCCATCGCCTCCCTCGTGCTCGGGCTGCTGTGCTGCCTGCCGGGGGTGGGGCTGGTGCTGGGGCTGGTCGCGCTGAGCCAGATCCGCAAGCGCGGTGAGCGCGGCCAGGCGATGGCGGTCGTCGGGTCGGTGTTCTCGGGGATCGGGCTGGCCCTGTGGGTGCTGCTGCTCGCCACCGGCGGCGCCGGCGACTTCTGGGAGGGCGTCAAGGAGGGCGCCAGCGACAGCTCCAGCCTCTCGCTGTCCACCGGCGACTGCTTCGACACCCCCGACGGCACCCTCACCGGCGACCTGGTCACCGACGTCACGCACGTCACCTGCGACGACGCGCACGACGGCGAGGTCTTCGCCACCTACGACCTCAAGGGCGCCGACTACCCGGGCGACGACTCGGTCGGCGACTCCGCGGACCACCGCTGCTACGGCCTGGAGGACACCTACGCCTTCGACCTCTGGGCGGTCCCCGACGACGTCGCCGTGTACTACTTCACGCCCAGCGAGGACAGTTGGGCGGCCGGGGACCGCAGCGTCGTCTGCGCCTTCGGCGGTGCCACCGAGGGTGACGAGCTCACCGACTCCTACCACCAGGACGCCGACTCCTACGCCCCCGAACAGGTCGCCTATCTCAAGTCCGCGCACGTCCTGAACGCGGCCCTGGACACCGCACCGGACACCGAGTACATCGAGGACGACCTGCCCGGGAACAGGGCGTGGGCGGGCCGGGTGGCCACGGCGCTCGGCAAGGAGTCGGCGCTGCTGCGCTCGTACGAGTGGACCGCGGACACCAGGAAGCCGGTCCTCGCCCTCGCCGCCGACCTCGACAAGGCGCGTACCGAGTGGGCGAAGGCCGCCAAGGCGTCGGACGTCGATAGCTTCTACGCGCACTACGACAAGGGGTACAAGCTGATCGACCCGCACCGCACGGTGACCGTACGCGATGCTCTGGGCCTGACCACCGTCCCGCCCGCGTACGACGACGGAGACGGCGGCTCCGGCGGCGGAGGAAGTGGCTCCGGTATGCAGGTGTGACTGCGGCCATAGCGGGGAGAAAGTGCCTGCGTAAAGCCTTCCCCGGCCACATGTCATCACATCGAGTGATTCTCTGGCCTTTGCTTGCACGGTGGAACCCACGGTTGCCAGGCTGTTGCTGTCTGTACAACCTGATGGGAGCGGCCAGTGACTTTCGGTGAGCAGCCGGCGTATCTGCGTGTCGCGGGTGATCTCCGTAAGAAGATCGTCGACGGTTCGCTGCCCCCGCACACCCGGCTCCCCTCCCAGGCCCGCATCCGCGAGGAGTACGGCGTCTCCGACACCGTCGCCCTGGAGGCCCGCAAGGTGCTGATGGCCGAGGGGCTGGTCGAGGGCCGCTCCGGCTCCGGGACCTATGTGCGGGAGCGGCCGGTACCCCGGCGGGTGGCCCGCTCCGGGTTCCGCCCGGTCGGCGGCGCCACCCCGTTCCGGCAGGAGCAGACCGAGGCGGCCGCACGCGGCACCTGGGAGTCCAGCAGCGAGCAGGCCGAGGCCGGCGCCGTGATCGCCGACCGGCTCGGTATCCACGTCGGCGACCGTGTGATGCGCACCCGGTACCTCTTCCGGGACGCGGGCGAGCCGATGATGCTCTCCACCTCCTGGGAGCCCCTCGCCGTCACCGGCCGCACCCCGGTGATGCTGCCCGAGGAGGGCCCCCTCGGGGGCATGGGCGTGGTCGAGCGGATGCGGGCCATCGACGTCATCGTGGACAACGTCACCGAGGAGGTCGGCGCCCGCCCCGGCCTCGCCGAGGAACTGCTCACCCTGGGTGGTGTCCCCGGCCATGTGGTCCTGGTGATCCAGCGGACGTACTACGCCTCGGGCCGCCCGGTGGAGACCGCTGACGTCGTCATCCCGGCCGACCGGTACCGAGCCGCGTACCACCTGCCCGTGAAGTAGCGCACACCCTTGCGATAGTTGACGTCTGCACGGCCTCTGTCGGGGCCTGGACCCGGCCGCTGCGATCCGGCCGTTCTTGCAGGTGGGTCGGGCTGTCCGCGGTATGTCTCCGACTCGAAGTGCCGGGTGCGCGAACGGCGCATTCGTCATCGTGCGCCCCCACCCTTCTGGCTGGTTGCGTACCTCTTTGTGAAAAGCCGTATTCGCTGCGTAAAGGTTAGGCGTACGCTCGGGCATATGCGGAGTGCGGTTTCCTTAGCGGGGCGGGGATGGGCGGGAGCCGGGAGAAACGGAGGGGCGCGATGACGGAAGGCACGGTCTCTCTCCCCTGGCTCGTCATACGGCAGGACGACAGCGGCAATCGCTATCGCGTCGGCCGGTACGCGACCCGGGCCGAGGCGCAGAAGATCGCCGACAGTCTCGACGACCGCGGACACAAGCAGCTCTACTGGGTCGAGCGCATCGGCCTCGGCGGTGGCGGCGGGGACAGCACGCGCAACTGACCGCGCACCGCCTCCCGTAGGCTCCGGGCCATGAGCGAACGGATCGTGGTGGTCGGAGCCGCCCTGCTCGACGCCGGCCGCCTGCTCGCGGCCCGCCGCAGTGCACCCCCGGAACTGGCCGGCCGCTGGGAACTGCCCGGCGGCAAGGTCGAGCCCGGCGAGACCCCCGAACAGGCCCTGGTGCGCGAACTGCACGAGGAGCTGGGCGTGGCGGCGGAGCCGCTGACGCGGGTGCCGGGCGAGTGGCCGTTGCGGGAGCCGTACGCCCTCCAGGTGTGGACGGCCGCCCTGCGCCCGGGTTCCCCCGCCCCGAAGTCCCTCCAGGACCACGACGAGCTGAGGTGGCTGACCATGGACGAGCTCTGGGACGTGAACTGGCTGGACCAGGACGTACAGGCGGTACGTGAGGTTGCCGCGATGGTGGAACTCGGGGCGTAGCCCCGGTTCCACCGGGGGTGCGGGGCTGCGTTGAATATGCGGCTACCGCCGCGTGGGCGCGACCAGCCACGACGGCGCCGCAGCCGCCCGACGCCCGCACCCCCTACCCCCTGGGCGCTCGGCCCTCTTTCTGTGCGCCGTTCGGGCCACAGTGCGCCCTCTCACGCGGTACTGACTCCTGGTATCCGGGTATGTGCCCATTAACCCCACGAAACCGGACATGGGTGGGCTCGCGGCCAGCGATGTGACTGGGAAGTGATCGGTGTGATCGACACCGAAGGTGAGACCGCCGAGTGGACCTTTCCCGCGGAACCGGGCGCCGTGCGCACCGCCCGGACCGCGGTCCGTCACCAACTGACAGGCTGGGGCCTCGACGGCCTCGCCGACATCACCGCCCTGCTGGTCAGCGAGCTGGTCACCAACTCGCTCCGGCACGCCACCGGCCCCATCGGCGTCCGCCTGGTCCGCCCCGCGGACCTCGACCACACCCTCCGGGTGGAGGTCTCCGACCCGCTCCCGGACCCGCCCCGCGAGCGCGCCGCCAGCCCCGACGACGAGAGCGGCCGCGGTCTCCAACTGGTCGCCGGCTCCTCGCGGAGCTGGGGTACCCGGCCCGGCGACACCGGCAAGACGGTCTGGTTCGAGCTGGCGATACCCGACCGGACGGGGTGAACGGGGTGTACACGCAGTGCTACGGCGTCCACTCTCGGGAGTGGCCGGGGAATGGGTGCCGGAGCGCGTGATTCGACGGCGTGTTCCCTGGTTAGAAGACTGGAAGTGTTGTCACGGTCCGGTCCGGAAAACGTCGGGACCGTGCTGTGATCGTGAACACCGTGTCAGGCGGCACCGTAGTGCTGGATACTGCGGGCAGCCGCCCCCGGTGACCGGTGCCGGGCGCGGTGAGCTGGAGGGGACGGTTCGCGTGAGCGAGATACCAGCTAAGGCCACGGAGTCCGAGGACCCGTCGGACGGTGCGAGGGCGGGGACCGCGGAGACAGCCGCGGCCCCCGGCGACGCCATGTGGCAGAGCAGCCCACCCGGCTCGATCTACGACTACATCAAGGTCGCCTCGTTCTCCATCGGCGCCGGCGGCCTGGTCGACCAGTGGAGCCTGCGCGCCGAGCAGATCTTCGGCATCCCCGCGGAGCGCGCCGTCGGCATGGACCCCATCGAGGCGTTCGTCGACCCGGACCTGCGCGAGCGCGGCCAGCGGAAGATGGCCGAGATCCTGGACGGGCGGGAGTGGACCGGTGTGGTCCCCTTCCGGATGCCCGACACGGCGGACGGCGAGCGCGGTGAGGAGGGACTCGCCGAGGTCTACGTCATGCCCACCCGCACCGCCGAGGGCGAGAACGCGGCCGTGTGCATAGTGGTCGACGTCCGCACCCTACGCAGCATCGAGACCGACCTCGCCGCCTCGCAGTCGATATTCGGTCAATCTCCGTTCGGCTTCCTGCTGATCGACCCCGACCTGCGGATCCGCCGCGCCAACGTACGGTTCTCCTCCATCTTCGGCGGCAGCCCCGACGACCACCGCGGCAAGGGCGTCCACGACTATCTGCCGCGCTCGGAGGCCGAGCGGGTCGCGGCCACCCTGCGGCGGGTCCTGGAGACCGGCAACTCCATCACGGACATGCACGTCACCGGATTCGTGCCGGGCTCCGAGGAGCGCCGGCACTGGTCCATCAACCTCTACCGGGTGCACAGCGGCACCGGCCGCCCCATCGGCATCGCCTGGCTCGGCCTGGACATCACCGCCCGCCGCGCCGCCGCCCGCGAGGCCGCCGCGGCCCGGCGGAATCTCGCCCTCCTCAACGAGGCCGGCGCCCGGATCGGCAACTCCCTCGACCTGGAGACCACCGCCCGCGAACTCCTCGACGTGGTCGTGCCCGGCTTCTGCGACCTCGCCACCGTCGACCTCTACCAGGGTCTGCTGGCGGGCGACGAGCGCCCGCCGGGGCTCTCCGACGGCAGTGCGGAGCTGCGCCGGGTCGCGTTCGCCAGTGCGGTCTCCGACGCGCCCTTCGTGGGCGGCGGTGCCCCGGTCGCCGTCGGCGCGGTCCACCACTACCCCTTCAACTCGCCCTGTGCGGACGCCCTGCGCACCGCCCGCCCGCAGCAGGTGCCGGCCGAGGAGGGCGGCCTCGTCCAGTCCACCCTCGCGGTCCCGATGGTCGCCCACGACACGGTCGTCGGCCTCGCCCAGTTCGCCCGAACCAAGGGCAGCGAGCCGTTCGGCGACCGCGACCGCGAGCTGGCCGTCGAGCTGGCCGCCCGCGCCGCCGTCTGCATCGACAACGCGCGCCTTTACCGACGTGAGCACGAACGCGCGTTGATACTGCAACGGTCCCTGCTCCCGCCCGGTGACCCCGAGGCGTCCGGGCTGGACATCGCGTGCCGCTACCTGCCCGGCAACGCGGCGACCGAGGTCGGCGGCGACTGGTTCGACGTCATCGAACTCCCCGGCCACCGCACGGCGCTGGTGGTCGGCGACGTGATGGGCCGAGGGCTGCGCGCGGCGGTCGCGATGGGTGAACTCCGCACGGCGGTCCGTACGCTGGCCCTTCTCGATCTCGAACCCGCCGAGGTGCTCTCCGCGCTGGACGAGATCGCCCGCGGCCTCGGCACCCCCGGCGGAGTCCAGCAGGCCACCCGCACGGCCCGCCAGCCCCGCGACGCCGACCTCTCCGAGGTCTACCTCGCGACCTGCGTGTACGCCGTCTACGACTCCGTCACCAGGCGCTGTACGTTCGCCAACGCCGGCCACCTGCCACCGGTGCTCGTGGAACCGGGCGAGGACGCGCTGATGCTCGACGTGCCGCCCGGCATGCCGCTCGGCGTCGGCGGCGAGCCCTTCGAGGAGGTCGAGGTCGAACTCCCCGAGGGTGCGCTGCTCGCCCTCTACACGGACGGCCTGGTCGAGTCCCGCGACCATCCCCTCGACGAGGGGCTCCAGGCCTTCGTGGGGGCGCTCACGGACCCCTCCCAACCCCTTGAGGACGTCTGCGACCACGTTCTGAACACCCTCGACACGCACCACGGCGAGGACGACATCGCGTTGCTGATGGCACGTGTACAGGGGCTGCCGGCCGAGTCGGTCGGCGACTGGACGCTGCCGCGCGAGCCGCGCAGTGTGGGCCGGGCCCGTGAGTACGCGCGCGGCCAGCTGCTCAGCTGGGACCTGGAGCCGCTGGTCGACACGGCGGAGCTACTGGTCAGCGAGCTGGTCACCAACGCGCTGCGGTACGGAGAGGGCGAGATCCGGCTGCGGCTGCTGCTCGACCGGACCCTGGTCTGCGAGGTCTGGGACTCCGGCCTGGTCCAGCCGAGGCGCCGGCGCGCCCGCGACACCGACGAGGGCGGCCGGGGTCTCCAACTGGTCGGGCTGCTGAGCGCGGCGTGGGGCTCGCGCCGGACGCCACGCGGGAAGACCGTGTGGTTCGAACTCCCCCTGCCGGACGGCGAGACGGGCCTGACGGACCCCGCGGAGGCTCTGCTCAGCCTGTTCTGAGAGGGACGACACCGACCGCCTAAGAGCACGGCACCGTCACGGCGGCCCCGCGTCCCTAGCGCCCGTGCGGCGCCGCGGGGGCTGGTCGCGCAGTTCCCCGCGCCCCTGACGGGGTTGCGGCGGGTTCGCCCCGTGCGGCGCCGTCGTGGTTGCTCGCCCCCACGGGCCCGTAGGCGCCCGACGGCCGGTCGTGGCACCCCCGTGGGCGTCAGCCCAACCGCGTCCGTGTCTCCGGGCCGCCGAACGCCACCACCGGCCCCCCGTCCCCTTCCTCGCCGAGCAGCACACCCCCCAGCACCGCCCCCGCGAGCCCGCTCTCGTGGGCCGCCTCCCCGGCGTACGGGTTGCCATGGACGCGTACGTCCCGCCCCGCCAGCTCCCGGGCCCGCCGTGCCAGCCGGTCCGCGTCCGCGGGCGCGGCCCGCCGCGCCTCCGCCAGCAGCGCCCGCGCCTCCGCCCCCACCGCCCCCCGATGCACGCCCACGAAGTCGTCCGCCGCACCCAGCGCGCTCCGCGCCACCAGCTCCGCCCCGGCGGCGATCACCCCGGACCGCCCGCCCCCGGCGCCCTCCACCGCCCGTACGATCCGGCGCAGGGCGTCCAGCGCGTCGTACGGGCCGCCGGTCACCTCGTCCCGCACCGCGGCCAGCACGGTGTCGGCGTGGGCCAGGCGCGACGGCGAGGCGGCTGCCCGGACGCCCACCAGTTCCGCCTCCGCGCCCGTGAGCGCGGCCGGCACCAGGCCCGCCGCCGTCCGCAGTTCCGCCGCGAGCCGGGCCACCCCGCCCAGCAGCACCCCGGCCTGCGCCACCGCCCCCTCGGCGGCACGCACGCCACGGCGGAACCCGTCGCCGTCGCCCGAGTCGGCGTCCTGGCGGGCCTGGTTGAGCCGTCCGGTCGCGAACACCAGCCGGTCCTTGGCCTGTTCGACGTACCCCACCACGGCGGCCGCGGCCCCGTTCCCGTACCGCTCGCCGGCCTCCGTCAGCGCACCCGCCCCCCCGCCCGTGCCCGCGGCCAGTTCCCGGAACCGCCCCTCGGCCACCGCCAGCGCGTCCCCCGCACCCCACTCGGCGTCGAACCCCTCAGCCGCCGCGTCCAGTTGCCGCCCCGCCTCCGCACACCGCCCCACCACCCCGACCAGCGCCTGCCGCCGGCCGGTGTCGTCCCCGGGTATCCCCTCCTCGTACCGCCGCCATATCGCGAACGCCGCCGACAGTTCGGTCTCGGCCGCCCGCAGGGCCCCTGCGACGGAGTCGCCGCCGTCGACGTACCCGAGCGCCTCCCGGCTGGTGCGGACGCAGTCGTCGGCCAGGACCAGGGCGGCCCGCGCCTGCCGCTCGAGATCGACCGGCGACGGCCTCGGCGGGGCGGCGGAGACGATCCCGGGGGTGGTCCGCGAGCGGGACCGCCGTACCCGCCGTACGTACCCGTAGCCGCCCAGCGCACCGGCGGCCGCCACCGCGACCAGCGGCATGACGTAGTCGGCGGTGGACGCCCCGTCCGCCCGGGCCGCGGCGACCGGCTCGCGCGCCGCCGCGGGAACCGGATCTTGAGTGGTGGTCGTCATCACCGGCAACACCAGCCAGACCGCTCCGGCCACCCCGCCCAGCACGGCATGCCCCACCCGCACACCTATGTGGCCGGTGGCGTGCCTCGGACGGCCCCGGATCAAGGATGACGTCACATTTCGGAGCGTATGGGCAGCAACTCGGACTCGCGACCGGGGCGGGGACGGCTGGGGGACGACGAGAAGAGGGGGGCGACCGATGGCAGCGGAATCAGAGTCGAAGGGGGAGGAAGACGGGGGAAGGGAAGAGGAGAGGGAAGGTGAGGGTGCGCCGGAGGTGCCCGGCACCCGGAAGAGAGCCTCCTGGGTCCGCTGGGCCCGGCGAATCGGGCTCGCCGCCGTTCTGCTCCTGGTCCTCCCTCTCGTCACCGCCGAGACCGCCCTCCGCGTCAACTACACCGGCGACCCGAGGCCCGGCACCCACACCCGGGACAAGGACGTCATCTGGCTCGGGCACGCCTGGGTCGACGGCCGTAAGACCGACGCCGACGTCACCGCCCTCGCCGCCCGGCTCGTGGACACCGGTATACGCGACCTCTACGTCCATGCCGGACCACTGGAACACAACGGCACGCTGCCCAGAACGGACTATCCCAAGGCCCGTTGGCTGATAACGGCAGTGCATCGAAAACTCCCCGGCGTCCGTGTCCAGGCCTGGCTCGGGGACGAGATCGCGCCCGAGAAGCCGTACGCCATGCATCTGGAGAAGAGGGAGACGCGTGCGGCCGTCGTCGCCTCGGCCCGGCAGGTGATCGCCGCCGGCTTCGACGGAGTCCACTTCGACCTGGAGCCCCTGCACTCCGGCGACCGGAACTACCTGGCTCTCCTCGACGCGCTGCGGCCGGTGACCCCGCTGCTGTCCGTCGCCGCACACCAGATCGATCCGCTCCCCGATTTTCACTCCTTCTGGGGTACTGTCACCGGCCATCCCAAATGGTGGTCACAGGAGTATTTCGGGCAAGTCGCCCGCCGGGTGGACCAGATCGCGGTGATGTCGTACGACACCATGCAGCCGCTGCAGAGCCTGTACGGCGGGTACGTCGCGCAGCAGACCAGCCTTGCGCTGGAGGTCACCCCGGCGGACACCGACCTCCTGATGGGTCTGCCCTTCTACCACGAGAACCGTTTCGGCCACTGGGCGCACGCGGAGACCGTACCGGCAGCCGTGCGAGGGGTTCGGCTGGGACTGTCCCGCACGGACGCGGATCGCGCTAACTTCGGCGTCGCCCTGTACGTCGACTTCGCCGCCACCGAGGATGACTGGACCTCTTATCGGAAGGACTGGGTCCGTACGTCATGACAACCGCTCGTGCCCACCTCACCCGTGACGACCTCGCACCGCTCGCCCGCGAGGCCCTCGGCCGTGCCCCCGCCACCGTCACCCGGCTGCGCGGTGGCTCCAAGAAAGGCGTCTACCGGCTCGCCCTCGACAACGGCAGGACCGCGATCGCCTACGTCTGGTCCCCGGACGAGGACTACTGGGGTCCCGCCGACGCCGACATCCGCGACCCCTTCGCGCACGCCTCCGGGCTCGGTCTCTTCCTGTCGGCCCACGACCGGCTGACCGAGCTGGGTGTGCGCACCCCGCGTCTGCTGTTCGCCGACGAGGAGGCCGAGCACCTGCCCTCGTACGCGGCGGTCGTCGAGGACGTCCGCGGCGGCAGCCTGGAGGTGCTGCTGCGCAGCGACCCCGGCGCGGCCCGGGTGCCGCTGGCCCGGCTGGCCGGGGCGCTCAGCGTGCTCCGGGAGTGTGTGTCCCCCGGGTACGGCAAGGCCGCCCTGGTGGAGGAGGGCGGCAAGCCGCTCGGCAGCTCCTGCGAGCAGGTGGTCGCGGACCGCGCCGTGCACGACATCGTGGAGGTCGCCGAGCGGGACCCCCGGGTGCGGGAGGTCCGCCAGGCGCTGTCGGAGCGGGTCCGGCAGCTCTACGACGCGATCGAGCCGCGCGACCACGTCTCCCTGGTCCACGGCGAACTGGGCCCGGACCACGTCCTGGTGACCGAGGACGGCGATCCCGCGCTCATCGACATCGAAGGCCTGATGTACTTCGACGCCGAGTGGGAGCACGTCTTCCTCCAGCACCGATTCGGGCCCGCCTACGACGTGCTGCGCACCGCCGACCTCGACGAGGACCGCATGGGGCTGTACCGGCTCGCGATGCACCTCAACCTCGTCGCCGGGCCGCTCAGGCTGCTGGACGGCGACTTCCCGGAGCGTGAACCGATGCGGGAAATCGCCGAGTTCAACCTCCGGCAGGCGCTCAGCCTCCTGCGGGGCGCCTCCTGATCTTCGAGCCGAGCCACACCAGCGGGTCGTACTTGCGGTCCACGGCCCGCTCCTTCAGGGGGATCAGTGCGTTGTCGGTGATGTGGATGCCCTCGGGGCACACCTCCGTGCAGCACTTGGTGATGTTGCAGTAGCCGAGACCGTGTTCGTCCTGGGCCGTGCGCTTGCGGTCCAGGCCGGACGCCTCGGCCGCGTCCAGCGGGTGCATGTCCAGCTCGGCGACCCGCATCAGGAAACGCGGCCCGGCGAACGCCGTCTTGTTCTCCTCGTGGTCGCGGACCACATGGCAGGTGTCCTGGCACAGGAAGCACTCGATGCACTTGCGGAACTCCTGGGAGCGGTCCACGTCCTCCTGGAACATCCGGTACTCGCCGGGGCCGACTCCGGCGGGCGGTACGAACGCCGGGACCTCCCTGGCCTTCTGGTAGTTGAAGCCGACGTCCGTGACCAGGTCGCGGATCACCGGGAAGGCGCGCAGCGGGGTCACCGTGAGGGTCTCGTCCGGTTCGAAGACCGACATCCGGGTCATGCACATCAGGCGCGGGCGGCCGTTGATCTCCGCCGAGCACGAACCGCACTTGCCCGCCTTGCAGTTCCAGCGGACCGCCAGGTCGGGGGCCTGGGTGGCCTGGATGCGGTGGATGATGTCCAGGACCACCTCGCCCTCGTTCACCTCGACCTTGAAGTCCTCCAGGCCGCCGCCCTCGACGTCGCCTCGCCACACCCTGAAGTGGGCCGTGTAGCCGCTCATTCGTACAGCTCCTCTTCGGCGAGGTACTTGACCAGCTCCTCCTTCTCGAAGAGGGAGAGCAGGTCGGCGCGGATGGGGTCGGTGGTCTCGCGGGTGAGGGTGATCTGGCCGCGCACCGGGTCGGTGGCCGCCAGCCCGCCCGTGGGGTCGGCCAGTCGGCAGAGCAGGTTGATCCGGCGCCAGTCGCGGTCCATCGTCGGATGGTCCTCGCGGGTGTGCCCGCCGCGCGACTCGGTGCGCTCCAGGGCCGCCCGGGCCACGCACTCGCTGACCAGCAGCATGTTCCGCAGGTCCAGGGCCAGGTGCCAGCCCGGGTTGAACTGGCGGTGCCCCTCCACCCCGGCCCGGCGCGCCCGTACCCGCAGTGCGCCGAGCCGCTCCAGGGCCTGCTCCATCTCGCCCTCCCGGCGGATGATGCCGACCAGGTCGTTCATGGACTGCTGGAGCTCCTGGTGGAGGGTGTACGGGTTCTCCGGCGGGCCGGAGTCCGGTTCCTGGCCCTCGGCGGAGAAGGGCCGCAGCGCCTCCGCCGCCGCCGCGTCGATCTGCTCGTCGTCCATTTCCGGCCGGGCGGCGAGGCCGGCCGCGTAGTCGGCCGCGTGCCAGCCCGCCCGGCGCCCGAACACCAGCAGGTCGGAGAGCGAGTTGCCGCCGAGCCGGTTGGAGCCGTGCATCCCGCCGGCCACCTCACCGGCCGCGAACAGCCCGGGCACCCCCCGCGCGGCCGCCGTGTCGGAGTCCACCGCGACCCCGCCCATCACGTAGTGGCAGGTCGGCCCGACCTCCATCGCCTCCGCTGTGATGTCGACGTCCGCCAGCTCCTTGAACTGGTGGTACATGGAGGGCAGCCGGCGCCGGATCACCTCGGCCGGCATCCGTGTCGACACGTCCAGGAAGACCCCGCCGTGCGGGGAGCCGCGGCCGGCCTTCACCTCGGAGTTGATGGCCCGGGCCACCTCGTCGCGGGGGAGCAGTTCGGGCGGGCGCCGGTTGTGGTCCGGGTCCTCGTACCAGCGGTCGCCCTCCTCCTCGGACTCGGCGTACTTCTCCTTGAAGACGTCCGGGACGTAGTCGAACATGAACCGCTTGCCCTCGGAGTTGCGCAGCACCCCTCCGTCGCCGCGCACCGACTCCGTGACCAGGATCCCCTTCACCGACGGCGGCCAGACCATGCCCGTCGGGTGGAACTGCACGAACTCCATGTTGAGCAGGGGAGCCCCGGCCAGCAGGGCGAGCGCGTTCCCGTCGCCGGTGTACTCCCACGAGTTCGACGTCACCTTGAAAGACTTGCCGATGCCGCCGGTAGCGACCACCACGGCGGGCGCTTCCAGGACGAAGAAACGGCCGGACTCACGCTCGTACGCGAAGACGCCCGACACCCGGCTGCCGTCTTTGAGGATCCGGGTGACCGTGCACTCCTGGAAGACCTTCAGGCGGGACTCGTAGTCGCCGGTCTCCTTCTGGTCCTCCTGCTGGAGGGAGACGATCTTCTGCTGCAGGGTCCGGATCAGTTCGAGGCCGGTGCGGTCGCCGACATGGGCCAGGCGCGGGTACTCGTGGCCGCCGAAGTTGCGCTGGGAGATCTTCCCGTCCTTCGTACGGTCGAACAGGGCGCCCCAGGTCTCCAGCTCCCAGACCCGGTCCGGGGCCTCCTTGGCGTGCAGCTCGGCCATCCGCCACTGGTTGAGGAACTTGCCGCCGCGCAGGGTGTCGCGGAAGTGGACCTGCCAGTTGTCGTGCTCGTTGACATTGGCCATGGCCGCCGCGATACCGCCCTCGGCCATCACCGTGTGCGCCTTCCCGAACAGCGACTTGCAGATCACCGCCGTACGGGCGCCCCGCTCGCGCGCTTCGATCGCGGCGCGCAGTCCGGCCCCGCCGGCGCCGACGACCACGACGTCCCACTGCTGCCGCTCCACCGCTGCCATCAGAAAAACCTCGGATCGTCGAAGACACCGGACGCGAGCAGATAGACGTAGAAGTCGGCGAGCGCCACGCTCACCAACGACGCCCAGGCCAGCTGCATGTGGCGGGCGTTGAGCCGGCCGACGAGCTGCCACGCCTTGTAGCGCACGGGGTGTTTGGAGAAGTGCTTGAGCTTGCCGCCGACGATGTGCCGGCAGGAGTGGCAGGACAGCGTGTACGCCCAGATCAGCACGATGTTGACCACGAAGACGAGGGTGCCGAGGCCCATGTGGCCCCAGTTCTCGTGGGTGTCCCGGAAGGACAGCACCGTGTCGTAGGTCAGCACGCCGGCGACCAGCAGGGCGAAGTAGAAGAAGTACCGGTGGACGTTCTGCAGGATCAGCGGGAAGCGGGTCTCACCGGTGTACTTCGCGTGCGGCTCGGCCACCGCGCACGCCGGCGGGGACGCCCAGAAGCTGCGGTAGTACGCCTTGCGGTAGTAGTAGCAGGTCAGCCGGAAGCCCAGCGGGAAGATCAGGATGATGATCGCCGGGGAGATCGCCCACCAGCTGCCGAAGAGGTCGGCGTTCGGGCCGGACGGCATGGTCTTGCAGTTCTCGGCCAGACACGGCGAGTAGAACGGCGAGACGTACGGCGCCGAGTAGTAGTGCGCGTTCGAGAAGGCCCGCCACGTCGAGTAGACGACGAACGCGAACAGACCGGCCGCGGTGACGGCGGGTGCCAGCCACCAGCGGTCGGTCCGCAGGTGCGGGGCGGAGATCGCGGCGCGCGTACGGGTGCGTACGCCGCCGCTGTTCGGATGTGGTTCCGTACCAGTGGCCAATGGATGACTCCGGTCGGTTCGGGGGTCGGGGGCCTGCGGGCAGCCCGGCTACGGTGCGCGCCGGTCGCGGGCGCCGAGACCCTCGTCGTCCGTGTCCGTCCACAGGTTGATGTCGTACGGGTCGTCGGAGATGGTGACGAGTTCGGGACGCTTGCTCGGGGCGCCGGTGTTGGCCGCCTCCCGCAGCAGTGCCACGCTCTCGCGCAGGTGATCGGCGTCGGCACGGACGCGGCGCATCTCCAGTCCGCCGCTCCCGAGCTGCTGCTCCAGGCGGCCGACGGACCGGTTCAGGTCGTCAAGGCAGCGCTGTACTGACGTCAGGTCGTCGTGCACGGACATGACGTGACCTCACTTCCGCGGACTTCGGTGTCCAAGGCGGCAACGTTCATGCGCCTGCGAGTGTTGCGCGTCACACCTGCTGATGTGAAGGCATGTGCAGCGATTGGCGGATTGCGCGCCTCCGTCGCACGCCCGCACGCGCTCTGTGTGCGCCGGGGGCGGGCGCCGCCGCGAGGGTTGCCGCCCCGTGCGCCGCCCGGGTGGGCGTTGCGCCGCACGGGTGGGCTTTGGCAGCCCCCGCCGCCGTGTCGTCCCCGGCCGACGGACCCCGTCCATTTCAGTGGGGTCCGTACTTCTTACATGTGATCAACTCCAAAATACCCCCAAATGTGTACAGACCCCACCCGTGTCACCGGGCCTCCCGGAGGTAGCAGAGATGTCTCACCACGGCGTCGGACCCAGGGCTGGCCGCAGTGCGGTCATGCGCTCCGTCACGTTCCTGACCGCGGGCGCCCTCGCGGTGCCCTTTCTCGCGGGCTGCGGCTCCGACGACGAGGGGAGCAAGCCGCTGGCCGGACAGGACATCGCGGCGGCCGCCCGTGACGCGGTAGCCGAGGGCGGCACCCTGAAGTGGGCCGTGGACGCCGTACCGGAGACCCTCAACACCTTCCAGGCCGACGCCGACGCGGGCACCACCCGGGTCGCCCAGGCCGTTCTGCCGTCGATGTTCACCATCGACGCCACCGGCCGTCCGGTCCGTGATCCCGACTACCTGGAGTCCGCGAAGGTCATCGAGACCGAGCCGCGCCAGGTCGTCCTCTACAAGCTCAACCAGCAGGCCGTCTGGAGCGACGGCCGGGAGATCGGCGCCGCCGACTTCGCCGCCCAGTGGCGCGCCCTGTCCGGCAAGGACTCCGCCTACTGGACCGCCCGCAACGCCGGCTACGACCGCATCGGCAAGATCGAGCGCGGCGCCAACGACCTGGAGGTCCGGGTCACCTTCGAGCGGCCTTACGCCGACTGGAAATCGCTGTTCTCGCCGCTCTACCCCAAGGAGGTCATGGGCACCCCGGACGCCTTCAACGACGGCGCCCGCCGCAAGCTCACGGTCACCGCGGGACCCTTCAAGGTCGACAAGGTCGACACCGTCAAGAAGGACGTGGTCCTCACCCGCAACCCGCGCTGGTGGGGCCGCCCGGCCAAGCTCGACGAGATCGACCTGCACGCCGTGGACCGGGAGAAGCGGGCCACCTCGCTCGCCGCCGGCACGGTCGACGTCGCCGACATCGACGCCTCCGAGGCCCAGCGGATCATCATCGCCGGGCGGGACAAGGGCACCGGCACGCCGTTGCAGGGCGCCGGGAAGACCTCCGCGAAGAAGCTGCGCTCCTGGGCGCTCACCCTCGGCATGGACGAGGAGAAGCTGCCCAAGGGGCCGAAGAAGCTCCGCAAGACCATCGCCAAGTGGCTGGAGCAGCAGCAGGAGCTGCGGGACTTCGACGTCCGCAAGTCCCTGGAGCCCGCCTACACACAGCTCGCCCTGAACGGCTCCGAGGGCCCGCTCGCCGACGAGCGGGTGCGCCGGGCCGTCGCCCGGGCCCTCGACCGCCAGACCCTGGCCAAGCTGGTGCTCACCCCGCTGGGGCTGCCCGCGGTACCGGTCGGCAGCCACCTCGCCCTGTCCGGGCAGGCCGCCTACGCCGACAGCAGCGGGTCGATCGGCGGCCTCGACACCCACGAGGCGCAGGCGCTGCTCGCCGACGCGGGATGGGTGGCCGGCGGTCCGATCAAGGCCGGGGACAAGGCGGCAGGCGCGCAGACCGGGAACGGCGGCAAGACGGGCAAGGGAGAAAAGGGCGACAAGGGAGACAAGGGAGACAAGGGCGACGACTCCGGGGGCGGGAGCGACGGGCAGTACATCGTCGGTGAGGACGACAAGGGCCCCGACGGCAAGAGCCCCGACGACAAGGACACCCGCGACCACCAGAAGGACCACGCCCACGGGGCACCCGGGGCGTACGCGCCGAAGGGCACGGCCGCACCCAAGGGGGCCCAGGCCGCGTCCGCGCCGCTGGCCAAGGACGGCAAGGCGCTGAGCCTGCGGTTCGTGCTGCCGTCGGGGCCGGGGTCGGAGACGCTCCAGGACGTCGCCGAGCGGATCCGGCAGATGCTGGCGACGGTCGGGATCCAGACCGAGATCACCAAGGTCTCCGACGAGAGCTACTTCAAGGACCACATCGCGTCCGGGCAGTACGACCTCGCCCTGTACTCGTGGCCGTCGTCCGCGTTCCCGGCGACGGACGCACGGCCGATCTACGCGAAGCCGGTGCCGGCCGCCGACGGGTCGCTGAACGTCGAGCAGAACTACACGAGGGTGGGCACCGACCAGGTCGACCAGCTCTTCGACCAGGCGCTCGGGGCGCTGGACGAGGACGAGGCGGACGGGCTGCTGCGGAAGGCGGACTCGCGGATCTGGGCGTCGGCCGGGTCGCTGCCGCTGTACCAGCGGCCGCAGATCGTGGGGGCCCGGAAGGGTCTGGTGAACGTCGGGGCGTTCGGGTTCCAGACGCCGGTCTACCAGGACATGGGGTTCCTGAAGAAGGGGGCCAAGCCGTCGCCGAGCGCGTCGGGCCGGTAGGGCCCGCAGCTCCCACACGAGTGTGGGGGGGGGCGCCGCGCGGGGGGGGGCCCCCCCAGGTGTGCAAGGGGTGCGGGGGGGGTGGATCCAGCGGCCAAATTTTCACCCAGACCCCC
>NZ_JBSHAF010000006.1:231900-281314 GCF_053611365.1 Streptomyces sp. NPDC054813 | reverse complement strand
GGGCCGACGGTGTCTGTGGGGTGTTTGCGGCGGGTGGCGCCCCGGGGGTCGCGGGGCGGGGGGTCTCGGTGGCGCACCCCCCCCCCCCCGGGGGGGGCCCCCCCCCCGGGGCCGCCCCCCCCACACCCGTGTTCTCGATGGGATCCGAGGTGAGGAGAACCAGCGGCGAAGATCACACCGAAGCCTCCGGAATGAGTCTCCCGCCGGGGCCACGTAGGATGGAGTAAGGCCGTGGCGTGTCCAGCCCGGCAAGGTCCGCGTATCACCGACGTACGCGCCGGGCCTTCCTCACATTCCAGGAGATACGCCTTCATGGCCACGCGCCACGACATCCGCAACGTCGCCATCGTCGCCCACGTCGACCACGGCAAGACGACCCTCGTCGACGCCATGCTGAAGCAGGCCGGCGCCTTCGCCGCGCACGCAGCCGAGTCGCTCGACGACCGCATGATGGACTCGAACGATCTGGAGCGTGAGAAGGGCATCACGATCCTGGCCAAGAACACGGCCGTGAAGTACCACCCGAAGGACGGTGGCGAGGTCGTCACCATCAACATCATCGACACCCCGGGCCACGCCGACTTCGGCGGCGAGGTCGAGCGCGGTTTGTCGATGGTGGACGCGGTGGTGCTGCTCGTCGACGCCTCCGAGGGCCCGCTGCCCCAGACCCGCTTCGTGCTGCGCAAGGCGCTGCAGGCCCGCCTGCCCGTCATCCTGTGCATCAACAAGACGGACCGCCCCGACTCGCGCATCGACGAGGTCGTCAACGAGGCCTACGACCTCTTCCTCGACCTCGACGCCGACGAGGACCAGATCGAGTTCCCCATCGTCTACGCGTGTGCGCGTGACGGTGTGGCCTCGCTGACCAAGCCGGAGGACGGCACCGTCCCGGCCGACAGCGACAGCCTGGAGCCGTTCTTCTCCACGATCCTGTCCCACGTCCCGGCTCCCGAGTTCGACGAGGCCGCCCCGCTCCAGGCGCACGTTACCAACCTGGACGCCGACAACTTCCTCGGCCGTATCGCGCTGCTCCGGGTCGAGCAGGGCGAGCTGCGCAAGGGCCAGACCGTCACCTGGATCAAGCGCGACGGCACGATGGCCAACGTCCGTATCACCGAGCTGCTGATGACCGAGGCGCTCACCCGCAAGCCCGCGGAGATGGCGGGACCGGGTGACATCTGCGCGGTCGCCGGTATCCCGGACATCATGATCGGCGAGACCCTCGCCGACCCCGAGAACCCGATCCCGCTGCCGCTGATCACGGTCGACGAGCCCGCGATCTCGATGACCATCGGCACCAACACCTCGCCGCTGGTCGGCCGCGGCGGCACCGGCAAGGGCGCCGACAACAAGGCCGCGGTCAAGGACCGCAAGGTCACCGCCCGCCAGGTCAAGGACCGCCTCGACCGCGAGCTGGTCGGCAACGTCTCGCTGCGCGTCCTCGACACCGAGCGTCCGGACGCCTGGGAGGTCCAGGGCCGTGGTGAGCTGGCGCTCGCCATCCTGGTCGAGCAGATGCGCCGTGAGGGCTTCGAGCTGACCATCGGCAAGCCGCAGGTGGTCACCCAGCAGGTCGAGGGCAAGACGTACGAGCCCGTCGAGCGCATGACGATCGACGTCCCCGAGGAGCACATGGGCGCGGTCACGCAGCTCATGGGCGTCCGCAAGGGCCGGATGGACAACATGTCCAACCACGGCTCGGGCTGGGTCCGGCTGGAGTTCGTCGTCCCGTCCCGCGGTCTCATCGGCTTCCGTACCGAGTTCCTGACCGGTACGCGCGGTACCGGTATCGCCCACTCCATCCACGAGGGCCACGAGCCGTGGTTCGGCGTCCTGACGACCCGTAACAACGGCTCGCTCGTCGCCGACCGCGCCGGTGCCGTCACCGCATTCGCGATGACGAACCTCCAGGAGCGCGGTGTGCTGTTCACCGACCCCGGCACCGAGGTGTACGAGGGCATGATCGTCGGCGAGAACTCGCGCGCCGACGACATGGACGTGAACATCACCAAGGAGAAGAAGCTCACCAACATGCGGTCGGCCTCGGCCGACTCGTTCGAGGCGATCGTCCCGCCGCGCAAGCTCTCCCTGGAGCAGTCGCTGGAGTTCTGCCGTGACGACGAGTGCGTCGAGGTGACTCCGGAGGCCGTTCGCATCCGCAAGGTCGTCCTCGACCAGAAGGAGCGCGGCCGCACCGCCAGCCGCGCCAAGCACGGCTGATCGCAGGACACCGAAGCCCGGGTGCCCCCATGATGGGGGCACCCGGGCTTTTTGCAACCGGTTTTCGGGTGGCCACGAGTGAGTCACCTTCGGCCAGTGTCCGAAATGCGGAGATCCTCGCCCGATACCCATGTAACAAGTCCGTTTCGTGGCCTTCTCCCGCCGAACAGTTTGTCCATTTTTCGGAAGAACTTGGTGTCGGCTGTGACTGAATTGAGATTTAAAGACAGTGGTCGGCACCTGGCTCATGGCAGATAGTTAGCCGCGTAGCGCTCGGGTCAATGGGTCTCGCGCTGTGGGGACAGCGCCGACTCACGAGCACCAGGGGGCGTCTGACCCTCCGTCAGGGGTGTCGGAGGGAAGACGGAAGCCCTCTCCGGTTGGTGAACACGTGAAGTCATGAGGAGGGGTCCCATGTGCAGTGTCACAGGCACCAGGTGGGTTCCATCGTCGTCCGTTCCCGAATGCCCTTGTTCGTCCGGCGGCTGGTTCTGAGGAACCGGCCGGCCGCGTAGCGCCGTCGCTCGCCTACGCGCGTCCGGCTGTGGGTTTCCCGCATGCCCCGGGATGCCCTGACACGCCTTCAGATCCTGCCCCCGCGGCCGCGCTCCCCCATGCCGGTCGCCGGTTCGGCACACCCAGACCTGTGAATTGGACGAACTGTGACCAGTCCTACGGACATAGAGGGTGGCGGAAGGTCGGCCGTCATCGACGGCGGACCGCAACCCGACACGAAGACCGAGGCGAAGCAGCTCGAGGGCCGGTCCCCCGGCCAGCTGATGTGGATGCGCTTCAAGCGCGACCGCACCGGCGTCCTCTCGGCCTACGTCGTGGGCTTCTTCTTCCTGATCGCCCTGCTCGCCCCGCTGATCTCGATGCTGTACGGCAAGAATCCGTACACCGTCTACGCGGACGAGCGTCCCGAACTCTTCGACAGCGCGGGCGTGCCGGTGCAGCCCAACGGCGGCATCAGCAGTGACTTCTGGTTCGGTCTCGAACCGGGCAACGGCTACGACGTGTTCACCAAGCTGATCTACGGCATCCGGACCTCGCTGATGATCTCCGTGGCGGTGACGCTCGCGACGGTGCTGACCGGCATCCTGCTGGGCATCGCGGCCGGCTATCTCGGGGGGAAGACGGACTACTGGATCGGGCGGGTCATCGACTTCCTCCTCGCCTTCCCGGCCCAGCTGTTCTTCATCGCCAGCATGCCGGTGGTGGTCTCGCTCTTCGTGAACCCGCGCGACGAGACGCCCACCTATGTGCGGGTGGTCGCGCTGATCCTGGTGCAGTGGTTCCTCGGCTGGATGGGCCTCGGCCGCATCCTGCGCGGCACCTCGCTCGCGCTGCGGGAACGGGAGTTCATCGAGGCGGCCAAGGTCAGCGGGGCCTCGCCCTGGCGGATCATCCGCAGGGAGATGCTGCCGAACGTCGTCACCCCGATCCTCGTCCAGTCGACGTACATGCTGCCGGGGTTCGTGACCGCGGAGGCGGGCCTGTCCTACCTGGGGGTGGGCATCGTCGAACCGACCCCGGACTGGGGCCAGATGTTCGCCAAGGCGTCGACCGAGCTCGTGCTCCAGAACGACATCACCTACATGTTCTTCCCCGGCGTCTCGATGATCATCTTCATCGTGGCATTCAACCTGCTCGGGGACTCGGTCCGCGACGCCTTCGACCCCAAGACGGCGCGCTGACCGATCGTTCGTGGGCGTCCTCGCCCGGATACCGCACGGCAATTCCCTTTGTGTACCGGTGACACGGAGATAGGTGGAAATTCAGTGATGAGTAGGGGCGGACGCCACGCATACACGGCGGTCTCAGTGCTCGCGGCCGGAGCTCTCGTGCTCACCGGTTGCAGCAAGGGGGGCAGCGATGCGAGCGACAACAGCAAGAAGGACCAGGACAACGCAAAGGCGCAGCAGGCCGCGATCAAGTTCGGTGACGCGGCCGACTCCCAGGGTCCCGCGAAGGCGGTGCCCGGTGCCAAGAGCGGCGGCAAGATGGAGGTGCTGCAGCGTGACAGCTACGCCCACCTCGACCCGGCCCAGATCTACGTCTCCGACGAGGGCTCCCTCGCGACGCTGATCCACAGAGGCCTGACCGGCTACAAGGCGACCGACGACAAGGGCGTGGGCCACGAGGTCGTCGGTGACCTCGCCACCGACTCCGGCACCACCACCGACGGCGGCAAGACCTGGAAGTACACCCTCAAGGACGGCATCAAGTTCGCCGACGGCACGCCCATCACGTCGGCGGACTTCCGGCAGACCTACGAGCGGCTCTTCGCGTCCTTCATCAACCAGGGCCCGACCTACCTCCAGCAGTGGCTGGCCGACACCACGGGCGCCGACTACCGCAAGCTGCTGCCGGACGGCCCCTACAAGGGCAAGCACCTGCCGGACAGCATCCTGGAGACGCCCGACGCCAAGACCATCGTCTTCCACTTCAAGACGGCCCACCCGGACCTCCCGTACGCGCTCGCCATGGCGGGTTACGCGGTGGTGTCCAAGAAGGGTGACACCCAGGCGAAGTACGACAAGACCCCGGTCACCAGCGGCCCGTACAAGATCCAGTCGTTCAAGTCCGGCAAGTCGATGGTCCTGGTCAAGAACACCAACTGGGACCCGAAGACCGACCCGATCCGCAGCCAGTACGTGGACGAGTTCGACTTCACCTTCAACCAGCAGTTCGAGACGTCCACCAAGGCCCTCCTCGCGGACAGCGGCGCCGACCAGACCGGCGTCAGTT
Organism: Streptomyces sp. NPDC054813; assembly: GCF_053611365.1. NCBI lineage: Bacteria > Bacillati > Actinomycetota > Actinomycetes > Kitasatosporales > Streptomycetaceae > Streptomyces > Streptomyces sp. NPDC054813. Next base: position 276,343 of record NZ_JBSHAF010000006.1, on the reverse strand, counting down.
TCAACAACCAGGTCGACGCGGGCAACCTGTCCAAGGTCCTCAGCGACTCGACCCTCAAGGCCCGTACGGTCGCCGGCTACCAGCCGTACGTGGGCCAGATGAACATCAACATGAACCACATCAAGGACAAGAAGATCCGTCAGGCCATCGCGTACGCGCTGCCCATCACGCCGTTCATCCGCGCCTACGGAGGCAACGACGCCATGGAGGTGGCCGGCGGTCTGATCTCCCCGACCGTCACCGGCTACGACGCCAAGTTCGACCCGTTCGGCAAGAAGGCGAAGCCGGCCGGTGACCCGGACAAGGCCAAGAAGCTCCTCCAGGAGGCCGGCAAGGTCGGCATGAAGCTGACCTTCGGCTACATCAACACCCCTGAGGGCCAGCAGTACTCGACCGCCATGGCGGCGGGCCTGAAGAAGGCCGGCTTCGACGTCCAGCGCCAGGAGATCCCGGCCGAGACGTACTACGACCAGATCGGCAAGGTCACCAACAACTACGACATCTACCACACCGCCTGGGGCGCCGACTGGCCGTCCGCCTCGACCGTGATCCCGCCGCTGTACGACGGCCGGGCGATCGCCGACGGTTCGCCGAACTACTCGCACGTCAACGACCCCAAGGTCAACAGCGACATCGACGCCGCCAACGGGATCACCGACCCGGCCAAGTCCGCCGCGGCCTGGGAGAAGATCGACAAGTACCTGCTCACGGACGTCGTCAACGCCGTTCCGACCGCCTACTACAAGCAGGTCCAGATCGCCGGCTCCAAGGTCGGCGGGCTCGTCTACGACAACGTGATCGGCGGCATCGACCCGCGTCGCCTCTACATCAAGTAACCGCCGCCGTCGGTCCGGTACCCGGTACGTCCGTCCGCCCCGCGCGGGTGACGGCGTACCGGGTACCGTCCGGCCCGCCGACGCGAGAGAGCTGCCCCTGTCATGCTGCGTTTCCTCGTCCGCCGGTCCCTCGGTGCGATCGTCATCCTCTTCCTGCTGAGCATCGTCACGTTCCTGCTGTTCTTCGGGATGCCCCGGGACCCGGCCCTGCTGATGTGCGGCAAGACGTGCAACCCCACGTCGCTCGCGAACATCCACCATGTGCTCGGCCTCGACAAGTCGATCCCCGAGCAGTACGGAATCTTCCTGCACAACCTGGTACTGGGCAGCAACCAGTTCGACCAGGGCCCCTGCCCCGCCCCGTGCTTCGGGTACTCGTACCACACCAACGACCCGGTCTGGCCGACGCTCATGGACCGGCTGCCCACCACGGTCTCGCTCACCCTGGGCGGTGCGGTCTGCTTCCTGGTCATCGGTCTCGGCACCGGCCTCGCGGCCGCCTGGAAGCGCGGCACCCTCGTCGACAAGGCCGCCACCGCCGGGGCGATGGTGCTCAGTTCGATGCAGATCTACTTCCTCGGCCCGCTCGCGCTCGCCGTCCTCGTCTACCAGACCCACTGGTTCGACAAACCGGCCTACAACAACTTCGAGGACAACCCGGTCACCTGGTTCACCGGACTGATCATCCCCTGGGTGGTGCTGTCCACGATCTTCGCCGCGCAGTACACCCGCATGGCGCGCTCGGCGATGATCGAACAGCTGCAGGAGGAGCACGTCCGCACGGCCCGCGCGAAGGGCATGTCCCGGCGGTACGTCTTCTTCCGCTACGCCTGGCGCGGCTCGCTGATCCCGATCGTCACCATCTTCGGCATCGACCTCGGCTCGCTGCTCGGCGGCGCCATCATCACCGAGTACACGTTCAGTCTGCCGGGGCTCGGCCAACTCGCCGTGCTGTCCGTGTACTTCAGCGACCTTCCGCTGCTGCTGGGCGTGATGCTGTTCTCGGCCGCCATGATCCTGCTGTTCAACATCGTCGTCGACGCGGCGTACGCGTTCATCGACCCGCGCATCCGGCTGGCCTGACCGGGTAAGAGGAGAACCGTCGTGACCACTTTGACCAAGGACGCCGGCGCCCCCGCCCCGTCCGACGCGGGCGCCTTCCTCTCGGTGCGGGACCTGTACGTCAGCTTCCGCACCGAGGACGGTGTCGTGCGGGCCGTGGACGGGCTGTCGTTCGACGTGCGGCGCGGCAGGACGCTCGGCATCGTCGGCGAGTCGGGCTCCGGCAAGTCCGTCACCAACCTCACCATCCTCGGCCTGCACAACCCGCAGTTCACCACCGTCGAGGGCGAGATCCTGCTGGACGGCAAGGAGCTGACCACCGCCAGGGAATCCGAGATGGAGAAGCTGCGCGGCAACAAGGTCGCCATGATCTTCCAGGACCCGCTCACCGCGCTGTCGCCGTACTACACGGTCGGCCGGCAGATCGCCGAGCCGTTCATGAAGCACAGGGGCGCCTCGAAGAAGGCGGCCTGGGAGCGGGCCGTGGAGATGCTCGGCAAGGTGGGCATCCCCAACCCCGCGGCGCGGGCGAAGGACTACCCGCACCAGTTCTCCGGCGGTATGCGCCAGCGCGCGATGATCGCGATGGCCCTGGTCTGCGACCCCGACCTGCTGATCGCCGACGAACCGACCACGGCCCTGGACGTCACGGTCCAGGCCCAGATCCTGGACCTCCTCAAGGACCTGCAACAGGAGTTCGGATCGGGCATCATCTTCATCACCCACGACCTGGGGGTGATCGCCGACATGGCCGACGACATCATGGTGATGTACGCGGGCAGCGCGGTGGAGCGCGGCACGGTGGACGAGGTGCTGCGCGCACCCCAGCACCCCTACACCTGGGGCCTGCTGAACTCCATGCCCCGTCTTGACTCCGACCTCGCCACCCCGCTGAGCCCGATCCCCGGCGCTCCGCCCTCGCTGCTGAACCCCCCGAGCGGGTGCCGCTTCCACCCGCGCTGCACCTTCCAGGACCGGGTCGGCGGCACCCGCTGCGTCACCGAACGCCCGCTGCTGGCCCCCGACCGCGCCTCGGCCTGCCACCTCACGGCGGACCAGAAGCGAACCATTTTCATCGAAGAGATCAAGCCCCGACTGGGCTAGGAGACGACACGTCATGACCCAGGACACGATCCTTCCGGCCCAGCGCGAGGCCGCCGTCGGAGAACCTCTGCTGGAGGTCTCCGGGCTGACCAAGTACTTCCCGGTCAAGGGCGGTTTCCCGATCCGGCGGACGGTCGGGCACGTCCAGGCCGTGGACGGCATCGACCTGACCGTGGGGGTGGGGGAGAGCTTCGGCCTGGTGGGCGAGTCGGGCTGCGGCAAGTCGACGACGGGCCGCCTGATCACCCGCCTGCTGGAGCCGACCAGCGGTTCGATCTCGTACCGCGGCAAGGACATCAGCCGTGCGTCGCGCAAACAGCTGGCGCCGATCCGCTCCGAGATCCAGATGATCTTCCAGGACCCGTACTCGTCGCTGAACCCGCGCCAGACGGTCGGCAAGATCATCTCGGGCCCGATGGAGATCAACGAGATAGTGCCGCAGGGCGGCCGGGAGAAGCGCGTACGGGAGCTGCTGGAGATCGTCGGCCTCAACCCCGAGCACTTCAACCGCTTCCCGCACGAGTTCTCCGGCGGCCAGCGCCAGCGCATCGGCGTCGCCCGCGCCCTCGCCCTGGAACCGAAGCTGATCGTCGCCGACGAGCCGGTCTCCGCCCTGGACGTCTCCATCCAGGCCCAGGTGGTGAACCTGCTCCAGAAGGTCCAGCGTGAGCTGGGCATCGCCTTCCTCTTCATCGCCCATGACCTGGCGGTGGTACGGCACTTCTCCCAGCGGGTCGCGGTGATGTACCTCGGCAAGATCATCGAGGTCGGTGACCGGGACGCCATCTACAACCGGCCCCGCCACCCCTACACCCACGCCCTGCTCTCGGCGGTGCCCGAGGTGAACCTCTCGGGCGAGGAGGACGCGGTCGGCCGCGAGCGGATCCGGCTGGCCGGTGACGTCCCCTCCCCGATCTCCCCGCCGTCCGGCTGCCGCTTCCGCACCCGCTGCTGGAAGGCCCAGGACAAGTGCGCGGCGGAGGAACCGCCGCTGGTCCAGATCTCGGGCAACCGGGAGGGCCACCTGACGGCATGCCACTTCCCGGAGGAGCCGACGACGGAGGCGAGGGACGAGGACATCATCCTGGACCCGGCGCTGGCGGCGCTGGAGGACAGGGAGGAGAGGGCGGAGTAGAGGGGGGCTCTGCCGTCAGGGTTGCACCGTGGGGCGACCGGCGTGGGCGACCGGCGTGGGCGTTCGCCCGGTGAGCGCCCGGTTCACGCCTAACCGGTAGCCGCGCTTCCGCACGCTCGTGGATGCCGTCGCGGGGATGGAAAGGCCTATGGGGCGTCGGGTTCCCGGCGTACGGCACACGCCGACCGTCCCATCCCTCCCGGTCGGCGGCGCAGAGAGGAAACGCTCCGTGAGCAACCCGCAGGACGACGACACCATCGGCGCGGTCACCGCGGCACAGTTAGCCGAGATCGCCGACCGAGGCGTCTACACGTCGCCCACCTCGATCGACCCGGCCGCCGCCCACCTCGCCGAGGCCCTGGTGGCCACCCTGAGCGGCACGGCCGAGAGGACGCTGCTGACCGCCGACCTCCAGCAGCTGACCGAACGGGTGCGGCAGGCGGCCACCGTCGGCTTCCCCTGGATCACCGCGGACGACGGCGTACGGCTGTCGGCACACACGATCAAGCTGAGGACCACGGAATCCCGGCCGGTGGTGATCGTCCCCGCCGGTTGGACGCCCTTCGGCTGGGTCCTGTTCGAGTACACGTACCTCCAGCTGGCGCTGCGCGGATACCACGTGCTGGCCTACACCCCGCGCGGTATCGGCCTCACGCTGCGGATCCCGGGCGGCGGCTACATCGACAGCCCGTTCACCTCCGGCGGCACCATCGACGTGGGCGGCCCTGCGGACTGGACCGACGGATCGACCGTCATCGGCTACGCCCAGCGGCACTTCAAGCCGAGCAAGATCGCGTTCCTCGGTGAGTCGTACGGCTCGGGCATCAGCCAGCTGGTCGCCGCGCACGATCCGGAGGAGCGCGTGGACGCGGTCGTGGCGCTGAGCACCTGGGGCGACCTGGCCGACAGCCTCTACCAGTACGACACCCGGCATCTGGCCGCGGTGACCGCCCTGGTCAACTTCACCGGCGGCCCGGTCGAGCGGAAGTTCGACGCGGCCACCCAGCAGCTCCTGGACGACTTCCAGGCCGGCCGGAACATGGACGACGTGGTGGCGTGGGGCAAGGAGCGGGCTCCGTCGTCATACGTCGAGGAGACCAACGCCCGTGGTGTCCCCACGTTCATCTCCAACACCTGGCACGAGACGCTGTTCCCGGTGAACGAGGTCATCGAGCTCTTCGACCGGCTGACGGTACCCAAGCACCTCAACCTCTGGATCGGCGACCACGCCGCCCCCGAGAGCGCCGGTCTGACCGTCCCGTTCAGCGGCCCGAACGTGCCGGTCGAGGAGGCGTTCGCCTGGCTGGACCACCATGTGCTCGGGGCCGACAACGGCGTACCCGGCTGGTCCCCGGTCACCAGTCAGATCATGTTCACCTACCGGACCCGGACCGACCCGGAGACCGGTAAGGACGTCATCACGGAGCCGGCCGTCCGCGAGCCCCGCCCGTCCTGGGGAGATGTCACCACCTCCACCGAACGCTGGTACCTGACCGCCGCAGCGTCGGCAAGCAGGGACGGCGGTCTGGGCATCGAACCGGAGACGGGCTGGCAGCGGGAGTTCACGGCCGGTCAGCTGACCGAGGCCACGGCCGTCGACGCCGTCATCACCACCGGCCAGGCCGAGTGGAACGGCAACCCGAAGAGCTACGCCACGGACAAGTTCGACCGCCAGTACCTGGCCGTCTGGACCAGCGACCCGCTCCCGGTGGGCCGCGAGGGCGCGGCGGCCCGCCGCATCCGGGGCATCCCCGAACTGACGCTGACGGTGCGCAGTACGGCCGACTCCACCACTCTGGTGGCTTACCTGTTCGACGTGAGCCCCGACAACACGGCCCGCATCGTCACACATGAGCCGCTCACCCTCACCGGCCTGACCGCCGACCAGGACCGAACGGTCACCTGGAAGCTCCAGGCAGCGGGCTACGACGTGGCAACGGAGCACCGCCTGATGCTGGTTGTGGGCAGCAAGGACCAGCTCTACTCGGACGCGACGGTCGACGGCAGCACCACGACGATCACGTCGCCGGAGGGCGAGGCGTCACACCTGACGCTGCCACTGGGCTGACCGGGTTCAGTGCGCGGGCCCCGCGACCGTGATGATCTCGGGGCTGTCGGCGGTGAGCGGGCCCCGGGACCAGTCGCCGTACTGCTCGACGACCTGCAGACCGGCTCCGGTGAGGAAGCCGGCGAGGGCGTCGGGGCCGAGGAAGCGCAGGGTGGCGCGGCACACCCGGGGCCGGGGCCAGGGGGAGCCGTCGTACGTCTCCGTGAAGGTCACCCGGTCCCCGGCCGGGGCGCCCTCGACCTCGTGCCAGACCCGGACCTCACGGCCGTCCGGGTCGGTGACGTGGTGCACGCGGTCGGGGGTCCAGCTCTCCCAGGCGCGGGCGCCGGGATTGCGGGTCTCGAAGACGAAGCGCCCGGTGGGGGAGAGGGCCCGCCGTACGGCGGTCAGCGCGGCGCGCAACTCCTCGTCGCCCAGCAGCACCTGGAAGGCGTGACCGGTCATCACGACGAGGTCGAAGCCGGGTCCGTCCCAGAGCCGGGTACGGAGATCGCCGAGGATCCATTCGACGGTCGGGTCGGCCTGGCGCCCCTGCACGAGCATCGCGGCCGCCGGGTCGAGCCCGGCCAGCCGTCCCTCGTGCCCCGCCTCGCGGGCCTGCCGCAGCAGCCGCCCGGTGCCGCAGCCGACGTCGAGCACGGACCCGGCGGCCATGACGAGACCCAGGTAGAAGTCGTCACCCGGACCCCACGGGTTGAGGCTGTCGTACAGCGCGGCGAGCGAAAGGTCCGCGAACGAATGATCGACCACCGCGGCAGTCTGCCACATGATGTTGAACGAAGGGTCAGGAAAGACTTTCTTCTTGACCTTCTATCAACTTCCGTTGGGGGAACGGTGCTTCATCACATAGAGCTGTGGGTGGCGGACCTGGACCAGGCTACGGAGTCCTGGGGCTGGCTGCTCGAACGGCTGGGCTGGACGCCGTACCAGAACTGGCCGGCGGGCCGCAGCTGGCGGCTGGGGACGGCGTACGTCGTGATCGAACGGTCGCCGGCACTGCGGGGCGGCGACGCCGGGCACGACCGGATGCGCCCGGGCCTGAACCACCTGGCGTTCCACGCGGCCGACCGGGCGACGGTGGATGCGCTGGCCGAGCAGGCCACCGGACACGGCTGGGAGCTGCTCTTCACCGACCGCCATCCGTACGCGGGCGGTCCCGGGCACTACGCGGCCTACCTGGAGAACGGGGACGGCTTCGAGGTGGAACTGGTGGCTCAGGAGGGGTGAGGGGAGGTGCCCTTCAGAGCGTCGAGGAACGGGGTGAAGGCGGCGGCGGGGAAGGTGAGGGTGGCTCTGGTGGGGGCCTTGGAGTCGCGGATGGATATGTGGGTGGGGCGGTGGGCGATCTCGACGCAGTTGTTGCCGTCGCCGCTTCCCGAGTAGGACGGCCTCCGCCAGTTGTCAGGGGTCATGGCGTGCCCTCACAGCTCTTTCGTCAGGTTGTGGATGAAGTCGCGCGACCGCTCGGGTTCGAGGGACGCGGACTCCACCTTACGGAAGAGTGTTCGAAACGCGCCTAGTTGGGCCTCTGAGTCGATGAACCCCGCGCCGTGCGGTGCATCGCGTACCGCCGTGTCCAGCCTGGGCACGGCGCCGCCCGCATACATCATGGCGTTCGTGGCTCCAGCGAAGCCGTCAAGGTCGAACGGAATGACCCGTACGGTGATGTGGGGTGCTTCGGAGAGCTCCAGGATGCGGTCGAGCTGGGCGCGCGCGGCTGCGCGGTCGCAGGCCCTGATGCGCAGGGCCGCCTCGTGGACCACGGCCTTGTAGGGGACACAGGCCGGTTCCTCGATGACGACCTTGCGTTGCAGGCGGTGGCGGACGCGCAACTCAATCTCGGCCGTGGGGAGTTCGGGGACTCGGTACGAGAAGATGGCGCGGGCGTAGTCCTCTGTCTGGAACAGGCCGGGGACGTGCAGGAACTCCACATCGAGGCGATACGAGGAGTGGTACTCCAACTCGGCGAGATCCAGGAATGACGTCGGGAGCGAACCCCGGTACTCCTCCCACCAGCCGCGGGTCCGATCGGTCGCCATGGCCACCAACGCCTCGACCAGCTCGGCGTCCGTGCAGGAGTAGTGAGCCGCCAGTCGCCGCACGCGTTCCTCGCTCACGCCGGCCGTACCGAACTCGATCTGGCTGATCTGGGCCGAGTCCGTTCCAAGCAATGAGGCAGCCTCGAGTCCTTTGAACCCTGCGGATTCGCGGAGTTTACGCAGTTCGGAACCCAGACGCTCTTGCCGAGCTGTGGGTTGCTTCCTGCGCGTCATGTCTTCCCCCTCGCCGTGAACTGCAGTGGAGTGGCTCCTCTTTCGAGGGCAGATTACGGCAGCGACTTGCGTCGTCCCAAATTGTGTCTCTACCGTCGGTGACGTAGCGCACACGCTGAGGAAGTGCACCGCACCGTCGTGCGGCGATGCCACCGTGTGTGAAATCCCCTTTCAACCGAACGGAGTTGATGAGCCATGCCTGAAACCTGGGACTACACGCTGTCCATCCCCAACGACCTCAGAGCGGTCACGATCTGCCGCCGCACCCTGCGTCTGATCCTCACGATGCACGGGCTCGTCGGCCTGGCCGACACGGCGGAGTTGCTGGCGGCGGAGCTGGTGTCCAACGCCGTACGGCACACGAAGGGACCAGCCGCACTGAGGGTCCGGTGTTCCCCGGAGGGCGTCGTGTGGATCGGGGTGTGGGATGCGGATCCCGTGCCTCCGGAGCCGCCGGGGTCGTTGGAGGCGGTGACGGGCCTCGATGAGGCGGGGCGGGGGTTGGGGCTGGTGGTGGCATGTGCCGACTGCTGGGGCTGGCAGCCGTCCGGCCGGTTCGGGGACCGGGGCAAGTACGTGTGGTGCGAGTTGGGGGTGGCGTGATGGTGGGGTCGACGCATGAGGCGTTGCATCGGATCTTCCAGAAGGATCCGGGGCTGCTGACGCACGCGTTACAGCGGGTGCTGGGTGTGCCGTTTCCCGAGCCGCGGGAGATCGCGGCGATGAACGTGGATCTGACGGAGATCGAGCCGGTCGAGCGCCGGGTGGACGCGTTGTTGCGGGCGGAGACGGACGAGGGGACGTATCTCCTCGTGGTCGAGTCGCAGGGGAAGGCGGACGAGCGGAAGCGGGGGAGTTGGCCGTACTACTTGTCGTATCTCTACGAGAAGTACCGGTGTGAGCCGGTACTGATCGTGATCACACAGAGCAGCGCGACGGCGCGGTGGGCGGCCCAGCCGATTCAGCTGGGGTTGCGGGGGTGGGAGTCGCTGACGGTGCGTCCGCTGGTGCTGGGACCGGACAACGTGCCGGTGATCGCGGATGTGCGGGAGGCCGAGAGCGATGTACCCCTTGCGGTGCTTTCGGCGATGACACACGGGCGGGGTCGGCAGGCCCCGGCCATACTGGAGTCGCTGGCAGCCGCCCTGAAAACCATTGACCGTGACAGCGCCGCGGTCTTCGTGCAGTTCGTCGATTCGTGCCTGGTTGATCCTCAGGCGAAGCAGATGTGGAGGGACCTGATGACGGCGATCCAGTACTTCTGGCGACACCCGCTGGCGGAGCAGGTGCGCGAGGAAGGGCGTGAGGAGGGCCGGGAAGAAGGCCGGGAGGAGGGCCGGGCCGAGGCCAAGGCCGAGATGATCCTCCGCATCCTGGAGTGGCGCGGCATCCCGGTGAGTGATGCCGTACGCGAGCAGGTGCAGGCCTGCACTGACCCGGACCAGCTTGAGGTCTGGGCCCAGCGGGCGATGCATGTCACGGATGCCGCGGAGCTGTTCGTCGAAGAGTGACCGCAGGGGGGAGAAGGGCCCGAGACGCCGAAGGCGTAGTGTGCCCGTCCATGTCTGTCGCTGACCGCACCCCCTCCTTACTCCGCAACGCCGGCTTCGTCCGGCTGGCACTGGCTCGGATCATCTCCGTCCTCGGCAACGGATTCGCCCGGATCGCGCTGGCTTTCGCGGTGCTCTCGCTGCCTGGCGCGACCCCGGGGGAGCTCTCGCTGGTCGTTGCCTGCCAGGCGGTGCCGCAGCTCGCTCTGGTCCTGGTGGGCGGCGTGATCGCCGACCGGGTCTCCCGGTCCGGGCTGATGGCGGTGTCGGACGTGCTGGGTGCCCTTTCCTACGGCGGACTCGCGGTGATGGTGCTCAGCGGCCACGCCCCTGTCGCCGCCCTGTGCGCACTGGCCGTCACCGCGGGAATCGCATCCGCCCTCTTCGGGCCCGCGATGGACGGGGTCATCCCGCGGCTGGTGCCGTCCGAGGTGCTCCAGCGAGCCAACGGCCTGCTGCGGGTCGGTACCAACACCTCGCTGCTGCTGGGGCTGGCCCTGTCGGGCGTGACCGTGGCATGGGTCGGGGCCGGCTGGGCGCTGGCCCTCAACGGTCTGTCCTTTGTCGTCAGCGCGGCACTCACCGCCCCGCTGCGGCTGAGCCGTCGGCCACGGAAGGCCACCTCGGGCTGGGCCGATCTACGCCAGGGCTGGCAGGAGTTCGCCTCCCGCCAGTGGCTGTGGGTGGTCGTCGTCCAGTTCTCCGTGGTCGTCGCCGCCATGAACGCCAACGCCGGTGTCCTGGGGCCACTGGCGGCGAGTGCCCACTTCGGCGGGGCCCGCGCATGGTCCCTGGTGGTGGCCGCACAGGCCCTGGGGGCCGTGGCCGGCGCCGGGATCGCGGGCCGTACCCGGGTGGGCCGGCCGATCCTGGCAGCGGTCCTGTTCACCTTGCCCGCTGCCCTGCCACCGGCGCTCCTCGGGGCCGGAGCGCCACTGTGGGTCGTTGCCGCGGGCGCCTTCGCCGCCGGTGTCAGCCTGGACTTCTTCGGCGTGCTGTGGTCCACGACCATCCAGCGTGAGGTCCCCGAGGAGGCGCTGTCCCGGGTCAGTTCCTACGACTGGTTCGGCTCGCTCACCCTCGCGCCGCTCGGCCTCGCCCTGGCGGGACCCGCCGCCGACACTTTCGGCACCGACCGGATGCTGGAGGTCTGCGCGGTCCTGATCGTCACCGCCACGCTCGCCGCACTCGTGTCTCCCGCGGTGCGGTCGCTGCGGGCGCCGGACGCGGACCGGCCTGAGCCCCAAGTGGCCGGTACGGCGACCCCGGCCGCCCCGCCGCAGACCGACGCATCGCTGCCCGACACCGGCGCGGGCGACGCCACGCCCTCCTGACGGCGGCGGCCATGAGAAAGGCCCGCACCTGGGGAGGTGCGGGCCTTGCTCCCCTGGAGCGGACGTTCAGGGCTCGGGTCAATGGGCCGGTGAAGGTCCGTTCCGCAGGCGGCGGCTGACGGAAAGGGGTGTGTCAGGCCGCTGCCTCAGGGTCCTTGGAGAGGCGCGGGGCGGGAATCATGTCCCGCACCTCAGGGTAGTGGCACGCGGTCAGGTGGCCGGGCTTGTTGCCGTCGGCCTGGACCAGCGGCGGGGCCTCCGTCGCGCACTTCTCCGTCGCCTTCCAGCAACGGGTGCGGAAGCGGCAGCCGGACGGCGGGTTGATCGGGGACGGGACGTCACCGACCAGGCGGATCCGCTCGCGCGGCTCCACGTCCACCGTCGCCTCGGGCACGGCGGACAGCAGCGCCCGCGTGTAGGGGTGGCGCGGGTTGTCGTACAGGTCCTCGCGGTCGGCGATCTCCACGATCTTACCGAGGTACATGACCGCGACCCGCTGCGAGAAGTGCCGCACGATCGCGAGGTCGTGGGCGATGAAGACGAACGCGATGCCGAGTTCCTTCTGAACCTTCTGGAGGAGGTTCACGACCTGCGCCTGGATGGAGACGTCCAGGGCGGAGACCGGCTCGTCCGCCACGATCAGCTTCGGCTCCAGCGCGAGGGCGCGGGCAACGCCGATGCGCTGGCGCTGGCCGCCGGAGAACTCGTGCGGGAAGCGGTTGAAGTGCTCGGGGTTGAGGCCGACGATCTCCAGGAGTTCACGGACCCGGGCCTCGCGGCCGCCGGGCGGGTTGATGTCGTTGATCTCCATCGGACCCGCGATGATCTTGCCCACCGTCTGGCGCGGGTTGAGGGACGCGTAGGGGTCCTGGAAGATCATCTGGATCTCGGACCGGATCGGCGCCAGCTGCCTGCGGCCCGCGTGCGTGATGTCCTGCCCGCGGTAGGAGATCTTGCCGCCCGTCGGCTCCAGCAGGCGGGTGATCAGCCGGCCGGTGGTCGACTTGCCGCAGCCCGACTCACCGACCAGGCCCAGCGCCTCGCCCTCGGCGACCTGGAAGTCCAGGCCGTCGACGGCCTGCACCGCGCCGACCGTCCGCTTGATCGGGAAGCCGCCCTTGATCGGGAAGTGTTTGGTCAGCCCGGAGACGTCCAGGAGGGGGTTCGTGTTGCTCATGATCGTGAAGTCCCGTCTTGTCCGTCAGTTGTGGCTGGTCGCCGCGTAGTCGGCGAAGAGATCGTCACGCTGGCTCAGCTCCAGGTGGCAGGCGGAGCCGCGGCCCTCGGTCAGCTGGAGCAGCGGGCTCTCGGTGGAGCACCTGTTGCCCGGCACCTTGTCCGCGAACGCGCAGCGCGGGTGGAAGCGGCAGCCGGTGGGCGGGTTGAGCAGCGAGGGCGGCGAGCCGGGGATCGGCGACAGCGGGACGTCCACCGGTCCGTCCAGGCTCGGCATGGAGTTGAGCAGGCCCAGCGTGTACGGGTGCTGCGGCGCGCCCAGCACCTGCTTCTTGGTGCCGCGCTCCACACACCGGCCGCCGTACATCACCAGCACGTCGTCCGCGATGTCCGCGATGACACCGAGGTCGTGGGTGATGAAGATGATCGCCGTGCCGAACTCCTGCTGGAGGTCCTTGAGGAGGTCCATGATCTGGGCCTGGACCGTCACGTCGAGCGCCGTGGTGGGCTCGTCCGCGATCAGCAGCTCGGGGTCGCAGACCAGGGCCATGGCGATCATCGCGCGCTGGCGCATACCGCCGGAGAACTGGTGCGGGTAGTCGTCCACCCGCACGTCCGGCTGGGGGATCCCGACCCGCTTCAGCATCTCGATCGCCCGCGCCCGGGACTCCTTCTTGGAGGCGCCGGTGTGCTTGCGGTACACCTCGGAGATCTGAGCGCCGATCGTGTGGTACGGCGACAGCGAGGCCAGCGCGTCCTGGAAGATCATCGCCATCTTGTTGCCGCGCAGCTTCTCCAGCTCCCGCTCGGAGGCCGTGAGCAGCTCCTTGCCGTCGAGCAGGATCTCGCCGTCGATCTGGGTGCGGGCGGCGTCGTGCAGACCCAGGATCGTCAGGTTGGTGACGGACTTGCCGGAGCCCGACTCGCCCACGATGCCGAGTGTCTGGCCCTTGACGAGGTCGAAGCTGAGCCCGTCGACGGCCTTGACGATGCCGTCCTCGGTGGAGAAGTGGACTTTGAGGTCCTTGACGGAGAGGAACGGCTGCTGATCGGTGCTCGTCACGGTGACGCTCCTGGGGGGTGATGCGAGAGGTCGGGGGTGGGGCGGAGGTCAGGCGAGCCGGATCCGCGGGTCGATGAGGGCGTAGACGGCGTCGACGACGATGTTGAAGATCACGATCGCGCCGGCGGACAGCAGGGTCACGCCGAGCACCATGGGCAGGTCGCTCTGGTCCACGGACTTCAGCGCGAGCTGGCCCACACCCTGGAGGCTGAAGACGGTCTCGGTGATGATCGCGCCGCCGATGAGGGTGGCGAGGTCGATGCCGAAGATCGTGACGATCGGCCCCATGGCGCCACGCCAGGCGAACCGGAAGAAGACGTTGCGCCGGGACAGACCCTTGGCCCGAGCCGTGCGTACGTAGTCCTCGCTGAGCGTCTCGACCAGCTGCGAGCGCGTCATACGGGTGTAGTTCGCAGTCCAGATGAGGGCCAGCACCAGCCACGGCAGCAGCAGGCCGGAGGCCCACTCGATCGGGTTCTGGGTGAGGGGGGTGTACGACGGGTTGTCCAGGATGCCGAGCTTCGCGACGAAGAAGTACATCGCGATGTAGCCGACGAAGTAGATCTGCATCGAAGAGGCGACCAGCGACGCCGAGCTGGCGACCTTGTCCTGCCACTTGCCCTGCTTGACGGCGGCCAGCATGCCGGCGCCGATGCCGAAGATCAGGAAGACGACGGCCGAGCCGAAGGCGAGTGACAGGGTCAGCGGAAGCCGGTCCAGGATCGTGCCGAGGACGGGCTCGCGGTTGGCGAACGAGTACCCGAGGCAGGGCGCGCTGCAGTTGCCGAAGTCGCCGTAGCTGCGTCCGACGAAGATGCCCTTGAGCCAGTACCAGTACTGGACCGGAACCGGGTGGTCGATGCCCAGGTTGTGCCGGACCTGCGCGAGCATGTCGGGCGTGCAGTTCTTGCCGCAGGACAACGTGGCGGGGTCACGCGGGATGGCGTAGAAGAGCCAGAAGGTGACGGCGCTGATGATCAACAGGATGACCATCGCGCCGAAGACTCGGCGGACAAGGAAGCGGAACATGGGGCGTGACTTTCCGGACGGGGCGCCGTCGCCGGGGTGAGGGGTGGGCCGTAGGGGGGCGGCCAGGTCGCGGCCGCCCCCCGAGGGTCTGGTGCGCTTACTTCTTGACGTACAGCTTGCAGAGCGCGACGCAGGTGTTGCCGGCGTCGTAGACGACGTTGCCGATCTTGGATCCGTACATCCAGTTACGGATGGAGTGGTAGTCCGGGACGACCGCCGCGAGCTCCATGATCTGCTTGTCGATGGCACCCCAGGCCTTGTTGGCCTCGGCGACGTCGGCGATCTTGGCGGCCGCGTCGATCGCCTTGTTCACGCTCGGGTCGTTCAGCTGGGCGTAGTTGCTGCGGCCGTCGCCGATGTTCTTGCCGCTCCAGCAGGGGTAGAAGACCGAGTAGCCGTTCGGCCAGTCCGGGCTCCAGCCGGCCGCGAACAGGTCGTAGCCGTTGTCGATCTTGCCGATCTGGGTGTAGAAGGTCGTCTTGTCGACCTGCTGGTTGACGACCTGGAAGCCGGCCGCCTCAAGGGCGTTCTTGATGGCCACGGCCTGCTTCACCGCGTTGTCCGACTGCTGGTAGGCGATGACCAGCTTCTGGCCGACCTTGCCGGCCTCCTTCAGCAGCGCCTTGGCCTTGACCGGGTCGCCGCCGGGCTTCGTGGTCACGCCGTACAGGTCGAACTTCTTGTAGCCGGGGGTCACCGGGCTGAGGATGGTGCTGGCCAGCTCGCTGGTGGAGGCGCCACCGCGGATGGTCTGCAGCTGCTGGTGCGGCCACGCCCAGTTGATCGCCTGGCGGACCTTCACGTCCTTGATCCGGGTCATGTTGATCGGCCAGTAGTAGGTGACCGTGTCGACCTGGGTGAGGACGCGCTTCTTCAGCGAGGCGTTGGTGAGGACCTGCGCGGTGCGCTCGGCGGCGACCTCGTTGAAGATCGACATCGCGTACTGGTCGTTGCCCTTGTCCGCGATGTAGCGGTCCGTGGAGGCGACCGGCTGGAAGCCGAACTGGAAGATGTACTTGTCCGGGTACGCGTTGCGGATCGAGTCCGTGGCGGCGTCCCAGTGCTCGTTGCGCACGTAGGTCATCGACTTGCCGATGCTGCGGCTGTCGATCTTGTAGGGACCGAGGGAGTACGGACGCTTGTCGTACTTCTCCTTGGTGTCCTTCTTCTTGTTGACCAGGCCGTAGCCCGGCATGCCGAGCGTGTAGTTGAAGTCGGTGCGGGCCTCGGTGAGCGTGAACGTGATCGTCTTGCCGGAGATCTCGATCGAGGAGAGCTTCTTGCCGTCGTAGGGGCCCTTGTACTTGTCGCCGCCGACCAGCCACTGCTGGACGTAGCGGGGGCCCTCGGTCACGAAGGAGGCGAAGAGGCGCTCGAAGGTGTGGCGGACGTCGTCCATGGACAGCTCGGTGCCGTCCTCCCACTTGATGCCGTCCTTGATCGTGAACGACCAGGTCTTGCCGCCGTCCTTCATGGTGCCGGCGTCGGTCGCGACGTCGCCGACGAGCGTGGCGCCGCCCTTGTCGTCGACCTTGTAGCCGGTCAGACCACGCAGGATCGGACGGGTGATGGCGCCCTCGGTGGAGACGTAGATCTGCGCCGGGTCCAGGTGGTCCATGTCGAACTGGTCGAGCGAGTAGACCGTGCCGCCCTTGACCGCGCCCGTGACCTCGGGCGCCGGACCCGTGGAGTCCGCCTTGGTGCCGACCGGGATGTTCATGGTCTTCGCGGTGGAGACGGACGGGACCTTCGACGTGCCCTTGCTGTCGTCACCGCTGCTGCAAGCGCTCAGCACGGTCGTGGAGGCCGCAGCCACACCGGTGGCGATCAGGAAGTTTCTGCGAGAAAAAGACATGCTGAGCCTGCCTATAGGGGTCAATTCGGATGGTCGGAACCAGCCGGACGTCATCGAACCGGGCCGGGTGGTACAGGGGTCGCTACCGCTTGGACTTCGGGTCGAGCGCGTCGCGCACCGAGTCACCGAGCAGGTTGAACGCGAGGACGAAGATCACCATGGAGATGCCCGGGAAGAGCATGAAGGTGATGTCCTCGGTGTAGAACTGCGCGCCTCGGCCGATCATCACGCCCCAGTCGGGGGTCGGGTCGATCATGCCTACGCCGAGGAAGGCGAGGCCCGCCTCCGCGGTCACGAAGGCCGGCAGCAGCAGGGTGGACTGGATGATGATCGGAGTCCAGAGGTTGGGCAGCAGCTCCTTGAACACGACGCGCATCGGTGACGCACCCGTGACCTTGGCCGCCTCGACGAACTCCCGCTCGCGCAGGCCCAGTACCTGTCCGCGTAGCAGTCGGGCGATGGACGCCCATCCGAAGGCCGACAGCACGAGGATCAGCGCGGTGGCGCGGAGCGAGGTCGGGATGTTCTCGTCGGGGGCGACGAAGAAGCCGAAGACCACGGGCATGAACGCGATGAAGAAGAGCGTGGACGGGAACGACAGCAGGATGTCGATGATCCGGCTGACGAGGTAGTCCGTCTTGCCGCCCAGGTAGCCGGCCGTGACACCGATCACGACGCCGAGGACCGTGGTGAGCAGGGCGGCGGCCGTCGCGATGCCGAGGGAGTTGCGGATGGCGTACAGCAGGAACGTGAAGACGTCCCGGCCGAGCTGCGGTTCGATGCCGAACCAGTACTCCGAGCTCATGCCGCCGTTCGGCCCTGCGGGGTACGAGAAGGCGTTGAGGAGCTCGGGGTGCTGGGTGGTGTAGGTGGTGTACGGGTCCTTCCCGTACAGCTTCGCGATGAGCGGCGCGGCTATGCCGATCACGAAGAAGAAGATCACGACGTAAGCGGATATAACGCCCGTCCGGTCGCGCCTGAAACGCTTCCAGGCCAGACGGCCCGGCGACCGGCTCTCGCTGCCCTTCGAGCCGTCCGAAGTGGTCGACTTCTTCGCGGTCTCGTCGGTCACCTCGAGCGGGGCAGCCGTGGATGGAGTTGGGAGGGTCATGATGCTCCTGGCCCAAGGGGGTCTGATGACTCCGCAGGGCACTCCCCTACGGGCTACGCCGGACTTTTTCAACGCAATTCATTCAAGGTCAATAAATTCTCGGGCGCCTTGAGTTTCTCTTTACCTTCTTTGCCTGGCCTTGACCGTTCCGTAGCTACGCGGGTAGCACCTCGTAATCACCCCGTGCTTTAGTTCGGACTAATCGGGCCAAACGGGCAAGGAGTTCGATATGCGGACGCTGGTGTGCCGAAATGCGTACATCGACGGATCGCAATCCAACGTTTCGGCATCGTTACGCGTAGATCCATTGCGCCGCGGCCCCAAGATCCTCAAGCGGCTCTCGAGGGGCCGTCTGCAATCGGGTGACGTGTCCCCCTAAAGGTCGTCATGGGGCTCCTGGAGGCCGCCGTTCGGTGCAGTGGGTGAGCGATATCGACCGATTGAGTCGATATTGACCGGTAGCGCACCTTTGACGGATGACCCTTCATGGAGGAGGCACGCCATGCGTTCAGCCACGCACGCCCGATGGGCGGCCTGCGCGGTGGTGACGGCGCTCGCCGCCACGGCCTGCGGGGGCGGCGGCGGCAGCGGCGGGGGCGGCGGCGAGAGCGGCGTGCTCAGCTCCTCCTGGGGCGACCCGCAGAACCCGCTGGAGCCCGCCAACACCAACGAGGTCCAGGGCGGCAAGGTCCTCGACATGATCTTCCGGGGCCTGAAGAAGTACGACCCGAAGACCGGCAAGGCGCAGGACATGCTCGCCCAGAAGATCGACACGAGCGACTCGCAGAACTACACGATCACCGTCAGGAACGGCTGGACCTTCTCCAACGGCGAGAAGGTGACCGCCCACTCCTTCGTCGACGCCTGGAACTACGGGGCGAGCCTCAAGAACAACCAGAAGAACGCCTACTTCTTCGGGTACATCGAGGGATACGACAAGGTCCATCCCGACAGCGGCAGCCAGAGCGCCGAGGCGCTCTCCGGTCTGAAGGTCGTCGACGACCAGACCTTCACGGTGAAGCTGAACCAGAAGTTCTCCAGTTTCCCCGACACCCTCGGCTACGCGGCCTTCGCCCCGCTGCCCCGGTCCTTCTTCACCGACCACGCCGGCTGGCTGAAGCAGCCGGTCGGCGACGGGCCGTACAGCATCGAGTCGTACACCAAGGGCTCGCAGATGTCCCTGAAGAAGTGGGACGGCTACCCCGGTCCCGACAAGGCGCAGAACGGCGGGGTGACCCTCAAGGTCTACACGGACAGCGACACCGCCTACACCGACCTGATCGCCGGCAACCTCGACCTCGTCGACGACGTTCCCGCCTCGCAGCTGAAGAACGTCAAGAACGATCTCGGTGACCGGTACATCAACACCCCGGCCGGCATCATCCAGACGCTCGCCTTTCCCTACTACGACAGCGCCTGGAACCAGAGCGGATCGGACAAGGTCCGCACCGGCCTTTCCATGGCCATCAACCGGAAGCAGATCACCGACACCATCTTCCGGAACACCCGCACCCCGGCCACCGACTGGACATCGCCGGTGCTCGGCCTGGTGGGCGGCTTCAAGGAGGGGCTGTGCGGGAGCGCCTGTGACTACGACCCGGCGCAGGCCAAGAAGCTCGTCCAGGAGGGCGGGGGGCTGCCCGGCGGACAGCTCAAGATCACGTACAACGCCGACACCGGCTCGCACAGGATGTGGGTGGACGCCGTGTGCAACTCCATCAACAACGCGCTCGGCAACGACAAGGCGTGCGTCGGGAATCCGGTGGGCACCTTCGCCGACTTCCGCAACCAGATCGGCCAGCACAAGATGACCGGCCCGTTCCGCGCGGGCTGGCAGATGGACTACCCGCTCATCCAGAACTTCCTCCAGCCGCTCTACTACACCAACGCCTCCTCCAACGACGGCAAGTGGTCCAACAAGGACTTCGACAAACTCGTCGACCAGGCCAACGCCGAGACCGACACCGGCAAGGCCGTCGGCACCTTCCAGAAGGCCGAGGAAGTCGTCCGCGACAACATGGCCGCCATTCCGCTCTGGTACCAGAACGGCAGCGCCGGCTACTCCGAGCGGCTCTCGAACGTGGCCCTCAATCCGTTCAGCGTCCCCGTGTACAACGAGATCAAGGTCAGCTGACACGGCATGGGGCGCTATGTCGTCCGGCGGCTGCTCCAGATGATCCCGGTGTTCATCGGGGCCACGCTGCTGATCTTCCTCATGGTCAACGTCATGGGCGACCCGATCGCCGGGCTGTGCGGAGAACGGGCCTGCGATCCGGCGACCGCCGCCCAGCTGAAGAAGGAGTTCGGACTCGACAAGCCGGTGTGGCAGCAATACCTCACCTACATGGGGAACGTCTTCACCGGGGACTTCGGTACGGCGTTCAACGGACAGCCGGTCACCGAGCTGATGTCCACCGCGTTCCCCGTCACCATCCGGCTGACGATCGTGGCCATCGTCCTCGAGGTCGTCATCGGCATCACCCTCGGCGTCCTGACCGGCCTGCGGCGCGGGCGGCCCGTCGACACGGGGGTGCTGCTGGCGACCCTGGTCGTCATCTCCGTACCGACGTTCGTCACCGGCCTGTTGCTCCAGCTGCTGCTCGGCGTGGAGTGGGGCTGGATCAAGCCCTCGGTCTCCCCGGACGCCACCTTCGGCGAGCTGATCGTGCCGGGACTCGTCCTCGCGTCCGTCTCGCTCGCCTACGTCACCCGGCTGACCCGCACCTCCATCGCCGAGAACAGACGGAGCGACTACGTCCGTACGGCCGTCGCCAAGGGGCTGCCGCGGCACCGGGTCATCACCCGGCACCTGCTGCGCAACTCCCTCATCCCGGTCGTCACCTTCATCGGCACCGACATCGGCGCCCTCATGGGCGGCGCGATCGTCACCGAGCGGATCTTCAACATCCACGGCGTGGGCTACCAGCTCTACCAGGGGATCCTCCGGCAGAACACCCAGACGGTCGTGGGCTTCGTGACGGTCCTGGTCCTGGTGTTCCTGGTGGCCAACCTGCTGGTGGACCTGCTCTACGCCGTACTCGACCCGAGGATCCGCTATGCCTGAGCAGCCGTTCGAGCCGGACCGGGCCATCGCGGGGACCGGGGCGGGCGGGGCGATGGACCTGGCGGCGAGCGAGGCGGAGACGCTGGAGCGGACTCCGGGAGGGCCGCTCGGCACCGGCCCGGCCGAGAAGCCCCGCTCCCTCTGGTCCGACGCCTGGCGGGACCTGCGCCGCAACCCGGTCTTCCTCGTCTCCGCCCTCGTCATCCTCTTCCTCGTCGTCATCTCCCTGTGGCCGTCCCTGATCGCCTCCGGCTCCCCCCTCAAGTGCGACCTCGCCAAGGCCCAGGAGGGCTCCCAGCCGGGCGCGCCCTTCGGGTACGACGGACAGGGCTGCAACGTCTACACACGGACCGTCTACGGGGCCCGTACGTCCGTCACGGTGGGCGTCTGCGCCACGCTCGGGGTCGCGCTGCTCGGGTCGGTCCTCGGCGGGCTCGCCGGGTTCTTCGGCGGGTTCTGGGACTCGGTGCTGTCCCGGATCACCGACGTCTTCTTCGCGATCCCGGTGGTCCTCGGCGGTCTCGTCCTCCTCTCCGTGGTGACCAGCAATACGGTCTGGCCGGTCATCGGGTTCATGGTGCTGCTCGGCTGGCCCCAGATCTCCCGGATCGCCCGCGGTTCGGTGATCACCGCCAAACAGAACGACTACGTCCAGGCCGCCCGCGCGCTCGGCGCCTCCAACTCCCGGATCCTGCTGCGGCACATCGCGCCCAACGCGGTGGCCCCCGTGATCGTCGTGGCCACCATCGCGCTCGGCACCTACATCGCGCTGGAGGCGACCCTGTCGTACCTCGGCGTCGGTCTGAAGCCGCCCAGTGTCTCCTGGGGCATCGACATCTCCGCGGCCTCGCCCTACATCCGCAACGCCCCGCACGCGCTGCTGTGGCCCTCCGGGGCCCTCGCGCTCACCGTCCTGGCCTTCATCATGCTCGGCGACGCGGTGCGCGACGCCCTCGACCCGAAGCTGAGGTGAGCGCCGCCGTGCTGCTCGAAGTGCGCGACCTGCACGTGGAGTTCCGGACCCGGGACGGGATCGCGAAGGCGGTCAACGGGGTCTCCTACGCCGTCGACGCCGGGGAGACGCTGGCCGTGCTGGGGGAGTCCGGGTCCGGGAAGTCGGTCACGGCCCAGGCGGTGATGGGGATCCTGGACATGCCGCCGGGGCGGATCGGCGGGGGCGAGATCCTCTTCCGGGGGCGGGATCTGCTGAAGCTCAAGGAAGAGGAGCGGCGGAAGATCCGGGGCGCCGAGATGGCCATGATCTTCCAGGACGCGCTGTCGGCGCTGAACCCGGTGCTGAGCGTGGGCGACCAGCTCGGCGAGATGTTCGTCGTGCACCGGGGGATGTCCAGGAAGGACGCGCGGGCCAAGGCGGTCGAGCTGATGGACCGGGTGCGGATCCCGGGCGCCGCCCAGCGGGTGCGGGACTATCCGCACCAGTTCTCCGGGGGCATGCGCCAGCGCATCATGATCGCCATGGCGCTGGCCCTGGAGCCGGCGCTCATCATCGCCGACGAGCCGACCACGGCGCTGGACGTCACCGTCCAGGCCCAGGTCATGGACCTGCTCGCGGAGTTGCAGCGCGAGTACCGCATGGGGCTGATCCTGATCACCCACGACCTGGGCGTGGTCGCGGACGTCGCCGACCGGATCGCCGTGATGTACGCGGGGCGGATCGTCGAGTCCGCGCCGGTGCACGACATCTACAAGGCGCCGGCGCATCCGTACACGCGCGGACTCCTCGACTCCATCCCGCGCCTGGACCAGAAGGGCCAGGAGCTCTACGCCATCAAGGGCCTGCCGCCCAACCTCATGCACATCCCTCCCGGCTGCGCCTTCAACCCGCGCTGCCCCATGGCCCAGGACGTGTGCCGCACCGACGAGCCACCGCTGTACGAGGTGGATCAACACCGGGGCAGCGCCTGTCACTTCTGGAGGGAGTGCCTCAATGGTTGACGCGACGGTTGAGCCGATCCTGGAAGTGAGTGGACTGGTCAAGTACTACCCCTTGACGCAGGGCATCTTGATCAAGAAGCAGATCGGTGCGGTCAAGGCCGTTGACGGTGTCGACTTCGTGCTCAACAAAGGAGAGACGCTCGGCATCGTCGGGGAGTCCGGCTGCGGCAAGTCGACCGTCGCCAAGATGCTCGTCAACCTCGAGCGGCCGACGGCCGGGTCGATCAAGTACAAGGGCGAGGACATCACCAGGCTGAGCGGGCGGGCGCTGAAGGCCGTCCGCCGCAACATCCAGATGGTCTTCCAGGACCCGTACACCTCCCTCAACCCCCGGATGACCGTGGGCGACATCATCGGGGAGCCGTACGAGATCCACCCCGAGGTGGCCCCCAAGGGCGACCGGCGCAAGCGGGTCCAGGAACTGCTGGACGTCGTCGGTCTCAACCCCGAGTACATCAACCGCTATCCGCACCAGTTCTCCGGCGGCCAGCGGCAGCGCATCGGCATCGCACGGGGGTTGGCCCTGCGCCCCGAGGTGATCGTCGCGGACGAGCCGGTGTCCGCGCTGGACGTCTCCGTACAGGCCCAGGTGATCAACCTGCTCGACCGGCTCCAGAACGACTTCGACCTGTCGTACGTCTTCATCGCCCACGACCTGTCGATCGTCCGGCACATCTCGGACCGGGTCGGGGTGATGTACCTCGGACGGATCGTGGAGATCGGCAAGGACGAGGAGATCTACGAGCACCCGACCCACCCCTACACCCAGGCCCTGCTCTCCGCGGTGCCGGTGCCGGATCCGGAGGCCCGGGAACACCGGGAGCGGATCATCCTGAGCGGGGACGTCCCGTCGCCGACGAACGTGCCGTCGGGGTGCCGGTTCCGCACGAGATGTTGGAAGGCCGAGGAACGGTGCGCGGTCGAGGTGCCGGCGCTTGCGGTGCCCGCGGTGTTCCGGCTGGTGCCGGGGCCGGCAGCCCATGACTCGGCCTGCCATTTTGCGGAGGAGAAGCAGGTGGTGCCGCCGGAGGAGCCGACGGACGATCTTGCCGACGGGGGTGCGTAGCGGGACGAACCGGGGCCAATCTCGTTAACACACAGGCAACTTCGGCGACCCGGTCCCGATATACGGACGCGGCACGCTTAACAGCGTACGGCCGTGCGGGTGCCGTAAACGGGCCGGAGCGCGCCATGTCGCTCCGGCCCGTTGCCGTGTGCGGGTGCGTGGGGGCTTGTCGCGCAGTTCCCCGCGCCCCTAAAGGGGCGCCATGCCCAACGTCCGCTTCAGGAAGTCCAGCTGGAGCAGGAGCAGGTTCTCCGCTACCTGTTCCTGCGGGGTCATGTGCGTCACGCCCGAGAGTGGGAGTACCTCGTGCGGGCGGCCCGCCGCCAGCAGGGCGCTGGACAGGCGCAGTGAGTGGGCCACCACCACGTTGTCGTCCGCCAGGCCATGGATGATCATCATCGGGCGGTGCGGTTCGGCCGCGTCGACCAGCCCCGCGTCGTCGATCACCGAGTTGCGGCGGTACACGTCCGGCTGCTCGCCCGGGTCGCCGAGGTAGCGCTCCTGGTAGTGGGTGTCGTACAGGCGCAGGTCGGTCACCGGGGCGCCCACCACCGCCGCGTGGAAGACGTCCGGACGGCGCAGCGCGGCGAGCGCGGCGAGGTAGCCGCCGAAGGACCAGCCGCGGATCGCCACCTTGGTCAGGTCGAGGGGGAAGTCGGCGGCGAGCGCCTGGAGGGCGTCGACCTGGTCCTGGAGCACGGTCGCCGCGATGTCGTCCTTGATCGACTTCTCCCAGGCCGGCGAGCGGCCGGGGGTGCCCCGCCCGTCGGCGACGACCACCGCGAAACCCTGGTCGGCGAACCACTGGGAGGTGAGGTGGGCGTTGTGCGCGGCGACCACGCGCTGGCCGTGCGGACCCCCGTAGGGGTCGAGCAGAACCGGAAGGGGAGTGTCCCCGTGGTAGTCCCGTGGCATAAGCACGGCGCACGGAATTCGGCGTGCGCCCCCCTCGGTGAGTGTCACGCGCGGGGACAAACCGGGATCTTCGGCGTACGACGTGACAGTTGCCAGAGGTTTTCCGTCACGCAGCACCTGGACGCGGGCGCCCGGTGTGTCCAGGGCGGCGGACACCAAAACGGTCACGCCCCCGGCGCGCACGGCCGTGTGCACGCCGGGCGCCTGCGACACGCGCTCCACGCCGAGTTCGTTGACGCGGTAGACGTGTACCTCGCCGATCTCGGGGGACTCGGCCTCCTCGCCGGCGGACGCGGAAACCAGCACGTCATCGGCGGTCACGTCGAGAACCGCACGGATGTGCAACTGGGCACCGGTGAGCGGCCGTTCACCCACCGCGAGCACTCGGGCGCCACCCTCGTCGGCGATCCGGACCAGCTGTCCGGAGGGGCTCCAGCAGGGCACTCCACCGAACAGTTCAAGCCATGTTGGATCTTCGTCGGCGTGCACCATCCGGGTCGCCCCCGACCCCGGGTCCACGGCGAGGAACAGCTGGCTGCGCTGGTCGCGCGCCTGTACCAGCAGCAACGGTGCACCCGCCTCTGACCAGTGCACATGCGCCAAGTACGGGTAGCGCGCCCGGTCCCAGGAGACCTCCGCGCGCCCCCCTTCGAGGTCGTAGGCGAACAGCCGTACGTCCGCGTTCTCGGTGCCCGCCGCCGGGTAGGCGACATGATGTGGCTCACGCTCGGGGTGGGCGGGATCGGCGATCCACCACCGCTGTACCGGCGTGTCGTCCACGCGGGCCACGAGCAGCCGGTCGGACCGTGGAGACCACCAGAATCCGCGCGAACGCCCCATCTCCTCGGCCGCGATGAACTCGGCCAGTCCATAGGTGACCTGGTCCGACTCGGGCTCCGCCAGCGCCCGGTCGCCCGCGCCGTCGGCGCCCACGACCCGCAGGGCGCCCTCCGCGACGTACGCGACATGGCGGCCGTCGGGGGACGGGCGCGGGTCGATCACCGGTCCCGGGACCGTGAGTTCGCGTGTGGTGCCGGCCCGGAGCTCCGCCGCGAAAAGCCGCCCTGACAAGGCGAAAGACGCCAGCTCCAGGGTCGCGTCGGCGGCGTAGCCGACGATGCCGGCACCGCCCTCGCGGCTGCGTTCGCGACGGGCCCGCTCCTGCGCCGAGAGGTGTTCGTCGGCGCCGCCGAGCAGGGTGCGCGGATCCGCCGCCAGGCGCTCCTCGCCGCTCGGCACATCGAGAATCCACAGGGAATTGGCCCGGTCCGTACCGGAACCGGAGCGCAGGAACGCCACGCGTGAGCCGTCGGGGGCCACGGTGAACGCACGCGGCGCGCCGAGAGTGAAACGCTGGGTGCGGGCGTGCCGGCGGGGGAATGAGACAGCCTCGGTCTTCATGCCCCGACCATATTGGCCATGCGCCCCCTTGTGCGGCCGTGCGCCGAGCGATGCGCGAGCACGCATAGTTATGATCACTACCGCTGAGTGGGTATGAACCCGCTGGCTTGCGCATGGATTTGCTGTACCGATCTACAACCCCCATACCCGAACCCCCCGCGTCCCTGGGATCTTTGGAGGTGAGCCGCCGTGGCACTCTCGATTTCGGCGGTGGTGCTGCTGGCGATCATCGTCTTCTTGCTGATCAAGAAGTCGGGTCTGAAGGGCGGGCATGCGGTCGTCTGCATGCTGCTCGGTTTCTATCTCGCCTCCTCGACCATCGCGCCGACGATCAGCGATCTGACGACCAACGTCGCCAGCATGATCGGCAGCATCAAGTTCTGACCCGGACCGCCTTCCGACCCGGCCGACCTCGTCGACCGGGGCTGCGTGGCGCTGTCGGTGGCGTTTCGTAGGCTGGGCACATGACGGAACCGCCCGCCCGGCCGCTACCCGCCCGGCGTCTGCTGCTGGTGCACGCGCACCCGGACGACGAGTCGATCAACAACGGCGCCACCATGGCCCGCTATGCGGACCAGGGCGTCCATGTGACGCTGGTCACCTGCACCCTCGGCGAGGGCGGTGAGGTCATTCCGCCCGAGCTGCGGGATCTCACCGGCCCGGCGCTGGGCGAGTACCGGCTCGGCGAGCTCGCCGCGGCCATGCGCGAGCTCGGCGTCACCGACTTCCGGCTGCTCGGCGGCCCGGGCCGCTACCGCGACTCCGGGATGATGGGCCTGCCCGACAACGAAGCGCCCGGCTGCTTCTGGCAGGCCGACGTCGACGAGGCCGCCGGACACCTGGCCGAGGTGATCCTGGAGGTCCGCCCCCAGGTCCTCGTCACCTACGACGACAACGGCGGATACGGCCACCCGGACCACATCCAGGCCCACCGTGTCGCCATGAGAGCCGTCCAGCTGGCCGCCGAGGCCGGCCACCGCGTCTCCAAGGTCTACTGGAACCGCGTCCCGCGCGCGGTCGCCGCGGCCGCCTTCGCCCGGCTCCAGGACGAGCTGCCGGGGCTGCCCTTCGCAAAGTCCGCCGCCGTCGACGATGTGCCCGGCGTGGTGGAGGACCGTCGTGTCACCACCGAGATCGACGGCACCGGGTACGCCGCCGCGAAGGCCGCGGCGATGGCCGCCCACGCCACCCAGGTCGAGGTGGCACCGCACGGTGCCCCCTACTTCGCGTTGAGCAATGAGCTGGCGCAGCCCGTATTCATCACCGAGTACTACGAGTTGGCGGTCGGCGAGCCGGGCGCGGCGCGCGAGACCGATCTCTTCGCCGGTATCGGGGAGGCCTCATGAGCTCCGCAGGACGTGGCTCGATGCTCGCGCAACCGTTGCAGCGGCCCCCCGCCGGGCGGATCGCCGCCCTGCTCGGGCTGATCGTGCTCGGCGCGGTCGTCGGCCTCGCCGGAACCCTCGTCCAGGCCGCCTGGTTCCCCGGCGGGCTGCTGCTCGCCCTGGCCGGCGCCGCCGGGCTCTTCCTCGGCGGGTCGCGGGCGCTGGGCAGCCGGTCCGGGGCCGTGGCGCCCGCGTTCGGCTGGGTCGTCGCCGTCATCCTGCTCACCGCCAGCAGACCCGAGGGCGACTTCCTGTTCGGTGCGGGAGGCGGTTCCTACCTCTTCCTGCTCGGCGGCATGGCGCTGGCTGTGATCTGCGCCACTATGGGTTTGGGGCGGCAACCTGACACGGACGGCGCCCGACTTGGCAAGTGACGTACCACTTCGCCGTGCGGCGCGCGTGCGAGTCCGGTGTGGGTTTCCCCAGCGGTCATGGGATAAGCGCCAGAAGTGGCCAGTATGGTGGTGCGCGCCGCCGAGCCGCCCGAGCAAGGTCGTACGGGCGGCGGAGCCAACCGGGAGAACCTGCCTTGAGTCGTGAAACTGACACTCCTTCCTCCGGGCCCGACGGGCACGGGGGAGCCGCTTACCCCTCGGGCACACCGCCGTACGGGACCCCCATGGCTTCCGACGACGGCAAGGGCGCGGGCCGTTCGGCCGCGCAGCCGGAGGAACGAAAGACCGAGACCACGCTGACGACCCGGATCCGGATCAACATCCCCGGGTCCCGGCCGATTCCGCCGGTGGTCGTCCGTACTCCGGTCACCGACGCCGAGAGCGGCGCCGGCGAGGAGACGGGCACGCACGCGCAGCCGACGGGCGCCGCCATGTCCACCGGCACCGTCGAGCCGCCCGCCGAGACCGCGCCAGGGCCCGCCACCGGCGAGCAACGCAGCGACTGGTTCGCGCCGCGCAAGTCCGGCCCGGCCAAGGGCGGTCAGCGCGGCGGCGCCACCAACGGTGCGGGCATGCCCGGCGGTTCGCCCGCCGCGGCGCCGAGCGGTCCGGCCGCGCAGGGCACCCCCGGTGCCGCGCGTCCCAACGGCGGCCGCCCCGGCGGTGTCGTCGGATCCATGAGCGTGCCCGGCACGTCCCGGCCCGGCTCGACCAACGGCGCGGGGCTGCCCACCGGCGCGACCGGCGGCCCGGTGGCCCCCGGACACGGCGGCGGCACCGGCTCCTTCGACGTGACCGAGGCGCTCGCCGCGGGCCCGCTCGGCGGCCCCCGGGGCGGCGCGAAGGGCCCCGGCGAGCCCCGCCGGGACGAACTGCCGTACTTCTCCGAGAACGGCGGCCAGAACGGCGCCCAGCCCGGTCCCGGCGCGCCCGGCGGCGGCCCGGCCGGTCCCGGCGGCCCCAGCGGCTTCAACGGCCCCGGCCTGCCCGGCGGTCCCGGCGGCCCGCAGGGCCCGGCGGGCCCCACCGGCGGCCCGGTCACCGGCGACGGCCCGTTCATCCCGCCGGCCACCGGCGGCGTGCCCTTCGGCGGCCCCGGCGGTCCGGGGGGCGCGCCCTTCACCGGTGGCGAGCCCTTCGGCGCGCCGGGCGGCCAGGCCGGCCCCGGCCTACGTCCGGGCGGCCCGGCCGGCCGTCACGCCCAGGCCGGACCCGGCGCGCGCACCGCCCCCGCCGGTCCCGGCCTCGGCCCCGGCGGCGGCCTGAGCGACGACACCGCGATCCTCACCCCGCAGAAGCCCGCCCCCGAACCGGGCATGCCCGGCTACGGATCCCCGGCGGACAACGTCTCCGGACACACCGTCACCAGCGGTATCCCGGTGGTACCGCCGGGCGCGAACTCTCCGTTCGCGCCGGGCGCGCCCGCCGACGGGCCGCTGCCGCACACGCCCCCGAAGCTGCCCGAACCGGTCTCGCCGCCCCCGGCCGAGTCCAAGGGCAAGGCGAAGGCGAAGAAGAAGCGCGGCAAGCTGCCGCTGCTCGTCGGTGTCGTGGTGGTCGCCGGCCTCGGCGTCTACGGCGCCGGGCTTCTGATGAACCACTCCGACGTGCCCAAGGGCACCACGGTGCTCGGCGTCGACATCGGCGGCGGCACCCGTGACGACGCCGTCAAGAAGCTCGACGACGCGTTCGGCTCGCGGGTGAACAAGCCGCTGAAGCTGTCGGTCGACGGCAAGGCCGTCTCGCTGCCGCCGGACCAGGCGGGCCTGCAGTTCGACATGCAGTCCACGGTCGAGGCTGCCGCCCAGAGCGACTACAACCCGGTCTCCGTGATCGGGTCCCTGTTCGGCCAGAAGCGGGTCGTCGAGCCCGCCATGCCGGTCGACGAGGAGAAGCTCCAGGCCGCTCTCAAGGGCCTCGGCAGCGGCTCCGGCTCTGCCACCGAGGGCACGATCAAGTTCACCTCGGGCAAGGCCGTCGCGGTCTACGGCAAGGCGGGCAAGGGCATCGACGCGGCCACCTCCACGAATGCCGTCAAGCAGGCGTACCGGTCGATGGTGGAGACAGGCACGCCTTCCGCTGTGGCCGTACCGACGACCACCGTGCAGCCGACGGTCTCGAACGCCGAGGTCGACCGCGAGATGAAGGCCTTCGCGGAGCCGGCGATGTCGGCGCTGGTCACGGTCAAGGCCGACACCGGCGGCACCCCGGTGTCGTTCAGCCCGCAGAACTCCCTGTGGAAGTTCCTCCGGGTCAAGGCCGTCAACGGCAAGCTCGTCGACAGCCCCGACCTGGACGCGCTCAAGAATCTCTACGGCGGCGCGTTCGACAGCGTCAAGATCACCCGCGGCACCGGCGGCAAGACTGTCGTCACCCCGCAGGACGTCTACGTCGCCCTGCGCCAGGCGTTGCTGAGCAAGACGAACCGGGTGGGTGTCATCAAGACGAACCCGAGCTAGTCGAACAACAACGAGAGAGGGCACCCGGTGATCACCGGGTGCCCTCTCTCGTTGTGGGTCATGGTCGAGGGCTGGTGCCAACTGCCGCTTAATTAACGAGAGTTGAGCTTATGGGCGCTGATACGGTGACCCGGCTCGCTGCAAGATCCATCTCGTCGGCATACGACTTGGACAGGAGTCTGCATGCACATGATCCGTCGCACCATGGTCTTCCTTTCCAGCCTGCTCATGCTCGCCGGAGCCGGTCTGTTCCTCGCGTCTCCGGCGCAGGCCGCCACCTCGTGCTCCGGCACCATCACCTACGACGCGACCGTCTCCCGTAGCGGGAGCGTCATAGGCGAGCTGGTCATCTACTACAACAGCAGCAACGGCGGCACCAACAGCGCCTGCTTCTACCATCGTGGAGTGTCCTACGGCGTTGCCGCTTCCACCGACGTCCAGATCCTTCGCTGCTCGCAGACGTCGGGCACGGGGAAGGTCTGCACCCCGACCCAAAACTCCCCTGTGGACAGCGGTTCCTACTCGTACCAGGCGGGTCCCGTCGGCGTGACCGGCACGGCGAACTACTGTGTCGCGGCTGTCGGCGGAATCTGGTGGGGCGGTACGGAGTCCTACATCGAGAGCGGCACACGAGGATGCTGATCAGCGTGTCCTGAGGAATGCGGCCAACGGGGCGCCCGGTACTCACCGGGCGCCCCCTCACGTCGTGTCACGTGCTGCTCATGACATCTGTCATGCGGCTCTCCGGACGGTCGGCACTGCCCCCGGCCAGGGGCCCGCCGCGAACATGGACGGCATGACAACGACAGCGGCGACGACCGCCACCGGCACCCCGGTGGTGGTCGGGTTCGACCAGGTGAGCAAGACCTACGGGAAGGTGCGGGCCGTCGACGGGCTCTCGCTGCGGCTGCACCCGGGGGAGACCGTGGCCCTGCTCGGGCCCAACGGCGCGGGCAAGTCGACCACGCTCGATCTGCTGCTCGGCCTCAAGCAGGCCGACACCGGCTCGGTGAGCGTCTTCGGCATGACCCCGCGCGAGGCCATCGTCGCCGGCCGGGTGGGCGCGATGCTGCAGAGCGGCGGCCTGATGGACGAGGTCACCGTGCGCGAGCTGGTCAAGCTCGCCTGCGATCTGCACCCGAAGCCCTACAAGGTCACCGACGTCCTCGCCCGCGCCGGCATCTCGCAGATCGCCGACCGCAAGGTCAACAAGCTCTCCGGGGGCCAGTCCCAGCGCGTCCGCTTCGCCCTCGCGACCGCCGGCGACAGCGACCTGATCGTCCTGGACGAGCCGACCACCGGCATGGACGTCTCCGCCCGCCAGGCCTTCTGGGCCACCATGCGCGAACAGGCCGACCAGGGCCGTACCGTCCTCTTCGCCACCCACTACCTCGAAGAGGCCGACGCCATCGCCGACCGGGTGCTGGTGCTGCACCGGGGCCGGCTGCTCGCCGACGGAACGGCCGCCGAGATCAAGGCCAAGGCGGGCGCCCGCCGGGTCTCCTTCGACCTGGAGGGCGAGATCGACGAGGCGTCGCTGCGGGCGCTGCCGTTCCTCACGGCGGTCGATATCTCCGGGCAGACCGTCCGCATCCAGTCGTCCGACGCCGACGCCACCGTCCACGCCCTCTACGGCCTGGGTGTCTACCCCCACAACCTCGAAGTCGCCGGGCTCGGCCTGGAGCAGGCGTTCGTCGCCATCACGGAGGCCGAAGAGGCCAAGGAGGCCACGCAGTCGTGAACGCCCTGATCAAGCTGGAGCTCGTCCGCGCCCTGCGCAACCGCAAGTTCCTGTTCTTCTCGGTGATCTACCCGTCGATCATCTTCCTGCTGGTCGCCAGTCAGGGCGACACCAGCCAGACCGTCGACGACTCGGGGCTCTCCGTGGCCGCCTACGTCATGGTCTCCATGGCCTCCTTCGGCGCCCTCACCGCCGTCCTGATGGGCAACAGCGAGCGCATCGCAAAGGAGCGCGAGAGCGGCTGGGTACGGCAGCTGCGGCTGACCACCCTGCCAGGGCGAGGTTATGTCCTCGCCAAGACCGCGAGTGCCGCCGTGGTGAGCCTGCCCTCGATCGTGGTCGTCTTCCTGATCGCCGCATCTGTGAAGCACGTACGCCTTGACGCCTGGCAGTGGCTCGCCCTCACCGGCGCCATCTGGGCCGGCAGTCTGGTCTTCGCCGCGCTCGGCGTCGCCATCGGCTACCTCGCCTCCGGGGACGCGGTCCGCCCGATCACCATGATCACCTACTTCGGCCTGTCGATCCTCGGCGGCCTGTGGTGGCCGTCCTCCTCCTTCCCGACCTGGCTCCAGGACATCGCGAAGTGGCTGCCCACGCACGCGTACGCTGCACTGGGGCGGGCCATCGAACAGAGCCAGGCCCCGCAGGCCCAGGACATCGCCATCCTCGTCGTCTTCTTCGCCCTGTTCGCCGGCGGCGCGGCCTGGCTGTACCGGAAGGACACGCTGAAGGCGTGAGCACGATGACGGAAGACCTGCGGCCCGAGGACGAAGCCCGGGCGGACCGGATGGTGCGCATCGGCCAGCCTCCCCGCAGCCGGGGCGAGGCGCTGCGCAAGATGGTGTGGGTCCTGCCCTGGCTGATCTACCTCGCCTCCCCGGCGGACGACCTGGCCTCCGGCCACCACGGCACCGCGGCCACGGTGGCCGGCTGGGCGGGCCTTGCGGCCTTCGCCGGGATCTACCTGGCCATCGTCTTCCGCTCCATGGGCCGGCCCTTCCGGGGCTGGATCGTCACCGCCGCGATCGCCGTGGAGGGGACGCTCGCGGTCGTGCTGGCCTTCAGCCTCGGCGGTTCCTGGTTCGGTCTGTTCGTGTACGTCTCCGTGATGTGCGGAGTGACCTTCCCGCTGCGGGTCGCCTACTGGACGATCCCGCTGAACACCGCCGCCATGATGCTGGCGGGCTGGTACGTCCACGTCCTGGACGAAGCCTGGGGCCTGTTCCTGGTGGTGCTGCTGGTCGGCTTCTCCATGATCGGCGTACGGCAACTCGTCTCCACCACCGTCGAGTTGCGCAAGGCCCGCGCCACCGTCGCCCAACTGGCCGCCAACGAGGAGCGGTTGCGCCTCGCCCGCGACCTGCACGACCTGCTCGGCCACTCGCTCTCCCTCATCACGCTGAAGAGCGAGCTGGCCGGCCGGATGCTCCCCGACCACCCCGACAAGGCGGCCCAGCAGGTCTCCGACATCGAACAGGTCAGCCGGCAGGCCCTGGTGGACGTCCGAGAGGCGGTCACCGGCTACCGGCGGCCCCGGCTCGCCGCCGAACTGGCCGGTGCCCAGGTCGCCCTGACCGCCGCCGCGGTCACGGCGGAGATCCCGGCCGACCCCGACCTCGCCGATGTACCCGAGGACGGCGAGGCGGCGCTCGCCTGGGCGCTGCGCGAGGCGATCACCAACGTCGTGCGGCACAGCGGCGCGAGCGCCTGCACGGTGGAGCTGCTGCGCCGTCAGACCCTGGACGGCCCGGTCCTCGAACTCTCCGTCGAGGACAACGGCTCGGGCGGCTCCGGCAAGGGCCCCGGCAACGGTCTCACCGGGCTCACCGAGCGGCTGGAGAAGGCCGGCGGCACGCTGGAGACGGGCCGCGTGAAGCGCGGTTTCCGGCTGGTCGCCCGGGTCCCGCTCGGCGTCGGCGGGGCCGTAGGATCCGGGGCATGAGCAGCACGATCAAGGTCCTCCTTGCCGAGGACCAGTCGATGGTCCGGGAGGCGCTGGCCGCCCTGCTGGGCCTGGAGGACGACATCGAGGTCGTGGCCCAGGTAGCGCGCGGCGACGAGGTGCTGGCGGCGGCGCGGGCGCACGGCGTCGACGTGGCCCTGCTCGACATCGAGATGCCGGGCTGCACGGGCATCGAGGCGGCGGCCCAGCTGCACAAGGCGCTGCCCGCCGTGAAGCTGGTCGTCCTGACCACCTTCGGGCGGCCCGGCTATCTGCGCAGCGCGATGGAGGCGGGCGCCGACGCGTTCCTGGTCAAGGACGCCCCCGCCGCCCAACTCGCCGAGGCCGTCCGCAAGGTCCTGGCCGGCGAGCGCGTCATCGACCCCACCCTGGCCGCCGCGGCCCTGGCGGAGGGCGCCAACCCCCTCACCGACCGCGAGCGGGAGGTCCTGCGCGCGGCGGCCGACGGCTCCACGAACGCGGAGCTGGCGGCGGCGCTGCACCTCTCGCAGGGGACGGTACGGAACTACCTCTCGACCGCCATACAGAAGCTGGCGGTACGCAACCGGGCGGAAGCGGTCCGGATCGCGAGGGAGAAGGGCTGGTTGTAGGGCGGACAAGTGAACCCGCGGCGAAACGGCCCCGCACCCGCTCAGTTCAGCCGGGCCCGTGCCGCCCGGGCCTCGCCCCTGACCTTCTCCGCCGCCCCCTCGTCCACCGCGTCGATCAGCCCCGCGTACTCCTCCAGCTCCTCGGCGCCGTCGACGAAGTCGCCCCGCTCCACCAGCAGCCGCGCCCTGTCGTACCGCAGCCGGGCCGGGTGCGAGGGCATCAGCAGCGACAGGTCCACCGCCCACAGGCCCACGTCCGACCGCTCGGGCCGGGCCGCCGCCCAGGCCCGTACGTTGTTGAGGATCCGCCGTAGGACGTCCAGCGCATCGGCCGGTTCCAGCATCGCCGGCTCCAGCGGCACCCCCGCCGCCCCCACCACCAGCGTCTGCGCGTCCGCCTCGCTCAGCACCCGCCCCCCGTCGAACGGATCGGCCAGCACCTGCTCCTCGGCCGGCCCGAACCCCACCACGAAGTGCCCCGGCAGCGCGACCCCGTACACCGGCGCCCCCGCCCGCCGGGTCACCTCCAGCCAGACCACGGACAGCAGGATCGGCAGCCCGCGCCGACGGCGCAGCACCTCGTGCAGCAGCGAGGACTCCAGCCTGCGGTAGTCCGAGGCGACGCCGTGGTAGCCGAACCGTTCGCCCAGCAGCCGGTGTGCCGCCGTGGCCCAGGCGAGCGGCCCGCCCGGCCGGTACGGCAGCTGCCCCGCCAACCGGTCCAGCTCCATCTGCGCCGCGTCGATCCCGGCCTCGTCCAGCGAGCCGTCGGCCGCCGCGCCCAGCAGCAGACACAGCGTCGCCAGATCGGGCCGCTCGGACCGCGCCTCCTCGCCGAACCGCTCCCGCACCTCGGCGGCCCGCTCCGGCGACGGCGGACGTGGCTGCGGACGTGGATCCGGATCCGGATCTGGAAAAGGGGGTTGCATAGCTGTCTCGTGCCCTTCCGGAACGACCCGTACCGCGGCGGCCTCAGCGGCCGTCCGCCCCCGGCGCCCTGTAGTGGTGGTACGCGTGGTGCGCCCCGAACCCCAGCCCGGTGTACAGCGCCCGCGCCCCGGTGTTCTCCGCCTCGACCTGGAGCCAGGCAGCCGACGCGCCCTCCTCCAGCGCCCGCCGGGCGAGCGCGGCCATGACCTCGCCGGCCAGCCCCCGGCGTCGTAGCGCCGGATCCACCTCGACGGCGGCGAACCCGGCCCACCGGCCGTCCACCACCAACCGCCCGATGGCCGCCGGGGCACCCTCGCCGGGAACGGTCGCGAACCACACGGACGGCCCTCCGCCCAGCACCCGCAAGGCGACCTCGCCGACCCCCTTGCGCTGGTAGCGCGCCAGCCAGGCCTCGTCAGCCGTCCGGGAGAGCGCCACATTGGTCCCCTCCGCCCGGTCCGCCACCGGCGCCAGCGCGCCGGTCCACAGCTCGGCGCTCACCTCACGCACCCAGCCCCGCCGCTCCAGCTCCGCGCAGAACAGCTCCTGGGTGCCCTCGGCGCCGGTCGCGGTCTGCACGTACGCGGGCAGCCCCCGTTCGCCGTACCAGCGCCGTACGGCCTCCAGGGCCGCGTCCAGCGGCAGACCCGGATCGCCCAGCGGCAGCACGCTGTTCGCCCGCCGGGTGAACCCTCCGGCGGCCCGCAGCTCCCACTCACCGAGCTGCTCGCTCTCCAGCGGCCGCCAGCCGCGCGAGGCGACACGCGCGAGCTCCCGATACGTCGCCGCCGGTCCCCGGCGGCGAGCCGGAGCGGCCGGCACCACCTTGGCCGCCACCAGCGCGGACTCCGGTATCCGGACGATCTGCCCGTCCCGCCGCGTGATCGTCAACGTGCCGTCGTCGTCCCATGATGTGAGAACACCCACCGTGTCGGTGAACTTCTCCTCGGTGGCGCCATTTCCGGCCAAACGGCGCACGGAGACCCGTTTGCCCACGTCAGCAGCGGTGATACGGACCTCGAAGCGTCCTGCGGCCGAGATTTCCACTGGTCAGTTCACCCCTCCTGTTCGGATCATGCCCGAGAACGGAGATACTAGAGGTGGGCATCGACGACGCCGCGCTCCCGCGCGCCAGGCGGCGGAGCCTACGGAGGCCCGCCAGCGCCCAATCGAGGAGGAACGACAGCGTGACCTACGTCATCGCGCAGCCTTGTGTCGACGTGAAGGACAAGGCGTGCATCGAGGAGTGCCCGGTCGACTGCATCTACGAGGGCCAGCGGTCCTTGTACATCCACCCGGACGAATGCGTTGACTGTGGCGCCTGTGAGCCGGTCTGCCCGGTCGAGGCGATCTTCTACGAGGACGACACTCCGGAGGAGTGGAAGGACTACTACAAGGCCAACGTCGAGTTCTTCGACGAGCTCGGCTCGCCCGGCGGTGCCAGCAAGCTGGGTCTGATCGAGCGCGACCACCCCTTCGTCGCCGCGCTGCCCCCGCAGGCCGAGTAAGCCGTACCGGCGGCCCGCCGCACCACCGTGCCGCCTCGGTCCCGTACGGCCTGATCGCACCCGATCGGCGCCTGCGGGACCGAGGCGTTTGCCGTACCGGTCGTTGCCGGTCGTGCCGA
Organism: Streptomyces sp. NPDC054813; assembly: GCF_053611365.1. Taxonomy (NCBI): domain Bacteria; kingdom Bacillati; phylum Actinomycetota; class Actinomycetes; order Kitasatosporales; family Streptomycetaceae; genus Streptomyces; species Streptomyces sp. NPDC054813. The sequence continues at coordinate 239,255 of NZ_JBSHAF010000006.1, read as the reverse complement.
CCGTACCGTTCGTACCGGACGTACCGGACGTACCGAAGAAAGTGAGCCAGTGACCGTGTCCGCAGTCTCCGACCGTCTGCCCACCTTCCCCTGGGACAAGCTGGAGCCGTACAAAAAGGCGGCAGCGGCGCACCCGGACGGCATCGTCGACCTGTCGGTCGGCACCCCGGTGGACCCGGTCCCCGACCTGATCCAGAAGGCTCTGATCGACGCGGCGGACTCGCCCGGCTACCCCACGGTCTGGGGCACCCCGGCGCTGCGCGACGCGATCACCGGCTGGGTCGAGCGCCGCCTGGGCGCCCGTGACGTCACCCACCGCCACGTCCTGCCGATCGTCGGCTCCAAGGAACTCGTCGCCTGGCTCCCCACCCAGCTCGGCCTCGGCCCCGGCGACCAGGTCGCCTACCCGCGCCTCGCCTACCCCACCTACGAGGTCGGTGCCCGCCTGGCGCGCGCCGACTACCTGGTCTACGACGACCCGCGGGACCTGGACCCGACGAACCTGAAGCTGCTCTGGCTGAACTCCCCGTCCAACCCGACGGGCAGGGTCCTCTCCCCGCAGGAGCTGACGGAGACCGTGGCCTGGGCCCGTGCCCACGGCGTCCTGGTCTTCTCCGACGAGTGCTACCTCGAACTGGGCTGGGAGGCCGACCCGGTCTCGGTCCTGCACCCGGACGTGAACGGCGGCTCGTACGACGGCATCGTGGCCGTGCACTCCCTCTCCAAGCGGTCCAACCTGGCGGGCTACCGCGCGGCCTTCCTGGCCGGCGACCCGGCGGTGCTCGGCCCCCTCCTGGAGATCCGCAAGCACGGCGGCATGATGACGTCGGCACCGACGCAGGCGGCGGTGGTGGCGGCCCTGTCCGACGACACCCACGTCCAGGAACAGCGCGAGCGCTACGCGTCCCGCCGCAGCCTCCTCCGGGAGGCGCTGGTGGCCCACGGCTTCCGCATCGAACACAGCGAGGCGAGCCTCTACCTGTGGTCGACGAGGGACGAGTCCTGCTGGCGGACCGTCGCCCATCTGGCCGAACTCGGCATCCTGGTGGCACCGGGCGACTTCTACGGCACAGCGGGCGAGAACTTCGTACGCGTGGCCCTGACGGCGACGGACGAGCGCGTACGGGCGGCCGTGGAGCGGCTCGCCTAGAACAAGCCGGTGCCCGAGCGCCCCGTCAGGGGCGCGGGGCCGTGCGGCCGTGCGGCCCCGCCGCGCGGGCGCGAACCCCCACCGGCCCGCGCACGACACACAACGAGAAGGGACCCAGGGCGGTAAACCCCGGGTCCCTTCTCACATCACCGGCGCCGCGGCGTCAGCCGCCCAGCGGCAGGCCCTTGACCGGCAGGCCGCCCTTGGTGAGCCCCTGCGTCGGCAGGCCGCCCTTGGTGAGCCCCTGCGTCGGCAGCCCGCCCTTCGTCGCCGTGGCCGCCGTCTCACCGAGCAGCCCACCGGCGGAGCCGGCCGCGTCACCGGCGGCGTGCTGCACCACCGGCGTCGCGACCTTGACGGCCTTGCCGCCGGTCTTGCCCGCGGCCGGCAGCGCCGACTCGACCGTCCTGCCACCGGTGTGGCCGACGGTCCCGGTGACGTTCTGCGCCGCAGCGTCGGCGGTGTTGCCGACGCTCGCTCCGTCCAGCGCGGTCAGACCGCCCAGGTTGGGGGTGGTGGCCGGCAGGCTCGGGGCCGCGCCGGCGGAGCCGGCCGCACCGACCCCGGCAGCCGCTCCCGCTGCGACGAGCAGCGCGGCACGGGCGATCCGGCGGGTCAGAGGGAGGGACATGATGCTCCATTCGACGGGAGGGAACGTGATCGCCGTGACTACCGCTCGAAGCCCGCGAAGGTTGCGGAGGCCCTGGGTAAAGAATTGATAACGCATCGCATTATCGGGTGTGGATAAAAACGGGCAAAGAGTTCCCGGGCCGAGACCTCGCCGTAACCCGCAGAATCCTTACGTCCCCGTGCTGCCAAGGGATTTCGCGCGTGCGCGAGTAACCGTGCGAAAACCTGGGCACACCATGGACCCGATCCGCCCGGGCCGACCCGCCGGAGTGAAACGCCGAACTACTGCCCGGTTACGATCCGCACCGACCCCGCGGACTTCTCCGCACCGCCCGTGCCCTGCGAACCGGCCGCCGGCTGCCACTGGCTTTCCGTGCTCCCGGCGGACCACTCCCGGCCGGCGTACGACACCCGCTGGATGTGCAGCGCCGAGGAGTTGGCGACCGCCCAGTGCGCCAGCTGCCAGCCGCGCTCGCGCTCGGTGCGCCCGGACCTGTCGGTCTTCCCGCCCTCCGGCACCGGCACGGTCACGGTCCGCCCGTGCGCCGTGGCGGTCACGCTCGGCGTCGGTGTCGGCGAACTCGCGGACGTGCCGTTCACCTCCGCGCCGGCCTCCTCGACCGCGTCCCGCCCGAAGTCCCGTACCAGCGCGGTTCGTACCGCGTCCGGACCCGTCGCCGTCGCCGCCTCGGTCGTGGCCGCCGGGCGCCCGTCGCAGGTCAGCGTGGCCGCCGCCTGCCCGGTCAGGGCCGCCGCGAGCAGCGTGGCGTCCGTCTCGTGCTTGGCGTACGCCTCCGGGTAGCCGCTGCGCTGCACGCGCTGTGCGGCGACCGTCAGGGGCAGGGTCTCGTAGTCGCGCACCTTGGCCAGGTGGGCGTAGAACATGCCCGCCGCGTACGCCGGGTCCAGGATCTGCTTCTCGGTGCCCCAGCCCTGCGAGGGCCGCTGCTGGAACAGGCCCAGCGAATCCCGGTCGCCGTGCTTGATGTTGAGCAGCCCCGACTCCTGGATCGAGGTCGCCAGCGCGATGGCCACCGCCCGCTCGGGCAAACCGCGCCCGGTGCCGACGGCGGCGATCGTCGCCGCGTTCACCGCCTGCTCGGGCGTGAACTCGTACGACTCGCTGTCGCTGCGGTCCGAGACGACCTTGCAGCCCTCGGCGCCACCGCCGCCGGTGACGTACTGGACGACCAGATAGGCCGCGACGGCGCACAGAATGAGCAAACCCGACACGAAACGCAGGGCGCGGCGGCGACGCGTGGGGCGGGTGGGGGACGGCTCTGGCACGCGTACAACATACTGGAGAGTACGAGCGGCTCAACCTCGGGTGCGGAAGCCTGTGAAACCGCCCGCGCGGTGCTGCGCGCTAGGGTCGGGGCCATGGCCGACACCTCGCTTGACCTCACGCTGGACGCGGCCGCGTTGACCGCGCGACTCGTCGACCTCCCCTCGGAGAGCGGCACCGAGAAGCCGCTCGCGGACGCGATCGAGGCCGCGCTGCGCGCCCTGCCGCATCTGACGGTCGACCGCCACGGCAACAACGTGATCGCCCGCACGAACCTCGGCCGCTCCGAGCGGGTGATCCTGGCCGGCCACATCGACACCGTCCCGATCGCGGACAACGTGCCGTCCCGGCTGGACGAGGACGGCGTGCTGTGGGGCTGCGGCACCTGCGACATGAAGTCCGGTGTCGCCGTCCAACTGCGCATCGCGGCCACCGTCCCCGCACCGAACCGCGACCTGACCTTCGTCTTCTACGACAACGAGGAGGTCGCCGCCCGTCTCAACGGCCTCCGGCACGTCGCCGAGACCCACCCCGAGTGGCTGGCGGGCGACTTCGCGGTCCTCCTCGAACCGTCGGACGGCGAGGTCGAGGGCGGCTGCCAGGGCACCCTGCGCGTCATCCTGAAGACGACCGGCGAGCGGGCCCACTCCGCGCGCTCCTGGATGGGCTCCAACGCGATCCACGCGGCCGCCCCGATCCTCGCCCGGCTCGCCGCCTACGAGCCGCGCTACCCGGTCATCGACGGCCTGGAGTACCGCGAGGGCCTCAACGCGGTCGGCATCTCGGGCGGGGTGGCCGGCAACGTCATCCCCGACGAGTGCGTGGTCACCGTCAACTTCCGGTACGCCCCGGACCGTTCCGAGGAGGAGGCGATCGCGCACGTCCGCGAGGTCTTCGCCGACTGCGGGGTCGAGGAGTTCGTGGTCGACGACCACAGCCCCGGTGCGCTGCCCGGCCTCTCGCACCCGGCCGCGGCCGCCTTCATCGAGGCGGTCGGCGGTACCCCGATGCCCAAGTACGGCTGGACCGACGTCTCCCGTTTCTCCGCCCTCGGCGTCCCGGCGGTCAACTACGGGCCCGGCAACCCGCACTTGGCGCACAAGCGGGACGAAAGGGTGGAAACCGGAAAGATCCTGGCGGGCGAGAAGCGGCTGCGCGCCTGGCTGACCGGCTGAGCCACACGGCGGCGCTTCGCACCGGACATGCCGACGTCCCGCGCCTGTAACCCGGGTGGATCTACGCTGGGGCGGATACACCTGCAAGCGGAGGGAGCGCACATATGCCTACCGGGAACCCCGAGGGGAAGAAGGTGCCGCCGGACGAGCAGCGCCTGGGACCGGTCCTCCGACGGCGCGGTCAGGTGACCGCGAGCACGACGGACCAGCGTCTGCTGGACGCGGGCGGCCCCTCCGACTGGGTCCACACGGACCCCTGGCGGGTGCTGCGCATCCAGTCGGAGTTCATCGAGGGCTTCGGCACGCTCGCCGAACTCCCCGCCGCGATCAGCGTGTTCGGCTCGGCGCGGACGCCGGTGGAGTCGCCGGAGTACGACGCGGGCGTGCAGCTGGGCCGGGGCCTGGTCGAGGCCGGCTGGGCGGTCATCACGGGCGGCGGGCCCGGCGCGATGGAGGCGGCCAACAAGGGCGCGCTGGAGGCGGGCGGCGTCTCGGTCGGCCTCGGTATCGAGCTGCCCTTCGAGCAGGGCCTGAACGCCTACGTCGACATCGGTCTGAACTTCCGCTACTTCTTCGTGCGAAAGATGATGTTCGTCAAGTACGCGCAGGGCTTCGTGGTGCTGCCCGGCGGACTCGGCACCCTCGACGAATTCTTCGAGGCGCTCACCCTCGTCCAGACGCAGAAGGTCACCCGCTTCCCGATCGTGCTGTTCGGCAGCGCGTACTGGGGCGGTCTGGTCGACTGGCTCAAGAACACCCTGATCGCCCAGGGCAAGGCGAGCGAGAAGGACCTGCTCCTGTTCCACGTCACGGACGACGTGGGGGAGGCGGTGGCCCTGGTGTCGAAGGAGGCGGGCCGCTAGGACCGGCCGTCTCCCATCCGCCCACCCACCCGACTCGCTCTGCCGAGAAGTCAGGGTCGAGGGTTCTCGTGATCGTTCCGAGTACCGAGTCGGTCCGTACACCTCTCGACTCACCGAGTCCGGTGGTGGGCGGGCGAGGGTTTCGGGGGTCCGGGGCGGAGCCGCCAGGATGCTACGCCAGCCCCCGCCGGGCGACCGCCGGGGGCCGGTGGCCCGCGATCGACGCCACCATGTCCAGGACCTGCCGGGTCTCGGCCACCTCGTGGACGCGGTACACCTGCGCCCCCAGCCACGCCGACACCGCCGTCGTCGCCAGCGTGCCGATCACGCGTTCCTTCACCGGCCGGTCCAGCGTCTCGCCCACGAAGTCCTTGTTGGACAGGGAGACCAGCACCGGCCACCCCGTCTCGACCATCTCGCCCAGCCGCCGCGTCGCCTCCAGGCTGTGCCGGGTGTTCTTCCCGAAGTCGTGCCCGGGATCGATCATCACCGACTCCCGGGACACCCCCAGCGCCACGGCCCGCTCGGCCAGCCCCAGGGTCACCCGCAGAATGTCGGCCACCACGTCGTCGTACGTCACCCGGTGCGGCCGGGTCCGCGGCTCCGCCTCGCCCGCGTGCGTGCACACCAGCCCCACCCGGTACCGCGCCGCGACTTCCGCCAGCCCCGGATCGACCCCGCCCCACGCGTCGTTCAGCAGATCCGCCCCGGCCTCGCAGACGGCCTCCGCGACCGACGCCCGCCAGGTGTCCACGCTGATCACGACCTCCGGGAACCGCCGGCGCACCTCCGCCACGAACCCGACGATCCGCCGCGCCTCCTCCTCGGCCGTGACCTCATCGCCAGGCCCGGCCTTCACCCCGCCGATGTCGACGATCGCGGCCCCCTCGGCGATCGCCTGCTCCACGCGCGCGAGGGCGGGCTCGTCGTGGAAGGTCGCCCCCTGGTCGTAGAAGGAGTCCGGGGTCCGGTTCACGATGGCCATGATCACCGGTTCGTGCGGTGCGAATTCCCGCTTGCCCAGCCTGAGCATCGCCTGTGACCTCTCGTAGTAAGTCCCTCGGTACGACCGCCTGCGCCCCTGACTGTCAGACTCGCATGGCACGATCGGACACAGACACATTCGACACCGAGCACACTAAGCGCACTCGGCACCATGAGTGCGTACCGAGCTTCATCGAGCCTGGGGGCCACCGCGATGGTTATGTTCCTGTTCCTGGTCGTCGCGCTCGCGGTCGTGGTCGCCGCGGTCACGCTCTCCGTGGTGAGCGGCGGCGAGAGCGGCCCGCTGCCCGAGGTGGCGCCCGAGCGCTTCCAGGACCCGCTGCCCCTGGACCGCCCGGTGCACCGCGCGGACGTCGAGAGCCTCCGCTTCCCGCTCGCTCCGCGCGGCTACCGCATGGCGGACGTCGACGACGCGCTCAGCCGCCTCGGCGCCGAACTCGCCGAGCGCGACGCCCGGATCGACGACCTGGAGTCCGCGCTGGCCGGCGCCCAGGCCGCCCCCCACACCTCGCTGGCCAAGCCGGAGCCGGAGGACCGGCCGTGACCGACGGAGCGGCCGTGGCCGGGCCGGACGGCAGGCTGCGCTGTCCCTGGGCCCTGTCCACCGAGGACTATGTGGCGTACCACGACGAGGAGTGGGGCCGCCCGGTCCACGGCGACGACGCCCTCTACGAACGCCTCAGCCTGGAGGCGTTCCAGTCGGGACTCTCCTGGATCACGATCCTCCGCCGCCGCCCCGGCTTCCGGGCCGCCTTCGCCGGCTTCCGCATCGAGAAGGTCGCCACCTTCTCGGACGAGGACCGGGAGCGGCTGCTGGGGGACCCGGGCATCATCCGCAACCGCTCGAAGATCGACGCGACGATGGCCAACGCGAAGGTCCTGGCGGAGTGGGAACCGGGTGAGCTGGATGCCCTGATCTGGTCGCACGCCCCGGAGCCGGGTGCCTACCCCGCACCGAAGACCATCGCCGACGTCGCGGCGGTCACTCCGGAGTCGACGGCCCTGTCCAAGGCACTGAAGAAGCGCGGCCTGCGCTTCATCGGCCCGACGACGGCGTACGCCCTCATGCAGGCATGCGGACTGGTCGACGACCACTTGGAAACATGCGTGGCCAGGAGCGCCCCGTAGGGGCGCGGGGGGGGGGGGGGCGCGCCCCCCCACGCCCCCCCCGCCCCCCCCCGGGGGCCCCCCCCCCATAAATAAGGCTGTGGGTGTTGGGAAAAAACGGCGGGGGCGATACGTGGTGC
>NZ_JBSHAF010000006.1:153877-231890 GCF_053611365.1 Streptomyces sp. NPDC054813 | reverse complement strand
CGCGTGCCACCCCCGTAGGTCGCCGGGGGGGGGGTCAGCGAACACGTTGCTACCGGGGGGGGGGCTGGCGCCCCGGGGGGGGCCCCGGGGAACTGCGCGACCAGCCACATCACACCCGCAGTTCCCCACGGCGGGTCACCGCCCCAGATACTTCGGCTTCTCCTTGTTCACAAACGCCTGCACGGCAATTCCGTGGTCCTCCGAAGCACCAGCCCGGGCCTGCAGCTCGTCCTCCTTGTCCAGCGTCTCGTCGAGGGAGTGCGTGAGCCCGTAGGCGACGGCCTCCTTCAGCGCCGCGTACGCCACAGTCGGTCCTTCGGCCAATTTCCGGGCGACCTTCTCGGCCTCGTCCCGCAGCTCGGCCGAGGGCACCACCTTGTTCGCGATGCCCAGCTCGTACGCGTCCTGCGCGCTGATGCTCCGGGGAAAGAGCAGCAGGTCGGCGGCGCGCCCCGGCCCCACGACCCGCGGCAGCGTCCAGGACACCCCGGAGTCCGCGGTCAGCGCGACCCCCGCGAACGACGTGTTGAAGGCGGCCGTGTCGGCGACCACGCGGTAGTCCGCGGCCAGCGCGAACCCGAGACCGGCGCCGGCGGCGACACCGTTCACCCCGGCCACCACCGGCTTCGGCGCCCCGGCCAGCGCCCGCACGATCGGGTTGTAGTGCTCCCGGACCGTCGTCATCGTCTGCCCCGAACCCGTCTCCCGGTCCGACGCGAGCAGCGTGATGTGTTCCTTGAGGTCCTGGCCCACGCAGAACGCCCGGTCCCCGGCGGCCGTCAGCAGGATCGCCCGGACGGCCGTGTCGGCCGCCGCCTCCTGCGCGACCTCCCGAAGCGCGACCTTCGTCGCGATGTTCAGCGCGTTCATCGCCTCGGGGCGGTTCAGCGTGATCGTCGCGAGTCCGTCGCTCACCTCGTAGAGCACGGTGTCGGTCATGGTGCGTCCCCTCCGTCGTCTCCGTCGTCGCGGCTGACGTACCGCTCGGTACGTCTGCGTCCGAAGGACAGCATGGCGGAGATCGCCGTTCGAGGACCGGACCCGTCGTGTGACCTGCGTCAAAGAAAACCGGAGCCTACTCGGTCGGCGTAAGGACGCGGGGCGGCGCAGTATCGCAGTCACATCGCCGAATTGGGTGGTTTTGCTCGCGCGCGTTGCTCAAGCGATGCCGACTGATGTTGGTCATCGGGTCCTGAGATGCGGGATAATGGCTTGGAAGCAATGTGTTCGATGCCGGTGCCGCGTGTCCCGCCAGGATCACGCGTGCCCTCGTGGGCCGTCGGCAGACGATGAGCTGTTTTCAGGAAGGGGAACCAGCATGGCGGCCATGAAGCCGCGGACGGGTGATGGCCCGCTCGAGGTGACCAAGGAGGGGCGGGGCATCGTCATGCGCGTTCCGCTCGAAGGCGGCGGTCGGCTCGTCGTCGAGCTGACCCCTGACGAGGCCGCGGCGCTTGCCGACGCCCTCAAGAACGTCGTCGTCTGAGGCGTCAGCGACCACACCCTTTCGGCCGCCCCGGCACTGTATGCGGTGCCGGGGCGCTGCCGTACCCCCGGTCCTTCCCCGGCGGGGTCAGCGCTTGACGGCGCAGAGCAGTCCGTCGCCCACCGGCAGCAGTGACGGCACCAGCTCCGGGCTCTCCCGGACCGTGCGCAGCAGCTCGCGCAGCCGCAGCACCTCGGTCGGCTGCGGCCCGGAGTCGACCGTGCGGCCGTTGGCGAAGACGCCCTCGAAGACCACCAGGCCGCCCGGGCGCAGCAGGCGCAACGATTCAGCGAGATAGTCGGAGTACTCCTGCCGGTCTCCGTCGCAGAACACCAGGTCGTAACCGGCGTCCGCGAGACGCGGAAGTACGTCGAGGGCGCGGCCCGGGATGAAGCGGGCCCGGTTGCTGGCGAAGCCGCAGGCACGAAAGGCCTGCCGGGCGAACTGCTGGTGCTCCGGCTCGGGGTCGACGGTCGTCAGGACACCGTCCGCGCGCATGCCGTGCAGCAGATGCATCCCGGACACCCCGCACCCGGTACCGATCTCGGCGACCGCCTTGGCGTCCACGGAGGCGGCGAGCAGACGCAGGGCGGCACCCGTGCCGGGCGACACCGAGCGCAGCCCTGCGTCGCGGGCCCGGTCACGGGCCCACCGCAGCGCTTCGTCCTCGGCGACAAAGGCGTCGGCGAACGCCCAGCTCGTCTGCCGGTTGCCGGTAATGACCCTCTCCTGTCCCCGTGGTTGCCTGGGCGTGACTGTATCCGTTGGTGCCGGGAACCCGCAGATGGGACCAGGCGTTTAGAGGGGTGGAAGACAGGGCGGGGGGACACGAATGGATCACGATGACGAGACGGCGGTCGAGCAACCGCTGATGCGGTCGGATGAGCCGTACCAGCAGAGATCAAATTCTCGTAAAACCGCTTATCCGGTGCTAACGGGCGAGGTGGCTATGGTAGGGGCTCCACTGGACACCACCAGAGCCGACAGGGGAGGTGCGGCCGCACCCGGGGATCGGGGAGGAGTGCTACGGCGCTTCCTCGGATCGGCGGGCAGGCCGAAATCCGTGAACGACACCGCTGCTGACCCCAGCCACGCCGACGTGCTCGCCGTGGGCGAGGACCGGACCGCGACCTTCTCCACCGACGCGGACGGGCAGGCATGGACTCCGCCCACGTGGGAGGAGATCGTCAGCACGCACAGCGGCCGCGTCTACCGCCTGGCCTACCGCCTCACCGGCAACCAGCACGACGCCGAGGACCTCACGCAGGAGGTCTTCGTCCGCGTCTTCCGCTCTCTGTCGACCTACTCGCCGGGCACCTTCGAGGGCTGGCTGCACCGCATCACGACCAACCTGTTCCTCGACATGGTCCGGCGCAAGCAGCGCATCCGCTTCGACGCCCTCGGCGAGGACGCGGCCGAGCGCCTGCCCAGCCGCGAGCCCACTCCGTCCCAGGCCTTCAACGACGCGCACTTCGACGCCGACGTGCAGCAGGCCCTGGACACCCTCGCGCCCGAGTTCCGCGCCGCCGTCGTCCTGTGCGACATCGAGGGCCTGTCGTACGAGGAGATCGCCGCGACCCTCGGCGTCAAGCTCGGCACGGTCCGCTCCCGGATCCACCGCGGCCGTTCCCAGCTGCGCAAGGCCCTCGCGCACCGCTCCCCGGAAGCCCGCAAGGCCGAGCGCCGCTCCTTCGTGCCCCGTGTTCCCGCACTGGGAGGAGGGGGCGCGTCCGCGTGAGTGGTTCACGACCGAAACCCGCCGAGCGACAGCTCGCCGAGCAGCACCTGGGAGACCGACTCTCCGCCCTGGTGGACGGAGAGCTCGGCCATGAGTCGCGTGATCGTGTCCTGGCCCACCTGGCGACCTGTGCCAGGTGCAAGGCGGAGGCCGACGCCCAGCGCGCGCTGAAGAACGTCTTCGCGGAGGCCGCCCCGCCCCCGCCCTCCGAGAGTTTCCTGGCCCGCCTCCAGGGGCTGCCCGGGGGTGGCGACACCGACGGTTCGCCGTTCGGCGGGGGAGATCCCTCGGGACGCCGGTCCGACAGCGGGGTCTTCGGCGTGCGCCAGGAGGACCGCTTCGAGTTCGGCTACGTCCCGGCCCACCCGCACGACTCGGCCGTGGCCGCCGACCGGGGCTTCCGTATCCACCCCGTCGGCCGCCCGGACGCCGACCGCTCCGCCTCGCGCGGCATGCGGTTCGCGTTCGTCGCCGCCGGCGCGGTCTCGCTGGCCGCCGTCGCCCTCGGCGGGGTCACCGCCGGCCTGCCCGGCTCCCCGGCCGCCGACACCCGCAGCGGCACGGGCGGCGGCAGCGTCGCCCCGGCGGGTACGGCGGGCGCGGGCACCGCGGGCGCCGCCGACGCGCAGCGCCGCCGCTCGCTCTCCCCGCTGCTGTCCTCCGGCACCCTGCTCGGCAGCGCCACGACCGCGGCCCCCACCTCGGTCTCCGCGCCGCTGCTGCCCGGGGTGCCCTCCCCGGCCGCCGGCGAGAAGGCGCTGCGTGAGCTGACCGCACCGGTGCTGGCCGGCGCGGCCGCCGTCTCCCCGCTGATACGGCCGCTGACCGCCAACCCGCCGTTCGCCCTCACCTCGTGGACCAGTACGCCCGAGGCGACCGGCGCCGCACTGCTCGCCGCACCCGTCCCCGACACGACCTCCGCTCCCTCCCCGTCCTCCCGCGCGGCCCGCTGACCACCTGCTGGACGGCCCTGCGCGGTGACCCGCGAACCTGGTCGAATCCTGTGAGCTGACCATGCCCGTGGCGGCTGCCCCGGGCACGGATTCGACCTTCCTCGGCCCACCTCGGAGCGCGGGCCGAGGTTCGCCCGCGAGGAGACCATGGACGAGGGGATGCCGAAGTCACCGGAGCCTCGGGACGCTGTGGAGCCTGAGGAGGTCCAGGGGGCTCGGGAGGCCTCCGAGGCCGATGCCGAGGGTGACTTCGCGCTGGAGCCGCCCGCCCCGGCCGCCGACCGCCCCCAAGAGCCCCAGCAGCCCCGGCACGCCCCCGACCCCTACAGCACCCCGCCCTACGGCCGCCCGGGCCCGTGGGCCCCCGCTCCGCCCGTGCAGCACCCGCCGTCGCTCGCCGTACGGCAGGCGCCGAGAAACACCTCTCGCTGGTCCTCGGTTCGGCGGACAGGAACTGACAGAAACGTCACAGCCGGGACCGCACGCGTGCCCCGACTAGGCAAACAACCCGGAAAACCGGTCGTACACACGCGGTCGGACACCTCGGGACGGTACCGGTCGGACAGGTACGCCGGGTACCGTGGACCCGGCCCGGACCACGGAACACCCGCAACAGCGACCGGAGGGCCGAGGACCGAGGACATCGCAAGGAGCTTCAGGTGTTCAATGACATAGGACCACTCGAGCTGGTGACCATCGTCGTGCTCGCCGTGCTCGTCTTCGGTCCGGACAAGCTCCCGAAGGTCATCCAGGACGTGATGCGGACCATCCGCAAGATCCGGGAGTTCTCGGAGAGCGCCAAGGCGGACATCCGAGAGGAACTCGGTCCGGAGTTCAAGGACTTCGAGTTCGAGGACCTCAACCCCAAGAATTTCGTCCGCAAGCACCTGGACACCGACGAGCTGGGGCTGAAGGAGATCCGCAACGGCTTCGACCTGAAGAAGGAGATGGCCGAGGTCACGGACGCGGTGCACAGCCGCGAGACCGATTCCTCCCCTTCCACGGGTACGGGCTCCGCGGGTGGCCGGATCGACATGACCAAGAAGCCCGAGGACCCCGGCAAGGACGACCGTCCGCCGTTCGACGCGGACGCCACCTGAGCCGTACCGGACACTCTGGCGTGAGCGGCGTACGTGACGCGTTTCATACCGCGTGTGCGCCGCTCACGGCTTGATCCCGCCGCCCGCGCGACCCACGCGCCGGGCGGTTTCGCTGCTGGTCCCAGCGGTGTGGATATGCTGCCGAGTTGTTGTGCGGACCGGACGAGTGCGCCCGAAGGGGGGCGGGCCGCCCCGGACCGACGAGAGCTAGGAGGCGTCCGGGCAGATGGAGACGACAAGTCGGGTGGGCGAACATTCGCCGGTCGCGGAGAACGGACAGCAGGTCCCCTCCGCCCGTCGCACGGTCAACGGCTACCTGGAGGCACCCTTCCCGTGGTACGGCCTCGACGAGGCGTTCACAGGGCCGCGCTGGCTGATGCAGGTGGGTACGGCGGCCGACGGTGCGGTGGAGCACGGGTCGATCGGGCACGGCGACGAGCCGTCGGTGCGGAACGAGCACCTGGCCGCGTCCGTCGGTGAGCCGAGGGAGAAGTTCGCGGTGGTCGTGACCGTCGCGGCGAATCCGTCCCGGCGGAGCGCCGACGGGACGGGGCTGCTGGAGGCCACGTCGGTCTCGTCGGCCGCGTGGCTGGCGGGGGTCGGGCTGCTGTCCTTCACCTGGCCGGGGCAGATGGACCACAGCCTGCGGGACGACTGGCTGGAGCAGCAGACCGAGACGGCGTGGGAGCTGGCCGACGAGCTGAGCGGGCCGGAGTGGTCCACGCTCTCGCTGCCGGTGGACGGGGTGGCCACGCCGTTCCACTACCGGGAGTCGGAGTTCGGGTGGGTGCTCGCCGGGTCCACGTCGCAGGGGGTGCATGTGGGGGCGTACGGCAGGGGGATGTCCGCGTACGGGCTGGGGTTCGCGGTGATCAAGGACATTGCCGCGTACGCATGAGAAAAGGGGCGCCGGTGGTTGGTGGCGCCCCTTCGCCGTAGGGGGCTGTGCGGCTGCGGCTGCGGCTGCGGCTGCGGCTTCGACTGCGCTGTGGTTGATCGCGTCCACCCGGCGGAGCCGCACATTGATGCAGCCCCGTGCCCCTGAAGGGGCGCCGGGCCCCGGGTTTCTCAGAACTTGTTGCGCGGGGTGATCCCCAAGGACAGTCCCGAAAGGCCGCGCTGGCGTCCGCCCAGCTTCCCCGCGATGCCCCTCAGGGCCGCGCCCGCCGGGCTGTCGGGGTCGGTCAGGACGACCGGCTTGCCCTCGTCGCCGCCCTCGCGGAGGCGGACGTCGATCGGGATGTTGCCGAGGACCGGGACGTTCGTACCCGTCGTGCGGGTGAGGCCGTCGGCGACCACCTGGCCGCCGCCCGTGCCGAAGACGTCGACCATCTCGCCGCAGTGCGGGCAGGGCAGGCCGGACATGTTCTCGACCACGCCGACGATCTTCTGGTGGGTCTGGACCGCGATGGAGCCGGCCCGCTCGGCGACCTCCGCCGCCGCCTGCTGAGGCGTCGTCACGACGAGGATCTCGGCGTTCGGGACCAGCTGGGCGACCGAGATGGCGATGTCACCCGTGCCGGGGGGGAGGTCGAGGAGGAGGACGTCGAGGTCGCCCCAGTAGACGTCCGCGAGGAACTGCTGGAGGGCGCGGTGCAGCATCGGGCCGCGCCAGACCACCGGGGCGTTGCCCGGGGTGAACATGCCGATCGAGATGACCTTCACGCCGTGCGCCGACGGCGGCATGATCATGTTCTCGACCTGGGTGGGGCGGCCGTCCGCGCCGAGCATGCGGGGGACCGAGTGGCCGTAGATGTCGGCATCGACGACACCGACCTTGAGACCGTCGGCGGCCATCGAGGCGGCGAGGTTGACCGTGACCGAGGACTTGCCGACACCGCCCTTGCCGGAGGCGACCGCGTAGACCCGGGTGAGGTTGCCCGGTTTGGCGAAGGGCACCTCACGCTCGGTCTGGCCGCCGCGCAGCGCGGACGCCAGCTCCTTGCGCTGCTCGTCGCTCATCACGTCCAGGGTGACGTCGACGCGGGTGACACCGTCGACGCGGGAGACCGCCTCGGTGACCCGCTGGGTGATCGTGTCCCGCATGGGGCATCCGGAGACCGTCAGGTACACGGTGACCGCGACCGCGCCGTCCTCCCCGATCTCCACCGATTTGACCATCCCCAGTTCGGTGATGGGTCGGTTGATCTCCGGGTCGTTCACCGTCGCCAGTGCCTCGCGCACCGCGTCTTCGCTAGCCATACACACGATGGTACGGCGACGCGCGGTGCCCCTATAACGCCCCTCACCGGTCGTCTACGTCACGCCTTGCCGACCGTTCTGCCGGGAATACGCCGTGGCCGTCCCGCCGCTCCTCCACGTCCTTGAGCAGGTCCTGCAGCTCGGAACGGATCCAGTCCCGGGTCGCCACCTCGCCCAGGCCCATGCGCAGCGCGGCGATCTCCCGGGTCAGGTACTCGGTGTCGGCGATGGAACGCTCGTTCTGCTTGCGGTCCTGTTCGAGGTTGACCCGGTCGCGGTCGTCCTGTCTGTTCTGCGCGAGCAGGATCAGCGGGGCCGCGTAGGAGGCCTGGAGGGACAGGGCCAGGGTCAGGAAGATGAACGGGTACTCGTCGAAGCGGAACCTGCCGGGCGCCGAGATGTTCCAGAGCACCCAGAGGATGATCACGAACGTCATCCAGACGATGAACCGCCCGGTGCCCAGAAAACGCGCGATGCGCTCGGAGAGCCGGCCGAAGGCCTCCGGGTCCCATTCGGGCAGGAGCCTGCGGCGCGGCGGGCGCGGCTGGTCCAGACGGGGTCCGCGCGGCCGGGTGGCGGCGGTGGCGCCGGACGGGGTCCGCTCCCGGGTGCCCTCACGCTCAGGTGTCACGGCTCCCCACCCCCTTGTCCTGCTCCTCCTCGTCCAGGTCGAACTCGGTCTCCCGCCAGTCCTCGGGCAGCATGTGGTCCAGGACGTCGTCCA
This sequence comes from Streptomyces sp. NPDC054813, assembly GCF_053611365.1. NCBI lineage: Bacteria > Bacillati > Actinomycetota > Actinomycetes > Kitasatosporales > Streptomycetaceae > Streptomyces > Streptomyces sp. NPDC054813. The sequence goes on along the minus strand of NZ_JBSHAF010000006.1, from coordinate 223,687 downwards.
CGGTCACCACACCCAGCAGCGACCCGGTCTCGTCCACCACGGGCGCCGCGACCATGTCGTACGTGGCGAAGAACCCGGCGATGAGCGGCAGCGTGGCCTCGGGGTCGAGCGGTTGCAGGTCGTCGTCGAGGAGCGAACTGACCAGGGTGTACGGGGGGTCGCGCAGCAGGCGCTGGAAGTGGACGGTGCCCAGGTACTTGCCGGTCGGGGTCTCGTCGGGCGGGCGGCAGACGTAGACCTGGGCGGCGAGGGCCGGGGACAGGTCGGGGTTGCGGACCCTGGCGAGGGCGTCGGCGACGGTGGAGTCGGGCCGCAATACGATCGGCTCGGTCGTCATCAGACCGCCGGCCGTGTGCTCCTCGTACGACATCAGCCGCCGCATCTCGGCCGCGTCCGCCGGCTGCATCAGGCTCAGCAGCCGCTCCTTGTCCTCCTCGGGGAGCTCGGCGAGCAGGTCGGCCGCGTCGTCCGGGTCCATGGCCTCCAGGACGTCCGCCGCCCGCTCCTCCTTCAGCTTGCCGAGGATCTCGATCTGGTCGTCCTCGGGAAGCTCTTCGAGTACGTCGGCCAGGCGGTCGTCGTCCAGCGCGGCGGCCACCTCGGCGCGGCGCTTGGCGGAGAGGTGGTGCAGCACGTTGGCGAGGTCGGCGGGGTGCAGTTGCTCGAAGGTGGCGAGCAGGCTCTCGGCGCCCTGGCCGTGCTCCTCCAGGGAGAAGCCGGTGACCTGCGACCAGTCGACGGTGAGCGACTCGCCCCTGGTCCGCCGGAAGGTGCCCGTGCGGCCCTTGCGGACGAAGACGCGGTCGACCTCCCACTCCCGGCGGGCCTGCCGCTGCTGTGCGCCCAGGTCCAGGACGGTGACCTCCTCGCCGGTCTCGACCAGCTGGACGCGGCGGTCGAGGAGTTCACCGAAGACCAGGCGCTCGGTGGGACGCTGCTCGAAGCGGCGGACGTTGAGCACGCCGGTGCTGATGACCTGGCCGGACTCGATGCTCGTCACCCGGGTCATGGGCAGGAAGATGCGGCGCCGGGTGGAGAGTTCGACGACCAGGCCCAGCAGCCGCGGGGGCTTGCGGCCGACGCGCAGCATGACGACGAGGTCCCTGACGCGTCCCACCTGGTCGCCGTTGGGATCGAAGACGGCGATACCGGCGAGGTGCGAGACGAAGATCCGGGGAGCGCCGGCTGCCATGGGTCCGCTTCCTTTTTCTACCGAAGTACCGCTTGGTGACTTTCCTGTCCTTTTCGCCTGCTCGGTGGGGTTCAGGCTAGCCCGTACCGATCGGATACGCCCTGGTGGGCGGTCCGGACGGACTGGCTCCGCCGGGCGGGTGGGGCACCGGTACGCTGCGGTACGCCGTGCCGGACCCGTCAGAAAGGTGGCCCCGTCCGTGACCGCGATTGCTCCGGGCCGTAGCCGTACTCGCCGCGCCGCACTGGTGACCGCGATGTGCGCGCTGGCCCTCCTCACCGCGTGCAGTGAGGATCCGGACGCGGGCACCAACGGGGTGGGCAAGCTGGCCCCGGACGTCATCCAGTCGAAGACCCGCACGGCGGCGACATCGGTGGCGACGGTCCGGATGGCGGGGACGGTGGTCACGAGCGGGCGTACGTATCAGCTGGACATGCGCCTGAACGCGGACGGCGGGACCGGGTCGGTCACGTCGAAGGGGGCGACCTTCCACCTGCTCCGGGTGGGCCGGACGCTGTATCTGCAGGCCGACGCGGACTTCTGGAACCATGCCGACGGGAGCGACACGAGTGCGGCCGGCGCCCTCGACGGCAAGTACGTGAAGGTTCCGCAGGGCGACCCTTCGTACAAGAAGTTCAGCGGCTTCACGGACAAGGACCTCCTCCTGTCAGGCCTGCTGACCCTGCACGGTTCCCTCTCGACCGACGGCCACCACGAACAGTCGGGCACCCCCACCATTCGCATCGCCGGCGACGGCGGCTCGGGCGGCACGCTGGACGTCTCGCTGAAGGGCAAGCCGTATCCGCTCCGCCTGGAGCGCGCCGGTGGCGCCGGCACCCTCACCTTCACGGACTGGGGCAGGTCCTTCAGCGTCACCGAGCCGAAAAAGGGCGAGACGGTCGACTACGGCAAGCAACTGCCCACGTCGTAGGAGGCACGGAGGCACGGAGGCACTGAGGCACCGCGACGGTGGTGGCCGGCGGGTGCCGGACTCGGCCCGGGGTTGGGCTACTTGGGCTTTCTGCGCCTTGCGAGGAGCTTCGGCAGGCCCGCCGGGATCGGGTGCCGGGTGGTCGCCGGGGACGGCACCGGAGCCTCCGCCAGGCTTCCCGTCGGCAGCGGTGTCGTCGCTCCCGTCGGGCGCAGGCGCAGCACCCGGCACTCCCTCGCCCAGCGGTCCGTCATGGCCTCGCCGTCGGGTGCGTTGAGGCGCTTGCCCTTCAGCTCCGCCACCGCCGCGTCCCACTCGGGGGAGCCGGCGGACAGCTCCGTCACCGTCGCCGTCCAGGTGACCAGTCGGCCGCCCTTGTCCTTGCTGCGGACGGTCACCTCGGCCGACCCCCCGTCGGCCAGCCCGGTCAGCGGCTGCTCGCTCCCGTCACCGACCAGGTACACGCCCCCGTCGGCCCAGGCATGCCACACCGCACGAGCGGCCGGCGCCCCGGCGCCCCGGACCCAGATGAGGCCGGACTTCTTCGTGGCCTCCTCGACGAGGGCCTGGCCGAGCAGCTCGCTTGTCATGGCGCCCAGCCTAGAGCCAGCCGTTGCGCTTCAGGGTGCGGTGGATGCCGAGGCAGATGCAGACCGTGATGCCCATGATCACCGGATAGCCGTACTTCCAGTGCAGCTCCGGCATGTACTTGAAGTTCATGCCGTACACACCGCACACCATCGTCGGTACGGCGATGATCGCGGCCCACGCCGTGATCTTCCGCATGTCCTCGTTCTGCGCCACGGACGCCTGCGCGAGGTTGGCCTGGAGGATGGAGTTGAGGAGTTCGTCGAAGCCGACGACCTGCTCCTGGACGCGGGCGAGATGGTCGGCGACGTCCCGGAAGTACTTCTGGATGTCGGGGTCGACCAGCCGCATCGGGCGCTCACTGAGCAGCTGCATGGGACGCAGCAGCGGCGACACCGCGCGCTTGAACTCCAGTACCTCGCGCTTCAGTTGGTAGATGCGCGCGGAGTCCACACCACGCGAGACCCCGCCCTTGCGGCCGGGCGAGAAGACCTCGGTCTCCACCTCGTCGATGTCGTCCTGCACGGCGTCGGCGACCGCCACATAGCCGTCGACGACATGGTCGGCGATGGCGTGCAGCACCGCCGAGGGGCCCTTGGCGAGCAGCTCGGGGTCGTCCTGGAGCCGGTGCCGCAGCGCCCGTAGCGAGCCCTGCCCGCCGTGCCGGACGGTGATGAAGAAATCCCGGCCGGTGAAGCACATCACCTCGCCGGTCTCCACGACCTCGCTGTTGGCGGTGAGCTGGTCGTGCTCGACGTAGTGGATGGTCTTGAAGACGGTGAAGAGGGAGTCGTCGTAGCGCTCGAGCTTGGGGCGCTGGTGGGCCTGCACGGCGTCCTCCACCGCCAGCGGGTGCAGCCCGAACTCGCCCGCGATACCGGCGAATTCGGCCTCGGTCGGCTCGTGCAGGCCGATCCACACGAACCCGCCGTCCCGGCGCACCTGGCGCATCGCCTCCTGCGGCGTCAGCGGCTTGGGCGTCTCCACGCGCGCGCCGTTGCGGTAGACGGCGCAGTCGACGACGGCCGAGGGCGTACCGGGGTCGCGGGTGGTGTCGTAGGCGCCGGTCTCGGCACGCAGGCTCTTGCGCAGGGAGGGGCGGGTCGGGCGGACCACGGCACGGAGGTCGCGGATCATCGACATGGGCAGGCTCCTTCGCGACAGGCAGCGGAAGACCGCGGCGAACGGGTGGAACTACCCGGAATGGGGACGTCCTGACTGCGGATGTTTGGCACGTCCACAAAGCGGGGAGCACCGCACCGTTGCGGTGGCGACTTCGCTACTGATTCGGATCAGACGAACGGATCCAGACAGATCCGGAACGGACCGGTCAGAGGGATCAGGCAAGCGAAAACAAAGTGCTCTTCCGAACGACAACGCGAACGTGAAGGCGGCAGCCGACCAGTAGACGAAATCAGCGGGCGGAAGAGCGAGTGGTACTGCACGGGTGACTTCGATCCATGACAGCCCCACCTCCTCCAGCCGGTCCCTCGTAAGGGAGTCCTCATGGCGTCGGGGTCTGACCGCGACGCTCTGCGTGCTGCCCCGAACCACCGCGGTCAGAGTAGCAGTAGCCCCCAGTGTCAAGGCGCTGCTTTGCCCGGTACTGACGAGTTCTATGCTCACGACATGGCTGATGTTCTTCCTCTGGTCGAGGCCCGGTTGACCACCGCACTGGGCGAACCGGACGCGCGCGCGGCGGTCACCTTCCTCGGTACGGACCGCATCGAAGTGCTCCGGTTCCAGGAGGATCTCCAGGGCGAGAACGTCCTGCGCTACGCGACGCTCGGCATGTCGGCGAACCCCATGACCGACCCCACCGCGACGCTCGCGGACCCCGTCAAGGGACCCCGCGCCGAACTGGTCCTGTCGGTCCGCGCCGGGCTCGCCGAGACCGACAAGGTGCTCCGTGCGCTGGCCGTCCTGGCCGCGTCTCCGCAGGTGGAGGGCCTGATCGTGGCGCCGGGCGCGTCGCTGGACGTCGGCGAGCCGCTGTGGCCCGGCGCTCCCTTCACCTCGGTCCTGGTCGGTGAGCCGGGCGGTCTCGTCGAGGATCTGGAGCTGGACGAGCCGCTCGATCCCGTACGGTTCCTGCCGCTGCTGCCGATGACCCCGAACGAGGCGGCCTGGAAACGCGTGCACGGCGCGCAGGCCCTTCAGGAACGCTGGCTGGCCAACGGGACGGACCTCCGGGACCCGCACCGCAGGTCCGTCCCGCTGGACTGATGCACGAAGGTGAGCAAGCTCACCAAGCACCATTCCGAATCGGTCAGTTGGCGAAGACGGTGACGCCGTCCTCCGCGGCGTGCGACGGCGCCAGCTCCTCCGCCTCGTGCGCGAGCGCGTTCCGTCGTACGAGAACCACCACCGCGCCCAGCACGGCGGTGACCGCCGCCACCACGAACGGGATGTGGATGTCGGTCCACTCCTCGATCTTCGGCGCGAAGTAGGGGGCGGCCGCGGCGGCGAACCAGCGGACGAAGTTGTAGCCCGCGCTCGCCACCGGGCGTGGCGCGTCCGACACGCCGAGGGCCAGTTCGGTGTAGACGGTGTTGTTCACGCCGATGAACGCGCCGGACAGGATCGTGCAGACGATCGCGGCGGTGTGACTGCCGTAGCCGAGCACGACGACGTCCACGGCGAGCAGCACGAGTGAGCCGCCCAGCACCTTCAGCGAGCCGAAGCGCCGCTGCATGCGCGGGGCCACCACCACCGAGAAGAGCGCGAGCAGCACACCCCACGCGAAGAACACGGCACCCGAGCGGTACGGGGTCATGTCCAGCACGAACGGGGTGAAGGCCAGCACGGTGAAGAACGTGTAGTTGTAGAAGAACGCCGAGGCGGCGACGGAGGCCAGGCCGCCGTGGCCGAGCGCCCGGATCGGGTCGAGGACCGAGGTCCTGCGGGCGGGCCTGGGCTGCTCCTTCAGGAACGCGGTGATGCACAGGAAGCCGACCGCCATCAGGGTGGCCGTGCCGAAGAAGGGGTAGCGCCAGCTGATGTTGCCGAGCACCGCGCCCAGCAGCGGGCCGCACGCCATGCCGAGGCCGAGCGCGGACTCGTAGAGCAGGATCGCCGCCGCGCTGCCGCCGGCCGCCGCGCCCACGATGACCGCGAGTGCGGTCGAGACGAACAGGGCGTTGCCGAGGCCCCAGCCGGCCCGGAAACCGACGAGCTGGCCGACCGTGTCCGACGTGCCGGCGAGGCCCGCGAAGACGACTACGAACGCGAGGCCGAGCAGCAGCGTCCTGCGGCCGCCGATCCGGCTGGAGACGAAGCCGGTGAGCAGCATCGCCACGGCGGTGATCAGGAAGTACGAGGTGAAGAGCAGGGAGACCTGGCTGGTCGTGGCGTCCAGGCCCTTGGCTATGGAGGGCAGGATCGGGTCGACGAGTCCGATGCCCATGAAGGCGACGACGGACGCGCCGGCCGTCGCCCATACGGCCTTCGGCTGCCGCAGGATGCTGCCCGCCCCCGCGTCGAACGGTTCTGCTGACTCTGCCATGCGCTTCCTCCGCCGCTCTCGTCTGCCCACGTCGATTTGGTTGGTGTATACACATAGTAAGTTAGGGTGGCTAATTAATGCAAGATACATCTAACTCCACCCGGTGACCGGTTCCGCCCGGACGGGTGATCGTCCTTGACGTGGGGGATTCCGGGTAGGACCGTGGGGCCCTATGAGGGGCGAACCCAGTTGCCCGAAGTGCGGTGGCCGGGTCAGGGCTCCCGGCCTCTTCGCCGACACCTGGCAGTGCGAGGTGCACGGGACCGTGCATCCGGTACAGCCCGTGATCCCGCCCAGCGTCGAGGCCCTCGATGTCGTGGTGCACCGGACCCAGGTGCCGGTGTGGATGCCCTGGCCGCTGCCGGTCGGCTGGCTGTTCACGGGTGTGGCCTGCGCCGGTGACGACCGCAGCGGCGGGCGCGCGACCGCCGTCGCCTGCTCCGGACCCGCGCCGCTCGGCGGCGTAGGGGAGATGATCCTGGTCGCCGAGGAGCTGGGGGTCGGCCTCGGCGCGCGGTACGCGGGCATCGACGGACCGGACCCAGGGCCGTCGATGGACGTGGAGAAGCCGCCGCAGGCGAAGGTGCTCGCCGCCGGGCGGCCGACGCCGCTGTGGCATGTGCCGGGAGCGCCGGACGACAGGGCCGTCTTCGCGGGCGAGGCCCGGGGGATGTGGCTCTGGGCGGTGGTGTGGCCCGAGCAGACCGGGTTGCTGATGTACGACGAGCTGGTGCTCACAGATCTGCGGGACGCGGGCGCGGAGGTGGACCTGGTGCCCTGCGGGGCGTTGTCGCCGCGCTTGCTGGAGCCCTAGTGCGCCGGAAGCAGGGGTTGTCTGTGACCTGCCTGTACGGGGCGCCCCCGGCTTTCGGGTGTGACAGGGCATCCGCTTCCGGCCGCTATCCTTGACGCGTCCCTTCCGTCCCGTCCCGTCTGGAGTCCGCGTCGTGCGTATCGATCTGCACTGCCACTCCACCGCCTCCGACGGTACGGACAGCCCGGCCGAGCTGGTGCGGAACGCCGCCGCTGCCGGGCTCGACGTCGTCGCGCTGACCGACCACGACACCACCCGGGGCCACGCCGAGGCCGTCGCGGCGCTGCCCGAGGGGCTCACCCTGGTCACCGGGGCCGAGCTGTCCTGTCGTATCGACGGCGTCTCCATGCACATGCTGGCCTACCTCTTCGACCCCGAGGAGCCCGATCTGCTCGCCGAGCGCGAGCTGGTCCGCGACGACCGGGTGCCGCGGGCCCGGGGCATGGTCGCCAAGCTGAACGAGCTGGGCGTGCCGGTCACCTGGGAGCAGGTGAGGCGGATCGCCGGCGACGGTTCCGTGGGACGGCCGCATGTCGCCTCCGCGCTGGTCGAGCTGGGTGTCGTACCGACCGTGAGCGACGCGTTCACGCGGGAGTGGCTGGCCGACGGCGGCCGGGCCTTCGTGGAGAAGCACGAGACCGACCCCTTCGCGGTGATCCGGCTGGTCAAGCAGGCCGGCGGGGTGTGCGTGTTCGCGCATCCGGCGGCCGCCGAGCGCGGGCGCACGGTGCCCGAGTCGGCGATCGCCGAGCTGGCCGCGGCCGGCCTCGACGGTATCGAGGTCGACCACATGGACCACGACGCCGACACCCGGGTCCGGCTGCGCGGGCTGGCCGCGGAGCTGGGGCTGCTGGTCACCGGGTCCTCGGACTACCACGGCAGCCGCAAGACGGTGGCGCTGGGCGAGTACACGACCGACCCCGAGGTGTACGGGGAGATCACACGCCGTGCCACCGGCGCGTTCCCCGTCCCGGGGACCGGCGGACGCTGAGGCTCACCCCCGTTCCCGATCTCCCTGCGCGGCAGTTCGGGCCCGCCCTCTCCCGGGCCGGGCTCGCCGGCGCGTGGTGACCCCCATCGCCCTGCGGCACCACCGCCCGCAGCGCCGACCTAGGCACAAGGCTCACGCATGTTCGACGTCGCCGTCTTCGGCTCCCTCTTCCTGACCCTGTTCGTCATCATGGATCCCCCTGGGATCACCCCGATCTTCCTCGCCCTCACCTCTGGCCGGCCCGCCAAGGTGCAGCGGCGGATGGCCTTCCAGGCCGTCTGCGTGGCGGGCGGGGTGATCGCCGTCTTCGGGCTCCTGGGCCACCAGATCCTCGACTACCTGCACGTCTCCGTGCCCGCGCTGATGATCGCGGGCGGGCTGCTGCTCCTGCTGATCGCCCTCGACCTCCTCACCGGCAAGAACGACGAGCCGAAGCAGACCAAGGACGTCAATGTGGCGCTGGTGCCCCTGGGTATGCCGCTGCTGGCGGGGCCCGGCGCGATCGTGTCGGTCATCCTCGCCGTGCAGAAGGCGGACAGCGTCTCCGCCCAGGTGTCCGTGTGGGTCGCGATCCTGGCCATCCACGTCGTGCTGTGGCTGGTGATGCGGTACTCACTGCTGATCATCCGGGTCATCAAGGACGGTGGCGTGGTGCTGGTGACGCGGCTCGCAGGCATGATGCTCTCCGCGATCGCCGTACAGCAGATCATCAACGGCGTCACCCAGGTCATCAAGGGCGCGTAGCCGGGCCGGCGGACAGACGCGGAGCCCCCGTACGGCGTCGTACCGTACGGGGGCTCCGAAGACTCTGCGGTGTTCCGCGCGTCAGTGTGTCTCGTCGTGCGTCGTGGTTCGGGACTCGTATCTCTTACGAAGCCTGGTTCTCGGCCGGTCGGATCCACAGGCGCTGCCCGATGGCGGCGGCCTGCTGGACGATCCTGTTGACGGAGGCGGCGTCCACGACGGTGCAGTCCACGGTGGTGCCGTCGACTTCGTCCAGTCGCCTGATTTCGAAGCGCATCTGCCTCTCCCTTCGTCTCGTGTTCGTCTGAGTCAACGGCTTGCGTGTTACAAACATTCCCTTGGCTAAAGAAAATTTTCGAACGCCTAATTACCGACCGGTAAGAGTCGTCCGGGAGACTGACCGGGAGCGGTTGTGTTCGCAGCGTGACCGCCGGGACAATGGACGCGATGAACGACGACCTCGCCGCCCTCCAGGCCCGCATCGATCGCACGAACGAGCTGCTCACCCGCATGCTCGCGGAAGTGGCGAAGACGCCTTCGACACACGCGATCTTCGTCGACGCGGGCTACCTGTACGCGGCCACGGGCCGGCTCGTCGCCGGGACGGAGGACCGCCGCGCCTTCGACCTCGACGCCGAGGGACTGATCGACGCGCTCATCGACAAGGCACGCCAGATCTTCGCGGACAGCCGGCTGCTGCGCGTCTACTGGTACGACGGCGCCCGCCGCCGCATCCACACCGCCGAGCAGCAGACCATCGCCGAACTGCCCGACGTCAAGGTCCGGCTCGGCAACCTCAACGCCAACAACCAGCAGAAGGGCGTCGACTCCCTGATCCGTACGGACCTCGAGTCACTCGCCCGGCACCGCGCCATCAGCGACGCGGCCCTGCTCGGCGGCGACGAGGACCTGGTCTCCGCGGTCGAGGCGGCCCAGGGCTACGGCGCCCGTGTCCACCTCTGGGGCATCGAGGCGCCCGAGGGCCGTAACCAGGCCGAGCCGCTGCTCTGGGAGGTCGACAGCCAGCGCACCCTCGACCTCGAGTTCTTCAAGCCGTACGTCGCCCGGCGCACCGCCCACGCCTACGAGGCCGGCGGCACCAGACCCAGCCGGGAGGACGTCCGTTTCGTCGGCGCGCAGATCGCTGCGAAGTGGCTGTCCTCGCGGGGCAGTGAGGCGCTCGTCGAGCTGCTGCCCGGCCATCCGTACCTGCCGGGCCCGGTCGACCAGGACCTCCTCGTCGAGGCCGAGGGCCTGCTCCAGTACTCCCTGCGCGGCCAGGCCGACCTGCGCCGAGCCCTCCGGGACGGCTTCTGGGAGCACCTTCAGACGCAGTACTAGATGTCTGCGACCAGGGCCTGTCCGATCCTCGGGATACGCCCTAGCCCGGTCCTAGCCCTTCGCGCTGTCCCAGAAGGCGGCGATCGCCTCGGCGGTGGGGGCCGGTCGGTCGGTGTTGGGGGAGTGCTCGGCACCCGCGATGACCGTCCGGTGCGCGCGCAGCCGTAGCGCCATCTCGTCCAGCAGCGGCAGCGGCCAGGTGTCGTCCCGCGCCCCCGACAGCACATGGAACGGCAGCGGTACGGCGGCGAGTTCGTCGACGCGGTCCGGCTCGGTGCACAACTGGAGTCCAGCGGCGAGGAGTTGGGCCGGCTTGTTGCCCAGCCAGCGGCGCCGCAGATCCTCCTGGTCCTCCCGGTACGTCTGCTCCTCCGGATCGCCCTCGGCCAACTCCTCCGGCGCCTCCAGGGCCTGCATGGCCTCCCACACCTCGGCCATCGGAAGCACCGCGAGCGCGTCACGCAACAGCTTCACCCGCTGCTGCTGGGGGACGGAGATCTGGGCCGGGCCCGAGGACATCAGCGTCAGCGAGCGGAACGGCGTGTGGTCGAGGAGCACGGCCGCGCGTGCGATCTGACCGCCGAGGGAGTGCCCCAGCAGATGCACGGGCCGGCCGTCGCCGACCGCAGCCGCCTGCGCGAGTGCGTCCCGCGCCAACTCCTCCTGGGCGTACGCCGATTCGTCGTCCTTCGGGCCGTCCGACTCGAACTGCCCACGCCCGTCCACGGCGACGGTCCGGTACCCGCGCGCGCCCAGCGCCTCGTGCAGCGGGTTGAAGTCCTCCTTGCTGCCGGTGAACCCGGGCAGCAACAGCGCGGTCCCCTTGGGCTCGGTCCCGGCGGCTGCGGGCGCGTCGATGACGGCGAACGCACCTCGCGCGGTGGCGAGCGCGTACGCGCGCGCCCCGACGGGCGGGACAAAGGTACGAGGCCTGCTCATGGGGAGAGGTTATCCGTCGGACTGCGACACCCCGGAAGCCGGCGGATGAATCCCGTTGCGGCGGGGGGCGGGGGGCGGGGGGCGGGGGGCGGCGGGCGGTGGTGGAGGCGGGCGGTGGAGGCGGCAGGTCGGGCCGGGAACGCCGAACGGCCCGGCCCACACAGGGTGGGCCGGGCCGTTCGGTGAGGTGCTCAGGCCTCGGGAGCCGCGGCGGCGGCCTTCCGGGTCCGGCGGGCCTTCGGCTTCGCCTCCGCGTCGACCGCGTCGGCAGTGCCGACCGCCTCGACTGACTCGGCCGCCTTGCGGGTGGTGCGACGCCTCGGCTTGACCTCAGGCTCCTCGCTGGCCTGCGCCGGAATCTCCGCACCGGCGGCAACAACCGTCTTGCGGGTCCGACGGGGCTTGACCTCGGTGCCATCGACGGTGTCGACGGCTGCCTCGGCGGCCTTCCGAGTGCGGCGCGGCTTGACCTCGGCGACCGCGGCGACCTGGGCGGTCTCCGGGGCGGCGGCCGCCGTCTTGCGGGGGCGGCGGGGCTTGGCCTCGGTGGCCTCGGCCGTGTCCACCGCCGTCTGGGCGGCGGCCGCGGTCTTGCGGGTGCGGCGGGGCTTGGCCTCGGCGGCCTCGGCGGCCTCGGCGGTCTCCGGGGCGGCGACCGTCTCGGTGGCGGCTGCCGTCTTGCGGGTCCGGCGCGGCTTGGCCTCGGTGGCCTCGGCCGTGTCGACGGCCGCTTCGGCGGCGGCTGCCGTCTTGCGGGCACGACGCGGCTTGGCGGCCTCCGTCTCCGGCGTGGCTTCGGCCTCGGCCGTCGCCGGAGCGGCGGCAGCGGCCTTGCGGGTGCGGCGGGGCTTGGCCTCGGCGCCCTCGGCGGTGTCGACGGCCGTTTCGGCGGCGGCTGCCGTCTTGCGGGTCCGGCGCGGCTTGGCCTCGGTGGCCTCGGCCGTGTCCACCGCCGTCTCGGCGGCGGCCGCGGTCTTGCGGGTACGACGCGGCTTGGGCTCCTCGGCGACCTCGGGCTCGGGCGCGGTCACCACCGCCTCGGCCGGCTCGGCGGCCTTGCGGGTGCGGCGGCGGACCGGCGTCACCGGGGCCTCGACGGCCTGGACGGTCTCGGCGGTCTCCTGCGGAGCCTCCGTGACCTCGGCCGGTGTCACCGCGGCCTCCGCGGACTTGCGGGTCCGACGGCGACGCGGCTTCTCCGGAGCGACAGGCTCCACCACGGCCTCGACGGTCTCCACGACCGCCTCGGGCGTCCCGGTCTGCGGGGCGGTGGCCGCCACCGGCTCCGGCGACGCCCCACCGCGCGTACGGCGACGACGGCGCGGAGTGCGGGAACCCGCGGGCTCCGACGCCGTGACGGACTCGGCGGCGGGCGACGCGGACTCGGCGGCCGGCGCCGAGGACGTCGTACCGGATGCCGGGTCCAGCGCCGAACCGGCGCGGGTGCGACGGCGGCGGCGCGGGGTGCGGGGCGAACGCTCGCGCTCCTCGGGGCGGGCCGCGCCCCGGTCGCGACGGTCGTCCCGGCCACCGCGACCGCGGCCACCACGGCCGCCGGTCTCGCCCAGGTCCTCCAGCTCCTCCGCCTCGAGCCCGGCCCGGGTGCGCTCGGAACGCGGCAGAACACCCTTGGTGCCGGCCGGGATCTTGAGCTCCTCGAAGAAGTGCGGGGAGGTCGAGTAGGTCTCCACCGGTGCGGGGAAGCCCAGCTCCAGCGCCTTGTTGATGAGCTGCCAGCGCGGGATGTCGTCCCAGTCCACGAAGGTGATCGCCGTACCCTTCGCGCCCGCGCGGCCCGTACGGCCGATGCGGTGCAGATACGTCTTCTCGTCCTCGGGGGACTGGTAGTTGATGACGTGGGTGACGCCCTCGACGTCGATGCCGCGCGCGGCCACGTCGGTGCAGACGAGGACGTCCACCTTGCCATTGCGGAAGGCGCGCAGCGCCTGCTCGCGGGCGCCCTGGCCGAGGTCGCCGTGGACCGCGCCGGAGGCGAACCCGCGGTGCTGGAGCTGCTCGGCGATGTCGGCGGCCGTGCGCTTGGTCCGGCAGAAGATCATCGCCAGTCCGCGGCCGTCGGCCTGCAGTATGCGGGCGATCATCTCCGGCTTGTCCATGGAGTGCGCGCGGTAGACGAACTGCTTGGTGTTCGCGACGGTCGCGCCCGTGTCGTCCGGCGCGGTGGCGCGGATGTGCGTGGGCTGCGACATGTAGCGGCGGGCGAGACCGATGACCGCGCCCGGCATGGTCGCCGAGAACAGCATGGTCTGGCGCTTGGCCGGAAGCATGTTGATGATCTTCTCGACGTCGGGCAGGAAGCCCAGGTCGAGCATCTCGTCGGCCTCGTCCAGGACGAGCGACTTGATGTGCTTCAGGTTCAGCTTCTTCTGGCCCGCGAGGTCCAGGAGCCGGCCCGGGGTGCCGACGACGACGTCGACGCCCTTCTTCAGGGCCTCGACCTGCGGCTCGTAGGCCCGGCCGCCGTAGATGGCGAGCACGCGCACGTTACGGACCTTGCCGGCGGTCAGCAGGTCGTTGGTGACCTGGGTGCAGAGCTCGCGCGTCGGGACGACGACCAGCGCCTGCGGGGCGTCGGTGAGGGCCTCGGGGGCGGCGCGTCCGGCCTCCACGTCGGCGGGGACGGTCACGCGCTCCAGGAGCGGCAGACCGAAACCGAGGGTCTTGCCGGTGCCGGTCTTGGCCTGGCCGATGACGTCGGTGCCGGACAGGGCGACCGGGAGCGTCATCTCCTGGATGGGGAAGGGGTTGATGATGCCGACGGCTTCCAGGGCCTCGGCGGTCTCGGGAAGGATCCCGAGTTCACGAAACGTCGTAGTCAGGGTGCTGCCTCTTCTGTGTGTCGCGGTCCGAGGCGAGCGCGGGGGTCTTTGACGGACCGTGCCGGGGGACGTCGGCTGCCTTACGGGCGCCGTGTGGGGCACGCCGTATGACACGGGACCTCTGCCGACGCTCTAGCGCTCGTACCGCTGAGGTGTCCCTCCGGTCGTCGTACGCGATGTGCCGTACGCGCCGGGAGGGCTGTCGGGTCGGAGCCGATCGGGCCACCGACCGGGCATCCTCATACGTGCGGCCTGTCGAGGTACGTCCGAATACGACGGCGTACCAGCAGGCGCATTACCACCATACCCCGGAATCGTGCACATGCGATGGCCGATTCGGTCACGTCGTGGTAGTCACAGTGGCTGACCAGCGGCTTCTCGGTTACTTGTCCGGGACTTCTCGGGGCTTCCCCGAGGATTCCAGGGCCTTCCCCGGGGCTTCCCGGAGGCGGCGGGCGGACTATTGTGCGCTTCATGACGAGCTCTGACAAGCCTGAGACCGCCTCCGCCGAACCGACCGGTGTCGCCGCCCAGGACTGGGCGCAGGCGGCCGCCGACCCGCAGTACCGTGCCGCGGTCGTGGACCTGCTCGGCGCCCTCGCGTACGGCGAGCTCGCGGCGTTCGAGCGCCTCGCGGAGGACGCCAAGCTGGCGCCCTCGCTGGTGGACAAGGCCGAGCTGGCGAAGATGGCGTCGGCCGAGTTCCAGCACTTCGAGCGGCTGCGGAACCGGCTGACGGAGATCGGCGAGGACGCGACGCAGGCGATGGAGCCGTTCGTCGCGGCCCTCGACGGCTTCCACCGCCAGACGGCGCCGTCGGACTGGCTGGAAGGCCTGGTCAAGGCGTACGTCGGCGACTCGATCGCCAGTGACTTCTACCGGGAGGTCGCGGCCCGGCTGGACACGGACACGCGCGAGCTGGTGCTTGCCGTGCTCGACGACACCGGGCATGCCGGGTTCGCCGTGGACAGGGTGCGGGCGGCCATCGACGCCGACCCTCGTGTGGGGGGCCGGCTGGCGCTGTGGGCGCGGCGGCTGATGGGGGAGGCGCTGTCGCAGTCCCAGCGGGTGGTCGCCGACCGGGACGCGCTGTCGACCATGCTGGTGGGCGGGGTGGCCGACGGGTTCGATCTCGCCGAGGTGGGGCGGATGTTCTCGCGGATCACCGAGGCGCACACGAAGCGGATGGCTGCGCTGGGCTTGGCCGCCTGACGCTCTGAGGCGGGATTCAGGGGGAGTTGCGCGGCTGCGGGTACGTGGTGGCAGGTCGCGCAGTTCCCCGCGCCCCCTTGGGGGGCGCTCGGGCCAGGGGCGCTGGAACGGTCTTCGGCGCTTGACGCTACGCCGGGATCGATCGTCGGCGCAGGTGGCGGCCTGCCGGGCGGAGCAGCAGCGAGAGGGAGGCCGCCGCGACGATCGCGGCACCCAGAAGGCTCACCAGGACCGTGTCGGGGCCGAGCGCGCTGTGGGTGACGAAGTCGCCGAAGAGGGCTCCTGCGACACCCGTGGAGAACACCAGGGGGCGGGCCGGAAGACGGTGGGAAAGGCGGCTGGCCGCGGCCCACGAAAGGGCCAGGCCGAGCAGTGCGGATCCTAGGACTTCCAGCAGCATCACGAGGGGTCCCTCCCACGGCCGGTCGGTGCTTCACGGTCGTAGGCCGTCATACCCGTGACCTGCGGAATGCAATCCTCCCCTGTGGGTGAGTTGTGGACCGGATGTGGAGAGCGGACACGGCGGAGCGGGCACGACAGAGAGGCCCGTCGGACACACGTCCGACGGGCCCCTCCGTGCTGCTGTGGCTAGACCGCGCTGAAGCCCACCTTGCGCACCGTCGGCTCGCCGAGCTCGATGTACGCCAGGCGGTCCGTCGGGACCAGCACCTTGCGGCCGCGCTCGTCCTCCAGGGACAGCACCTGCGACTTACCGGCCAGCGCGTCGGCGACGAGGCGCTCGACCTCCTCGGCGTTGAGACCGCTCTCCAGCACGATCTCGCGGGGCGCGTGCTGCACGCCGATCTTGACCTCCACGGCTATGTCCCTCCGACGGTCAGTGAAGTGCGCGACCTTCCGCGCCGTACGCTGCACACATTAGCCCGGTGAGGGGACGTACACGCTGCGGGCGTGCACGCCAGGAGCGAACAGCGAACGGGAATGCCGTGCCGACAGGCCCGTGACGCCTCAGTGGTGGTCGGTGCCGTGCAGCGGGAAGCCGGCGATGCCGCGCCAGGCCAGCGAGGCCAGCAGCTGCACCGCCTGGTCGCGCGGGACGCTGCGGTCGCTGTGCAGCCAGGAGCGCGCCACCACCTGGGCGAGGCCGCCGAGGCCGGAGGCCAGCAGCGTCGACTCGGCGCGCGAGAGGCCGGTGTCCTCGGCGATCACGTCGCAGATCGCCTCGGCGCACTCGGTGGTGACCTTGTCGACGCGCTCGCGCACCGCGGGCTCGTTCGTCAGGTCGGACTCGAAGACGAGGCGGAAGGCGCCGCCGTCGTCCTCGACGTACGCGAAGTACGCGTCCATGGTCGCCCGGACGCGCTGCTTGTTGTCGGTCGTCGACGCGAGCGCGCCGCGTACCGCGTGGATCAGGGCGTCGCAGTGCTGGTCCAGCAGGGCCAGGTAGAGGTCGAGCTTGCCCGGGAAGTGCTGGTACAGCACCGGCTTGCTGACACCGGCGCGTTCGGCGATGTCGTCCATCGCGGCCGCGTGATACCCCTGCGCGACGAAAACTTCCTGGGCGGCGCCCAGCAACTGGTTCCGACGGGCACGGCGCGGCAGGCGCGTGCCCCGCGGGCGCGCCGCCTCTGTCTGCTCGATGGCTGTCACGCCGCCTCCCAAAATCGTCCACATGCGGATTACGCCGCCCGGCCATCGTACTTTTCGGTAACCGTGCTGTGCGCGGTGCGAGCGCAGAATTTCACGTACCGGACGACGGCGAAAGCCGCACCGGGAAATGCGGACAGGCCAGGTGGCCCCGCCGGAGCCGCCGCGGTCAGCGATAGTCCTCCTCGTCGAGGGAGACCACGCGCGCCTGTTCGATGAGATCGGCCTCGTTCGCGTGGTCCTCGTCCACACCGGTGAGCGGGTCGTCACGGGACGGTGCGACGTCCGTGTGCTGCTCTGCTGCGTCGCCCTCGGGGGCCTCGACGTCGATCTCCGGGGAGTCCTCCGCCTCCAGCGGCAGGTCGTCGAGCATGTCGGGGTCGGTGGGGTCATAGGCCATCGTGGGCTCCCTTCCATCGAATGTCCCTGGCAGAAGCAGGGGGCCATAAACGGGTGCCCTCTTTATGAGCGTAGGAGACACAGGTTGCGGACGCTATGCCGTCGACGGCCGTTCGCCCGGGATGCTGTCGACCGCCGACCACATGGCCTCGCCTACGGTTTGCCGAAGTTCGTCGACGACCTGTCGACGACCTGTCGCCGACAGGCCGGTGGCCGGTCCGTGGATCGTCGGCGGTCGGGCGTCGGGTCGGCCACGGCCGGCCCGGCGGACCGTGCGTGGTGTGGCGCGGCGGCTCGCCACTTGTGGCCCGGCGGCTCGCCCTGTGGTCCGATGACTCGCGGGGCGGCTGTGTGATGGCGAACACACGAATCACTGTGTGATCGTCTCGTAACATTGGCCCATGTCTTCGACCGAGCTGCCCTCAGTGCCGCCCACCAGCGTGCTGCCGAAGGCGGCGGCCGTCAGAGTCGCGGAGGGCGAGCGGCTGCGGACGGTCGGGCTGCCCGGCGTCACCCTCACGGTCCGGTCCAGGCCGCCCACGCGCGCGGGCCTGCCGCCCGCGCTGTACGTCCACGGGCTCGGCGGCTCCTCGCAGAACTGGTCGGACCTGATGCAGCGGCTCGAAGGCGTCGTGGACGGCGAGGCGGTCGACCTGCCGGGCTTCGGCGACTCCCCGCCACCGGACGACGGCGACTACTCCGTCACCGGGCACGCGCGCGCGGTCATCCGCTACCTCGACGCGGTCGGCCGCGGTCCGGTCCACCTCTTCGGCAACTCGCTCGGCGGCGCGGTCAGCACCCGCGTCGCCGCCGTCCGCCCCGACCTGGTCCGCACGCTCACGCTCGTCTCGCCGGCCCTGCCCGAACTGCGCGTGCAGCGCACGGCCATGCCGACGGTGCTGCTCGGCCTGCCCGGCGTCGCCGGACTGCTCACCCGCACGACCGGCAAGTGGACCGCCGAACAGCGGGTGCGGGGCGTGCTGGCCCTCTGCTACGGCGACCCCGGCCAGGTCACGCCCGAGGCGTTCGAGTACGCGGTGGAGGAGCTGGAACGGCGGCTGCGACTGCCGTACTTCTGGGACGCGATGGCGCGGTCCGCGCGCGGGATCGTCAATGCCTACACCCTGGGCGGCCAGCACGGGCTCTGGCGCCAGGCCGAGCGCGTCCTCGCCCCGACCCTGCTGATCTACGGCGGCCGCGACCAGCTGGTCGGCTACCGCATGGCCCAGAAGGCCGCGCGTACCTTCCGCCACTCCCGGCTGCTGTCCATGCCGGACGCCGGGCATGTGGCGATGATGGAGTACCCGGCGACGGTGGCCGGGGCGTTCCGTGAACTCCTGGCGGACGCCGACGAGTTGGGTGCCGGTACGGTCGCGCCGGGCGCGGGGGGCTGAGGGGCGGGTGGGACGTCACAGCCGCCGTGGTCCGGCCCCCAAAGGCGATGCCGCGGACATAACCGGCATAGGTGCGAGCCGGAACAGCGACCCGAGGAAAGGTGAGCGCGAAGGCACCGGGCCGATACCCCGCCCGACCCAGGGCACGCCTCCGGGAGGGGCCCCGCGCCCACCGGACGGCACCCCTGCGCGCGGGATGCCGCGCCTGCCGGACGGCACGCCGGCTCGAGGGGTTCCGCGCCTGCCGGACGGCACGCCGGCGCACGGTGTTCCCCGGTTCCCGGACGGGACGCCCGCCCATGGTGTGCCCCGGGCCCGTGGCGGTCATCCCCAGCAGCGGGAAGCCGGCGGTGGCTGGGGTGAGGTGGGCGGACAGGCCGGTGCCGTCGCTTCCGGGGCGGCCGGGCCGTCGATACCGAGGCAGCGGCGGGGCGGGCCCGGGGTGCCCCGGCAGGACTACCTCGACGCCTTCGGCGAGGACGTCGACGTCTTCACGCCCCGCCCCGGTGCGCCGGGTGCCGGCATCGGAGGCCGGCGCGCGGAAACGTATCCGCCCACCTCCGGCCCGGCTGCCTCGCTGCTCGACTCCGGCCCGCACACTTCCCCGCTCGCCTCCGAGCCGTACGGCGGCGACGGCGATGACGACGCGCCGCCCACCGGTGAACCCGCGCAGCCCAAGGGGGGCAAGGGACGGGCCCTCACCGGCGTCGTGGCCGCCGCCGTCACCACCGTGCTCGCGGTGATCGTCGCCGGGCAGGTCGCCGACGGCGGTGACAGCGGCGTACGGTCCCAGTCGGCTGCCGGCGACGCACGGGTCACCGACGGTGCCGCCTCGCGCGGCAACGGCCGTACGACACCGTCCGTCTCCGCCTCGCCCAGCGTGGCGACGCTCTCGTACGAGCAGGCGATGGGCAAGAAGTACCCGCTCGGCGCCAAGCTGGCCGGTTCCGGGAAGTTCGACGCCGTGCCCGGTGTCGCCAAGGCACCCGGCAAGGGGCAGAAGTACACCTACCGGGTCGACGTGGAGCAGGGGCTGGGGCTGGACGGCGAGCTGTTCGCCGCGGCCGTGCAGAAGACGCTCAACGACGATCGCAGCTGGGCCCACAACGGCGCCCGTACCTTCGAGCGCGTCTACTCCGGCAAGCCCGACTTCGTGATCACCCTTGCCAGCCCGGGAACCACTGCCAAGTGGTGCGCCAAGTCCGGCCTCGACACGACCGAGGACAACGTGTCGTGCGACTCGGCCGCCACCGAACGCGTCATGATCAACGCGTACCGGTGGGCGCAGGGCAGCAAGACGTACGGCGACAAGATCCACGCCTACCGGCAGATGCTGATCAACCACGAGGTCGGCCACCGGCTCGGCTACGGCCATGTGACCTGCGACAAGGACGGCGAGCTGGCGCCGGTCATGCAGCAGCAGACCAAGTTCCTCGACCACGACGGAATCCACTGTCTGCCCAACCCCTGGCCGTACCCCAAGAGTTGACAGGTGGCGCATACATCACATTGACATGGGCAGAAAGTTCATACATATTTCTGGGCATGTCGTCCCTTCACGCCTCCGCGCGCGCCGCCATCGAGCTGGCGCTCATCGGTGTGACCGCGCTCTGCGTGGCCGACATTCACTGTCGCTGACCCTCGCCCCTGGGCGTTCGCGTCGCGATCCTTCTCCGTTGCCGTGACTCGGTCACGGCTCTTTCGACGACCTGACGCCCGGGCAGACGTCTGTTCACTTGCGTCTCACTCCTCGTCAATATGTCTCACCTATCGAGACTCGCCTTCCGAGAGGTCGTCATTCCGATGCGTCAACCGTCCGCCACAGCGCGCCGCATGGCCGTGGCATCCGTCAGCCTGGTCGTGGCAGCGGGAGCCGTCGCCTGCGGGCCGAAGGACAACGATGCCAAGGGCTCCGGTGGCGACTCCACGCCGCACAAGGGCGGCACGCTCACGGTCCTGAACTCCGACCCCCAGTCGGACTTCGACCCCGCCCGCCTGTACACCTCCGGCGGCGGCAACGTGCCCTCCCTGGTCTTCCGTACGCTCACCACCCGCAACCGTGCGAGCGGTGCGGCCGGCGCCAAGGTCGTCCCCGACCTGGCCACCGACACCGGGCGCCCCAGCGAGAACGCGACCGTGTGGACGTACACCTTGAAGAAGGGTCTCAAGTACGAGGACGGGACCGCGATCACGTCCGCCGACATCAAGTACGGCATCGAGCGCTCCTTCGCCCCCGAGCTCTCCGGCGGCGCGCCCTACCTGCGGGACTGGCTGGTGGGCGCCGCCGACTACCAGGGGCCGTACAAGGACAAGAAGGGGCTCTCGGCGATCGAGACGCCGGACAGCAGCACGATCGTCTTCCACCTGAACAAGCCCGAGGGCGAGTTCCCGTACCTGGCCACGCAGACGCAGTTCACGCCCGTCCCGAAGGCCAAGGACACGGGCACCAAGTACGAGGAGCACCCGGTCTCGTCCGGCCCCTACAAGGTCGTGAAGAACGAGAACGACGGTGAGCACCTGGTGCTGGAGCGGAACACGTACTGGTCGTCGGCCGTCGACGACCAGCGCAAGGCCTACCCGGACAAGATCGACGTCAAGTCCGGGCTCGACTCCTCGGTGATCAACCAGCGGCTGTCGGCGTCCCAGGGGACGGACGCCGCCGCGGTCACCACGGACACCAACCTCGGCCCGGCCGAGCTCGCCAAGGTGACCGGCGACAAGGAACTCGCCTCGCGCGTCGGCACCGGGCACTTCGGCTACACGAACTACATAGCGTTCAACCCGAAGGTCAAGCCGTTCGACAACCCCAAGGTGCGGCAGGCGATCTCGTACGCCGTCGACCGGTCGTCCGTGGTCAACGCGGCGGGCGGCAGCGCGCTGGCCGAGGCCGCCACCACCTACCTGCCCAACCAGAAGTCCTTCGGCTACACGCCGTACGACCTCTTCCCGGCGGGCGACACCGGCAACGCGGCCAAGGCCAAGGAGCTGCTGAAGGAAGCGGGCTACCCGAACGGGCTCACCGTCACGCTGACCCACGACAACGCCCAGAACTTCAAGACCAGCCCCGAGATCGCGACCGCCATCCAGGATGCCCTCAAGAAGGCCGGCATCACGGTCAAGCTCCAGGGTCTGGAGGACAACAACTACTCCGACACGATCCACAACGTGAAGACCGAGCCGGGCTTCTTCCTCTCCGCGTGGGGTGCCGACTGGCCCTCCGGCGGTCCCTTCCTCGCCCCGATCTTCGACGGCCGGCAGATCGTCAAGGACGGCGCGAACTTCAACTCGGGTCAGCTCAATGATGCTTCGGTCAATGCCGAGATTGACGCGATCAACAAGTTGACCGACCTTGACGCGGCCGCCCAGCGGTGGGGCGCACTGGACAAGAAGATCGGCGCGCAGGCCCTGACCGTGCCGCTGTTCCACCCGGTCTACAAGCGCCTGGTCGGCAAGGACATCAAGAACGTCGTGATCAGCGACTGGACCGGTGTCCTGGACATCTCCCAGGTCGCGGTGAAGTAGCACCGTGAGCGAGGCACTTCTCGCCACCCAGGCCCCCGAGGCGCCCGCCTCGGGGGCCTCGGGGGCTCGTCAGTTCTGGCGGCGGCTGCGCACACAGCGCGCCGCCCTCGTCGCGGCCGCCGTCGTCGCGCTGCTCGTCCTGGTCGCACTCGCGGCGCCGCTGCTCACCGCGCTGGAGGGCCAGGACCCGACCACCTACCACCCGTCCCTCATCGACTCCGCGCGCGGCGGCGTCCCGATCGGCTCCCTCGGCGGCATCAGCGGCGACCACTGGCTCGGCGTCGAACCGCAGACCGGGCGGGACCTGTTCGCGCGGCTGGTGTACGGGGCCCGGGTCTCCCTGGGCGTCGCGCTGGCCGCGACCACCGTGCAGGTCGTCCTCGGCGTCATCGTGGGGGTCACGGCGGCGCTCGGCAACCGATGGGTTGATCAACTGTTGAGCCGGGTCACCGACATCATCGTCGCCATGCCGTTGATCATCATGGCGCTGGCGCTGCTGGCCGTCGTGCCCGCCAGTTTTCCGCGGCCGGTCCTGGTCTCGCTCATCATCGGCTTCGTCGCCTGGGGCACCATCGGCAAGATCACGCGGGCCGCGACGCTCTCCCTGAAGAACCTCGACTACGTGGCCGCCGCGCGGCTCAGCGGCTGGAGCACCTGGCGGATCGCCCGCCGGGAACTGCTGCCCGGCCTCGCCGCGCCCGTCATCACCTACGCCGCGCTCATGGTGCCCGCCAACATCTCCATCGAGGCCTCGCTGTCCTTCCTCGGCGTCGGCGTGAAGCCTCCGACCCCGTCCTGGGGACAGATGCTGACCTCCGCCAACATCTGGTACCAGGCGGCCCCGCAGTACCTGCTGCTGCCGGCCGGCGCCCTGTTCGTGACCGTGCTCGCGCTCACCGTGCTCGGTGACGGCATCCGCACGGCCCTCGACCCGCGGTCGGCCTCCCGGCTGCGCGTCGGCACGGGGCGCAAGCAGGAGGCGAAGGCGGCCACCGCGACGCAGGCGGCCGTGGCGAAGGAGACCCAGTCATGACCGGCTTCGCCGGATTCGCGCTGCGCCGTGCCGTCGGCGCGGTGATCACCCTGCTGGCCATCTCGGTGATCGTCTACGTCGTCTTCTACGTCACCCCCGGCAACGTCGCCCAGATCACCTGCGGCCCGCGCTGCTCGCCGGAACAGGTGCACCAGGTCTCCCAGCAGCTCAGGCTCGACGACCCGCTGTACCTGCGGTACTGGCACTTCCTGTCGGGCATCTTCGCCGGCCAGGACTACTCGACCGGCACATCTGTCGCGCACTGCTCGGCGCCCTGCCTCGGACTCTCGTACCAGAGCGACCAGCAGGTCACCCGGATCATCCTGACCAAGCTGCCGGTCAGCCTGTCCCTGGTGATCGGCGCGATGGTGCTCTGGCTGATCCTCGGGGTCGGCACCGGCATCCTCTCCGCCTGGCGGCGCGGCCGGTTCACCGAACGCGCCCTGACCGGCCTCACCCTGGCGGGCATGTCGACGCCGGTCTTCGTCATCGGGCTCGTCCTGATGATCGTGGTCTGCGGACAACTGGAGCTGCTGCCGTTCCCGGAGTACGTGTCCTTCTCGGACGACCCCGAGCAGTGGGCCTGGAACCTGTTGCTGCCGTGGTTCACCCTGGCGCTCGCCGAGGCGGCCTACTTCGCCCGCATGACCAGGGCGTCGATGCTGGAAACACTCGCCGAGGACCACATCCGGACCTTCCGGGCCTACGGTGTGGGCGAACGGTCGATCGTCGGCCGGCACGCCCTGCGCGGCGCCCTGGCGCCGATCATCGCCCTGAACGCCAACGACTTCGGCAGTGCCGTGGGCGGCGCCGTCCTCATCGAGACCCTCTTCGGCCTTCCCGGCATCGGCCAGGAACTCGTCCACGCCGTCACCGTGGTCGACCTGCCCGTCGTCGTCGGCATGGTCCTGGTCATCGGCTTCTTCGTGGTCCTCGCCAACGCCGTCGCCGACGTGCTGTACGCGGTGGCCGACCGACGGGTGGTACTGACGTGAGTCTCGTCCAAGTCACTGATCTGACCGTCGAGTTCGGCGACCTGCGGGCCGTGGACGGACTCTCCTTCGAACTGGCGGCGGGCGCCGCCCTGGCGCTGGTCGGCGAGTCCGGCTCCGGCAAGTCCACGGTCGCCTCGGCGCTGCTGGGCCTGCATCACGGCACGGGGGCGAAGGTCGGCGGCACGATCCAGGTCGCCGGCACCGACGTACAGGCCGCCACCGACGACGAACTGCGGCGGCTGCGCGGCGCCAAGGCGGCGATGGTCTTCCAGGACCCGCTCTCCTCCCTCGACCCGTACTACGCGATCGGCGACCAGATCGCCGAGGTGTACCGCGTGCACACGCGCGTGTCGCGACGGGCCGCACGCGCGCGTGCCGTGGAGGTCCTGGACCGCGTGGGCATCCCGGACGCGCCCCGCCGGTCCCGGTCCCGCCCGCACGAGTTCAGCGGCGGCATGCGCCAGCGCGCGCTGATCGCCATGGCGCTCGCCTGCGAGCCCGACCTGCTGATCGCCGACGAGCCCACCACCGCCCTCGACGTCACCGTCCAGGCCCAGATCCTCGACCTGCTGCACACCCTGCGCGAGGAGACCGGCATGGGCCTGCTGCTCGTCACGCACGACGTGGGCGTCGCCGCCGAGAGCGTCGACCAGGTGCTCGTCATGCGGCACGGGCGCGTGGTCGAGCAGGGCCCGGTCGCCGCCGTGCTCGGGGCACCCGCGCAGCCGTACACCCGGGAACTGCTCTCCGCGGTCCCGCGCGTGGACGCGGTGCGCGCGCTCTCACAGGCGTCCGAGGAGGTCGTGCTCGAGGCGTCCGGCCTGCGGCGCGAATTCGGGCGCGGCAAGGGGGCGTTCGCGGCCGTGGACGACGTGTCGCTGACCGTCCACCGGGGCGAGACCCTCGGCATCGTCGGCGAGAGCGGCAGCGGCAAGACGACGCTCGGCCGGATGCTGGTCGGGCTGCTGGAGCCGACGGCGGGAGAGGTCCGTTACGAGGGGCACGCGCGCGTGGGCGTGCGGCCGGCCGTCCAGATGGTGTTCCAGGACCCGGTGTCGTCCCTCAACCCCCGCCGCAGCGTGGGCGAGTCGATAGCCGACCCGCTCCGCGCGCGGGGTGACCGGTCTCAGGGGCGCATCCGGGGGCGTGTGATCGAACTGCTGGAGCGCGTAGGGCTCGAAGGGGCGCACTACGACCGCTACCCGCACGAGTTCAGCGGTGGTCAGCGTCAGCGCGTGGGCATCGCGCGGGCGCTCGCGGCCGACCCGCGCGTCATCGTCTGCGACGAGCCGGTATCCGCGCTGGACGTCACCACCCAGGCCCAGGTCGTCGCACTGCTCGGTGAGCTCCAGCGCGAACTCGGCCTGGCGCTCGTCTTCGTCGCCCACGACCTCGCCGTCGTCCGTCAGGTCAGCGACCGGGTCGCGGTGATGCGCCGCGGCCGGATCGTCGAGGCCGGACCCGCCGACGAGGTCTACGACAGCCCCCAGGACCCGTACACCCGGCAACTGCTGGCCGCCGTACCCGCCCTCGACCCCGAGGCCGCGGCCCGGCGCCGGGCGGCCCGGCGGGAACTGGCGTCGGCGTGACGTTTCAGCAGCTCCGGGGAGGCAACCCGATGTGACGTTTCGCTGTCGATCGATCTCTTAGCGCGACCGAACGCGAACCGCACGGGAAAGTTACGACCGTTCACCCCTTTTGGTGGCGCGATGGACAACCGTCCGTCGCGCCACCGCCTTGTCCGCATACGTTCGTCCCGCTGCGAGCCACCGAGGCAACGGTGGCTCCCCATACGGGAGATCGATCGGGGGTGCACACGTGCGCATCGGACTGCTTACGGAGGGTGGCTATCCGTATGTGAGCGGTGACGCCAGACTCTGGTGCGACCGGCTCGTGCGCGGGCTCGGGCAGCACGAGTTCGACCTCTACGCGCTCAGCCGCAGCAGGCGCCAGGAGGACGAGGGCTGGCTGCCGCTGCCGCCGCACGTCAGCCGGGTACGGACGGCACCCCTGTGGACCGCCGAGGAGGACGGGGTCACGTACGGCCGGCGCGCGCGCCGGCGCTTCGTCGAGAGCTACGGGGAGCTGGCGGCGGTGCTGTGCGCCGGACCGGGCGTCGGCGGCCCGGCCGGTGCGGGCCTGGACGGAGCGGACGGCGCGAACAGTGCGGAAGGCTCCGGTGCCGGACCCGGCCATCTGGCGGACCGTTTCGGCAGCGCGCTCTACGGACTCGCCGAACTCGCCCGTGACGAGGGCGGACTGGGCGGCGCACTCCGCTCCGACAGCGCCGTGCGCGCCCTGGAGCGCGCCTGCCGCGCACCCGGCGCAGTCGGGGCCGCGCGCGAGGCGCGCGTGCCGGATCTGCTCGCCGTAGCCGCGCACCTCGAACGCACCCTGCGCCCCCTCTCGCTCGACTGGTACGGCGACGACGGCCTCGGCGCCGCCGACCTCTGCCACGCCACCGCCGGCGGCCCGGCCGCCCTGCCCGGCCTGCTCGCCCGCCACTTCTGCGACGTGCCGCTGCTGGTCACCGAGTACGGCGTGCAGCTGCGTTCGCACTACCTCGCCTCCGGCCCCGACGCGGCCACCCCGGCCGTGCGCGCCCTGCTCGCCGCCTTCCACGGCCGGCTCGCCGCCGAGGTCTACGGCCGCGCCGCGATCATCACTCCCGGCAACGCGCACGCCCGCCGCTGGCAGGAGCGCTGCGGCGCCGACCGCGCCCGCATCCGCACCGTCCATCCGGGCATGGAGGCCGCCCGCTTCGCCGAGGTCGGCGAGGCGCCGGACCGGGCCGACCCGGACACGCTCGTGTGGGTCGGCCGGACAGAACCGTCCAAGGACCTGGTGTCGCTGCTGCACGCCTTCGCGGAGGTCCGCAAGGAGGAGCCCAAGGCACGGTTGCGGGTCGTGGGCGCCCCGGCGGGGCCGGAGGGCCGGGCCTACCTGGGCCACTGCAAGGCGCTCGCCGCCCAGCTCTTCCCGGACGAGGCCGAAGGAGTGCACGCCGTCGGCGACAACCCGGTCGCCTTCGAGGAGATCGGCGGCCCGGAGGCACCGACCCTCGCCGACGCCTACGCGTCCGGATCGGTCGTCGTCCTCTCCAGCGTCGTCGAGGGTTTCCCGGTCGGCCTCGTCGAGGCGATGCTCTGCGCCCGCGCGACCGTTTCCACCGACGTCGGCGCCGTGGTGGAGGTCATCGGCGGCACCGGTCTCGTCGTACCCCCGCGCAATCCGCGGGCGCTCGCGGAGGCGTGCGTGGCGCTGCTGCGCGACCCCGAGCGCCGTGAGCGTCTCGGAGCCGCGGCACGCGCCCGGGCGCTCGAACTGTTCACCGTCGAGCAGAACGTCGCGGCATTTCACGGCATTTACCTGGAGATCGTCTCGCACTGCCCGGTGCGCCGGGTCGTCCTCGACGAGGCAGGCGAGCCGCTGCCGTTCGCCGCTCCTGCCGAGGCCCATGT
This sequence comes from Streptomyces sp. NPDC054813, assembly GCF_053611365.1. Taxonomy (NCBI): domain Bacteria; kingdom Bacillati; phylum Actinomycetota; class Actinomycetes; order Kitasatosporales; family Streptomycetaceae; genus Streptomyces; species Streptomyces sp. NPDC054813. The sequence goes on along the minus strand of NZ_JBSHAF010000006.1, from coordinate 196,181 downwards.
CCCCGGCCGCTGGACCGGTCCGACGGCCCGCGTCGTGAGCCGGGGCGGCCCCGGCTGGGCCCTGGGCGCCGCACCGCGGCCGACCCCGGTACGGGTCACCCCGCTCGCGGCCCCGGAGGGCGCCCTGTGAACGGCGACGAGGACGGCGCCATGAACGGCGGTCCGGGGGAGCCGGACCGGGCCGAGCGCCCCGGCGGGGCCGACGCCTGGGACGCGCGGTCTGAGGAATGGCTCCTGGGCGCGGTGGACGACGGCTCGGAAGACACCCTGTCCCGGAGCGGGGCTCGGCATTCGGCCGCGATCGCCGGCGGGGGCCACACCCGGACCGCCCCGGGCACCACGGGCAGCCGCAGACCCACCCCACGTCGAGGCGCCGCCGATCCCGTGAAAGCTCTGATGCACCGCCACCGCGCCCTCTGCGAGCAGGCCGTCGACCCACTGGAGATCGCGGCCGGCCTCGAAGCGCACGGCGTCACCGACCGGACCGCCGCCCGCTTCCGGCACCGTGACGTCTTCTCACTCGCCGAGGAGCTCTACGCGCGCGTGCCCCGCGACGGCGACCCGCGCCCGCGCCCGGAACCGGCGCCCCCGCCCCGCGTGCGCGCCGACTGGGCGCTGCTCACTCTCCTGCCGGGCGCGGTCGGCGCGGCGGTGGTGACCGGCGTACGGCTCACCGAGGGGCGGCCCCGCCTCCTGACGGCGGCCGTCGGCGTGCTCGCCCTCGCCCTGGCCGCGCGCCTGGCCCTGCGCCGCGGCCCCCTCGCCGGGCCCGCCCGCACCCTCGCCCGGCACACCGTGACCGGCACGCGCGTGTGGACCTGCTGGCTCCTTGCCTACGCCCTCCTCGGCAACGGCCTCCTGCGCGCCGTCCTGGACGGCGGCCCCGACGGCCTCCCGACCGGCGCCGCGGACGGCTCCTGGCCGGTGACCACCGCGCCCGTCCTGGCCCTCACCCTGGCCTGCGCCCCGGCCGCCTGGAGCGCCCATCTCTTCACGGCGGGCGCCCGCCGCAGGCTCACGGGCAGCCGGGGCCTGGAGGAGTTCGCCGGGTCCGTGCAGCCGCTGCTGCTCGGCACGTTCGCCCTCTACCTGGGCGTCCTCACCGCCCTGCTCGCCCTGTGCGGCGCCGCCCTGGGAGAACCCGCCGGCTACCCGGAGGCCCTCACCCTCGGCGCCCTCCTGCTGCTCGCCCGCCTCCTCACCGTCCACAACGTGCCGCAGCGCCCCGCCCTCGCCCTCGCCGCCGCCACGGAAGCGGCCGCCGTGGGGCTGGTCCTGGCCGGCCGGCTGCCGGGCTGCGCCTTCCTGGCGACCCCCGTCGACGCCCTGGCCGATGCCTGGGGCGCGGGCGGCGTCCCGGTACTCGTCTGCGGCGCCGCGGCCCTGGCGCTGCTGTTCCAGGCGACCCGCACGCTCACCCGGGCCTCGGCCCACGCGCCGACGGGAGACCCCGAGTGAGCAGAGCCGCCGTTCTCTTCGCCTGCCTCGCCGTGCCGTCGCGGCGGCAGGCGCCCGGCATCCCGCCGGAGGCAACCGCACCACCCCTTGAAGGAGACCGCCAGATGACCACCTCCCGACCCGGACCCGGAGCGTCCGGAACCACCGGAGTCGCCGGAGCGCACACCCCGGGAGCCATGCGATGAGGGTTCTGCTGATCGGAGCCAACGGATACCTCGGCCGCTTCGTCGCCGACCGGCTGCTCGCCGACCCGGCCGTCCAGCTCACCGCGCTCGGCCGCGGTGACGACGCCGACGTCCGCTTCGACCTCGCCACCGGCAGTCCCGGTGCGCTCACCCGCTTCCTCGACGCGGTCCACCCGGGCGTCATCGTGAACTGCGCCGGCGCCACCCGCGGCGGTGCCCGGGAACTCACCCGGCACAACACCGTCGCCGTCGCCACCGTCTGCGAGGCCCTGCGCCGCAGCGGCTGCGGCGCCCGCCTGGTGCAGATCGGCTGCGGCGCCGAGTACGGCCCGAGCCAGCCCGGCTCCTCCACGGCCGAGGACGCCGTACCGCGCCCCGGCGGCCCGTACGGCGTCAGCAAACTCGCCGCCACCGAACTGGTCCTCGGGTCGGGCCTGGACGCCGTCGTGCTGCGCGTCTTCTCGCCCGCCGGGCCCGGCACCCCGGCCGGCTCCCCGCTCGGCCGCCTCGCCGAAGCCATGCGCCGCGCCATGCAGTCCGGCGACGGCGAGCTCAAACTCGGCGGCCTCGGCGCCCAGCGCGACTTCATCGACGTACGCGACGTCGCCCGCGCCGTCCACGCGGCCTCGCTCTCCGCCGCCCAAGGCGTCATCAACATCGGTTCGGGCCGCGCCGTCCGCCTCCGCGACGCCGCCGGCGTCCTCGCCCGGGTCGCCGGATACGGCGGCGCCCTGCACGAACTCGACGGCCCGCCCGGCCCGCTGCGCAGCCCCATCGGCCACCCCCGCCTGGACCCCGACCACGCGGCCCCGGTCGCCTACCCGTACCCGGACGGCTGCGGCAGCTGGCAGCAGGCCGACGTGCGCTGCGCCCGCGACCGGCTCGGCTGGCGGCCCCGTATCAACCTCGAAGAGTCCCTCGCGGACATCTGGATGGAGGCGGCATGCCGCATCTGACCAGCACCAGGTCGGGCGCCGCGACCACCGGCGTCCGCACCGCCTTCGGCATCCCGGGCTACGCCCACCCCCTCCTCGCCCCGGCGCAGTGGGCCGAACTCACCCGCCCGGGCACCCCTTTGCACTGGGTCGTCCTCAACGTGGCGAACGGCCCCGGCAGCCGCCCCGACCCGCACTGCCTGGAAGCAGCCGGCAGGCTCCGCAACGCGGGCGTCCGCGTCCTCGGCCGCCTGGACACCACCTACGGCGCCCGCCCCCACGGCGACCTGGTCCTGGACGCCCGCCGCTATCACGACTGGTACCGCGTCGACGGCTTCCTGCTGGAGCGCTGCCCCGGCGAACGCACGGCGCTCCCCGAGATCCGCCGCGCCGTCGCCACGCTCCGCACCATCGGTGACGCGCCCCACATCGTCCTCGGTCACGGCACCCACCCCCATCCGGGCTACGCGGAGAACGCCGACCAACTGGTGACCTTCGCCGGCCCGTGGAGCGACTACCGCTGGTCGCATGTCGCCGAGTGGACCGCGGACTATCCGCCGGACCGCTTCTGTCATTTCGTGCACGGCATACCTCGCGGCCACCTCGACGAGGCACTGCGCATCGCCCGCTGGCAGGGCGCCGCGACCATCTACTTCACGGACCGTACGGATCACGGTGGTCGCGTGGACCCCTGGGAGAACATGCCCGGCTACTGGGACGACATCGTCTCGCGGGTCGGGACAGGTGTCTCGGAATGAAGATGGCCATGGCAGTGTTACAGGGAGAACATCTGTAGTGATTGACCGACCAACGGAGTCCCCGTGTCGCTGCCACCCCTGGTCGAGCCAGCCTCTGAGCTCACCGTAGACGAGGTCCGCAGGTACTCCCGCCACCTGATCATCCCCGATGTCGGGATGGACGGGCAGAAGCGGCTGAAGAACGCCAAGGTGCTCTGTGTGGGCGCCGGCGGCCTGGGCTCGCCGGCGCTGATGTACCTCGCCGCGGCCGGTGTCGGCACCCTCGGCATCGTGGAGTTCGACGAGGTCGACGAGTCGAACCTGCAGCGTCAGATCATCCACAGCCAGGCCGACATCGGCCGCTCCAAGGCCGAGTCTGCCCGTGACTCCGTCCTCGGCATCAACCCGTACGTGAACGTGGTCCTTCACGAAGAGCGGCTCGAGGCCGAGAACGTGATGGACATCTTCAGCCAGTACGACCTGATCGTCGACGGCACGGACAACTTCGCCACCCGCTACCTGGTCAACGACGCCTGCGTGCTGCTCAACAAGCCGTACGTCTGGGGCTCGATCTACCGCTTCGACGGCCAGGCCTCGGTCTTCTGGTCCGAGTACGGTCCCTGCTACCGCTGCCTCTACCCGGAGCCCCCGCCGCCGGGCATGGTCCCCTCCTGCGCCGAGGGCGGCGTGCTGGGCGTCCTCTGCGCGTCCATCGGCTCCATCCAGGTCACCGAGGCCATCAAGGTCCTCACCGGCACCGGCGAGCCCCTCGTCGGCCGCCTGATGATCTACGACGCCCTGGAGATGCAGTACCGCCAGGTGAAGGTCCGCAAGGACCCGAACTGCGCGGTCTGCGGCGAGAACCCGACCGTCACCGAGCTCATCGACTACGAGGCCTTCTGCGGCGTCGTCTCCGAGGAGGCCCAGCAGGCTGCCGCCGGCTCGACGATCACTCCCAAGCAGCTCAAGGAGTGGATCGACGACGGCGAGAACATCGAGATCATCGACGTCCGCGAGCCGAACGAGTACGAGATCGTCTCCATCCCGGGCGCCAAGCTGATCCCGAAGAACGAGTTCCTGCTCGGCACCGCCCTGGAGGGCCTGCCCCAGGACAAGAAGATCGTCCTGCACTGCAAGACGGGTGTCCGCAGTGCGGAGGTCCTCGCGGTCCTGAAGTCGGCGGGCTTCGCGGACGCCGTGCACGTCGGCGGCGGCGTGATCGGCTGGGTCAACCAGATCGAGCCGGAGAAGCCGGTCTACTGAGCGCAGTCTCCGCGACGGGCGGGGGTTTCGGGTGCGGCAGGCGCCCGAAGCCCCCGCCTTCGTCATGAGCAGACCTTGCCGTCCTTCGGGACCGTGCCGCCCAGCAGGTAGCCGTTCACCGTCGAGTCCACGCAGTCGCTCCCGCGGCCGTACGCGCCATGGCCCTCGCCCTTCCAGGTCAGCTCGACGCCGACGCCCTTGCCCAGCTCGTCGGCCATTCGCCGGGCGCCCTCGTACGGGGTCGCCGGGTCGCCCGTATTGCCGACCAGCAGGATCGGGGCCGAGCCCGGGGCGCTCACCTCCGGGGTGTCGTACTCCCCGGCCACCGGCCAGTCGTGGCACCAGCCGGCCGTGTCCCAGCCCAGGAAGTCGCCGAAGACGGGCGAGATCTTCTCGAAGGCGGCCAGCAGCTTCTTCGTCTGGGCGAGCGTGGGCCGTTGCCTGTCGTCCAGGCACGATATGACCCGCTGGGAGTGGGCGGTCGTGCCGTAGTGCCCCGAGGAGTCACGTTCGTTGTACTGGTCCGCGAGCGACAGCAGCTCCGAGCCGTCGCCGTCCTCGGCCGCCTGGAGCGCGCTGGTCAGCGTCGGCCAGCTGTCCTGGCTGTACAGCGGCAGGACGATACCGGTGACCGCGAGGGTCTGGGTCAGCTTCCGCCCGGAGGAGGTCGCGAGCGGCTCGGTGTCGAGCTTCTTCAGCAGGGCCGCGATCTTCTGCGAGCCCTGCTCCGAGTCCTGTCCGGTGGACTTGAGGTAGTCGTCCAGCGCCCGTTGGAACCCCTCGGTCTGGTTCTTCGCGTGGCCGACCGAGTCCGCGGTCGGGTCGACCACCGCGTCCAGGATCAGCCGCCCCACCTTGTTGGGGAACAAGTGGGCGTAGACACCGCCCAGTTCGGTGCCGTACGAGATGCCGAAATAGTGCATCTCCGTATCACCGAGCACCTGGCGCATCAGATCCATGTCCCGGGCCGTGTCGGTCGTCGAGACGTGCGCGATCAGCTCGCCGTCCGCAGTCTCGCAGCCCTTGCCGAAGGCGGCGGCGTCCTTGAAGTACGCCGTCTCCTCCGCCGCCGTGTCCGGGGTGGCGTCGATCGACTCGGCGGACCGCATGTCCTTGTCGCTGCGACACCGGATCCCCTCACTGGCGCCCACCCCGCGCGGATCCCAGCTCACCAGGTCGTACCGCTCGCGCAGCGTGGAGACGGTGGTGGCGTAGTACGGCATCATCGAGACGCCCGAGCCGCCGGGACCGCCGAAGTTGAACAGCAACGAGCCGATCCGCTTGCCCGAACCCCCGCTCGCCTTCGCCCGGATCAGCGCCAGCCCTATGGTCTTCCCGTCCGGCTTCGACCAGTCCAGCGGCACCTTCAGTGTCGCGCACCGCCACTCGCCACCGGGTGCGGCGGAGTCCGAAGTGGAGGTGCAGCGGCCCCAGTCGAGCTTCTGGGAGGTGAGGGAGGAGGGCAGGGCGGCAGAGGCGGTGGAAGCCGGTGACGGCTGTTCGGACCGTGTCTTCCCTTCGTCCCCGCCCCCGCCGGACGACCCACCGCCGCACCCGGCCACGAGCAACCCCGCGGCAACAGCGGCCGCCCACCGTACGAGACGCAACATGCGCGCACACCCCCCTCACAGGCTCTCCGCAGGTTCGTCGCGGAAAGCGGTCAGGTCATAGTAGGCGGATCGAGCGAAGGCTGTTGCGGCCTGTGGATAACCTTTTGACCTGCGGTTTCTTAGCTCTCCCGTGCTCACGAACAGACCGTGCCGGCCTTCGGTACCTTCCCCTCCAGCAGGTAGCCGTTCACGGTCGACTGCACGCACTTGTTCTTGCTGTCGTAGGCCCCGTGCCCCTGCCCCTTGTACGTCAGCTCCACCCCGACGCCCTTCCCCAGCGACTCCACCATCTTCTTCGCGCCCTCGTACGGCGTGGCCGGGTCGCCCGTGTTGCCCACGACCAGGATCGGCGCCGACCCGGGCGCGCTGACGTCGGGATGGTCGGCGGCGCCCGGCACCGCCCAGCTCGTGCAGCTGACCATGCCCCACGCCAGGTAGTCGCCGAACAGCGGGGACGCGGCCCGGAATTCGGGCAGTTTCTGCTGGACGTAGTCGGCGGTGTACCGAGGCTTCTCGTCGGCGCAGTTGATGGCGATGTTCGCCGCCGTGATGTTGCTGTACTCGCCGTTCTGGCTGCGGCCGTTCATGGAGTCGGACAGCAGCATCAGGATCTTCCCGTCGCCGTCGTACGCCTCTTCGAGTCCCTCGGTGAGGTACTCCCAGAAGTCCTTGGAGTACAGGGACTGCGCGATGCCGTTGGTGGCGGCGGTCTGGGTCAGCTGGCGGGGGAGGATGCCGGGGATCGGCTTCGTGTCGAGGTCCACGAGGAGCTTGGCGATACGGTCCTTCACGTCCTGCGGGGTGTCGCCGATCGGGCACTCGGTCTTCTTGGAGGTGCAGTCCTCGGCGAAGTTGTCGAGCGCGAGCTGGAAGCCCTTGGCCTGTCCCAGCGAGCTCTGCTCGGGGTTCTGGGTGGGGTCGATGACGCCGTCGAGGACGGCCCGGCCCACGTTTTTCGGGAACAAGTGGGCGTAGACGCCGCCGAGTTCGGTGCCGTAGGAGATGCCGAAGTAGTGCAGCTGCTTGTCGCCGAGGACCTGGCGCATGAGGTCCATGTCGCGGGCCGCGTCGGTGGTGCGTACATGCGGCAGGATCGTCTTGGAGTTCTTCTCGCAGGCGGCGTTGAACTGCTTGGTGCGGTTGATCAGCTGGGTGCGCTCGGCGCTGGTCTCGGGTGTCGCGTCCTCCTGGAAGTAGTTGTCGAGCTGTTCGTCGTTCTCGCACTCGACGGGGTCGCTGCGGCCGACTCCGCGCGGGTCGAAGCTGACGAGGTCGTAGCGGGTGCGCAGGGCCGCGTAGTCCTCGCCGAACGCGGGGAGCGTGGTGACGCCGCTGCCGCCGGGCCCGCCGAAGTTGAAGATCAGGGAGCCGATCCGCTTGCTCGCGTCACCGCTGGCCTTGGCACGGATCAGCGCGAGACCGATGGTGGCGCCCTTCGGCTTCGACCAGTCCAGCGGCGCCTTCATGGTCGCGCACTGCCAGGCACCGCCACCGGGCAGCGGCGAGGGGGTGTCGCCACCGCCCTCGGCCTCGTCGGGAGCCGGGCAGGCCTTCCAGTCCAGCTTCTGTGCCGCCAGATCCCCGTCCTTGGCACCGTCGCTGCACCCGGTCAGCAGGGAGGACAGCACCAGGGCGGTGGCCAGGGCGGCGACACGGATCCGGAAGGGGTTCGGCATGGTCCCATCCTGGGGTCGCACGCGCCCACGCGCGCGGGGCGCGAGCCGTACGAGGTACGACCCCGGTACGCCCGTGGCGCATCCCGTACCCGCCGGAGCGTCTCGTGCCCCCGGCGCCGTCGCCGTGGCTAGAGCGCTCCCTTGCGGGACAGGTGGTTGAAGGCCAGCCAGCCGGGCAGGACCGGCAGCCACAGGGTCAGCAGCCGGTACAGCAGGACGGCGGGGGCCGCGACTTCCTTGGGCAGGCCGACGGCGATGAGGCCGACGGTCAGGGTCGCCTCGACCGCGCCGACTCCGCCCGGGGTCGGCGCCGCGGAGCCGAGCGCGTTTCCGGCGAGGAAGACGACGGCGACGCTGGCGATGCTGAGCGAGGTGCCCTCGTTGCCGAACGCACGGATGGAGGCGTCCAGGCACATCACGAAGCAGGCGGTGAGCAGCAGCATGCCGCCGATGCCGGTGACGAGCTTCTGCGGCCGCTGCAGCACGTCCAGCATGCGAGGTACGACGCCCGCGAACAGCGACCGCACGCGCGTGGAGACGAATTTCCGCAGGAACGGCACCGAGGTCACCACGAGGACCAGGACGGCTACGGTCAGCAGGCCCGCGATGACGGTGCGGGACGGCGACAGCGACGGGGTCTTCTCGGTGCCGGTCAGATAGCCGAAGGAGAGCAGCATCAGGATGTGACAGCCGAGCCCGAACAGCTGCGAGGCGCCGACGCTCGCCACCGCGAGGCCGGGGCGCACACCGGCGCGCTGCAGGAAGCGTGTGTTGAGGGCGACACCGCCGACCGCCGCGGGCGCCACGATCTTCACGAACGACCCGGCGACCTGCGCCGCCACGGTCCGCACGAACGGCACCCGCTCGGGCACGAATCCGAGCAGCGCCATCGCGGCGGCGACATAGCTGACCGCCGAGAACAGCACCGCGGCGATCACCCAGCCCCACTGGGCGTTCGCGACCAGGGGGCCGAACTCGATGTGGGTGAGCTGGGTCAGCAGGTAGTACGCGCCGATCGCGCCGGCGATGAGGCTGATCAGCGTGCGCGGCCGCACCCGCTCCAGGCGGGCCGGCTCGACGGGCGCCTGCGGCCTGATCTTCAGCACCTGGTGCCGGATCTGGGTGAGCAGGTCCTCCTCGCGGGCCTCTTCCAGCGCGTCGTCCAGGGCCCGCTTCTCGGCCCGCTGCTCGGCGCGCACCGTCTTCTTGTCGGGCTTCTCGGCCTCCTCCGCGCGGGCCTGCTTGGCCTGCCGGGACGCCTCCAGGACCGCGTCGCGTTCGCGCTGGGCGCGCTCTCTGGCCAGTCTTCGCAGCGTCGCGCGCGTGGAGCGGGTGAGCGCGATCGGCTGGAGCATCGGCAGACAGTCGGCGACGGCGTCGGGCCCGAGGACACCCACCGCCGAGGCCACCGCCCGCTCGGCGCCGACCCGCAGGCCGAGCGTGGTGACCAGCTGGGCGACGTCCATGCGCAGCAGCAGTTCGCCGGCCGCGATCTCACCGCCGCGCAGATCCGTGAGGATCACCTGGCCGGAACGATCCACCACGATGGCGTCACCCGCGAGTCTGCGGTGCGCGATCCGGCGCGACTGCAGCGCCTGTACCTGGTGCCAGGTGTGGTGCAGCAGTTCGTCGGTGATCTCCTCGTCGGCCAGCGAGTCGAGGGTGCGGCCGCCGGTGTGCTCGTAGACGAGCATCACGGCGTCCGGGCCGAGCTCGGAGGTGGCGATCAGCTTGGGCGCGTTGGCGCCGGCCGCGATCGCCGCGTACGCCAGCAGCGCCTCCTGCTCCAGGGCCTGGCGCAGCGACTGGAGGCTGGAGCGGGTGGCGAAGCCGCGCAGCGTCAGGTTGCGCCACGCGCGGTAGAAGAAGCCCTGGGCCTGCTGTTCCCGGTCCACGACCGTGACGTCCAGCGGCGGGCCGTCCTCCAGGGTGACGAAGTAGCGCCGGCCCCGGTCGCCGTTCTCGCTGTCCAGGGCCTCCTCGCGGGCCGCGCCGACCGGGTGGAAGCCGACGTGCCGCAGCCCCGCCAGCAGGGTCCGGCCGGTGGGGCGGACGTTGGGGGAGCCGACCGCGTAGAGCGTGCCGTAGGCGACGGTCCAGCCGATCAGCACCGTGAGGATGATCGAGAACGGTGTCGTGTAGCCGGTGACAAGCATGGAGAACGCGTCGAGCATCAGCACGATCCACAGGACCGCACGCCATCTCGGCCGCCGGGACATGCCGACGGCCGTCATATAGGCGATGACGGGCGCGAGATAGCCGTGCACCGGGTCGGTGAGGGCGTGGATGTCACCGGGGGAGGGCTGGGTGAGCGCCTCCTGGATCGAGTCCGGGGCGGCCCGGGCCACCCACAGGTCGGTGGCGAGGGTCACACCATGGGCGAGGACGGCCGCGAGCACGCCGTCGGCGATGCGCAGCCCGTCCCGCTTGATCAGCCGCTCGATGGCGAACGCGACCGGCACCAGCAGGATCGCGATGCTGGAGGCCAGCCCCGCGATCTTGATCAGCAGGTCGGGGGCCTGCCCGGTGCCCTTGTTGATGTCCTGTTCGAGCCCGGAGGTGGTGCCGTGCGCGAACGCGGCGATGCCGAGCAGCACGGCGACGGCGAGCACGCCGACCAAAAGGCGCATGAGGTCGGAGGGGCGGTGCACGCGCGCGGGGAGCAGCGGTTCGTCGCCCTCCACCTCGTCCGTGTGGATCTCGTCCGGCACGTGTTCCGCCTCGGAGGCGTCGGGGGCGGCGTCGGGTCCGACGGTGGGGGGCGGGTGTCCGGCGTCCGGCTCCACGACCTCCGCGCGCGCGGATTCCGAAGGTACGGTGCCGGATTCGGCCGCTTCCGGGCGTGCGGCGGCGTCAGAGGTGCCCGCCGCTCCGTCGGGGTGCATGCCCTGCTGTTCGGTCGTCTCTTCTTGATCTCGTATCACCAGTCACCGCCCGCACGATGGTGGCATGCCCCACCGACACACGAGGGCATCAGGGTGCAGATGCGGGGGCGCACAGTCTGCCCCAAGCGCCGCCCGAGGGCGAGGCGGAGACCGGACGCGGACCGCGCGGGTTGTCGGTGGGGTGCGGCAGGATGGGGCGAATGAGCGAGCAGAGACTTCCCGAGGGCACCCGAGAGGGGTACGCGGACGAACTGCCCGAGTACGCCGAGCGGGTCCTGGAGGTCGCCGAGCGGATCCCGCCCGGGCGCGTGATGACGTACGGCGACGTCGCGGAGTGGCTGGAGGAGGGAGGACCGCGCCAGGTGGGACGGGTGATGTCCCTCTACGGCGGCTCCGTCCCCTGGTGGCGGGTGGTGCGCGCCGACGGGGTGCTGCTGCCGGGGCACGAGCTGAGCGCCCTGGACCACTACCGCGCGGAGGGCACCGCGCTGAAGGAGGCGAACAGGGCCGCGGAGGGCCATCTGCCGCGGCTCGACATGAAGCGGGCGCGGTGGGACGGCGACGCGGACTCGGGGGCTCACACCTGACAGCTTCCGCCATCCGAGGCCCTCGGGGGGAACCAGTGGCTCGTTCGAGGGACACCGGGGACATCCGTGGCATGACGTACGTTCGTGGGATGTGGGGCGCGCGTGCCACGAGTGCCGCCCGAGGCGGACGGGAAGAAGCGGAAGCTCTCCTTCCGTCCGGTTCGTCGGCGTAGCGTCGGCTGCGCGGGTCCCGCTCACCCCACGGCCACCGCACTGCCCGCGCGACCGCGAGCCAACCAGCACACCCACCAGGACCGGCGAACCACGTGAGCTCCTCTTCCTCCACCAGGCGCCTGTCGCACCTCCAGGTGCGGCAGGGGGCCCGTGGCGCTTACCGACTGGTGCGGACCCCGCCGGCGGACACGGATCCCCCTCGTCTGGACGCCGCACAGCGCGCCGTGGTTGACCACGCGGCCGGCCCGCTGCTCGTCCTCGCGGGTCCCGGCACCGGGAAGACCACCACCCTCGTGGAGTCGGTGGCCGCGCGGATCGCCCGCGGCGGGGACCCCGACCGGATCCTGGTGCTGACGTTCAGCCGCAAGGCCGCCGTCGAACTGCGCGACCGCATGGCCCTGCGCGTCGGCGCGGCCCGCGCGCCCCGGGCGACCACCTTCCACTCGTACTGCTACGCCCTGATCCGCGCCCACCAGGACAGCGGCCTGTTCGTCGACCCGCTGCGCCTGCTCTCCGGCCCCGAGCAGGACGTCACCGTCCGGGAGCTGCTGGCCGGCCAGGCCGAGCTGGAGCGGCTCGGGCTCGACCCGGTGCGCTGGCCCGACGAACTGCGCGCCTGCCTGACCACCCGGGGTTTCGCGGACGAGGTTCGCGCGGTGCTCGCCCGCAGCCGCGAACTGGGCCTCGACCCCACCGCCCTGGACGCCTTCGCCCGCCGTATCGGCCGCCCCGACTGGCGGGCCGCGGCCGCCTTCCTCGCCGAGTACCTCGACGTCCTCGACCTCCAGGGCGTCCTCGACTACGCCGAACTCGTGCACCGCGCGGTGCTGCTCACCCAGCGCCCCGAGGTCGCCCTGGACCTGGCCGGCCGCTACGACGCCGTGTACGTCGACGAGTACCAGGACACCGACCCCGCCCAGGTGCGGCTGCTGCACGCCCTGGCCGGCGGCGGCCGCACGCTGGTCGCGTTCGGCGACCCGGACCAGTCGATCTACACGTTCCGGGGCGCCGACGTGAACGGCATCCTGGACTTCCCGTCCGCATTCGCGCGCGGGGACGGCCGTCCCGCCCCGGTGGAGGTACTGCGCACCTCCCGCCGCTCCGGCGCCGCCCTGCTGGCCGCCACCCGCCTGCTGACCCAGCGGATGCCGCTGACCAGGCTGCCCGCCGCCAAGGTGCGCGCCCACCGCGAACTGGCCGCCGTGCGGGACGGCGGCACCGTCGAGGTCTACACGTACCCGACGCCCGGCACCGAGCTGGACAACATCGCCGACATCCTGCGGCGCGCGCACCTGGAGGACGGCGTGCGCTGGAGCGACATGGCCGTCCTGGTGCGCGCCGGGTCCAGCACCATCCCGACGGTCCGCCGCGCCCTCACCGCGGCCGGCGTACCCCTGGACATCGACGGCGACGACGTGCCACTGCGCCACGAACCGGCGGTGGCACCCCTGCTGACGGCGCTCAGGGCGGTGGCGGAGGCGGAAGCGGCACATCCGGGTGCGGGCACCGCCGAGGCGAGCCCCGGCGGGGACGAGGGCACCGCCGCCGCCGCAGCCGCCGCCGCAGGCCCTTGCTGGCTGGGCACCGAGACCGCGCTCACCCTGCTCTCCTCACCTCTCGCCGGCATGGACGCGGCCGACCTGCGCCGCCTCGGCCGCGCCCTGCGCGACGAGGAAAGGGCGGCCGGCAACGCGCTGCCGCCGCCCTCGGACGACCTGCTCGCGCGGGCCCTCGCCGAACCCGAGCGCCTGGCCGTCCACGACCCCGGGTACGCGCGCGGGGCGCAGCGGCTCGGCGCACTGCTCCGGAGGGCCCGGGAGCACCTGGCGGGCGGCGGTACGGCCGAGGAGGCGCTGTGGGACCTGTGGAACGGCACACCCTGGCCCTCGCGCCTGGAGCGCGCCGCGCGGCGCGGCGGCGCGGCCGGCCGCAACGCCGACCGTGACCTGGACGCCGTGTGCGCGCTGTTCGCCACCGCCGCCCGCGCGGAGGAGCGCAGCGGCGGCCGGGGCGCGCTGAACTTCCTGGCGGAGATCGAGGCCGAGGACATCGCCGCCGACACCCTCGCCGGGCGCGCGGTACGCCCCGACGCCGTCCGCCTGCTGACCGCGCACCGCTCCAAGGGCCTGGAGTGGCGCCTGGTCGTCGTCGCCGGCGTCCAGGAGGGCCTGTGGCCCGACCTGCGCCGCCGCGGCTCGCTGCTGGAGGCCGACCGGATCGGCCGCGACGGCCTGGCCGAACCGCTCACCCCGGGCGCGCTCCTCGCCGAGGAGCGCCGCCTGTTCTACGTCGCCGCCACGCGCGCGCGTGAACGCCTCGTCGTCACCGCCGTGAAGGCCCCCGCGGACGACGGCGACCAGCCCTCCCGGTTCCTCACCGAGCTAGGCGCCGAACCCCAGGACGTCACCGGACGGCCCCGCCGCCCGCTCTCCGTGGCCGCCCTGGTCGCCGAACTGCGCGCGACCACGGTCGACCCGCGCGCGTCCGACACGCTGCGGGAGGCCGCCGCCCGGCGGCTGGCCCGGCTGGCCGCGCTCGCCGACGAGGACGGCCGCCCCCTGGTGCCCTCCGCCCACCCCTACCGCTGGTGGGGCATGTTCGAGCCGACCGAGAGCAAGGTGCCGCTGCGCGACCGCGACCAGCCCGTCGTGCTCTCCGGCAGCGCCCTCGACCAGCTCGCCAACACCTGCAGCCTGCAGTGGTTCCTGGGCCGCGAGGTCAAGGCCGACGCGCCCGCCACCACCGCCCAGGGCTTCGGCAACGTCGTGCACGTCCTGGCCGACGAGGTCGCCTCCGGACGCACCCCCGCCGACCTTGCCGTCCTCATGGAGCGCCTGGAGTCGGTGTGGAACGCGCTCGCCTTCGACGCCCCCTGGAAGTCGGCCCAGGAGAAGGACAACGCGCGCGTGGCGCTCGAACGCTTCCTGAAGTGGCACGTCCTGGACCGCACCGCACGCACCCCCGTGGCCAGCGAGCAGGACTTCGACGTCAGCCTCGAAGCGGGCGACTACGAGGTGCGCATCCGCGGCCAGATGGACCGCGTGGAGACGGACGGCGAGGGCCGGGCCTACGTCGTCGACTTCAAGACCGGCAAGCAGGCCCCGAGCGCCGCCGAGGTGGCCCGGCATCCGCAGCTCGCCGTCTACCAGCTCGCGGTCCGCGAGGGCGCCGTGGACGAGGCCTTCGACGGCGTACGCCCCGAGCCCGGCGGCGCCGAACTGGTCCACCTCCGGCAGGGCGCCACCCGGCGCGACGGCGGCGAGACCCTGCCCAAGGTGCAGGCCCAGGAGCCGCTGGAGGGGGAGTGGGTCGGCGACCTGCTGGCCACCGCGGCCGGCAAGGTCCTCGACGAACGGTTCACGCCGACCACCGGCCAGCACTGCACGCACTGCGCCTTCCGGGCGTCGTGCAGCGCGCGGCCCGAGGGGCGTCACGTGGTCGAGTGACGTACGACGCCCGTCCCACGGTTGTCAGTGGTCACCGCTAGCCTCGACGGCATGCCCGCCCGCATCACCGACCCCGAGCAGCTCAAAGAGCTCCTCGGCATCCCGTTCACCCCGGAGCAGACGGCCTGCATCACCGCGCCGCCCGCCCCGCAGGTGATCGTGGCCGGAGCCGGGTCGGGCAAGACGACGGTGATGGCGGCCCGCGTGGTCTGGCTGGTCGGCACCGGACAGGTGGCCCCGGAGCAGGTCCTCGGGCTGACCTTCACCAACAAGGCGGCCGGCGAACTCGCCGAACGCGTCCGCAAGGCACTCGTCAGGGCGGGCGTCACCGACCCCGAGGCCCTCCCGTCGCCCGGCCACCACCCCTCAACGACAGCGCTTCGCGCTGCCCCCTACTGGTCGGACCCGGACAACCCGCCCGGCGAGCCGGTCATCTCGACCTACCACGCCTTCGCGGGCCGGCTGCTGACCGACCACGGCCTGCGCATCGGCCTGGAGCCGGCCTCCCGGCTGCTTGCCGACGCCACCCGCTTCCAGCTCGCCGCCCGGGTGCTGCGCGAGGCACCCGGTCCCTACCCGGCCCTCACCCGCTCCTTCGCCGACCTGGTCGGCGACCTGCTCACCCTCGACTCCGAACTCGCCGAGCACCTCGTACGCCCCGAGGACCTGCGGGCCTGGGACGCCGGACTGCTGAACACGCTGGCGGGCGCCAAGCTCGGCAACGCCGACCTGCGCAAGGTCCCCGAGACGGCCGCCGCCCGCCGCGAACTGGCCGAACTCGTCCTGCGCTACCGGTCCGCCAAGCGCGAGCGGGACCTGCTCGACTTCGGCGACCAGATCGCGCTGTCCGCCGCGCTGGCCCGCATCCCCGAGGTGGGCCGGCTGCTGCGCGACGAGTTCCGGGTCGTACTCCTCGACGAGTACCAGGACACCTCGGTGGCCCAGCGCGTGCTCCTGGCGGGCCTGTTCGGCGGCGGCACCGGCCACCCCGTGACCGCCGTCGGCGACCCCTGCCAGGCCATCTACGGCTGGCGCGGCGCCTCCGTCGCCAACCTGGACGACTTCCCCGAGCACTTCGCGCACGCCGACGGCAGCCCCGCCACCCGCCAGGCGCTCAGCGAGAACCGCCGCAGCGGCGGCCGCCTCCTCGACCTCGCCAACGGCCTCGCCGAGCCGCTGCGCGCCATGCACGCGGGCGTGGCGGCCCTGCGCCCGGCCCCGGGCGCCGAACTCGACGGCACGGTCCGCTGCGCCCTGCTGCGCACCCACGCCGACGAGATGGACTGGATCGCCGACTCCGTCGCCCACCTCGTCCGCACCGGCACGGCACCCGGCGAGATCGCGGTCCTGTGCCGCACGGCGACCGACTTCGCGGAGATCCAGGGCGCCCTCGTCGCCCGTGACGTCCCCGTCGAGGTGGTCGGTCTCTCCGGACTGCTGCACCTGCCGGAGATCGCCGACCTCGTCGCCGTCTGCGAGGTACTCCAGGACCCGGGCGCCAACGCCTCCCTGGTCCGGCTGCTGACCGGCCCGCGCTGGCGCATCGGCCCCCGCGACCTCGCCCTCCTGGGCCGCCGCGCCCGGCTGCTGGTGTCCCACGCGCGCGTGGGCGACGCCGACGACCCGGACCGCAGGCTCGCCGAGGCCGTCGAGGGGGTCGACCCGGCCGAGGTGATATCGCTCGCGGACGCCCTGGACACCTTCCTGGAACTGCCGCTCGACACCGAGCGCCAGGACGACGGCCTGCCGTTCTCGCCGGACGCGCGGGTGCGCTTCGCCCGCCTGGCCACCGAACTGCGCGAGCTGCGCCGCTCCCTGTCCGACCCGCTGATGGACGTCCTGCACCGCGTCCTCGCGGTCACCGGCCTGGAGGTGGAGCTGTCCGCCTCCCCGCACGCGCTGGCCGCCCGCCGCCGCGAGACGCTGTCCAACTTCCTGGACGTCGCCGCCTCCTTCGCGGCCGGCGACCAGGAGGCGACCCTGCTCGCCTTCCTCGGTTTCCTGCGCACCGCCGCCCAGTACGAGAAGGGCCTCGACAACGCCCTGCCCGGCGGCGAGAACACCGTCAAGGTGCTGACCGCGCACAGGTCCAAGGGCCTGGAGTGGGATGTCGTCGTCGTCCCCGGCCTGGTCAAGGGCACCTTCCCGAGCGGCCAGGGCCGCGAGAAGTGGACCGCCCAGGCCAAGGTGCTCCCGCACGCCCTGCGCGGCGACACCGACACCCTGCCGGACGTCGAGGCCTGGGACTCGCGGGGCATGAAGGCCTTCCACGAGGCCATGAAGGACCACCAGCACACCGAGGAGCTCCGCCTCGGCTACGTCACGTTCACCCGCCCCCGCTCCCTGCTCTTGGGCTCCGGCCACTGGTGGGGCCCCAGCCAGAAGAGACCGCGCGGCCCCTCCGACTTCCTCCAGGCCCTGTACGACCACTGCGCCACCGGACACGGCGAGATCGAGGCCTGGGCCGACGAACCGGAGGAGGACGAGGAGAACCCGGCCCTGCACACGGCCGGCGCCGACCAGGTGTGGCCGCTGCCTCTCGACGAGGCCGCCCTGGCCCGCCGCCGCGCGGCCGCCGAGACCGTCCTCGCCCACCTGGACACGCTCACGGCAGGGGAGGACGGCCACCCGGCGGCCGGTCACGACCCCGCCACCCACGAGGACCCGGAGTGGCCCCCGCCACCCGACGACGACGAGCCCGACCCCTACGAGGACGGCTTCCCGGACGAGGACTCCGCCGACTGGGAATCCCTGAGCGCCGACCGCCCCACGGTCCCGCACCAGGCGACGCCCGCCGAGCGCCCGCCGGAGCACGCACGCCGACCGGCACCCGGGCACGCACGTGGCCCGGAACCCGGGCACGCACGGGTGGCGGAGTCCGAGCACGCGCGCGTGGCCGAGTCGGAGCACGCGCGCGCCCCGGAGCGCACCCTCCTCACCCCCGAGGAGGCCCGCGCCATCGCGTCCTGGGACCGCGACCTCGACGCCCTCACCGGCGAGCTGCTGCGCGCCCGCCGGAGCGTCACCGACGTGCCCCTGCCGGCCGCGCTCTCCGCCACCCAGCTGATGCGGCTGGCCGAGGACCCGGACGGGCTCGCGCAGGAACTCGCGCGCCCCATGCCACGCCCTCCACAACCGGCCGCACGCCGGGGCACCCGCTTCCACGCCTGGGTCGAGGCGCGTTTCGAAGAGCTCACCCTGCCCTTGCTGGAGCCCGACGAGCTGCCGGGAAGCGACGCCGAGATCGCCGACGAGCGCGACCTCGAAGTCCTCAAGGAGGCCTTCGAACGCACCGAGTACGCCCACCGCACGCCCTATCGCGTGGAGGCCCCCTTCCAGCTCGCCCTCGCCGGGCGGGTCGTACGGGGCCGTATCGACGCCGTCTACCGGACCGGGCACGGCGACGGGGCGACGTACGAGATCGTCGACTGGAAGACCAGCCGCACCCGGCCCGCCGACCCGCTCCAGCTCGCGATCTACCGGATCGGCTGGGCGGAGCAGCAGGGCGTGCCGCCCGAGTCGGTCACCGCCGCGTTCGTCCACGTCCGCACCGGTGAGGTCGAGCGACCGGAGGGTCTGCCGGACCGGCCCGCCCTGGAAAGACTGATCATCGGGCAAGCTGAGTGTGACGAACCGCCCGCCGAGGATGTCGGCGCGGGCCGATAGGCTCGTGACCATGAGCCAGACCCCGGACAGCGCTGTCCGTACGTACATCGAGCAGCACCGTGCCGCCTTCCTCGACGACCTCGCCGAGTGGCTGCGCATCCCCTCCGTGTCGGCCCAGCCCGAACACGCCGCCGATGTCCGCCGCAGTGCCGACTGGCTCGCCGCCGAACTCAAGGAGACCGGCTTCCCGACCGCCGAGGTCTGGGAGACACCGGGCGCCCCGGCCGTCTTCGCCGAATGGCCCGCAGGCGACCCCGAGGCGCCCACGGTCCTCGTCTACGGCCACCACGACGTACAGCCCGCAGCCCGTTCGGACGGCTGGGACAGCGACCCCTTCGAGCCGGTCGTCCGGGAGAACCGCCTCTACGCGCGCGGGGCGGCCGACGACAAGGGCCAGGTGTTCTTCCACACACTCGGCGTCCGCGCCCACCTCGCCGCCACCGGCCGCACCGCACCCGCCGTCAACCTGAAGCTGCTGATCGAGGGCGAGGAGGAGTCCGGCTCCCCGCACTTCCGGGCCCTCGTCGAGGAACACGCGGACCGGCTCGCCGCGGACACCGTGATCGTCTCCGACACCGGCATGTGGTCCGAGGACACCCCCACGGTGTGCACGGGCATGCGCGGCCTCGTCGAGTGCGGGATCGTCCTGCACGGCCCCGACCAGGACATCCACTCCGGAGCCTTCGGCGGCGCCGTCCCCAACCCGGCCACCGTCGTGGCCCGCCTGGTCGCCGCGCTGCACGACGAGCACGCGCGCGTGGCGATCCCCGGCTTCTACGACGGCATCGTGGAACTCGGCGAACACGAGCGCCGGCTCTGGGCCGAGCTGCCGTTCGACGAGGAGGGCTGGCTGCGCGAAGCGCATTCGCACGCCACCGAGGGCGAGGCCGGGCACACCACCCTGGAGCGCATCTGGGCCCGTCCCACCGCCGAGGTCAACGGCATCGGCGGCGGCTACCAGGGCCCGGGCAGCAAGACGATCGTCCCGTCCTCGGCCATGGTCAAGCTGTCGTTCCGGCTGGTCGCCGGGCAGGAGCCCGACCACATCGAGAAGGCGGTCCGCGCCTGGGCCACCGAGCGGATCCCCGCCGGCATCCGTGCCGAGATCACCTTCCTGCCGGCCACCCGCCCCTGTCTGACCCCGCTCGACCACCCGGGCCTCCAGTCGCTGGTCCGAGCCATGGGCCGCGCCTTCGAGGGACCGGTCCGGTTCACACGTTCGGGTGGCTCAGGGCCGGCCGCGGACCTCCAGGACGTCCTCGGCGCACCCGTTCTCTTCCTGGGCATCTCCGTCCCCTCCGACGGCTGGCACGCCCCGAACGAGAAGGTTGAGCTGGACCTTCTCCTCAAGGGCGTCGAGACCAGCGCCTACCTGTGGGGTGACCTGGCCGAGAACTGGCGCCATGCCCCCTGACCGGTCCGCGCCGTCCGGAGCGGCACCGCGCGCGGGGCACACTGGAAGGGCCGCCCCGCCCGTCCCGCCCCCGCCCGACCCGGTCTCCTCCCGCCCTTCGTCCCGCTGAACCGCCCGCTGAAACATCCGTTCCACTGGGGGAGTTGGAAGCACCCGTGACCACCTGGACCGACCACACCGCCGACCGACCCATCTCGCTCACCGCCCCGAGCGGCATCGACCGCGCTGCCCACCACCGGCTCGACGAGGCCTGGCTCGCGGCGGCGTGGAGCCACCCCGACACCCGCTGCTTCGTGGTCTCCGGCGGCCAGGTCCTCATCGACGAGACGCCCGACGGCCGTACCGAACTCGTCATGACCCCCTCCTTCGAGGCTCCCCTCACCGAGGCGCACCGCTACTTCCTGGGCACCGACGAGGACGGCGTCAGCTACTTCGCGCTCCAGAAGGACGCCCTGCCCGGCCGTATCGACCAGTCCGCGCGCCCGGCCGGCCTGCGCGAGGCCGGACTGCTGCTCTCGCCGCGTGACGCGGGCCTGATGGTGCACGCGGTCGGCCTGGAGAACTGGCAGCGCACCCACCGCTTCTGCTCCCGCTGCGGCGAGCGCACGGTGATCGCCGCAGCCGGCCACATCCGCCGCTGCCCCGCCTGCGGCGCCGAGCACTACCCGCGCACCGACCCCGCCGTGATCATGGCCGTCACCGACGAGGACGACCGCATCCTGCTCGGTCGCCAGGTGCACTGGCCCGAGGGCCGCTTCTCCACGCTCGCCGGCTTCGTGGAGCCCGGCGAGTCCATCGAGCAGGCGGTGCGCCGCGAGGTCTTCGAAGAGGCCGGGATCACCGTCGGCCCCGTCGAGTACGTCGCCAGCCAGCCCTGGCCGTTCCCGTCCAGCCTGATGCTCGGCTTCATGGCCCGCGCGACCTCGACCGAGATCAACGTCGACGGCGACGAGATCCACGAAGCCCGCTGGTTCTCCCGCGACGAACTGGGCGCCGCCTTCGACTCCGGCGACGTCCTGCCGCCGTACGGGATCTCCATCGCGGCCCGCCTCATCGAGATGTGGTACGGCAAGCCGCTGCCGACGAGGAGTTTCGTCTGAGACGGCGACCCGGCTGATGACCGTCACCCACGACACCTACTGGAACCACAACGTCCACTACCACCCGGTGGTGCTGGACGCCGTGCCCCCCGGCTGCCGTGCCGCCCTGGACGTCGGCTGCGGTGACGGCCTGCTGGCCGCCAAGCTCGCGGCCAGGGCGGAGTCGGTGACCGGCGTGGACCGGTCACCGGAGATGATCCGGCTGGCGCAGAAGAGGGACGACAGGGAGAACGTCACCTTCCTGGAGGGTGACTATCTCGACGGCGCGCTCCTCGACGAGGGAGGCTACGACTTCGTCAGCGCGGTCGCCGTCATCCACCACGCCCCCTTCGACGACGCGATCGAACGGTTGGTGGGGCTGCTCGCCCCCGGCGGCCGGCTGGTCATCGTCGGCATGGCCTACAACCGCACCCTCCTGGACCGGGTGATCAGCGGTTGCGGGGTCCCCGCGGCGCTGCTGACCGCGCGCAGGAACGGCGGCAAGCAGGGTCCGTCCGATATGCCCGTCGAGGACCCGATCATGAACTGGAAGGAGGTCCGGCGGGCCACCGCACACCTGCTCCCCGGACGCCGTTACCGGCGCCGGCTGCTGTGGCGCTACACCCTGGTGTGGGACAAGCCGGGCGACATGCGCGAAGGCGGCCCCTGAACCGGATCAGGGACCGCCTTGTGCGAAGAACGCGCCGGTGTGGAGAGGGCGGAGGAAGATTACGCGCTGATCTTCTGCTTGACCTGGGCCAGCGAGGGGTTCGTCAGCGTGGAGCCGTCGCCGAAGAGCACCGTCGGGACCGTCTGGTTTCCGCCGTTCGCCTTCTCGACGAACGCGGCCGACTCCGGGTCCAGCTCGATGTTGATCTCGGTGTACGCGATGCCCTCGCGGTCCATCTGGCTCTTCAGCCGGCGGCAGTAGCCGCACCACGTGGTGCTGTACATCGTCACAGTGCCCTGCATCTCGCTCGCGCTCCTTCGGCAGGTCGGGAAGTTCGTCCAGGAGAGGAACGTACGCGGCCCGTCCGCCATTCCCACAGCACCGGTCCCGGGTGACGCCCGTCGCATTAGTACGACTGCGAGGGGCTGCCTGTGGACAACCGGCACAGCGGTCTCCGGCGACCTGGCAGCATGGCCGTGTGACAGCAGCAACGCACTCCTCCCTCTTCCCGCAGGTACCGGACTCTGCCGACGCGGTGCTCGAAGGGCTCGACCCCGAGCAGCGCGAGGTGGCGACCGCCCTGTACGGGCCGGTGTGCGTGCTGGCCGGAGCCGGTACGGGCAAGACCCGGGCGATCACCCACCGGATCGCCTACGGGGTGCGGGCCGGCGTTCTCCAGCCGTCCAGCGTGCTCGCCGTGACCTTCACCAACCGTGCCGCCGGGGAGATGCGCGGACGGCTGCGCCAGCTCGGCGCCCAGGGAGTGCAGGCCCGCACCTTCCACTCGGCCGCGCTGCGCCAGCTCCAGTTCTTCTGGCCGAAAGCGATCGGTGGCTCGCTGCCCCGGCTCGTCGACCGCAAGATCCAGCTGGTCGCCGACGCGGCCGCCGCCTGCCACATCCGCCTCGACCGGGGCGAGCTGCGGGACGTCACCGCCGAGATCGAGTGGTCCAAGGTCACCCAGACCGTCCCCGCCGACTATCCGCCCGCCGCCGTGAAGGCCGGCCGCGAGGCTCCCCGTGACCCGGCCGAGATCGCCCAGATCTACTCGGTCTACGAGGACCTCAAGCGCGATCGCGCGGTCATCGACTTCGAGGACGTCCTGCTGCTCACCGTCGCCGTCCTGCAGGACCGGCACGACATCGCCGAGCAGGTCCGCGCCCAGTACCAGCACTTCGTCGTCGACGAGTACCAGGACGTCAGTCCGCTCCAGCAGCGTCTGCTGGAGCTGTGGCTCGGCGAACGCGACAGCCTGTGCGTCGTCGGCGACGCCAGCCAGACCATCTACTCGTTCACAGGAGCAACTCCCGACCATCTGCTCGACTTCCGCATCCGTCACCCCGGGGCCACCGTCGTCAAGCTGGTCCGCGACTACCGCTCCACCCCCCAGGTCGTCCACCTCGCCAACGGCCTGCTGGCCCAGGCCCACGGCCGCGCCGCCGACCACCGCCTGGAACTGATCTCCCAGCGCCCCGCGGGACCTGAGCCCGTCTACACCGAGTACACCGACGAGCCCGCCGAGGCCGAGGGCGCCGCCCGCCGTATCCGTGAGCTCGTCGACGCCGGGGTCCCGGCCGCCGAGATCGCCATTCTGTTCCGCACCAACTCCCAGTCCGAGATCTACGAGCAGGCCCTCGCCGACGCCGGTGTGCCCTACCAGTTGCGCGGCGCCGAGCGGTTCTTCGACCGGCCCGAGGTGCGCAAGGCGGGTGTCGCCCTGCGTGCCGCGGCCCGCTTCGGCGGCAACGACGCACTGCTCGACGACACCGTCGACCTGCCCTCCCAGGTGCGTGCGGTCCTCTCCGGGGAGGGCTGGACCACCGAGCCGCCGGCCGGCTCCGGCGCGGTCCGGGAGCGCTGGGAGTCACTGGCCGCCCTGGTCAACCTGGCGCACGATGTGGCCGCCGCCCGGCCCACCGCCACCCTCGCCGACTTCGTCACGGAACTCGACGAGCGGGCGGGCGCCCAGCACGCTCCGACCGTCCAGGGCGTCACCCTGGCCTCCCTGCACTCGGCGAAGGGCCTGGAGTGGGACGTCGTCTTCCTGGTCGGCGTCGCCGAGGGGATGATGCCGATCACCTATGCGAAGACCGACGAGCAGATCGAGGAGGAACGCCGTCTCCTCTATGTCGGCGTGACCCGCGCCAGAGAGCGGCTCCATGTCTCCTGGTGCCTCTCCCGTACCCCCGGCGGCCGCCCGAACCGTCGGCCCAGCCACTTCCTGGACGGGCTGCGACCCGGCTCCACCGGCGCCGTCGGCCGTGGCTCCGGCGCAGGCCCTGGAGGCGTCGAACGCGGTTTCACCGGCGGCCCCGTGGCCGCACCCCGGCGTACCCAGCGCACCCCCGCCCGCTGCCGGGTCTGCGGGCGCACCCTCACCGACGCCGGCGAGATGAAACTGATGCGCTGCGACAACTGCCCCTCCGACATGGACGAGGGCCTCTACGAGCGGCTGCGGGAGTGGCGCGCGGACCAGGCCCGGCTCAGCGGCCAGCCCGCCTTCTGCGTCTTCACCGACAGGACGCTGATGGCGATCGCGGAGTGCGCGCCCGACGACGACCGCGAGCTGGCCCGCATCCCCGGCGTCGGCATGCGCAAGCTCAACCGTTACGGCGCCGATGTTCTGGCCATCTGCGCAGGTCGGCAGCCAGGGGGAGCCGTCGAGGGGGACTGATGCCAACTCGTCGAAAAAATAGTTTGCGCATGCCCCAGCAATCCCCATAGGTTCTAGGCACGGAAGCGGCGGCCTTCTCGAAGGCCCGGTTCCGTGTTGTACTTGCATATCCGAGCGGACTGGCTCATCCCAGTCCCTTAGACGCCGAGAGGAGGCGAGTCCAGTGATCAGCATCAAGACCAACATCAGCGCGGCCAAAATGACCGATCTCTCGGCCGTCTCCGTGTGCATGCTCGGCGTCTCGAACCTGGGCACCGGTGTGTCCGGCATTCCTGCCGTGCGTCCGGCGTCCTCCGTTTCTCTCGCGGGTCTTCCTGTCCGTGAGCGCAATGAGCGACCGACTGAGGCACTGGAAGCAGTACTGGCAGGGGCCCAGGCCTATGCCTTTACGGCAGCCGGTGCCGGAAGCCGGAAGCAGACGACGCAGCACCACCTGATGTGGGCCTTCCGTGGGCCAGAACCCTGGAGTGATCCAGCCTGAATCGATCAGGCCGGCGCCTTCAGGGCCGCGGAACCCCATCCGGGATCCGCGGCCCTTCTGTTTGTCCCCATCACAGGGACAGACGGGCGAAGGGGCCTCGGGACAAGAGCAGAACCCGGTACCAGCCGCCAACCGGTCCAACCCGACCGGCACGACCAGACGAGGAAAAACAGCCGTGCAACTCGAAGCGCACGCCCCGTCCGTACCGCCTTCCGAAACGATCCCCCCGCCCGGCCCCACGGAGGACTCCACCTTGATCCCGCTCACTGCGCTCACCGCGCTCGACGACGCCATCGAGAACCTCGGCGTGCCCGTCCCCTGCCGTTCCTACGACCCGGAGGTCTTCTTCGCCGAGTCGCCGGCGGACGTCGAGTACGCCAAGTCCCTCTGCCGCACCTGCCCGCTGATCGAGGCCTGCCTCGCCGGTGCCAAGGAGCGGCGTGAGCCCTGGGGTGTCTGGGGTGGCGAGCTGTTCGTCCAGGGAGTTGTCGTCGCCCGCAAGCGGCCGCGTGGCCGCCCGCGCAAGAACCCGGTCTCGGCATGAACATCCAAGGAACGATCGACCGCCCCCTCACGCACGACCCCAAGAAGCAGGCCCCGATGAAGCCGTCCACCAGCGAGCCCACCGGCTCCGCGATTCCAGACTTCACCCCCGCCGGTACGACCACCGGCTCGCGTCAGAACAGGACCCGCGAGATGCAACTCATTCCAGAAGCCCTGGCTCGTGCGCATATGCACGAGCGACTGCACGAGGCTGAGCAGGAGAGCCGGGCCGTGCGCCTGGCGACCGCTCGCCGGATGCAGCGCCGGGCCGAGCGCGCCTCGATGCGCGCCCGCCGTGCGCTCGCCATGGCCGTCATGCAGTGATCCCGAACACCTGAAGCGGTGGCCTCCCGGCTGAGGGAGACGAAAGCTTCCCGCGGGGGCCGGTCCGGCCGAACGGACCGGCCCCCGCGGTGCGTTGCGCCCGCGGATCCGCGGGCCGCGGCGTTATCGTCGCCGGGTGACGAGTCTTTCCGGAGGCAGTGATCACGGTGGTTCCGCCGCGGAGCCCCACCCTCCTGTGTGCGCCCGCTGCGGCACCCCGGCCGACGGCCCCCAGCCCGCCACCTGGACCTGCTCCATGGAGAACGGCGTCCGCCAGTTCTACTGCGACACCTGCTCCAGGGAGAACCTCAGAGCGATCGAGGGCCGGCTCGACTCGTCCTGGTGGTGATCACCGCCCTGTCGTCCCCCCTACTGCGCCTCCACGGCCGCCTCCGCCACCGCGGCTTCCGCGACTTCCACGGCTTCCGCGACCTCCGGAAGGTCTTCTGCCTCTCCGGCCTCTTCGAGCACGAACCCGGGCAGCCACGCCTCCAGTTCCTCCCGCAGCCGGACCGTCGCGCCCAGCTGGCACAGCACGCCGATGGTGCTCAGGGTCACCCGGTGTATCAGCAGGTAGGCAGGCGGCAGGTTGAGCTGTTTGCCCAGTTGGTGGGCCGGGTTGCGGGGGTCGGCGATGCGGGCCGCCTGGCTGCGCATCCAGTTGCGGGTGAAGGTGAACTCGTCGATCTGCGCCGGTTCGATGATCGGCAGCAGATAGTCCAGGACGGCGTCGGGGTCCAGCTCTATGGAGTCCTTGACGAACCCCTCGGCGCACAGCAGCTCGTAGACCGCCTCGGCGTCACCGTCCAGCGTCATCCGCAGGGAGTCGCCGATGGGGGCGGGCAGGCCGCCCGCGAGGCGGTCGACCGTGCCGAAGTCCAGCACGCCCAGGAGCCACTCCTCCTCGTCCTCCGGCCCACCGGGCAGCAGCCGGAAGTTGCCCGGGTGCGGGTCGGCGTGCAGCAGGCCGGTGCGGGCCGGGCCCGAGAACAGGAACCGCGCCAGGAGCTGACCGGCCCGGTCACGCTGCTCCTGCGTGCCCTCCGAGATGATCTCGGAGAGCGGTATTCCGTCGATCCACTCCGTGACCAGGACCTGCTCGCACTGGTACACCACCGCGGGGACCACCACATCGGGGTCGTCCGCGAACTCCTCCGCGTGTGCCGACTGGGCCTGCGCCTCCAGGGCGTAGTCCAGCTCTTCGGAGACCCGGTCGCGCAGCTCAGCGATCAGGGGCTTGATGTCCATGCCCGGGATCAGCGGACCCAACAGGCGGGCGAAACGGCTCAGTTGCCCGAGATCGGACAGCAGGGCCTCGCCGGCTCCCGGATACTGCACCTTGACCGCGACCACACGGCCGTCGTGCCACACCGCCCGGTGCACCTGCCCGATCGAGGCGGCCGCCGCGGGTTTCTCCTCGAACTCCAGGAACAGCTCCCGCCAGTCCTCGCCCAGGCGCTCGGCGAGCACCGCGTGCATGGTGCGGGTCGGCATCGGCGGTGCGGCGTCCTGGAGTCTGGTGAGGGCCGCCCGGTAGGGGCCGGCGATCTCCTCCGGGAGGGCGGACTCGAAGACGGACAGGGCCTGCCCGAACTTCATGGCCCCGCCTTTCAACTCTCCGAGAACCTTGAAAAGCTGCTCGGCCGTGCGCTGTTGCAGCTCGCGGCCGACGATCTCCGCGGACTCGCCCACGATGCGCTTGCCCAGGCCCCAGGTCGCCCGGCCGGCGAAGCCGAGCGGGAGCGCGGCGAGCTTGGCGGTCCGGGTGACCGCCTTCCGGGGAAGATCAGACATGCGCCCTCCAAGTCCCAGTCGGCCGCGCGGCGTCCGCGTGCTCTCGTCGCTCCGCCGACGGCCGTTGCACCACCATTGTCTCGTGCGGAGCTCCATCGGTTGAGGAGTGTCCCCCCTTAGCTTTCTCCGCTGCTCCGCACGGGCATGCGGGATGCGGCCGGACCGGCCGCGCATGCCAGTGCAGAGCCGGCACGGACGCCTCCCAGCGCACTCCGGTGCCGGACGGCGACTCCCCGTCGAGGAAGGCCAGGGCATGCGCGGCGGCCAGTCCTGCCACGGCCGTCGCCAGCGTCAGATCGCAGGCCCCCACCCGGCGGGCCTGCCCGGACCGCCACTGGGCGATCAGGCGTGGCCAGGCCGGGTCCCGGTCCGAGCGGTGCTCGTGCAGACAGCGGGCGCAGCCGGTCCCGCCGGGCAGGACGAGCGGACCGACGACGCCCGTGCCCTCCACGACACCCGTGTAGAGGTGAGGTGTCCCGGAGGCCATGAGCGGCTCGGCGGCGCCCGCGTCCGGGGCGTGCACCAGGACGTCGTCACGCGGAGCGATGATCACCAGGGAGAGGCCGGGCTCTGCCTCGGCCGGGTCCGGGCGGCGCGGCGGGCGGTCCGGGGCGACCCGGCGGACGACCCTGCGGGCGGCCTCGTCCCGCCGCTCGCCGACCGCCTCCGAGGGCAGCCCGCCCGGCGCCACGTCCCACGGCCGGACGCGGCCCACGTCCCGCACGTCGACCTCGCCGACACCCGCGCCCGCCAGCAGCGCGGCCAGCGTGACACCGACCCGGCCCGCGCCCCGCACCTGCACCCGCAGGGCGCGCCGGGCCGCCAGCCGGCCGATCGCGCCGCCCGGCTCCGGTGTGATCAGGGACAGTGAGGCAAGATCGGGACCGAGCCGGTCCAGGACCTCCTGCTTCGCGCGCAGCGCCGCCGCGGCCGGCCCGCCGTCGCGCGCGTCGTCCACGAGCCCGGCCCGTGACAGCCGCTCCACCAGCGCGTCGACATGCCCGTCCGGCAGGTCCATGCGCCGCCCTTCGGCGCGCAGCAGTGCGAGTCCGCGGGTGCCGTTGAGCAGGTCCAGGAAGCTGCCGGTCGCCGTGTCCATCGGCCCGAGTGTCATCGCGTGCGCCGGGGTCATCCCGAACTGCACGGTGTTGAGATCACGCCAGCCGCGCCGGAGCGCGGGCTTCACCAGCGGATGCATGACAGTCCCCCGTAGCTGTCGAAAGGTCGCGGAAAATCCCTGTAGGTCACGGAAGATCCCCGTCTGCCGGTGGAGCCGGTCACGCTCCGCCCGACGACTGCCAGCATGCCCGGCCCGCTCGACGGGTGGCGAAAGTTGTCCACAGGCGGTGGGTATTCGTCGTACAAATCAAACGCATGGTGGGGGATCGGCATCGAACCGTCCCGGACCCGGGACTTCCCCCGTGCGCAGCGGGTAACGTCGGGGCGTGCCCGCCGACCCACTGCACCGCGCCGGAAAGCCACAGCGCAGCATGACGAGCCAGCCGCCCAGCGGTTTGGGGGTGAGCGCGATCGAGGTTCGCAGAAGCGCCCGGCGCCGCCGGACGGTCTCCGCGTACCGCGAGGGCGATCGCACCGTCGTACTGATCCCCGCCCGGATGTCCGAGGCGGAGGAGAAACGCTGGGTCACCGTCATGCTCAACAAACTCGCCGCCCAGGAGAGCAAGCGAGTGCTGGGCGACGCCGAACTGGCCGAGCGCGCCGAGCGGCTGTCGGCCCAGTACTTCGACGGCCGGGCCCGCCCCGCCTCGGTGCGATGGGTCACCAACCAGAACACCCGCTGGGGCTCCTGCACCCCCGCCGAGGGCAGCATCCGCCTCTCGCACCGGCTCCAGGGCATGCCCGAGTACGTCGTCGACTATGTGCTCTGCCATGAACTGGCGCATCTGCTGGTGCCCGGGCACGGTCCCGACTTCTGGCGGCTCCTGGAGGCGTATCCGCGGACCGAGCGGGCCAGGGGCTACCTCGAAGGGGTGGTCGCCGCCGACCGGCTGCCCCATGCGCCCGATGTCCGGGACGAGTGACACGCCCCACAGACGCTCCTTTCGGGGCCGTTGAGCCCGGTTGTGTACCGGGTCTGTACCGACTTCCTCCGTTGTCCGAGTTAGCCGTTAGCCTGGCGCGACGCACTCACATTCGGGATGGGGGACGGTCGTAGCGCATGGCCAGGGAATTCCAACGCGGCCACAAGGCCAGGATCAGTGACCTGACGGCGGGCACGGATCTGTACGTAGGTGTGCAGATCGCCGGGCCCGGACTGTCCTTCGACATCAGCTGCTTCGGCCTGGACGCCGACGAACGGCTGTCGGACGACCGGTACTTCGTCTTCTTCAACCAGCCGAAGTCCCCCGAGGAGTCCATCCAGCTGCTGGGTGCGCAGGCGGGTGACACGGAGTCCTTCCGGGTCACGCTGGACCGGGTCCCGCCGCGGATCCAGAAGCTGGCGTTCACGGCGACCCTCGACGGCGCCGGGCAGATGTCGCAGGTCACGCCCGGATACATTCGGATCGTCGCGGGCGGCGAGGAGGTGGCCCGGTACTCCTTCGACGGCTCCGAGTTCTCCACCGAACGCGCCGTGATGCTGGGCGACTTCTACCTGAAGGACGTGTGGCGCTTCGCCGCCGTCGGTCAGGGCTTCGACGGCGGTCTGGATGCGCTGCTGAAGAACTTCGGCGGCGAGGTGATGGAGGAGGAGGCGCCCGCCGCGCCCGAGCCGCAGCCGTCGCAGAGCGGACCCGCGCCCGGATTCGCGCCGCCCGCGTTCGCCGCCCCGGCCGCGCCCGCACCGAGCCCGGCGCCCGCCCCGGCGACCCCCGCTCCCGCGCCCCCGTACACCCCGGCACCCGCGCCCCAGGGCTTCACCCCGCCCCCGGCACCCGGCCCCGCGCCGGTTTCGAACGTGCATGGCGCGCCCACGGTCATCGCCCCGCTGGCGCCGCCCGCCCCCGGCACGGTACCGCCGCCGTCCCCGGCGCCCGCGCCCTACGGCCAGCCGCCCGCCCCGGGCGCGCCCATGCCGCCCGGCTACGGCCGGCCCCCGGCGACCCCGCAGGCCCCGCCCCCGCCGCCCGGCTACCCCCAGGCACCCCAGGCCCCGACCCCTCCGCCGGGCTACGGCCAGCAGCCGCCGTTCGGGCAGGTCCCCGGCCAGCAGACCTACGGAGTCCCGCAGGGCGCTCCCCAGGGCGGTGCCGGAGTGGGCGCGGCGCTCGAGAAGTTCAAGGAGACGCCCACCGGGCAGCGCTGGACGCAGCAGAACAAGAAGCTCGTCCGGGTCGACCTGGGCATGGGCGGCCAGCCGGTGCTGGCCCGGCAGGGCAGCATGGTGCTTTACCAGGGCAAGGTCGACTTCGGCTACAAGGGCGCCGGGTTCGCCGGCCGGATCGTGGGCAACGCCACCGGCCAGGAGATGCAGTTGATGCGCTGCACCGGCCACGGCCAGGTGTTCCTCGCCGAGAACTCCGCCCATCTGCACCCCATCGAGCTCCAGGGCGACGCGATCTGTGTCTCCGCGGAGAGCGTCCTCGCCTTCGACGAGAGCCTCCAGTACGAGGTCCGCCGCATCGAGGGCCACGGCATCCCCGGCGGCGCGCTGTTCACGATGCAGTTCCAGGGCACCGGCACGATCGTCGTCAAGACGCACGGCACGCCCGTCGTGCTGCCCGTGACGCCGACGACGTTCGCCGACTGCAACGCGGTGGTCGCCTGGTCGGCGGCCTCCCAGGTGATCGTCTCCAGCCAGGTCCGGATGCGCCGCAACGCCTACCCGGGCGACACCGGCGAGAGCGTCAACCTGCAGTTCCGGGGCGCCCCCGGCAACTTCATCGTGGTCCAGCCGTACGAGGTCTGAGGGAGCCCGTCATGAACCAGCCGCTCGCGGGCTACGCCCCCGCACCCGTCACCGCCCGCATGGAGAACCACGGCAACAACATGCTGAAGGTCGCCATGCAGACCGGGAACGACCTCCTCGCGCGCGTGGGGTCGATGGTCGCCTACGAGGGTTTCGTCCAGTACGAGCCCAACCCGCCGGCCGTGCGCCAGATCGCCCGGGACTGGATGACCGGCGAGGGCGCGCCCCTGATGAAGTGCACCGGTGACGGACTGCTCTACCTCGCGGACTACGGCGCCGACGTCGTCGTCATCAACCTCAACGGCGACGGCATCTCCGTCAACGCCACCAACCTGCTCGCCTTCGACGCGCATCTGACATGGGGTGTGGAGCGGGTCAAGGGACTCGCGAAGTTCGCCGGTCAGGGCCTGTGGAACACCAAGATCTCCGGGCAGGGCTGGGTCGCGCTGACCTCCCGGGGCAAGCCGATCGTCGTCGACTGCGGCGGTGGCGAGGACGAGACGTACGTCGACCCGGACGCGCTGGTCGCCTGGTCGCCGAACCTCAAGGTGAAGGGCAAGCGCAGCTTCAAGGCGCAGTCCCTGATCGGCCGGGGCAGCGGCGAGGCCTACCAGATGGCCTTCTCCGGGCAGGGCATCGTCGTCGTCCAGCCCAGCGAGGACAGCACCGACCGCCTTCGTTTCCGGGGCTGAGGGGGAGCAAGAGAATCATGCAGAGCCCGCTTTTCGCGCACAACGACTCCCAGGTCCGGGACCGCTACAGCCTGCAGAACAAGCAGATGCTGCGGGTCGTCCTGGAGGGCCACGACGACGTCCTCGCCCGCAAAGGCACGATGGTCGCCTACCAGGGGCTCGTCGAGTTCGACGCCGAGTACACGAACAACCAGCAGTCACGCGCGCGTGCGTACACCGGCGAGGGCCTGGACCTGATGCGCTGCCACGGGCAGGGCACGGTCTACTTCGCCAACCTCGCCCAGCACGTCCACGTCATGGACGTCGAGCAGGACGGACTGACCGTGGACAGCGGCTACGTCCTCGCCATGGACTCCTCGCTGCACTACGAGGTGGTCGCCGTGGACAGCCTCTACGGCATCTCCGGCTCCGGGAAGTACCAGCTCAACATCACCGGTCACGGCAAGGTCGCCCTGATGACCTCCGGCGCGCCGCTGCTGATGCAGGTCACGCCCGACAAGTACGTGAACTGCGACGCCGACGCGATCGTCGCCTGGTCCACCGGGCTGCGCGTCCAGATGCAGGCCCAGACGCATTCCTCGGGCGTGTGGCGGCGTCGCGGCACCACCGGTGAGGGCTGGGAGCTCAGCTTCATGGGAAGTGGCTTCGCGTTGGTCCAGCCGAGTGAACTGCTCCCGCCGCAGGGCGCCCAGATCGGCCAGGGCCTCGCCGCCCAGTTCGGGATGGGCCAGCAGGGAGCGCGCGGAATGAACCAGGGCAACGCCTGGAGCTGACGGCCACGAGGTAAGGGGCGCACGCTGTGGCAAGCGCCCCTTACACGGGTCTTGGCGAGGCCGGGGGTTTCAGAGCCGCGCGCGGGCCCCCTCCAGCAGTCGTACGACCGAGTCGTCGGCGACCTCCGCGACCTCGTCGTAGGCGAACCAGCGCAGGTCCAGGGACTCGTCGCTGATCGCGTGGGCGGCGCCCCGCGGGGCCACGGCCGCGTACTGGACGTCGAAGTGCCAGTGACACGGCGCCGGGATCGGGTGCCGGTCCAGACGCACCGGGCCGCCCGGCAGCAGGGTCAGCCCGGGGATCCCGGACTCCTCGGTCGCCTCCCGCAGGGCAGCCGCGGCCAGCGTGGCGTCGCCCGGCTCACAGTGGCCGCCCATCTGCAGCCACATCCGCAGCTTCCGGTGCAGGGTCAGCAGCGCCCGGCCGTGCTCGGGGTCGACGACCAGTGCGCTCGCCGTGACATGCCCCGCGTGACACGCCTTCCACATCCCGTCGGGGTGCGCCGCGAGATGGTCCAGATAGGCCTGGCGCAGCTCTTCCTGGCCCTCGTACCCCTTGAGGACGAGGACCGCGTCGTCGTACAGGTTCACTCGCTGTCGTCGCCCTTTGCCTGGTCTTCCTGGTCGTCCTTCTTGTGCAGGTCGGGCTTCTGGGCCGCCTCGCCGAGCATCTTGTCCAGCTCGGAGAAGTCCAGCTGCTCGCGGTGGACGAAGCCGTCCGGGTCGTCCAGGTCGCTCGCGGTCGGCAGCATGTCCGGGTGCGCCCACAGGGCGTCCCGGCCGTCGACACCACGCGCGTCGGTGAGCGAGGCCCACAGGCGGGAGGCGTCACGCAGCCGGCGCGGGCGCAGCTCCAGGCCGATCAGGGTGGCGAACGTCTGCTCCGCGGGACCGCCCGTGGCGCGGCGGCGGCGCAGGGTCTCGCGCAGCGCGTCGGCGGACGACAGGCGCGGCTTCGCCGCCGCGTGGACCACCGCGTCGACCCAGCCCTCGACGAGGGCCAGCGCGGTCTCCAGACGGGCCAGGGCCGCCTTCTGCTCGGGCGTGTCCTCGGGCTGGAACATGCCCTGCTGAAGCGCGTCCTGAAGCTGCTCGGGGTTCTGCGGGTCGAACTGGCCGACCACGTCCTCCAGCTTGGCCGTGTCGACCTTGATCCCGCGCGCGTACCCGTCGACCGCGCCGAACAGGTGCGAGCGCAGCCACGGCACATGTGAGAACAGGCGCTGGTGGGCCGCCTCGCGCAGCGCGAGATACAGCCGCACCTCCTCCTTGGGCACGCCCAGGTCCTTGCCGAACGCCTCGACGTTCACCGGCAGCAGCGCGGCCCGGCCGATCGGGCCGAGCGGCAGGCCGATGTCGGTCGAGCCGACGACCTCGCCCGCGAGCACGCCGACGGCCTGCCCGATCTGCGTGCCGAAC
The DNA here is from genome assembly GCF_053611365.1 of Streptomyces sp. NPDC054813. Lineage (NCBI taxonomy): Bacteria > Bacillati > Actinomycetota > Actinomycetes > Kitasatosporales > Streptomycetaceae > Streptomyces > Streptomyces sp. NPDC054813. The sequence continues at coordinate 161,828 of NZ_JBSHAF010000006.1, read as the reverse complement.
ATGGCGCCGCCCATCGAGCGCATCATGCCGATCAGCGGGCCGGCCATGGCCTGCATCTCCTCCGGCAGGACGTCGCCCATCGCGGCGCCGACCCGCTCGGCGACCGGGTCGACCAGCTCCTGCCAGGCGGGCAGCGTCGCCTCGACCCACTCCGCGCGCGACCACGCCACGGCCGAGCCGGAACCCGACGGCAGCGACGTGGCGTCGTCCAGCCACAGGTCGGCCAGCCGTACCGCCTCCTCGACCGCCGTGCGGTCGGAGGGGCCCACGCTCGCGTCCTTGACGCCGTCCGAGGTGCCTTGGGAGACCGTCTGGCGGGCGATCTGCTTGGCCATGTCCCAGTTCACCGGGCCGCCCTCGTAGGAGAGCATCTGGCCCAGCTGCTGGAAGGCCGCGCCCAGGTCGGTGGGGTTCAGCGAACCGAACATGGCAGCGAACGGATTGTCGGCGCCGGGGCTGCCGAAACCGCCCGCCCCGGGTGTGCCGAAACCGAACGGACTGGCCGGTCCCTGCCCACCACCGCTCTGCTGGTCCTTCTTCTTGCCCTCGTCGCCGTCGTCCGGCTCCTCCGGCGGAAGGCCGAAACCGAATGGGGTGTCACTCACGGGAATCCTCGGCTGGTAAGGCCACCGGTTCTCTCCGGCGGCGCGGCTGCCCGACAACACCACCCAGCGTAGACACCCCGACCCGATCGGGCCTCGGTGCTTCGCCGACAGTCGGCCTGCGGCAGGATGGATGCCACCTGGTACGTACGCGTCACTCACGCTCGTACTGAAGACAACCGCTGGAGACGCCCGGTGAGTTCCCCAGATCCGCAGGTTCGCGCAGCGCGAAACCCGTCAACCCCTGCCGCCCTGCGCGGGCCCGTCGTCGCCGTCACCGGCGCCGCGACCGGGGTCGGCGCGCTGCTCACCGAGCGGCTGGCCGCGTCCGAGGGGATCAAACAGGTCATCGCCATCGACGAGCGGCGCGGCGAGTGCGCGGACGCCCAGTGGCACATCCTCGACGTGCGGGATCCGGCCATCGCGGACAAGCTCCGCGGGGCCGACGTGGTGGTGCATCTCGCGCTCGACCTGGACCTGGAGACCGATCCCGCCGCCCGTACGGCCTACAACGTGCGGGGGACGCAGACCGTGCTGACCGCGGCGGCCGCGGCCGGGGTGCACCGCGTGGTGCTGTGCACCTCCGCGATGGTCTACGGCGCGCTCCCGGACAACGAGCTGCCGCTGTCCGAGGACGCGGAGTTGCGCGCCACGGCGGAGGCCACCGGCGTGGGGGACCTGCTGGAGATCGAGCGGCTCGCGCGCCGGGCGCCCCGCGCGCACCCCGGGCTCAATGTCACCGTCGTGCGCCCCGCGGTGCTCGTCGGAGGCACCGACACCGCGCTGACCAGGTATTTCGAGTCGCCCCGGCTGCTTGTCGTGGCCGGCTCGCGGCCCGCCTGGCAGTTCTGTCACGTCGAGGACCTGTGCAGCGCGCTGGAGTACGCCGTGCTGGAGCAGGTCGACGGGGAACTCGCCGTCGGCTGCGACGGATGGCTGGAGCAGGAGGAGGTCGAGGAGCTCAGCGGGATCCGGCGGATGGAGCTGCCGTCGGCGGTGGCGCTGGGCGCCGCGGCCCGGCTGCACCGGATCGGGCTGACACCGTCGCCCGCCGGGGATCTCGCCTACACGATGTATCCGTGGGTGGTGAGCGGAAGCCGGCTGCACGAGGCCGGGTGGCGGCCGGGGTGGACGAACGAGGAGGTCCTCGCCGAGCTGCTGGAGGAGGCGGCCGGACGGCACACGGTGGTCGGGCGGCGGCTCGGCCGCAAGGACGCGACGGCCGCGGGCGCGGCGGGCGCGACGGTCGCACTGCTGGGCGCGGCGGCCGTGGTACGACGGGCACGCAAGGCCCGGCGACGGATCTGACCACGGGCCGGCGGCGGCCCCGAGCCGGGCAGTGGGCACAGGCCGGAGCCGGTGATCGCGAGCCGGGAGTCGTAGGAGTCTCCAAACGGGCACGCGCGTGTGCCGGTTGTTGGGCGTATTCCGTATGGTCCCGGGCTTACGGCACGATGGGGGTATGGCTGCTGTGAACGATCATCCCGGTGAGCTGGGTGCCGAAGATCCCGTCAAACTGATCGGGATCCGGGAGGACGCGCTCTCCGTGGACGAGGTCTTCGCGGCCGTGGGGGACGACGCGGCCGGTGGCATCGCGCTGTTCGTGGGGACCGTGCGGAACCACGACGGAGGCGCCGATGTGCACGCGCTCGGCTATTCGTGTCATCCCAGTGCCGAGAGCGAGATGCGGCGGATCGCCGAGAAGGTCGTCGCCGAGTATCCGGTGCGGGCGCTGGCGGCGGTGCACCGGGTGGGGGACCTGCGGGTGGGTGATCTCGCCGTGGTCGTCGGCGTGTCGTGTCCGCATCGCGGGGACGCCTTCGAAGCCTGTCGGAAGCTGATCGACGACATCAAGCACGAGGTGCCCATCTGGAAGCACCAGAAGTTCTCGGATGGGACGGAGGAATGGGTCGGAGCCTGCTGAAGAACGCCTGTCCGGCCTCCGGTTGCGTAACCGTACCCCCCGCGTGAGCGTTGTCAGTGCGGATGATTAATCTGCTGATCAGTCAGTCGCGGACGGTCATGGGGTTGGGAGGTCGGCATGGGGGCGCTTGTCTGGTTGCTGATTCCGCTTGTGGCCGCGGTCGCTGCCGGTCTGTGGGGCAGCTGGGCCAGCCGGACCAGGAGTGCCCGGAGCGACGGGCCGGAACTCGACGGGTACGCGCGGTTCCGCGAGGCCATGGAGAGGTCCCACTCCGGCAGCTGAGACGCCTCTGACGGGTGGCCCTGACGGTGCGCTGACAGACACGTCCCGTACTGTCTTTGCATGCCACGCCGCACCGCGACGATGCTCGCCTCCACCCTGATGCTGATCGCGCTCCTGTGCGCCGGAGTGCTCATCAACGTGCCGTACTCGGAGATGTCCCCCGGCCCGACCGTGAACACGCTCGGGGACCACGGCGGCGAGCCGGTGCTGCAGATCTCCGGTCACAAGACCTACGCGACCTCCGGGCACCTGAACATGACGACCGTCCGGGTCACCAGCGCCGACTACAAGATGAACCTCGTGGAGGCCGTCTTCGGATGGCTCTCCCACGACAACAAGGTCGTGCCGCACGACACGCTCTACCCGGACGGCAAGACCGAACAGCAGTCCACCCAGGAGAACGCCGAGGAGTTCAGCGAGTCCCAGGAGAGCGCGAAGGTAGCCGCCCTGAAGGAACTGCGCGTCCCGGTGCAGTCCTGGGTCATCGTCTCGACGGTCCTCAAGGGCTCGCCCGCCCAGGGCAAGCTGCACGCCGGTGACGTGATCAAGGCCGTCGACGGTACGGCGGTCAAGCAGCCGACCGACGTCGCCACGCTGGTGACCAAGCACAAGCCCGGCGAGGACGTCGTCTTCACGGTCGTACCGGCCAAGGAGCAGGCGGCCGCCGTGAAGGCGAAGAAGACGGCCACCAAGACCGAGAAGGTCACCCTGAACACGACCGCCTCCAGCGACAGCGGCGAGAAGCGCGCCATCGTCGGGATCTCCGCCGGGACCGATCACACGTTCCCGTTCGACATCGACATCAAGCTCGCCGATGTCGGCGGACCGAGCGCCGGCCTCATGTTCGCGCTCGGCATCTACGACAAGCTCACCCCGGGCAACCTCACCGGCGGCAAGTTCGTCGCCGGCACCGGCACGATCACCGACGACGGCACGGTCGGTCCGATCGGCGGCATCTCGCTGAAGACGATCGGGGCACGCAGCAAGGGTGCCCAGTACTTCCTGACCCCGGCCGACAACTGCGCCGAGGCCGCCAAGGACACCCCGAGCGGGCTCACCCTGGTCAAGGTCAAGACGATCGACGACGCCCTCGGCGCACTCAAGGACATCCGCGCCGGGGACACCGGCGCCCTGCCGAAGTGCAGCACCAAGAGCTGAGGCTCCGTAGAGGACCTGAAAAGCCCGGGGGCGCCCTTCCAGACGAGGGGCGCCCCCGGTGCCGTACGGGAGCCGCGCGCGGGCCATGTGCCGGGCGCGGGCGAGGCGGTCAGTCCGCGAACGTGGCCTTCAGGGCCTCCGCCAGGCCCGGGACCAGCTCGGGGCCGGTGAGGACCTCCGTCGGCGAGTCCTTCTCCCGCAGCCGGACCGCCGAGTCGCGGCTGCCGTCCCGCAGCACGCCGACCGTCATCCGGACCTCCTGGCGGTCGGGGTGCTGCGCCACCCACTTGGCCAGCTTGGCCTCGGTCAGCCCCTCCGGGACCTGGTTCTCGGCGGACGGCGGCAGCATCAGCCGCTCCACCGTGAGCGCGCAGCCGACCACCGCGTCCGGCCAGGCGATGGTGCCCAGGAACTCGTCCAGCGCTTTGTCCGTTGGCACTTCGTCCTGCTCGATCGGGGTGAGACCGGTGGTCGCGGTCTCGTCCTCCAGACCGAGCTGGGCGGCGAGAGCCGGTTCCTGGGTGCGCAGCCGTGCGGTGTCGACGAGGGCGAAGAGGCGAGCGGGCTGGTCCCAGCCGAGACCGGAGGCGTACTCGTCGATCTCGAGGACGGCCCGGGTGAGCGGGTTCGCTGCCATGGGAGTGTTGGACATGGTCACAATCCTGCCTCGTTCATGGCCGGAATCGGGAACCGAGTAAGTCGTGAGTAAGTTGCATAGGTGTGGCCCCACGATCACGGGGGGCCACGTCCGGCCCGCGAACAAGAGGGCCTGACGCAACAAAAGCGGATCAACAGCGAATCAAACAGCGAACTTCGAGGTGCGCACCTTGGCTTTCCAGATGCCGGACCGCGGCGGAGGCCCGACGGGGCCGCGGATCAGAGCGGGCCGCCCGTCCCGGCGCGTCCGGACCCTGCTCATGACATTGGGCGTCCTTGCCGTACTCGGCATGGCGTTCACCATGTTCGCGGGCTTCTGGACGGACTGGCTCTGGTACCGGTCGGTGCACTACTCCTCGGTGTTCACCACCACCCTGTGGACGAAGATCGGGCTGTTCTTCGTCTTCGGGCTGCTGATGGCGGCCGCAGTGGGCTTCAACATCTGGCTGGCGCACCGGCTGCGGCCGCCGCTGAGCGCCATGTCCATGGAGCAGCAGAGCCTGGACCGCTACCGGATGGGCATCGCGCCGTACAAGAAGTGGCTGCTGTTCGCGGTCACCGCGCTGGTCGGGCTGATCGCCGGCGCCTCCGCGGCCGGCCAGTGGCGCACCTGGCTGATGTGGGTGAACGGCGTGCCCTTCCACCAGAAGGACCCGCAGTTCCACCTCGACGTCTCCTTCTACGCCTTTGACCTGCCCTGGTACCGGTTCCTGCTGGGCTTCGGCTTCGCCACCGCGATCCTCTCCCTGATCGCCGCCGCGCTCACCCACTACCTGTACGGCGGGCTGCGCGTCACCAGCCCCGGCGCGCGTGCCACCGGTGCCGCGACCGGTCACCTCTCGGTGCTGCTCGGCCTCTTCGTCGCCCTCAAGGCGGTCGCCTACTGGCTCGACCGCTACGGACTGGCCGTCAAGTCCAGCGACTTCAAGGCCACCGGCAACTGGACGGGCCTCAGGTACGTCGACGCGAACGCGTATCTGCCGGCCAAGACGATCCTGTTCTGCATCGCCGTCATCTGCGCGCTGCTGTTCTTCGCCACCCTGTGGCGGCGCACCTGGCAGCTGCCCGTCATCGGCTTCGGCCTGATGGTCCTGTCGGCGATTCTCATCGGCGGCCTCTACCCGGCGATCGTCCAGAAGTTCCAGGTCCAGCCCAACGAGCAGGCCAAGGAAGCCCCGTACGTCCAGAAGAACCTCAAGGCGACCCGCGAGGCGTACGGCATCGACGACACCCAGGTCACCGAGTACACGGGCAAGAGCGCGACCACGGACAAGACCAAGCTCCGGGACGACGTCGACGCCACGGCGAGTATCCGGATCATGGACCCGAACATCGTCTCGCCGACGTTCCAGCAGCTCCAGCAGATGCGGAACTACTACGCGTTCCCGACCAATCTGGACGTGGACCGCTACACCAAGGACGGCAAGGTCCAGGACACCGTCATCGGCCTGCGCGAGCTGAACCTCGCCGGCATCCCGAAGAACAACTGGATCAACGACCACTTCCGCTACACCCACGGCTACGGCGTGGTCGCCGCCAAGGGCACCGAGGCCGACGACCAGGGCCAGCCGGTCTTTACCGAGTCGGACCTGCCGTCCACGGGTGACCTGGGCACCTACCAGCAGCGCGTCTACTACGGCGAGAAGACGAACACGTACTCGATCGTCGGCGGTCCCCAGAAGGAGATCGACTACTCCGACGACAACGGTGAGAAGCTCACCAGCTACGAGGGAAAGAGCGGGGTCAGTCTCTCCAGCCCGATCAACCGCGCCGCGTACGCGGTGGCGTTCAACGAGCCGCAGATCCTGTACTCGGGCGCGATCGGCAAGGGCTCGCGGATCCTTTACAACCGCACGCCCAAGGAGCGGGTCGAGGCGGTCGCCCCCTGGCTGACCATCGACGGCGACGCGTACCCGGCGGTCGTGGACGGCCGCATCCAGTGGATCGTCGACGCCTACACGACGTCGAACGGCTATCCCTACGCCTCCCGTACGACCCTCGGTGACACCACGGCAGACTCGCTGACCGCGACCAACAACTCGCGGGCGGTGGTGGCCCAGCAGAACCAGGTCAACTACATCCGCAACTCGGTGAAGGCGACGGTCGACGCGTACACCGGCGACGTCAAGCTCTACCAGTGGGACACCGAGGACCCGGTGCTGAAGACCTGGATGAAGGCCTTCCCGGGCACGGTGCAGCCCAAGAGTGCCATCTCGCAGGACCTGATGGACCATCTCCGGTACCCGCAGGACCTGTTCAAGGTGCAGCGCGAACTGCTCACCCGCTACCACGTGACGGACGCCCAGACGTTCCTGACCGGCAGCGAGGTGTGGCAGGTGCCCGACGACCCGAGCAACAAGTCGGGCGACGCGGTTCCGCCGTACTACCTGAGTATGAAGATGCCGGACCAGAGCGCGCAGACGTTCTCGCTGTCGACGACGTTCACGCCCAACGGCCGGGACAACCTCAGCGCGTTCATGTCGGTCGACTCCGAGGCCAGTTCCAAGGACTACGGCAAGATCAGAATCCTGAAACTGCCGACCAGTACGACCGTCGACGGACCCAAACAGGTCCAGAGCAAGTTCAACTCCGAACAGGAGATCGCCGCCGCCATCAAACTCCTCAAGGGCGGCGACTCCGAGGTCGAGTACGGCAATCTGCTGACCGTGCCGCTGGACGGGGGCCTGCTGTACGCGGAGCCCGTCTACGTACGCGGCGCCGGGGTCAAGTACCCACTGCTGCGCAAGGTGTTGGTCACCTACCAGGGCAGGACCGTCTTCGAGAACACCCTCGACGAGGCGCTCAACAAGGTGTTCGGCTCGAACGGCTCGGACACCGGGTCCTCGGACACGGGGTCCTCCGACACCGGGACGACCACGCCGCCGACGTCCGGCAATCCGACCGTCCAACAGGCGCTGAGCGACGCCCAGAAGGCCTTCGAGGCGGGACAGGAGGCCCTGAAGAAGGGCGACTGGACGGCGTACGGCAAGGCCCAGGACGAGCTGCAGGACGCGCTCAGCCGGGCCGAGGCGGCGCAGTCCAAGGCCGACAAGACCGGTGGCGGCACGTCGCCGAGCAGCAGTCCGAGCCCTGCTACCAGCGCGAGTCCCACCGCGAGCAGCAGTCCCAGTCCGAGCGGATGATCAGGACCGCCCCGCGCCGTGGTACTGTTTGAACACAACGGCGCGGGGTGGAGCAGCTCGGTAGCTCGCTGGGCTCATAACCCAGAGGTCGCAGGTTCAAATCCTGTCCCCGCTACTGAAATCGAATGGGCGGGGGCGAGGTGGGTAGCGGCGCGGGGGGGTGTGGGGGGGGGAGCCCACCCCCC
>NZ_JBSHAF010000006.1:76988-153867 GCF_053611365.1 Streptomyces sp. NPDC054813 | reverse complement strand
GCCGGTTCTTTTTTTTTAACGCCACCGCCCGGGGGTCGATTTTAAAAATCTGCCCCCCCCTACCCAAAAGCAGGGCGGGTATCCTCTTGGATCCGGGCCTTCGTGGTGTGCGGACGGGCAGCCAACGGCGCCCGGACCGGCGGCTCGTGGTGTCCGGACGGTCGGTTCCTGGTGTCCGGACGGGCGGCGAACGCATGTACCGGTGCGTGAGGTCGCCGAGCCGCTGTGGGGAGTGGCGGGAGATGTGTTTGACTTGTCGTTCTGTGGGCATGTCGACAAAACGCTGAAGTGACCTCACGCGTTGCGGTATACCGGATGTACCCAGGTTGCAGGTGGTGCGACGATGGACGTTATGGGGGACAAGGCAACTCTGTTCGAGACAGGGCGATTTGTGCAGCCTTCGGGCGAGGAGCCGACCCGCGACGAGGCCGCCGAGGCCGCTGAAGAGGCACGACGCCGGCTCCATGCCGAGGCCGGTGACGTCGAGTCGATGAGTGTCCTCGGCGCCATGCTGCTGCGCCGTGGCGACCTCGACGGGGCCGAACCCCAGTTGCGTGCCGCCACCGCCGCCGGTGACCGCGCCGCCGCCAACAACCTCGGTGTCCTGCTGCACCAGCGCGGCTACCCGGACGAGGCCGCCGGATGGTGGCGGATCGCCGCCGTGGCCGGTTCCGCGGCCGCCGCCCACGCGCTCGGCCGGCACCACCGGGAGCGCGGCGACGAGCCCGCCGCCGAGTACTGGCTGCGCCAGTCCGCCGGGCAGGGCCATGCGCTCGGCGCCTACGCGCTGGCCGACCTCCTGGAGCACCGGGGCGACGCGGCCGCCGGCCAGTGGATGCGGGCCGCCGCCGAGCGCGGGCACCGGGAGGCGGCGTACCGGCTGGCGCGCGCGCTCGACCACAGAGCGGGCGCCGGCGAGGGCGAGGCCGGGGCCGGGGCCGACGACGGTGTCGGCGCGGAGACCGCCGCCGGGACGCCGGAGGCCGAAGAGGCCGAGCAGTGGTACCGGCAGGCCGCCGCCCGGGGCCACCGGCGGGCCGCGCTGCACCTCGGGGCGATCCTGGAGAGGCGCGGTCAGCTCAAGGAGGCCGGGCGCTGGTACCTGACCTCCGCCAAGGACGGCGAGGCGCGGGCCGCCTGCGCGCTCGGCTTCCTGCTGCGCGACGCCGGGGACACCGAGAGCGCCGCCGTGTGGTGGCTGCGGGCCGCGCAGGACGGCGACGGCAACGCGGCCAACGCGCTGGGCGCGCTGCACGCCGAGCGCGGCGAGACACAGACCGCCGAGCGCTGGTACCGCGCGGCGATGGACGCAGGCGACGACAACGGGGCGTACAACCTCGGGCTGCTCTGCGCCGAGCAGGGGCGGACCGCGCAGGCCGAGCAGTGGTACCGGCGGGCGGCCTACGCGGGGCACCGGGAGGCGGCGAACGCGCTCGCCATCCTGCTGCTGCAGGGCGGCGACACGGCCGGCGCCGAACCGTGGTTCTCCAAGGCCGCCGAGGCCGGCAGCGTGGACGCCGCGTTCAACCTCGGGATCCTCTACGCCGGGCGCGGCGAGGACCGCGTCGCGCTGCGCTGCTACGAGCGGGCGGCCGCCGCCGGGCACACGGAGGCGGCGCTCCAGGTCGGCATCGCCCGGCTGCGGGAGGGCGACGAGGCCGCCGCCGAGCGGCATCTGCGGTGCGCCGCGGGCGGCGGGAGCGCCGAGGCCGCGTACCGGCTGGCCGCCGTGCTCGACGCGCGCCGGCCGAAGGTCTCCGAGCACGAGCTCGGGGAGTCCTCGCTGCACACCAAGACCGAGTGCGAGGAGTGGTACGAGCGGGCCGCCTCACAGGGGCACCGGCGCGCCCAGGTGCGGGTCGGGATGCTCGCCGCCGCGCGCGGGGACGTGGTGGAGGCGGCGCGGTGGTACCGGACCGCGGCCGAGGCCGGGTCGCGGAACGGAGCGTTCAACCTGGGGCTGCTGCTGGCCCGGGAGGGGAGCGAGCCCGAGGCCGCCGTGTGGTGGCAGCGGGCCGCCGACGCGGGGCACGGGCGGGCGGCGTTGCGGCTGGCCCTGGTCTACGCGCGTCGTGGCGAGCTGGCGGAGGGGCAGCGGTGGGCCGACCGGGCGGTGGCGCTGGGACCGGCCGAGGTCACCGAGCGGGCGGGGCGGCTGCGGGACGCGCTGCGCGAGGAGCTGTCCGCCTGAGCTGCGTATTTCCGCAGGTCAGGTGGGCTGACAGCAATGGATTTGCATCTGCTCGCGTCCCTCACGTAATGTTCTATTCATCGACGCGGGGTGGAGCAGCTCGGTAGCTCGCTGGGCTCATAACCCAGAGGTCGCAGGTTCAAATCCTGTCCCCGCTACTGAAGGCCGAGGGCCGGAATCCAGAAACGGATTCCGGCCCTCGGTTTTTGTTCCGACGCTGCTGTTCCGACGTCGCTGTTCTGAGGCTATTGCTCAGAGGTTTCTGTTCAGAGGCTTCTGTTCGGGCACGGATGCGGCTACGGGGCGTGACCCACCGCCTCCTCGTAGAGCGCCCGGTCCACTGTCCGGGACTCGGGGAGCGGGGCGCCCTGCTCGACGCCCTGGGCCCGGTACGCCGACTGCAGACGCGTCGTCGTGCCCGCGCGGATCTCCCAGTCCATGCGCAGCGGCGGGGTCGAGCGCAGGATCGCGGGGTCGGTCTTGAGCAGCTTCGCGAGGTACGTGACGAAGTCCGGGTCCGACTTGTAGTCGTCGGCGAAGTACGTGTCGACCGTGCGGATGTAGGCCCGGAGCAGCGCCACCCCCGCGTCCACGTCGTCGGCCAGGAGCGTACGGCCGTACAGCATTCCGCCGAGCGGTTCGCCCTGCGGCTGGCCGCCCAGGAACGCGTAGCCGGCCTTGCCGGTGACCTGGCGCCACACCGGGTCCAGAAGCCAGGCCGAGTCGACGCCGCCGTTCTGCAGGGCCGTGAGGACGTCGGCCGAGCCCAGTTGCTGGTAGCGGATCCGGTCCAGGCCTCCGCCGTGGCTCGCCAGCGCCTTCTGCATGGGGTAGGCGATCACCGAGCCCTTGCCGATCATCGTGCCCAGGGTGCGCCCCGCCATCCGCACGCCGGACGCGCTATCGCCGTCTTTCAGCCGCACCCACAGGCCGCTCTTCGACTCCGGTTCGGGCGAGAAGTTGCCCGCGACCCACTTGATGTCGAAGCCGCCGCGGACGCCGTTCATCACGGCGGCCTCGGGCGCCGCCCACAGCGCGTCGATGTCCCCCTTGGCCAGCAACGGCAGCGCGTCCGGCGTGGGCAGCACCTTCAGTGTGACGTCGAGCCCCTCCGCCTTGAACTCGCCTTTGTCCAGGGCCACTTCGAGCGGGGCCACGTACTCCGCGCTCAGGGTGCCGGTCGCGATGGTGATCTTCCGGGGTTTCGTCAGCGGGCGGGCCGCGGGCTTGCCGGGGGAGCACCGGGCCGGGGTTCTCGCCGGGGAGAGGTCGGCCGGGTCGGTCCAGGACCCCTGGCCGCAGCCCGCCACCGGGCGGACCGTGCGATGCGCCGTGGCCGCCCCCGTGTCCTGGGAGTGCTGCGCCGAGCAGGCCGTCGCCAGCAGCGCCAGCGCCGCCGCCGCGACCACGTACCGATGCGCTCTCATGACTGCCCCCGTCCCCGGTCGCGCGGCGCCCACGGTGTCAGCAGGCGGCCGGCGAGCCGTATCAGCTCGGAGAAGACCACGCCCAGGACGGCGACGCAGACGATCCCCACGAACATCACGTCGTTCTGGAACAGCGCGCGCGAGTCGAAGATGAGGTGGCCGAGGCCGTCCGTGGCCGCGATCTGCTCGGAGGCGACGATCACCAGGACCGCCACTCCCGCGGCGATCCGCGCGCCGACCAGGACCGCCGGGAGCGAGGCCGGCAGCAGGACATGTCGGAACATCTGCCAGGGCGAGGCGCCGAAGACCCGGCCCGCGTCACGGTGGCCGGACGGGACGGCGATCACCGCCGACATCGTGGAGATCCACACGAAGAAGAAGACCGTGACCGCCACCAGGGCCACCTGCGGGCCCTCGCCCAGGCCGAACATGTTCAGGAAGACCGGGAGCAGGGCCAGCTTCGGTACCACGTACAGGGCGTCCAAAAGCGGCTCCAGGGCCGCCTTGACCAGCGGGAGGGAGCCCATCAGCAGGCCCAGCAGGTAGCCGGCCGCCGTGCCCACCGCGTAGCCCGCGAGCACCCGGCGGGTGGTCGCCCAGACGTCCGGCCACAGGTCGCCCGCCGCCGCCCGGTCCCAGCCGTCGGAGAGGATCGTGGACGGCGCCGGATAGACGCGGTCGTCGATCCAGGCCCGGGTCGCGGCCAGCTGCCAGAGGAGGACCAGCAGGACGGGCACGGCGGTCGCCAGGGTCAGCTCCAGTGCGCGCCGGCGCCGGTGGGTGCGGGCGGGACGGAGTTCGGCGAGGCCGGGGGCGCGGACCAGTACACGGGTCTCGCGGCCCGGGGTGAGGGTCGTCATGCCGGTACCGCCTCCTTGCGCAGCAGCTCCCACAGCTCGCTCTTCAGCGACGTGAACTCGGGGGTGTCGCGGATCCGGCCGGTGCGCGGGCGCGGGAACGGCGGGCGGTGCTCGGCGATGATCCGGCCCGGGCGGGCGGACATCACCAGCACCCGGTCGCCGAGGACCAGCGCCTCCTCCAGGCTGTGCGTGATGAAGAGGGTGGTGGTGCGCAGGGCCTGGGTGAGGTCCAGGAGCTCGTCCTGGAGGATCACGCGCAGCTGCGCGTCCAGGGCGGCGAAGGGCTCGTCCATGAGCAGGAGTTCCGGCTCCACGGCCAGGGCGCGGGCGATCGCCACCCGCTGGCGCATGCCGCCGGAGAGGGTCGCGGGGTAGGCGTCGGCGAAGTCCGCGAGCCCGAGCCGGGTCAGCCAGTCCGCGGCCCGGGCATTCGCCGCGCGGCGCGGGACACGCTGTACGTCGAGGCCGAAACGGACGTTGGCGAGGACCGTCTTCCAGTCGTAGATGCCGTAGTCCTGGAAGATCATCGCGGCCGGACGGGGGCTGTCGGACCGGATCTCCAGCCGGCCGGCGCTGGGGCGGAGCAGACCGGCCGCGATCCGCAGCAGGGTCGACTTGCCGCAGCCCGAGGGCCCGACCAGGCAGACGAACTCGCCCGGCGCGACGGCCAGGTCGAGCGGACCGAGGGCGTCGACCGCGTGGGGGGCTCGGCCGAAGGTACGGGTCAGGGCTTGGGCGTGGAGTTTCGGATGTGCCGGAGGCGGCTGATACGGCTCTCCCACGGGATCTCCTCGCAAGAGTGCGGACCCCAAGACCATATGACGGTCCGTCAGATTCGGGAACCCCGTGTACGGCGAAGACGTACGACACGAAGGCCCCGGCACTCACGGGGTGAGTGCCGGGGCCTTTCGGGAACGTTCGTCAGGCGGCCGCCGCGCAGTCCGGGCACAGGCCGCGGTACGTCACCTCGACATCGGAGACCGTGAAGCCGAACCGCTCCGAGGCGGGGAGGTCGGCCAGCGGGTTGCCGGTCGGGTGGACGTCGCGGATCGAGCCGCAGTGGGCGCAGACCAGGTGGTGGTGCGGCTGGTGCGCGTTCGGGTCGTACCGCTTGGCGCGCTTGTCCGTCGAGACCTCGAGGACCTCGCCGAGCGAGACCATCTCGCCCAGCGTGTTGTAGACGGTCGCCCGGGAGATCTCCGGCAGCTTGATGACGGCTCTGGCGTGGACCTCGTCGGCCGTCAGGTGGACGTGTTCGCCGTCGAGGACCTCGGCCACGACGCGTCGCTGCGCGGTCATCCGCCATCCGCGTCCACGCAGCCGTTCCAGAAGGTCACTCATGGCATCCAGCCTAACAGCAGGCCGACCATTTTCCGAACAGGTGTGACTTTGGAGCCGAACTCAATTTGGACCAAGTCCAATACGGGATGGAGTCGGATGGGGGCGGGTGGACCGCTTGTCGTGGGCGGGCGGGCCGGACTGCCGGGAGGTCGGGGTCCGGCCCGTTCCGTGCGCCGGACCCCGGGTGTCAGACGGGCTGCGGTGTGCGGGCCCCGACCCAGCAGCGGATGATGTCGCGGACCGACACGATCCCGGCCGGTTCGCCGCCGTCGAGGACGATCAGATGACGGAAGCCGCCGTGGGCCATCGCCCGCGCCGCCTCCTCCAGGGTCCAGGTCGGGGTGGCGAACACGACGTCGTTGGTGGTGTGGGCGTGGATGGGCTCCGTGTCCGGGTTCTGGCCCAGGCCGACGGAGTTCAGGATGTCGCGTTCGGTGAGGATGCCGATGCCGCCGGCGTCCGGGTCGTGGACGATCGCCGCGCCCACGCGACGCGCGGACATCAGGGCGGCTGCCTGGCGGAGTGTGTGGGCCGGGCCGACGGTGAGGACCACCGTACTCATGGCGTCACGGACGAGCATGGAAGGTGCCACCTCCTAGGGAACCGCGGAGATAGTTCAGCGATTCACAAGTTCACAAAGTGAGGGTTCTCATAGGGTGGCAGGTAAAGCCAGGGTCAACAAGGGGGTGCGGGTAGCCAATTGAGGGCGCACGCGCTCATATGTGCTGGTGAAGACTGCCCTGTTCTGCCTCAGAAGGCTGTTTCAGTAACGCTGGGTGAGGTATGACAGCAGTTCGTCGTGAAGCAGACCATTGGACGCGGCCGCGTTGCCGCTGTGCGGGCCGGGGCGGCCGTCCAGGCCGGTGAAGGTACCGCCGGCCTCCGTCACGACGATCGCGGTGGCCGCCATGTCCCACAGGGACAGCTCCGGCTCGGCACAGATGTCCACCGACCCCTCGGCGACCATCATGTACGGCCAGAAGTCGCCGTACGCGCGCGTGCGCCACACATCCCGGGTCAGGTCCAGGAAGCCGTTCAGCTGCCCCCGCTCCTCCCAGCCGCTCAGCGAGGAGTACGCGAACGACGCGTCGGACAGTGTCGAGACCTTGGAGACGTGCAGGCGGGAGGCGGAGGAGAGGCTGCGGCCGGTGTAGGCGCCGTGCCCCTGTGCCGCCCACCAGCGGCGGCCCAGCGCGGGTGCCGAGACCACGCCGACGACCGGCCGGTAGCCGCCCTCGGCCGCCTCCATCAGGGAGATCAGGGTCGCCCAGACGGGGACACCGCGCACGTAGTTCTTGGTGCCGTCGATCGGGTCGATCACCCAGCGGCGGGGGCCGGTGCCCTCGATGCCGTACTCCTCGCCGAGGACGGCGTCCCGTGGGCGGGCGCGCTGCAACTGGCCGCGGATCAGCTCCTCGGCTGCCTTGTCCGCCTCACTCACCGGGGTCATGTCCGGCTTGGTCTCGACCTTGAGGTCGAGGGCCTTGAAGCGGGCCATGGTGGCGGCGTCGGCCGCGTCCGCGAGCACGTGGGCGAGCCGCAGGTCATCGTGGTAGTCCGGCATGTGGCGAACGCTATCTGCCGGGGTGGGGGCGGGGCTACACGGGGATGGGCGGATACGGGGGATGTCAGAGGGAGGCCGGGGACTTGGTGGGGTGATCGTCCGGCGAGCGGGCGGAGATCGGGCGGTGGGCGGCGACCTCGGTGCGCCCGCGTGTGTTGGCCGAAGGGCGCCCCCTGGTGCCTTCGCGAACCCTTGACAGTGGGATCGTGCGCGTCAAATCTGGGCGCAGAGTCGCTCGCCCCAGGAGGCGATGATGCCTGCAGCCCGGGAGTCCCTGCTGGACGCCGCGTACACGGCGCTCGCCCGCCGCCCGTGGGCCGCCGTGCGGATGGTCGACGTGGCCGTGACGGCCGGGGTGTCCCGCCAGACGCTGTACAACGAGTTCGGCAGCAAGGAAGGCCTGGCCAGGGCGCTGGTGCGCCGGGAGGCCGACGGGTATCTCGCGGGGGTGGAGCGGGCGCTGGGCAGCCATACCGAGGTGCGGGAACGCCTGACGGCGACGGCCGAGTGGATGGCCGCGGCGGCCCGTGAGAACGCGCTGGTACGGGCGATGCTCACGGGGTGCTGGAGCGAGCGGTTGCCGTCGCCGACGCTGGCAGCGGTGCCGTCTTCCTCGGCGGTGCCGGCGCAGCGGAGGGCGGACGGGCCGTTGCCCACGCCCGGGGACTTCGTGCAGATCGTGCGGGACCGGGCGGTGGCGGCGCTGTCCGGACCGGGAGCCGTGCGGGGGAACGGTGAGCTGGCCCGGTCGTGCGAGCTTGTGGTGCGGCTCGCGCTGTCATGTGTGGCCGCACCGCCGGGGGAGGGCGGGATGGCGGAGCTGGTGCGGGGGGCGCTTCAGCGGCAGCCGGTGTGAGAGGGGGGAGGGGTGGTGCGGTTTGTGTCCCCGCGGGTGCGTGGGGGCTTGTCGCGCCCGCGCGGCGGTAGCCGCACAGCGATACAGCCCCGCGCCCCTGGGGTGGCTGCGCTTCCGTGGGCTGTGATGTGCCGGTCGCGCCCGCGCGGCGGTAGCCGCATGTTGATACAGCCCCGCGCCCCTTCGGAGCGCGGTTCAGTGGGTGGAGCCCGAGAGCTGGAGGCCGATCACGCCCGCGATCACCAGGCTGATGGAGATGATCTTCAGGGTGGAGACCAGGTCGCCCAGGAAGATCATGCCGTAGATCGCCGTGCCCGCCGCCCCGATGCCTGTCCACACCGCGTACGCCGGGCCCACGTCCAGCTTCTTGAGGGACAGGGTCAGCAGGCCGAAGCTGCCCAGGGCGAAGGACGCGAACGCGATCGTCGGCCAGAGACGGGTGAAGCCGTGGGAGAGCTTGAGGCACACGGCGAAGCCGGTCTCCAGAATTCCGGCCACGATCACCAGCAGCCACGCCATGTGCCGTCCTCCCGTAAGTCCAGCTCGGTGCGATTATGCACTTACCGAACTCGGGTCAGGACAAACAACGCGGTGGTCAGTCGCCTTCCGTGCGCTCGCGTGTCGCGAGGAGCCGGCGCAGGGAGTAGAGGCGGGCCGGGTCCGCGTGGCCCTCGGCGACCCACTCGTCCAGCGCGCAGTCCGGCTCGTCGTGACTGCACGCGCGCGGACAGTTCACGGTGCCGGGCTCCAGGTCGGGGAAGGCGAGGATCACCCGGGACGGGTCGATATGGGCCAGCCCGAAGGAGCGGACGCCCGGTGTGTCGATGACCCAGCCTTCCTCGCCGGTGAGGGGAAGGGCCAGGGCGGAGGTCGTGGTGTGGCGGCCCCGGCCGGTCACCGCGTTCACGTGGCCCGTCGTCCGCCGGAGGTCCTCGGGGACCAGGGCGTTCACCAGCGTTGTCTTGCCGACGCCCGAGTGGCCGACGAACGCCGTGATCTTGCCGTCCAGATGGTCCTGGACCACGCGGGCCGCATCCCCCGTCTCCAGTTCCTCACGGCTCGTGACCACGTAGGGGATCTCCAGGTGGCCGTACAGCTCCAGGAGCTTGTCCGGCGGGGCCAGGTCCGACTTGGTCATGACCAGGAGCGGGGTGAGGCCGGCGTCGAAGGCCGCTACCAGGCAGCGGTCGATGAGACGCGGGCGGGGCTCCGGGTCGGCCAGGGCCGTGACGATCGCCAGCTGGTCGGCGTTGGCGACGACCACCCGCTCGAACGGATCGTCGTCGTCGGCGGTGCGGCGGAGCACGGACGTCCGGCTTTCGATGCGCACGATCCGGGCCAGGGTGTCCTTCTTGCCGGACAGGTCGCCCACCAGGGCCACCCGGTCACCGACCACCGCCGCCTTGCGGCCCAGCTCGCGCGCCTTCATCGCCAGGACCGTACGGTCCTCGACCAGGCAGGTCAGCCGGCCCCGGTCGACGGTGAGGACCATGCCCTCGGCCGCGTCCTCGTGCGCGGGGCGGGTGTGGGTTCGGGGCCGGGTGCCCTTGCGGTTGGGACGCTGGCGGATGTCGTCCTCGTCGGTGTGCTTGCCGTAGCGGCGCATGGTCGTACGCCCCTAGGCCCCGTCGCTCCCGAGCATCCCGGTCCACAGGTCGGGGAAGTCCGGCAGGGTCTTCGCCGTGGTCGCCACGTTCTCGATCTGAACGCCCTCCACGGCCAGGCCGATGATCGCACCGGCGGTGGCCATGCGGTGGTCCTCGTGGGTGTGGAAGACCCCGTCGTGCAGCCTGCGCGGGCGGATGTGCAGGCCGTCCGCGGTCTCGGTGACGTCACCGCCCAGCTCGTTGATCTCCTTGGTGAGCGCGGCCAGCCGGTCCGTCTCGTGGAGACGGAGATGGGACACGCCCCGGAGGGTGGAGGGGGAGTCGGCGAGCGCGGCGACCGCCGCGATGCCGGGGGTCAGCTCGCCCACGTCACCCAGGTCGACATCGATGCCGTGGATCCGGCCGGAGCCGGTGAACTCCAGGCCGTACTCGGTCAGTTCGCAGGAACCGCCCATCTCGGTGAAGATCTCGCGCAGCCGGTCACCCGGCTGGGTGGTCCGCGACGGCCAGTCCGGGATCAGCACCTTGCCGCCCGTCACCAGGGCGGCGGCGAGGAACGGCTGGGCGTTGGAGAGGTCCGGCTCGACGGTCAGGTCCCGGCCGAGCAGGGCGCCCGGGGTGACCCGCCAGACGTTCGGCTCACCGCCCGACTCCGGGGTGTCCACCTGGGCGCCGACCGCGCGCAGCATGTCGACGGTCATCCGGATGTGCGGGAGGGAGGGGAGGCTCGCGCCGATGTGGCGGACCTCCACGCCCTGGTTGAACCGTGGGCCGGAGAGCAGCAGGGCCGACACGAACTGGGACGAGGACGAGGCGTCGATCGACACCGGGCCGCCCTCCAGGGCGCCGCTGCCGTGCACGGTCAGCGGGAGCGCGCCCCGGCCGTCGTCGTCGATGCGGGCGCCGAGGGCGCGCAGGGCGTCGATCACGCCGTGCAGGGGGCGCTCGTAGGAGCGGGGGTCGCCGTCGAAGCGGATGTCGCCGGCGGCGAGAGTGGCGACGGGCGGGAGGAAGCGCATCACGGTGCCGGCGTTGCCGACGTCGACGGTGGCGGGGCCGCGCAGGCCGGCGGGGAGCACGCGCCACGCCTCGCCGGCGCCGTCGGGGCCGCCCACGACGGAGGAGCTGGACGACACCGTCTCGTCGATGCCGACGCCCATCGCACGCAGGGCGCCGGCCATCAGCAGGGTGTCGCGGGACCGGAGGGGCCGGCGCAGCCAGCCGGGTTCGGAGGCGAGGGCGGCGAGGACGAGGGCGCGGTTGGTGACCGACTTGGACCCCGGCACGTGGACCGTCGCGTCGACGGCCCCGCTTGCGTGGGGGGCGGGCCAGAGGGCGGTTGGTGCGGTGGGGTTTGCGGCCATGGGGTCACTTTAGTGCGCGGCCGGGGTGGGAGTGCGGGTCGCTCCGCGGGGGAGGCCGTTGTTCGGGTGCGGGTCGCTCCGCGGGGAGGCCGTTGTTCGGGTGCGGCGCCGTGGGGGCTGGTCGCGCAGTTCCCCGCGCCCCTTGGTTGGCTGCGCCTGCGTCGGCTGTGCCGCTTGGTTGGCTGCGCCTACGCCGGCTGCGCGGGCGTTGGGTGGGATGTGGGGTTCACGGTGCGAGCAGCCAGCGGCCCCCGCCGATCAGGGAACACAGCGACACCGCGTGGAACAGGAACAGCCACATGCCCGCCGGTACATGGGTCAGGCGGGACAGCTGGTCCGCGTCCGAGTCGCCGGCGCCGCCCCGTGACCGCTTCGCCTGGAGTTCGAAGGCCGGGCGTACCCCGCCCAGCAGCAGGAACCAGACCACCGCGTACGCGAACGCCGCCTGCACCTGGGGCCCCGCCAGCCAGGACACCAGCAGGAAGGCGCCGCCCGTCAGGAACACCGTCAGGACGCCGTACGCGTTGCGGATCATCACCAGCATGGCGATGAGCAGGGCCGTCGCGACCCACAGCAGAAGAGTGATGCGGCCGGCGCCGAGCAGGGCCGCGCCGCCCAGGCCCAGGAGCGGGGGCGCGGTGTAGCCGGCTGCCGCCGTGAGGATCATGCCCAGACCGTGCGGCTTGCCCCGGCTAACCGTGAGGCCGCTGGTGTCGGAGTGCAGCCGGATGCCGGTGAGCTGGCGGCCGGTGAACAGGGCGACCAGGCCGTGGCCGCCCTCGTGGGCGATCGTGATGGCGTTGCGGGATATCCGCCACACGGTGTGCGGGACGACCACGGCGGCCGCGGCGGCGAGTGTCGCGATCACCACCCACAGGTCCGGGTCGGGCTGGGTGCCGGTCAGCTCGCCCCAGAGAGAGGTCGCTGTGCTGGTGTCCATGGTCTGCGGTCGTTCCCTCTCGTCGTACGGAGTCGGCAGTCTGACACGTATGTATGTGTGGTCGGCATGCCAACGGCCATGAGAGAGGGAACGTCCCCGGATCACCGTCCTCGCGCCAGGATCACTGTCCGCGGTCGCGGATCACTATCCGCGGTTCCGGATCACTATCCGCGGTTCCGGATCACTGTCCGCGGTCCCGGATCAGACCGCGCCGCTCACCTCCCCGCGGCGCCGGTCCACCGCCTTCGCCAGGTCGGCGACCGTCCGGGCGGTGAATACCTCGCGCAGGCTGATCGAGATCTGGAAGCGGTCACGGATCCCGGCGATCAGCCGGGTCGCGGCCAGCGAGTGCCCGCCGAGGTCGAAGAAGTTGTCCTGAACGCCCACCCTGGGCACGTCCAGCAGCTCGCCCCACAGGGCGGCCAGCTGGTGCTCGGTGGGGGTGCGCGGAGCGACATAGCCGGTGGTGGTGCCGGTGGCCTGCCGCGGGGCCGGCAGCCGGCGCCGGTCCACCTTGCCGTTGGCGGTGAGCGGCCAGCTGTCCAGGGTCAGGACGTGCTCGGGGACCATGTGGGCGGGCAGCCGCTCGCGGAGCCAGCCGCGCAGCCGGTCCGGGAGGGGTGCCTCCTGCGGTGGCACGGGAGCGGCCGTACGGTCCACCCGGCCGCCGACCAGGGTGTGCACCAGCAGATGGCGGTCGCCCAGGGCGAACAGCGCCTTGAGCGGCTCGAAGTCGAGTTCGCCGATGGGGCACAGGCCGACGTCGGTGCCCGCCGCCCAGTCCATGAGGAGCTGCCCCATGTAGCCGGCCTCCAGCAGGCACAGGTCGCGGGCGAGCGAACCGTACAGCGGCTCGATCGCCGCCAGGTCGGCGACCAGGAACAGGGTGAACCCGGCGGCGTCGACGAGGGCGCGGTTGTGCCCGGCGTGCACCTCGGCGCCGATCGTCGCGTCCTCGCCGAGCAGCACCACGGCGTCGTGCCGCGGGTCGACGTAGTACGCCCCGGGCGCCAGGTCCGCCACCGCACCGGGCTTCACGTGCAGATACGTCTGGACGGGATACAGGCCGCCGGCCGACGGATAGCGGCACTTGGCCAGCCCGTCCACCTCGTCCTGCCCCAACAGGCCCAGACCGGAGGCCAGTTCGGCGAGGGCGACCGGCGCGCCGAGGAACGCCCGGTCGCTGCGCCGCCGTGACGGCTCGGCGGGCACCCGGGGCAGTGGGACCCGGTGCCGGCCCGGCTCCCGGCGCAGTCCGTGCCGGGCCAGCTTGAACTCCGCCCGGGCCAGCGGGTCGAGCAGCGTGATGCCGGCCCGCCGCCCGGCCTCGAAGTCGGCCGTTCCGTCCCGCCTGCCGGGGATGACATAGGCGACCAGACCGTCATGGCCGGGCCGGTCCGCGCCGGAGGTGGCGGCGACGACCGCCGAGCCGACCTCGGGATGGGCGAGCAGTGCCGACTCGATCTCGCCGGGTTCGATGCGCTGGCCGCGGATCTGGACCTGGAAGTCGGCCCGGCCCATGAACTCGATGGTGCCGTCCGGCAGCCACCGGCCCAGGTCCCCGGTGCGGTACATCCGCTCCCCGGTCCCCGGGTGCGCCACGAAGACCGCGTCGGTGCGCTCCGGGTCGCGCCAGTAGCCGTCGGCGAGGCACACCCCGGAGACGTACATCTCGCCGGTGACCCAGTCCGGGCAGTCCCGCAGCCGCTCGTCGAGCACGTGGTAGCGGACGTTGGCGATCGCGGTGCCGTACGGGATGCTCCGCCACTCGGGGTCGGTCTCGCCGACCGGGAACCAGATGCTCCACACCGTGGTCTCGGTCGGACCCCCGATGGAGACGACCTCGACGCCCGGCACCAGCTCGCGCAGCCGGCCCGGTACGGGGAGCGGGATCCAGTCGCCGCCGAGGATCACCAGCCGGAGCGGGGCCGGGCGGGCCCCGCTCTCCAGGAGCATCTCCATCATCGCCGGGACCGAGTTCCACACCGTGACCCGATGGCGGGCGATCAGCTCCGCCCAGTGCGCCGGGTCGCGGCGGTCGGCGGCGGCCGGGACGGCCACGCTGCCGCCGGCGCCCAGCAGCCCGAAGAGGTCGAAGGCCGACAGGTCGTGGTGGAGCGCCGTCACGGCGAGGCAGCGGTCGGCCTCGGTGACCCGGTAGGTCTCGATCGTCTGCACCAGGCAGTTGACCAGCGCCCGGTGCGGGACCATCACGCCCTTCGGTTCGCCCGTCGATCCGGAGGTGAACATCGTGTAGACGAGGTCGTCCGGGCTGCCGGGCGCCGGCAGCGGGGTGTCGGCGACGGCGGGCAGCGGCTGGTCGACGCAGAGCCGCGGGCGCCCCTCCAGGTCCACGTCGAGGTGCGACTGGGTGAGGACGAGCGCCACCTCGCCACGGTCGAGCAGCTGCCGCACGCGCAGGGCGGGCAGGTCCGGGTCGACGGGCAGATAGGCGGCACCCGAGAACAGCACGCCGTAGGCTGCGACGACCTGTTCCCAGCCCTTCTCCATGACGATGGCGACGAGCTGTCCGGGCCGGGCGCCGTGCGCGTGCAGCCAGCGGGCCACCTGCCGGGAGGCGTCGGCGAGTTGGGCGTACGACAGGGTCCGGTCCGGGGCGATCACGGCGGGGGCGTCGGGGCGGAGCGCGGCCTGCCGTTCGAACAGCT
The DNA here is from genome assembly GCF_053611365.1 of Streptomyces sp. NPDC054813. NCBI lineage: Bacteria > Bacillati > Actinomycetota > Actinomycetes > Kitasatosporales > Streptomycetaceae > Streptomyces > Streptomyces sp. NPDC054813. The sequence continues at coordinate 139,048 of NZ_JBSHAF010000006.1, read as the reverse complement.
GCTGCACCTGGAGGTCGGGGACGGGGCGTTCGGGGCCCGCGTGGGTGTGTTCCGGCAGGGCGAGCGGTGCCGACCGCGTCCAGGCGTCCTCGTCGGTGGCGAGCCGGTGCAGCAGGGCCGTCTGGGCGTCGAACATGGCGTCGACCAGTCCGTCCGGGAAGAGCGCGTCGACCGAGTCCCAGTTCAGCAGAAGTGCGCCCTCCTGCTCATGGGCCTGGCAGTCCAGGGTGACCTGCGGCGTCTGCGAGATGGTGAACACCGGGGTGAGCAGCCGTTCCAGCGGGGTGCGCTCCGCGGCGGCGAAGGCGAGGTTGCTCGTCATCACCACCGGCATCAGCGCCCGGTCGTAGCCGCCCTGCAGGCGCATCAGCTCGCGCAGCACCTCCACCCCGCTGACGGCCGCGTGCCGCAGATCGTCCCGGAGCCGCCGCTGCACCTGCCGGGCCCGTTCCAGGAAGGTCTCGGCACCTCGGTGGTCGATCTCGAGGAGCGTGAAGGAGGCGAACTGGCCGAGCACCTCGTCGTACGACGTGTCGCGCACCGGGCGGGTCAGGCGCGGCACGTTGAGCGTGAAGTGGCGGCTGTTGCTCCAGACGGCCAGCACCTCCGCGTACACCGCCAGCAGCAGGGCGCTCGGGGTCAGCCCGGCCCGGCCCGCGCGCTCCTTGAGGTCCTGCCAGGTCCCGGCGGACAGCACGGTGTCCCGGCGCGCGAAGCGCGGTACGTCCACGGCCGCGGCCCGGGCCGGCAACTGCGGCGCCGGGGGCAGTTCCGGCAGCCGGCGCCACCAGTAGTCGTGGGCGCGCCGGTACTCGGAGGTGTCCCTGCGCCGGGTCTCGGCGTGCACGTGGTCGCGGAACGAGCGGGCGGGGGCGGGCGGTTGTGCGTCGGGCTCGCAGTAGAAGCGGGACAGGTCGTCGAAGAGCAGCCGGCCGGAGGAGAAGTCGGCGATCAGCGAGTCCACGCTGAGATGGATCCGCAGGCCGTCGTCCAGCCGGGTGGCGGCCACCTCGAACAGCGGCCACCGGTCGGCGGGCCGCACCTCGTGCGACAGCCGCTCCCGCACGGCCGCAAGCCCGGCCTCGGCCGCGTCCTTCTCCCGCCCGCGCAGGTCGGTCACCCGGATCTCGTAGGGCGGCACCTCGGGCAGGATCCGCTGCTCGTTGCGGTCGGGCAGCATGACCGCGCGCAGCATCTCGTGCCGGTCGATCACCCGCCGCCAGGCGTGCTCGAATCGGGGCAGGTCGAGATCGGGGGCGTCGAACTCCACGTACACGTGGGTGGAGACGCTGCCCAGCTCGAAGGTGCCGGTGCGACCCAGGCAGTAGGCCTGCTGGGTGTCGGTCTGGGGGAAGGGGGCGTGCGGGTCGTCCGGCGGAGCCGAGGCCGAGGCCGGTGCCGGTGCCGACGTGGACCGGGGACGTTCCCCGACGGCCGTCGCGAGCGCGGCGATGGTCTGGGCGTCGTAGAGCATGTCCTCGGAGAGGGAGATCCCGAGGTCCTGCTCGATCCGTCCCGCGAGTCGCAGCATGGCCAGTGAGTCCAGGCCGAGCCCCGGCAGCGAGTCCTCGGGCCCGGGCCGCCGCCCGGAGGCGGGGGCGAGCGAGGCGACGAGGTCGGTCAGATAGTCCTCCACGGACGCCCCGTCGTCGTCCTCCACGGCCGCCCCGTCGGCCCACTCGCCCACCACGCTGAGCGACCCGGCGACGAACGCCGCCCGGGTGGCCCGGCGCCGGATCTTCCCGCTGGACGTCTTGGGCACGGTCGAGGCGCGGACCAGGACGAGCCGGTGCAGCCGCACGTCGAACTCCGCGGTGATCGCCCGCGCGACCGCACCCGCCACCTCGGCCACGGGCGGCGCGGCCACCCCCCGCCGCACCTCCGCGACCACGACCAGCCGCTCCACACCGTCGCCCTCGTCGATGCCGACGGCGGCCGTGGCGTTGGGCCGCAGCGCCGGATGGGCGCCCTCCGCGCAGCGCTCGATGTCCTGCGGATAGAGATTGCGGCCGCGCACGATGATCAGGTCCTTGCTGCGCCCGGTGACGAACAGTTCGCCGTCGTGCAGGAACCCGAGGTCGCCGGTGCGCAGGAAGGGGCCCTCGCCGCTCGCCGTACGGGCGCCGAAGACGGCCGCGCTCTCCGTCGGCCGGTTCCAGTACCCCTGTGCCACGTTCGGACCGCCGACCCAGATCTCCCCGACCTGCCCGGGCCGGCACGGCGTCCCCTCGGCCGGATCGACGACGAGCAGCCGCTGTCCGTCGACGGCACCGCCGCACCCCACGACGGTCCGGCGCTGTCCCGCACTGCCGGGCACCACCCGGTGCGCCTCCAGCGCGGCGGCGTCCAGGGTGACGGCGGCCGGGTCGGTGAGGTGCTCCCCGCACGACACCATCAGCGTGGCCTCCGCCAGCCCGAAACTGGGCCGCAGCGCCTCCCGGCGCATCCCCCAGGGGGTGAAGTGCGCGGCGAACCGGTCGAGGGCCGCGGCCGGCACCGGCTCCGCGCCGACCACCACCGTCTCCAGACCGGCCAGGTCGAGCGGCGTCCCGGCGGCGGGGTCGACGCGCTCGACACACAGGTCCAGGGCGAACGGCGGTACGGCGGACACCGTGCCGCCGTACCCGGAGATGGCGCGCAGCCACTGCACCGGGTCCAGGACGAAGGTGCCCGGGGCCATCAGCACCCCGGGGAAACCGCCGAACAGCGGCTGGAGGATGCCGCCGATGAGCCCCATGTCGTGGAACGGCGGCAGCCAGCTGACCAGGCGGGAGTCCTCCGTGGTCCGCAGCCGCCGCTGGATCTGGGCGGAGTTGTGCAGCAGATTGCCGTGCGAGACCATCACGCCCTTCGGCACGGCGGTGCTGCCCGAGGTGTACTGCAGGAAGGCGAGGTCCTCCCGGCCGGCGCCCGGGTCCGTCCAGGCGTCGGGGTCGGCGGTCGGGGCGGCGCCGGACAGCCAGGCGACGGACCCCACTTCGCTCAGGTGCTGCCGTGCGCCGGCCGTGCCCCGGTCACCGGCGAGCACGGCGGCGGGCGCCGCGTCCGCGGCGATCGCCCGCAGCCGTGCCGCGTTGCGGGCATGCGGCGGATACGACGGTACGGCGACCAGTCCGGCGTACAGGCAGCCGAAGAACGCGGTCAGGTAGGCGATGCCCGGCGGATGCAGGATCAGCACCCGGTCACCGGGAGAGCAGCTCGCCTGTAAGGCCGCCGCCACCTGCCGGGCTCGGCGGTCCAACTGGGCGTAGGTGAGGGTGGATTCCTCCGTGCCGTGGCTGTCGAGGAAGACGTACGCCGGCCGGCCGGGCTGCTCCGCGGCGCGGGTCCGCGCCAGGTCGACGAGACTGCGCGGGACGGTCTTGAGGGGGGTGTTCATGCTGGTCCTCCGGTTTCCGACGAGGGGTCGATCTCGTCCGAAGAGCTGGGCGTTCCCGATGAGTCGGGCACACCTGATGAGCCGGGTTCTCCCGATGAGTCGGGCACGCCTGATGAGCCGGGTTCTCCCGATGAGTCGGGCACGCCTGATGAGCCGGGCTCTCCCGACGGCCCGGGCTTCTCCGCCCGCACCCACCGGGTGGGCACCCACGGTCCGCTCCACCACATCCGGTGGCCGACGTCGGCGCAGGTGACGTCCCGGGCGCCGGCGGCGAGCAGCAGGTCGCGGTACTGGCCGGTGTGGAGGATGTCGACGACTAGCAGCCGGCCGCCCGGCCGCAGCACCCGGTACGCCTCACGCACCGCCTCCCCGCGGCCCCGCGCGTCGGTGATGTTGTGCAGGGCCATGCTGGACACCACGAGGTCGAACCGGCCGTCCTCGAAGGGGAGTTGCCGCATGTCGGCGGTGACCAGGTCGATCCGGTCGGCGACCCGCTCCCGGCCGGCGTTCTCCAGCGTGGTCCCGGCGCGGTTGCCGGACTGGTCGACGGAGCGCCACAGGTCGACGCCGGTGACCCGGCCCCGCGGTACCCGGCGGGCCACCGCGGTCAGCACCGCGCCGCGTCCGCAGCCCAGGTCCAGGACCTGTTCGTCGCCGCGCAGCCGGAGCCCGTCAAGGAGCTCCTCCCAGACCAGGAACTTGCCGCGCACGCTGGCGTGCAGGAACAGCCCGGCCGGCGCGGCCGTCACCGCCGGGATCCGCAGCAGCCAGCGGGGCGCCCCCGCGGCGACCGCCACCAGCGGCAGCACGACCGAGCCGCCCAGCCCGATCAGCCAGCCGGGCGCGTCGACGCCGTACCGGCCCTTCCCGGCCGCGCCTACCACGCCAGCTCCCCGGCCACGAAGGCCAGGACCTGCGGGGCGGCGGCGAAGACGAAGAAGTGGTCGCCGGCGAAGACCCGGACCCTGACGTCGGTGCCGAGGTCGCGCCAGCGCTCGACCTCGGCGGGTGCGGCGGCGGGGTCGTCGGACCCGCCGAGGGCGATCAGCGGGATCCCGGGCCGCAGCACCGCGGCGGCCCGGTAGGTCTCGGCGGCCTCGAAGTCCGCGCGCAGCTGGGGCAGGACGAGCGCGAGCCACTCCTCGTCGGCCAGCAACTCCGGTGGAATGCCGCCGAGTCGCCGCAGCCCGGCCACGAACTCGCGGTCCGGGAGCGGGTGCATGGCGGGAGTGGAGCGCGGGACATGGGGCGGCACGCTGCCGGAGACGACCAGCGCGGCCGGCGGACGGCCGGAGTCCTGGAGGGTGAGTCCGAGTTCATAGGCGAGCAGGGCGCCCATGCTGTGGCCGAACAGGACGTACGGCAGCCCTTCGGCCCGGCGGGCGAGCGGGGCCGCGAGTTTCTCCGCGAGCCGCACGACCGATGTCTCGGCGGGTTCCGTCATACGGATCTCCCGCCCCGGCAACTGGACGGGGACGACCTCGGTGCCGGGGCCGAGCAGGTGCTGCCAGGGGCGGAACACCGAGCCGCCGGCGCCGCCGTGGGGGATGCAGAAGAACCGGACACGGGGAGGGGACGGCCGGGACGCGCCCGGCAGGGCGTGCGGGAACCACGAGGGTGCTGTTGTGACACACACGGGCAGACAGAGACCTTCGGTTCACGGGTGACGGGTCACGCCACCCGAAGGGGACGGGTGGGAGAGACGGCGGCGGGCACTCACGCCCGGCGCCGCCGGTGGTCCAGGTAGAGGGCGAGGGCACCGAGGGCGAGCGCCACGTTCGGGCCGGATCTGCCGCCCTGGGACCGGGTCGGCACGACCTCGCTGAACTGCACCTTGAGGGTGCGGTCGGCGATGTCGTCGTTCAGCGCGCGGAGCTGTTCGGCGGCCCCGGCCTGGGTGAGGGTGGCCTCCAGGAGACGCCGTGCCGACTGCTGCGGGGAGGCGGTCTCGCGCACCATGTGCAGGACGATGCGGGGGACCTCGCGCTGGAAGACGTCGACCAGTGCCAGCTCGGGTGCCAGACAGCGCACCGAGCCCTCCAGGTTGGCGAAGGACTTGCCGAGCAGCGAGACCGCCGGGCAGGAGGCGATGCCCCGGCGGGTGGACTTCTCCAGGACGCTGGTGAGCGTGATGCCGAAGTTCAGCTCGTCCAGGGAGGCCGTCGCGATCTTCGGCACGAGCGCCGCCATGTCCTGGGAGAAGCCGGGGATGTCCGACCACGGTGTGGTGCGGCCCATCTCCACCCAGGCCTTGGCCAGGCCGTGCCCGTCGTTCTGGGCGACGGCCATGAGCACCAGCAGCAGCCGCATGCTGGTGCGCTGGTCGATCCGGCCGATCATGCCCCAGTCGATCAGCGTCGCCTCCCCGTCGTCGGTCACGAAGACGTTCCCGGCGTGCGGATCGGCGTGGTAGATGCGCTCGATGAAGTAGCTGCGGTACATGAACGCGATCAGTTCGCGGCTGACGGCGAGCCGGTCACGGTCGCGCAGCGAGGCCGGGTCCGCCTTGCGCACGGAGACCCCCGGGGCCATGGACTGCACCAGGACCCCGGGGGTGGCGGCCAGGACGCCGGGCACGGACAGCCGCGAGAAGCCGCGCAACGCCTCGCGCGCCCGGTCCATGTTCGCCGCCTCCTTGGTGAAGTCGAGTTCCGGCTCCATGGCGTCGAAGACCCCGCCGAGCATGGACTCGACATCCACGACCGTGCTGAACCGCGGGGCCACCCGGGCGGTCAGCCGGGCGGCCTGGCGCAGCAGTGCCATGTCCGTCAGCACGGTCTCCCGGATGCCGGGCCGCTGTACCTTGATCACCCCCGGCCGGCCGTCGGTCAGGGTGACCCGGTGCACCTGGGCCAGGGAGGCGGCGCCGAGCGGGCGCTCGACATCGATGTCGTCGAAGTACCGCTTCCAGTCCGGGCCGAGATTCTGCTCCAGGACGGGTTCGAGTTCGGAGAACGGCTGGACGTCCACCTCGTCGTGCAGGTTCTGCAGCTCCTCGATCATGATCGGGGAGACCATGTCGGGCCGGGTGGAGAGCATCTGACCGATCTTCACGTAGAAGGGCCCCAGGCTCTCCAGGGCGCCGCGCACGGCCCTGGCCCGCCGCCGCTCCCGCTCGTCCGGGGCGTCGGAGGGCGGGGCCGCTCTGGTCTCGCCGACGACCTGTTTCAGTACGGCGGCTACCGTCCGCATCCGGCTGCCGGTGCGCGGGGCCATGAACGGGGTTCCTTCCGGTGGCGCGCGTACCGCGACGGAGTGCGGGTCCGTCGCGGCACGCCGGCGGGCGGGGCGTGCGAGGGGGGTGAGCCGGGCGGCTCTACGGCTTCCTGGGCGCGCTCTTGGTGACCGCTCCGATGGCTCCGGCCGCGCCGAGCAGCGGCTCCACCGCCTTCAGCGCGTCCATCAACAGGCCGACCACATCGGACAGCTGCTGGATCTGCTGGGGCAGCGCCGCGAGTTGCTGGGGGAGCGCGCCCAACTGCTGGGCCAGCTCCCCGGCCGCCGCCAGCGGGGCGCCGACGGTTCCGGTGAGGGCGGCGACGGGCTGCTGGACGGCAGCGGCGGCACCGCCGAGCCCGCCCGGCCCGGTCAGCCCACCCAGCCCGCCGATCCCGCCGGCTCCGCCGGACAGCAGGGCGAGGGCCGCGAGATTGCGGTTCTTGTTCTTGTTCTTCTTCTTGTTGTCGTCGTCCTGGAGCAGGGACATGGCCGAGAGCGTGCGCAGCGTGTCCCCGGGCATGGCCGCTAAGGCGTGCGCGGGCAGGCCGAAGGGCAGATCGTCATCGTCGTCCCGGTCGAGCAGGTCGTCCCAGGCCTTCTTCCAGTCGTCGGCGACATCGCCGTAGAAGTCCTTGATGGTGTCGATGGTTCCCACAGGAGTCCTTCCTGGTGCTGAGTGCTGAGTGCTGAGTGCTGAGTGCCGTGCCGCGGCAGCCCACGGCCAACCGCCGGCCGAGGGGCGGGGAGGGGAGGGGAGGGGAGGGGAGGGATGCGGGAGAGGTATCACCGCTGAATGTCCGGAAAAGGCATCCGAAGCGTTGAAAAACTTAGCAAGACGCACGGTAAGGAGGGAAGTAATAGAATTTTGCACTACTTGCGGATGTTTGCCTGATCTGTATATCGGCCTGAGCCATTGACCAGCACATATGCCAGAGGTGCGTGCCCCACCCCGGGTGGCCCGGCGCTGATTCCGTCGTCCCGGCTTCAGCCCTGGGAGTGAAATGTAGGGTTGTGAAGATGTGCGGACGGTACGCGTCGAGTCGTAGGCCCGAGGACCTGGCCGGAATCTTCGAGGTCGAGAAGTGGGAGCCCGAGGAGGCTCTGCAGCCCGACTACAACGTGGCCCCCACCAAGGAGGTCTACGCGGTTGTGGACCGGCCCCTGAAGGACGCGGACGACAAGCGGCCGGTCCGTCAGCTGCGCAGGCTCAAGTGGGGGTTGGTGCCGTCCTGGGCCAAGTCGCCCGAGGGCGGCGCCCGGATGATCAACGCGCGGGCCGAGACCGTGCACGAGAAGCCGTCGTACCGCCGCGCCTTCGCCGCCCGCCGCTGCATCCTGCCCGCCGACGGCTACTACGAGTGGGTCACCGCCAAGGAGGAGCGGGAACTGGAGGTCGAGGGCAGGAAGAAGCGGCCGCGCAAGCAGCCGTACTTCGTACTCCCCGCCGACGGCTCGGTGTTCGCCATGGCCGGGCTGTACGAGTTCTGGCGGGACCGGACGCTGCCCGACGAGCATCCACTGGCCTGGTGGGTGACCTGCTCGGTGATCACCACGGAGGCGGAGACCTCGCCGCTGGCGGTGGCGCCCGCCGAGGGCCCGCGGTCGCTGTTCGACATCCACCCCCGGATGCCCCTGATGCTCACCCCGGACCGCTGGGACGCCTGGCTCGACCCGGCCCGCACCGACGTCGAGGAACTGCGCTCGCTGCTCGCCCCACCGCCGGGGGGCCTGATGCGGGCCTACCCGGTCGCCACGGCCGTCAGCAACGTCCGCAACAACGGCCCGGAACTGCTGACCGAGCTGGAGGCACCGGAAGAGAGCACACTCTTCTAGCCGCTGCGGCCTTCCGCTCTTCTAGCCTTCTGGCGTGACCACTTCGAAGATCGTCGGTACGGAGGCGGGGGACGCCCGCATCACCTGGCACGAGGCGGAGAAGGCGCGGCTGGTGCTCGCCGTGAGCCATGGGGCGGGCGGTGGCATCGAGGCCCGCGACCTCCGCGCGATCGCCGCGGTGCTGCCTGGGCACGGTGTGACCGTCGCGCTCGTCGAGCAGCCCTGGCGGGTCGCCGGCAAGAAGGTCGCCCCGGCGCCGAAGACGCTGGACGTGGGCTGGCGGGGCGTGTGGCCGGCGCTCGCCGCGCCGGGGCTGCCGGTGGTGTCCGGCGGGCGCAGCGCCGGAGCCCGGGTCGCCTGCCGTACCGCCACGGAGCTGGGCGCGGCCGCCGTCCTCGCGCTCAGCTTCCCGCTGCACCCGCCGGGCCGCCCGGAGAAGTCGCGGGCCGGTGAGCTGCTGGGGGCCGGGGTGCCCACGCTCGTCGTCCAGGGCGGCAACGACCCGTTCGGGAAGCCGGCCGAGTTCCCGGAGGGCGACTACCGACTGGTCGAGGTGCCGGGCGCCGATCACGGGTTCGCGGTGCCCAAAAGGGCAGACATCGAGCCGGAACGGGCAGTGACCATCATCACGGACGCCGTCGTCGAGTGGATGGCGATCCTCGGGTGACGCCCGGGAATGTTGCGCGGCGGACCCATGTTTAAGCGGACAGAAGTGCTGGGGCACCAGCGCCGACGCCGAAGGAGAGGAAGTCCGCCGCATGGGTTCGACCATCTGCCCGAGCCGCAACAGCAGCGCTGACCTGGACTGGACAGTGCTGCACGCGGCCAAGACCGCTCCTATTCGAGCGGCGGCAGGCACGGGTCGTGTTCTATCCTCCGAGTCGAGTGGGATCGGTTTCGGTCCTGCCCTGGATCTTGAGGAGGTGGGTCCGGTCACTGGGACCGACGCAGGGACCGACAACGGCCAGGCGGAGCTGCCCGAGGGCCGGGGCGCGAGCGCGGAGTCGACCTCGGAGCGCACCGCGCGCTTCGAGCGGGACGCGCTGGAATTCCTCGACCAGATGTACTCGGCCGCGCTGCGCATGACACGCAACCCGGCCGATGCGGAGGACCTGGTGCAGGAGACCTACGCCAAGGCGTACGCGTCCTTCCACCAGTTCCGTGAGGGCACCAACCTCAAGGCCTGGCTGTACCGCATTCTCACCAACACCTTCATCAACTCGTACCGCAAGAAGCAGCGCGAACCCCAGCGCTCCGCGGCCGAGGAGATCGAGGACTGGCAGCTCGCCCGCGCCGAGTCGCACATGTCGACCGGTCTGCGCTCCGCGGAGTCGCAGGCGCTCGACCATCTGCCCGACTCGGATGTGAAGTCGGCGCTGCAGGCGATCCCCGAGGAATTCCGCATCGCCGTCTACCTTGCCGACGTAGAGGGCTTTGCGTACAAGGAGATCGCGGACATCATGGGGACACCCATCGGTACGGTGATGTCACGGCTGCACCGGGGTCGCCGTCAACTGCGCGGCATGCTGGAGGACTACGCGCGTGAGCGCGGGCTCGTCCCGGCCGGCGCCGGGGAGTCGAACGAAGCGAAAGGCTCGGGCTCATGAGCTGCGGAGAGCCGCACGAGACGGACTGCGGCGAGGTACTCGATCATCTGTACGAGTTCCTCGACAGTGAGATGCCGGACGTCGATCGCGTCAAGTTCAAGCAGCACTTCGACGAGTGCTCGCCCTGCCTGGAGAAGTACGGGCTGGAGCAGGCCGTGAAGAAGCTGGTCAAGCGGTGCTGCGGCCATGACGACGTGCCCAGTGACCTGCGGGCCAAGGTGCTGGGGCGGCTGGACCTGATCCGCTCCGGCCAGGCCGTCCCGGAGCACGACGTCACGGCCACCCAGACCGCACCGGTCACACAGGCCTCCCCGGTCGCCTCGCAGGAGAGCTGAGCGCTCCTCGCCGGGCGGTGCCGCCCCCGGTGGCCCGTCACCCGAATGTGCTAATCCTCCGGTCATAACCCCCCGACCCTCCGGCCCCCGCCTAGGCTCCGGAGCCTGGACGGGCATGGTCGGGGGAGGGGCGAGATGGAGGCGGTTCCGGCACGGGTGCGCGCCTACGTGACCTGTGTCGCCCTCTGCGCCCTGTGCTGTCTGCTGCCGCTGCCCGCCCTGCGCACACCCTGGTGGGCGGTGGCCCTGCTGGCCGCGCTGTACGCGGTCTGCGAGCACGTCGTACGACGGCGGCTCGGCGGCACCTTCTACCCGGTGCTGCTCGCCGGTGCCTTCCTGCTGCCGCCGCCGGCCGCCGCGCTGGTACCGCTGCCGGGCGCGTTGCTCTCGTACGTCGAGCAGCGGCCGCAGGCGCTACGGCGGATCTGGCGGGCCGCCGAACTGGCTCTCGCCGTGTGGGGCGCGGGGCGGGTCCACTGGGCCCTGGGCGGCCGGGACTCCGTCGTGGGCTGCGACTTCCCGTACGCGCTGCTGCCGTGTGCGGCGGCGGTACTCGCGTTCTGCGGGGTTCTCGCACTGCTGGACGGCGGGATCCTCGCCCTGGCCGAGCGCGTCCCGGTACGGCGGGCCTGGCGCGGGCTGCTCTCCCGCTCCCTCGCGCCGATCGGGGTGCACGGGCTCGCCGGGCTGATGATGGCCGTGCTCTGGCGCAGCCCCTTCGGTCCCGTCGCCGCGCTGCTCGTCCTGCTGCCGATGTGCCTGTCCTGGTGGGCGTTCGCCCAGTACCACCGGGAACGAGCCGCCCACCAGGCCACCATCCGGGCGCTCGTACAGGCCGTCGACATCAAGGACGGCTACACCCGCGGGCACAGCGAGCGGGTCGGACAGGCCTCCGTGATGATCGCGCGCGAGCTGGGCATGGACGACGAGCGGGTGGAGGTGCTCCGCTTCGCCGGGATCCTGCACGACGTGGGGAAACTGGGCGTCCCGACCCGGCTGCTGCGCAAGGACGGGCCGCTCACCCCGGACGAACGGCGGATCATCGAGCTCCATCCCGAGTACGGCCACGAGATGGTGCGCGGGATCTCCTTCCTCGGCGAGGCCAGGGCGGCGATCCTCCACCACCACGAGCGCATCGACGGCAGCGGCTACCCCTATGGTCTGGTCGGCAGTCAGATCCCCGAGTCCGCACGCGTGGTGGCCGTCGCCGACGCGTTCGACGCGATGACCTCGACGCGCTCCTACAGCCGGGCACGGCCGGTGGCGGCGGCGGTGCAGGAGTTACGGCGCTGCGCCGGCCTGCAGTTCGACGCGCGGGCCGTCGACGCCCTGGTCCGAGCGCTGGCCAGACAGGGCTGGCACCCCGCGGTGACCGCCGACGACGTCCCACCCGACCCACCGGTTCCCGGTCGTCCCAGAAACGAGGCCCAGAGCGTGGGCCGGGGTACCCCATGACGTCCGACGACCCGTCGCCCGCCCCGAACCGGACGGTCCCGGACGGCGCCGCGACTCCGAGGTCCACGCGGGAGGGGTTGTCCGGGGCCGCCGGCGGCGGGCGTGGGCTCGGTGGTCCGGTCGGGTTCCGGGGCGGCGGAGCCGGGGCTGCCGGAGGGGTCCCCGGATCCGGGTTCCGTCCTCCCGGCGTCCTGTGGGGCATCCGGGGCGTCGCGCTGCTTCTCGTCCTCGGCTGTTTCGGCGGCACGCTCTGGGCAGGACTCGCCGGCGGGGGGATAGCGCTCGCCTTCGGGGGGCTCGTCGCCGTCGGTGAGCTCAGCCGGCGGACCGGGACCGAGACGCGGGAGGCCGCTCCGCTCGCGGCCGCCGGAGGGCTCGCCTACGCCCTGCTCGGTGCCGATGGCGGGGCCGCCACGCACGACGGGGCCTTTCAGGTCGTCACCGTCGTCTGCGCGGCCTCGCTGCTCGGCAGCGTGCCCCACATAGCCGACGGGCGCCGGCCCACCCTCGACCGGCTCGCCCGCCGGGTGCTCACCGTCGGCTTCGCCGCCGTCTGCTTCCAACCCCTCTACAGCAGGGGCGTGTTGGAGCAGTGGGGCGGACCGGCGTACGCGCTGCTGCTGGTCGCGTTGCTGGTGCTCACCGCGCTGTGCGACGCCGTGCTCGCCGCCGCGCAGGCACACTCCCGCACCGGATGGCCGTTCGGGCCGCTGCTGCGGGACGAGCTGCGCGGACTGCTCGGCATCGGGGCCGCCGTCTGCGCCACCGGCGCGGTGATGGCGCTGGCCGTCGCCGTCGTCGGCCTCTGGGCGCTGCCCGTCTTCTGCCTGCCCCTCCTTCTCGCCCAGCTGTCCCTGCGCCGGTACGCGGCCGTCCGGGCCACCTACCGGCAGACCATCGCCTCCCTCGCCCGCGCCACCGAGATAGCGGGGTACACCCCGGCCGGACACGCCCGCCGGGTCGCCACGCTGAGCCAGGCTGTCGGGCGGGACCTGGGGCTGTCCGGAGCGGAGCTGACGGTGCTGGAGTACGCGGCGCTGATGCACGACATCGGCCAGCTGAGCCTGGTCGACCCGGTGCCGGCCGGGGCCACGGCCGCCCTGTCGCCGGCGCAACAGCGCCGGATAGCCCTGCTCGGCGGAGCCGTCGTACGGCAGACCGGGGTGGACGCGGCGGTCGCCGTGGTCGTGGAGCGGCAGGCCGACCCGTACCGGGAGCAGCCGCTCGCCGCGCGGATCGTGCGGGCCGTCAACGCGTACGAGGAGAAGACCCGGGACTCCGGGCCCGGCGGGCCGCTGACCGCACTGGAGGAGTTACGGCTGGCCACCGCGGGGGACTACGCTCCCGAGGTCGTGGAGTCCCTGGCCCGCGTGCTCTCCAGAGACTGTCTGACCTTGCGCGCGGCTGGGTAACCCATGGGTAATGAGCGGCCCTCCCGTCGTACGTGGTTGGATGCGAGGGAGAGGGTGATGTCCGGGGGCACAAGCCAGCCCACTGTGCGGAAATGGAACTGGCAGGCGGGAATCGTGAGGATCTTCGGCAAGGGACGGCACCGGCCCTCCGCCTCCTGGCGGCAGGCCACCGACCGCGCGTTCACGCTGATCGGTGACGGCCGGTACGAGGACGCGGGCGAACTGCTGACACGTGCTGCCGACCTGGAACCCTGGCTGTCCGAGTCCTGGTTCAACCTCGCCCTGCTGCACAAGTTCCGGCACGACTGGGAGCAGGCGCGGGCCGCCGGCCTGCGGGCGGTGGCCCTCCTCGACCGGGAGACCGGGGCGCCCGACTGGTGGAACGTCGGGATCGCCGCGACCGCGCTGCAGGACTGGCCGCTGGCCCGGCGCGCCTGGCAGGCGTACGGGCTGCGGGTGCCCGGCGGCGCCACCGCCTCCGCCGAGCCGGACGGGATGGACCTGGGCAGCGCTGCCGTACGGCTGTCCCCGGAGGGGGAGGCCGAGGTGGTGTGGGGGCGGCGGCTGGACCCCGCCCGCATAGAGGTGCAGTCCATTCCGCTGCCGTCGTCCGGGCGGCGCTGGGGCGAGGTCGTGCTGCACGACGGGGTGCCGCACGGTGAGCGGACGACGGCGACCGGGCACGCGTACCCCGTCTTCGACGAGATCGAGCTGTGGGCGCCGTCGCCGGTGCCGACCTGGGTGGTGCTGCTGGAGGCGGCGACGGAGGCGGACCGGGACGCGCTGGAGCAGCTGGCCGGCGACGCCGGGTTCGCGGCGGAGGACTGGTCCTCCTCGGTGCGGCTGCTGTGCCGGATGTGCTCCGAGTCGCGGATGCCGTCCGACGAGGGCGACGGGGTGCATCTGGATCCCCACGATCACAGTGAGCCGGGGCATCCGGGGCCGCTGGGGCATCGGACGGACGGGCAGCTGTGGGTGCCGGAGCGGGAGTGCGGGGTGGCTGCGCCGGCTTCGCTGGTGAGGGGGTTGCTGGACGGGTGGGTCGCGGACAGCCCTGATTCCAGGGATTGGCGGGATCTGGAAGAGGTCTGCTGAAGGCCGTGTTTCGGGTGCGGCTGGGTGGGGTGGGCGCCCACGCGGCGGTAGCCGCATATCGGATACAGCCCCGCGCTCCTTTGGGGCGCGCCCCTGGCAGGGCGGATCCACGTACCCTGTATCAGCAACATCTCCCCCTGTTTTACCTAGGAAGGCTTACGTCGGTCATGGCCCAGCAGGACACCGATCAGCAGCACGTGGGCGTGCTCCCCGTGGATGACGACGGGTTCGTCGTCGACACCGAGGGGACCGAGGAGCGCGAGAACGCCTGGCGTGCGCGGGGGACCTCGCGGCCCATCACCGTCGTCGGGAACCCGGTGCTGCACAAGGAGTGCAAGGACGTCACCGAGTTCGGGGACGAGCTGGCGCAACTGGTCGCCGACATGTTCGCCAGCCAGCGGACCGCCGAGGGCGTCGGCCTCGCCGCCAACCAGATCGGCGTCGACCTGAAGGTCTTCGTCTACGACTGCCAGGACGACGAGGGCGCCCGGCACGTGGGTGTGGTGTGCAACCCGAAGCTGGTCGACCTGCCGGCGGACAAGCGGCGGCTGGACGACAGCAACGAGGGCTGCCTGTCGGTGCCCACCGCCTACGCCCCGCTGGCCCGGCCCGACTACGCCGAGGTCACCGGCCAGGACGAGCAGGGCAACCCGATCAAGGTGCGCGGCACCGGCTACTTCGCTCGGTGTTTGCAGCACGAGACCGATCACCTGTACGGGTACCTGTACATCGACCGGCTCTCCAAGCGTGAGCGCAAGGACGCCCTGCGGCAGATGGCCGAGAACGAGCCCCGCTACCCCGTGGTCGCCAACGACTGAGACGGACAAGGACGGTTGTGACGCCTGGTCGGGATCGCCCCGGCCAGGCGTTCGTCATGTTCGGGCAGACTCGTTCGCCTGCCCGTCGTACATTCGATCCTTTGTGCGCCTCTAGCGATTCCTAATCAGTCACACAAGGGGAGATTCGCGGCATCGTGGGGTAGTGAATGGAGCAAATCCGTTCCCAGACCGGTCAGTTGTGGTGCTGAATGGGAAGTGCGGGGATACGCAACGGCGCACGCCCGGCACAGAGGGAGGGGTGTGCGCACCTGGCGGCTGAGAGGGGTATGTTCGTGCACGCTTTCTCACACAGCACCACATCGACGCCGACGGCGATCGCGGTTCCACCACAACTCGCCCTGCCCGTCATCGAGGCCGAGTTTCCTCGGCAACTGCATCCGTATTGGCCACAGCTCCAGGAGAAGACCCGCCTCTGGCTGCTGGAAAAGCGGCTGATGCCTGCGGACAAGGTGCAGGAATATGCCGATGGCCTTTGCTACACCGACCTCATGGCCGGGTACTACCTGGGCGCGTCCGACGAGGTGATCCAGGCGATATGCGACTACAGCGCCTGGTTCTTCGTCTGGGACGACCGGCACGACCGTGACGTCGTGCACGGCCGGGCGGCCGACTGGCGGCGGCTGAGGTTCCGTTTGCATACGGCCCTCGATGCCCCGCTGCACCATCTGCACCACCCGGACACCCTGGTCGCGGGGTTCGCGGACAGTGTCGCCCGGCTGTACTCGTTCCTGCCGGGGACCTGGAACCAGCGGTTCGCCCGGCACTTCCACGAGGTGATCGAGGCCTACGACCGCGAGTACCGCAACCGCACCACGGGATACATCCCGGAGGTCGAGGAATACCTCGCGCTGCGGCGCCTCACCTTCGCCCACTGGATATGGACGGACCTCCTTGAGCCGAGCGCCGGGACCGAACTCCCGGACGCCGTACGCAAGAATTCTGCATACCGTCGTCCGGCGTTGCTCAGCCAGGAATTCGCGGCCTGGTACAACGACCTCTGCTCGCTGCCCAAGGAAATAGCGGGCGATGAGGTGCACAATCTTGGAATCAGTCTCGTCACCCACGAGGGAATGAGCCTGGAAAAGGCGGTCGAAGAAGTCGGGCGACGCGTCGAGGAATGCATCAGCGAATTCCTGGCCGCCGAGCGGACCGCTCATCGATTCGCCGAACAGCTCGACGACGGCACCGTGCGCGGAAAGGAACTCGGTGCCGCGGTCCTGGCCTGTGTCGCCAATATGCGGAACTGGTTCAGTTCCGTCTACTGGTTCCACCACGAATCCGGCCGATACATGGTCGACAGCTGGGACGACCGGTCCACGCCCCCGTACGTCAACAACGAAGCGGCAGGTGAGAAATGACCGTCGAGTCCGTGAAGCCCGCGACCGCGGAGGCTTCCGAACACGGTGAACTGCGCGAACCGCCCCTCGCCGGCGGCGGTGTGCCGATGCTCGGCCACGGCTGGCAGCTGGTCCGTGACCCGCTGGCCTTCATGTCCCGGCTGCGCGCCGACGGGGACATGGTGCGCCTGCGCCTCGGCCCCAAGGAGGTGTACGCCGTCACCACCCCTGCGCTCACCGGGGCCCTCGCCCTCAACCCCGACTTCATCATCGCCGGCCCGCTCTGGGAGTCCCTGGAGGGACTGCTCGGCAAGGAGGGCGTGGCCACCGCCAACGGCCCCCGCCACCGCCGTCAGCGCCGCACCATCCAGCCCGCGTTCAACCTCTCCGCGATCCCCGACTACGGGCCGATCATGGAGGAGGAGGCACACGCGCTGACCGAGCGCTGGCAGCCCGGCTCCACCGTCGACTGCACCTCGGAGTCCTTCCGGGTCGCGGTCCGCATCGCCGCCCGCTGCCTGCTGCGCGGCGAGTACATGGACGAGCGCGCGGAGCGGCTGAGCGTCGACCTCGCGAGCGTCTTCCGCGGTATGTACCGGCGGATGGTCGTACCACTCGGCCCGCTGTACCGGCTGCCGCTGCCGGCCAACCGCGAATTCAACCGGGCGCTGGCCGATTTGCATCTCCTCGTCGACGAGATCGTCGCCGAGCGCCGGGCATCTGGTCAAAAGCCGGACGATTTGCTGACAGCATTGCTGGCGGCGAAGGACGAGAATGGCGAGCCCATCGGGGAACAGGAGATCCACGACCAGGTCGTCGCGATACTCACCCCCGGCAGCGAAACTGTCGCTTCCACGATCATGTGGCTGCTCCAGGTCCTCGCCGAACACCCGGAACATGCCGAGAAGGTGCGGACCGAGGTCGAATCCGTGACAGGAGGTCGACCGGTTGGATTCGAGCACGTTCGGCAGCTCACACACACCAACAATGTCGTCGTCGAGGCGATGCGTTTGCGGCCGGCCGTATGGATATTGACACGGCGCGCCAAGGCCGACACCGAGCTCGGCGGCTATCGCATTCCGGCGGGGGCCGACATCGTCTACAGCCCCTACGCCATCCAGCGCGACGCCGACTCGTACGACGCACACCTCGACTTCGACCCGGACCGCTGGCTTCCGGAGCGGGCCCGCGAAGTGCCGAAGCACGCCATGAGCCCCTTCAGCGTCGGCAACCGCAAGTGCCCCAGCGACCACTTCTCCATGACCCAACTCAGCCTGATCACGGCGGCGTTGTGCGCCAGGTACCGCTTCGAACAGGCCCCCGGGTCCAATGACGCCACCCGGGTGGGCATCACCCTGCGGCCGCACCGGCTGCTGCTCACGCCCGTGCCCTGGTGACCGGCCGACCGGCGGGTGACTCCTGATACCGGCGCGCGCTCAGGCGGCCTGCGGGCCCCGGAACGCGCGCCGGTAGGCGTTCAGGCGGCCTGCGGGCCCCGGAACGCGCGCCGGTAGGCGTTCAGGCGGCCTCCGGTCCCCGGAAGGCGCGCCGGTAGGCGTTCGGCGTGGTGCCCAGCTCCTTCACGAACTGGTGCCGCAGCGCGGCCGCCGTACCGAAGCCGGTGCGGCCCGCGACGGCGTCCATCGTCTCGTCGGTCCCCTCCAGCAACTCCTGGGCCAGCAGCACCCGTTGCCGCAGGATCCAGCGGTACGGCGTGGTGCCGGTCTCCTGCTGGAAGCGGCGGGCGAAGGTGCGCGGGGCCATCAGGGCGCGGGCGGCCAGCTGCTCGACGGTGACCTCCTCGTCGAGATGCTCCGCCATCCAGGCCAGCACCTCGCCGACCGTGTCGCAGCGGCCCTGCGGCAGCGGGCGCTCGATGTACTGGGCCTGGCCGCCGTCCCGGTGCGGGGGCACCACCATCCGCCGGGCGATCTTCTTGGCGACCTCGGGGCCCTGTTCCTTGCGGACGATGTGCAGACAGGCGTCGATACCGGCCGCGGTGCCCGCCGAGGTGATCACCGGATCCTCGTCGACGTACAGCACGTCCGGCTCGACCCGGGTGTGCGGGAAACGGCGGGCCAGCAGCTGCGCATGCCGCCAGTGCACCGCGCACCGGCGCCCGTCCAGCAGCCCGGCCGCGCCAAGCACGAAGACGCCGGAACACACGCTCAGCACCCGGGCGCCCCGGTCCACCGCCCGGCGCAGCGCGTCGAGCAGCTCGGGCGGGTAGCCCCGCTCGACATTGGACTCCGAGGCCGGCACCGCGATCAGATCGGCCTCGTCCAGCCGGTCCAGACCGTACGGCGTGGTGACCGTCAGGCCCGGCACATGGGTGCCGAGCGACGGCCCCTCCGCCGAGACCACCGCGAAGTCGTACACCGGCAGCCCCTCGTCGGAGCGGTCGAGGCCGAAGACCTCGCAGACCACCCCGAGCTCGAAGGGGTGCACACCGTCCAGGAGCACCGCGGCCACGTTCGTCAGCATGCTGCCAGTGTGCCTCGTCGCTGGCAGTAATTCGAGGGTGTGTGGCAGTGCTGTCACTCACGGTAAGGAGTATTCGGCGCGACAGTGGTGTCCATGAACGGAAACCAGATCGAAGGTCTCGTCGGAATGGTCCTGGTCCTCGGCATCCTGGTCCTCATGGCCCTCCCGTCCGTGCTCGGCGTCCTGCGCGACAGGCGCATCGACCGGCAGATCAGGGAGGCCCACGAGGACCGCGGGGAGCGGCAGACTCAGAAGGCTCAGAAGTCCTCGTCCAGGTCGACGGTGCCCTCCACCGCGACCTGGTACGCGGACGGGCGCCGCTCGAAGAAGTTCGTCAGCTCCTGAACGCCCTGCAGCTCCATGAAGGAGAACGGGTTCTCCGAGCCGTACACCGGAGCGAAGCCGAGGCGGCCGAGCCGCTGGTCGGCGACGCACTCCAGGTACTGGCGCATCGAGTCGGTGTTCATGCCGGGCAGGCCGTCACCGCACAGGTCACGGGCGAACTGCAGCTCCGCCTCGACGGCCTCCCGCAGCATGTCGGTGACCTGCTGCTGAAGCTCGTCGTCGAAGAGCTCCGGCTCCTCCTTGCGGACCGTGTCGACCACGTCGAACGCGAAGCTCATGTGCATCGTCTCGTCACGGAACACCCAGTTGGTGCCCGTGGCGAGACCGTGCAGCAGACCCCGGCTGCGGAACCAGTAGACGTACGCGAAGGCGCCGTAGAAGAACAGGCCCTCGATGCACGCGGCGAAGCAGATCAGGTTGAGCAGGAAGCGGCGCCGGTCGGCCTTGGACTCCAGCCGGTCCAGGTTCTCCACCGAGTCCATCCACTTGAAGCAGAACTCGGCCTTCTCGCGGATGGACGGGATGTTCTCCACCGCGGCGAACGCGGCCGTACGGTCCTCCGGGTCGGGGAGGTAGGTGTCCAGCAGCGTCAGATAGAACTGGACGTGCACGGCCTCCTCGAACAGCTGACGGCTCAGGTAGAGGCGCGCCTCGGGGGAGTTGATGTGCTTGTACAGCGTCAGCACCAGGTTGTTCGCCACGATCGAGTCACCGGTCGCGAAGAAGGCGACGAGGCGGCCGATCAGGTGCTGCTCGGAGGGGCTGAGCTTGGCGAGGTCGGCGACGTCCGAGTGGAGGTCGACCTCCTCGACGGTCCAGGTGTTCTTGATGGCGTCCCGGTAGCGCTCGTAGAAGTCCGGGTAGCGCATGGGGCGGAGAGTCAGCTCGAAGCCCGGGTCGAGCAGGTTCTTGGATGTCACAGCCTTGGTGTTGCTGGTCATTACTGGCAGGCCTCGCAGGACTCGGGGTTTTCCAGGGAGCAGGCGACCGCGTCTTCGGGAGCCGTCTGCTGGGCGGGAACGGTGGCTTGGGCCTGTGCGGCGCGGGCGATCCGGGTCGCCGGGCGCGAGCGCAGGTAGTACGTCGTCTTCAGGCCCGACTTCCAGGCGTACGCGTACATCGAGGAGAGCTTGCCGATGGTCGGCGTCTCCAGGAACAGGTTCAGGGACTGGGCCTGGTCCAGATACGGGGTGCGGGCCGCGGCCATGTCGATCAGACCGCGCTGCGGGATCTCCCACGCCGTGCGGTACAGCGCCCGTACGTCCGCCGGGATCCACGCGAAGCCCTGCACCGAGCCGTTGGCCTCGCGCAGCGCCTCCCGGGTGCGGGCGTCCCAGACGCCGAGGTCCTTGAGCTCCTGCACCAGGTAGGAGTTGACCTGGAGGAACTCACCGGACAGCGTCTCGCGCTTGAAGAGGTTCGAGACCTGCGGCTCGATGCACTCGTAGACACCGGCGATCGACGCGATGGTGGCGGTGGGCGCGATGGCGAGCAGCAGGCTGTTGCGCAGACCGGTGGTCGCGATCCGCGCGCGCAGCGCCGCCCAGCGCTCCGGCCAGGTGAACTCGACGCCGTAGTGGTCGGGGTGCAGCACACCCTGCGCGGTACGGGTCTTCTCCCAGGCCGGCAGCGGGCCGCCCCGCTCGGCGAGGTCGGCGGAGGCCTCGTACGCGGCGAGCATGATCCGCTCGGCGATCCGGGTGGAGAGCGCCTTGGCCTCGGCGGAGTCGAAGGGCAGCCGCAGCTTGAAGAAGACGTCCTGGAGACCCATGGCGCCGAGGCCCACGGGACGCCACTTGGCGTTGGAGCGGCCCGCCTGCTCGGTCGGGTAGAAGTTGATGTCGACGACCCGGTCGAGGAAGGTGACCGCGGTACGGACGGTCTCGTCCAGCCGCTCCCAGTCGATGTCACCGGTCGCCGTGTCCACGAACGCGCCGAGGTTCACGGAGCCCAGGTTGCAGACCGCCGTCTCGCCGTCGTCCGTGACCTCCAGGATCTCCGTGCAGAGGTTGGAGGAGTGGACGACATGGCCGGGGGTGGCCGTCTGGTTCGCGGTCCGGTTGGCCGCGTCCTTGAAGGTCATCCAGCCGTTGCCGGTCTGCGCGAGGGTGCGCATCATCCGGCCGTACAGGTCACGGGCCGGGATGGTCTTGCGCGCGAGCCCCTCGGCCTCGGCCTTGCGGTAGGCCGCGTCGAACTCGTCGCCCCACAGATCCACCAGCTCCGGCACGTCGGCCGGGGAGAACAGGGACCACTGCTCGTCGGCGTTCACCCGGCGCATGAACTCGTCCGGGACCCAGTGCGCGAGGTTCAGGTTGTGCGTACGCCGGGCGTCCTCACCGGTGTTGTCGCGCAGCTCCAGGAACTCCTCGATGTCGGAGTGCCAGGTCTCCAGGTAGACCGCGGCCGCGCCCTTGCGCCGGCCGCCCTGGTTCACCGCGGCGACCGAGGCGTCGAGCGTCTTGAGGAACGGCACGATGCCGTTGGAGTGCCCGTTGGTGCCGCGGATCAGCGAACCGCGGGAGCGGATCCGGGAGTACGAAAGACCGATGCCACCGGCGTGCTTCGAGAGCCGGGCCACCTGGTGGTACCGGTCGTAGATGGAGTCCAGCTTGTCCTTCGGGGAGTCGAGGAGGTAGCACGACGACATCTGGGGGTGCCGGGTACCGGAGTTGAAGAGGGTGGGGGAGGAGGGGAGGTAGTCGAGGCGGCTCATGAGCTTGTAGAGCGCGGCGACTTCGTCCAGGGCGCGGACTGTGTCGTCCTTGGCGAGACCCGCGGCGACCCGGAGCAGGAAGTGCTGCGGAGTCTCGATGACCTTGCGGGTGATCGGGTGCCGGAGCAGGTAACGGCTGTGCAGGGTGCGCAGGCCGAAGTAGCCGAAGCGGTCGTCGGCGTCCGGGTCGACCAGGGCGTCCAGGCGGGCCGCGTGCAGGCGCGCGAACTCGGCGGTGCGGTCGGCGACCAGGCCCTCGCGGTGCCCGACGGCGACGGACTCGGTGAAGGACGTCACGCCCTGCGAGGCGGCCTCGGCACGGACCGAGATCGTCAGCAGCCGGGCGGCGAGCCGGGAGTAGGCGGGGTCCTCGGAGATGAGCCCGGCGGCCGCCTCGGTGGCCAGCTCGCGCAACTCCGACTCGTCGGCCCGCGCGGACCGGCCGCGCAGCGCGGCGGCGGCGACCCGGCCGGGGTCGGCGTCGGGGAGGTCGGCGGTCAGCCCGGTCAGGGTCCGCAGCAACGCGGCGCCGGGACTGTCCTCGTCCACAGAGATGGTCGCTGAAGCCGGTTCGGCTGGCGCGATGGTCACGTGGGGCTCTCCCTCGCTCGGCACGGGGCCTGGCGGAGGGCAGGAGGCAGCACACGAGCGCACGCACGCGTGTCGCGTCCCCGGCCCACTCCACGAGACCCGGACGTCAGAACACCCGGGCCGGACGGCCGGGCGTGCTGTCGGCAGGTCCTCGGACTGACGCTTGTGCACAGATGTGCACAAGTACACCGTTGCGGGACAGTTCCGGATTCGCACCGGATTCCCCTGCGGCGACAGCGAGCATGAGCATACATCTAGTGCCGCGCTGTCGCGTCACCCCCACATGTTGTGTCGCGAACGGTCTCGCAGCGTCAACTCGTAGGTGAGGAGAGTGATGTCGTACAGCTGCGGCAAGGGATTCCAGTCCCGCCCGGGTGTGCGGACGAAGCCGAGGCGCTCGTAGATCCGGTGGGCGGATTCCATGGTGCGCTGCGTCGACAGAACGACCTTCTCGCAGCCGTCGAGGGCGCGTGCGCGGTCGATGCAGGCGCGGACGAGCGCCTCGCCGGCGCCATGGCCGCGGGCGGCTCGGCCGACGGCGAGCATCCGGATCTCGGCCTCTTGGGGGGCGGCGAGGTCGGCCATCGGACCGGGGCCGGGGACGAAGGTGACTCCGCCGAGGAGGGCGTTGCCGTTCACGGCGACGAGAACGGTGGCCGCGGCTGCCCGTTTCGCGACGTCCTTGAGTTCGGTGAGATAGGAGTCGCTCTCGCCGAAGTCGAGGAGGCCGTCCTGGAGGTAGGCCTGGGCGGTTATCTCGCCGAGGATGTCGTATTCGGTGGGTTGCGCTTCGCGGATGTGGATCGTCATGCGGAGGAGTGTGTACGACAGCGGGCCGCCGAGGGTGGGAATTCTCGGTGGCCCGCTGCGGGTTGTTCGTGGCTGGTCGCGCAGTTCCCCGCGCCCCTGACGGGGCGCGCTCTAGTGGGCGCCCTCCGCGACGGCCGGCGGGAGTTCGGCTTCCACTCCCGGGTCGCCCGCGTCGGCCGTGTAGTCCTCCGCCTTGGTCTCGTCGATGCCCTCGGGGGCCTTCAGGGCCTTCAGGGCGAACGTCAGGATCACCGTCACCACCACGTTCATCACGAACGCCGTCAGGCCGATGTAGCCGATCTCGCCGATGCCCGGGATCTCCTTGGCCGAGCCACCGAAGTGCTTCTGGGTGGGGGAGGCCACGCCGTACGCCGCGGCCGTGCCGTAGACCATGCCGACCGCCCAGCCCGCCAGCAGGGCCCAGCGGTGGAACCAGCGGGTGAACAGGCCGCCCACCAGCGCCGGGAAGGTCTGCAGGATCCAGATGCCGCCCAGCAGCTGGAAGTTGATGGCGACCGTCTTGTCCATGGTGAGGACGAAGACCAGCGCGCCGACCTTCACCAGCAGTGACACGAGCTTGGAGACCTGGGCCTCCTGCTTCGGTGTGGCGTCCGGCTTGATGAAGTCCCGGTAGATGTTGCGGGTGAAGAGGTTCGCGGCCGCGATGGACATGATGGCCGCCGGGACCAGGGCGCCGATGCCGATCGCCGCGAAGGCCACGCCCGCGAACCAGTCCGGGAACATGTTCTCGAACAGCTGGGGGATCGCCAGCTGGCCGTTGGTGACCTTGACGCCGGCCGCGATGGCCATGAAGCCGAGCAGCGCGAGCAGGCCCAGCATCAGGGAGTACAGCGGCAGGATCGTGGTGTTGCGGCGGATCACGTCACGGCTGCGGGAGGAGAGCGTCGCGGTGATCGAGTGCGGGTACATGAACAGCGCGAGCGCGGAGCCCAGGGCCAGGGTGGCGTAGGTCCACTGGCCGGCCTCTGGTGGCGCCAGCGCGCCGCGTGGTTTGCCGGTGGCCGGGTTGACCTGCGCGAACGCGTGGGCCGCCTTGGCGAAGATGTCGTCGAAGCCGCCCAGCTTGATCGGGATGTAGATGATCGCAACCGCGATGACGAGGTAGATCAGCCCGTCCTTCACGAACGCGATGAGCGCGGGCGCCCGCAGACCGGAGGAGTAGGTGTACGCCGCCAGGACGCCGAAGGCGATGAGCAGCGGGAGGTCCTTCACGAACCAGTTGGTGCCGTCGCCGCCGCCGACGCCCATGACGTCCAGGACGGCCTGGATGCCGACGAGCTGGAGCGCGATGTAGGGCATCGTCGCCAGGATGCCGGTCAGGGCGACGGCGAGCGAGAGGCCCTTGGAGCCGAAGCGCCCGCGCACGAAGTCCGAGGTCGTCACGTAGCCGTGCTTGTGGGAGACCGACCACAGGCGGGGCAGGAACGTAAAGATCAGCGGGTAGACGAGGATCGTGTACGGCACCGCGAAGAAGCCGGCCGCGCCCGCCGCGTAGATCGCCGCCGGTACGGCGACGAAGGTGTACGCCGTGTACAGGTCGCCGCCGAGCAGGAACCAGGTGACCCAGGTGCCGAACGACCGGCCGCCCAGGCCCCATTCGTCGAGGGAGTGCTCGTTCTCGGCCTTGCGCCAGCGCGCGGCCAGGAAACCCATGACCGTGACGGCCAGGAAGAAGAAGATGAAGACGCCGAGCGCGACGCCGTTCACACCGTCCTTCACTTCTGCGCACCCCCGCTCGTGCTCTCGGACTTGCGGGCGCGCTGGTCACGCTGCCACAGCTGGTACGCGGTCACGGTGAGCGCGGTGGATATCAGCACCCACAGCATCTGGTACCAGTAGAAGAACGGGATCCCGATGAACGTCGGGTCCGTCCTGGCGTAGGAGCCCACCCACAGCATCGCCACGAAGGGCGCGACGAGGCAGACGGTGATGACCACGCGTATCGGTGTCACCACCGGCTGCCTCACTTCAGGTACATCCGACATACCGCGGCTCCGTCCCCTCACCGTTCACCTGTGTAATGCGCAGGCAATCTAGGTCACGGCGTCACCGGAGCGGAAGTAGCTGTTCGGCTATCGGTATGTCGATTCTGTGAAGGGCGCCCCGCGTCAGTCCTGCGGACGCTTGAGCCGGGCCACGAACTTGTAGCGGTCGCCGCGGTACACCGAGCGCACCCACTCCACGGGCTGGCCCTCGCGGTCCAGGGAGTGCCGGGAGAGCATCAGCATCGGCAGGCCCACGTCGGTGCCGAGCAGGCCCGCCTCGCGCGGGGTGGCCAGCGAGGTCTCGATGGTCTCCTCGGCCTCGGCGAGATGGACGTCGTACACCTCGGCGAGGGCGGTGTAGAGGGACGTGTACTTGACCAGGGAACGGCGCAGGGCCGGAAAGCGCTTGGCGCTCAGGTGCGTGGTCTCTATGGCCATGGGCTCGCCGTTGGCCATGCGCAGCCGCTCGATGCGCAGCACGCGCCCGCCCGCCGTTATGTCGAGCAGGCCGGCGAGCCGGTCGTCGGCGGTGATGTAGCCGATGTCCAGCAGCTGCGAGGTCGGTTCCAGGCCCTGGGCGCGCATGTCCTCGGTGTACGAGGTCAGCTGGAGCGCCTGGGAGACCTTCGGCTTGGCCACGAAGGTGCCCTTGCCCTGGATGCGTTCCAGCCGGCCCTCGACGACCAGCTCCTGGAGGGCCTGGCGGACGGTGGTCCGGGAGGTGTCGAACTCGGCGGCCAGCGTGCGCTCGGGCGGGACCGGGGTGCCGGGCGCCTGTGTCTCCGTCATTTCGAGGAGATGTTTCTTCAGGCGGTAGTACTTGGGCACACGCGCGGTACGGACGGCTGTCCCGCTCTCGTTCTCCGCACTGCTGACGTCGGTGCTCATGCTCCGCCTTCCCGGCTCCTGATCCGGCCACTTCGTGGCACGGCAGCGTACCGGGATATCCCCAGCACGCTGCGTGATCCCCTCTGTATACCGCCGCGGGCTCTTTTGGTCTAGTCCACCACTCGAGTGGTCTACCGGAATTGTCTCGTCCGCGCCCCGGGTTTTCGAGGGCTTCTTACTTAAAGGTTCTTGCATATGTAGGTCGCATAACGGCTGGTCGGAGCCCATTCGACCACCCTTGACAGGCCTGCTGGTCTGGGCCAAGCTTCCCGCACTGGTCTACACCATTGGTCCAGGTCCCGGCCCAACGCTCGCGCGGGGAGGCAGGGGGGTATGTGGCATCCCTGAGGAGGGTGGCGTGAAGCGCAAGCTGATAGCCGCGATTGGTATCGCGGGCATGGTCGTCTCCATCGCGGCGTGTGGCAGTGACAAGAAGGACGACAACAAGGCGCAGGGGGCGGACGCCAAGGAGCTGACCGTCTGGCTCACCGTGGACGCCCAGAACAACTGGCCCGACCTGGTGAAGGCCGCCGACGCGGCCGTGCAGAAGAAGCACCCCGGCATCAAGATCAAGCACGAGTACTACGGCTGGCCGGACAAGAACACCAAGCTGGACGCCGTCCTCGCCACGGACAAGGCCCCCGACGTGGTCGAGATGGGCAACACCGAGATGCTCGGCTACATGGTCAAGGGCGCCTTCGCTCCCGTCGAGGCCTCCCAGTTCACCAATTCCGGCCAGTGGCTCGACGGCCTCAAGGCCTCGGTGACCTACGACGGCAAGTCCTACGGCGTGCCGTACTACGCCGGTGGCCGCGTCGCCAACTGGCGCAAGGACATCGCCGCCTCGGCCGGCATCAAGACCACGCCGAAGACCTACACCGAGCTGACCGCCGACCTGGACAAGATCCAGAAGAAGGAAGGCGACAAGTTCAGCGCCTGGTACCAGCCCACCCGCGACTGGTACGCGGCCATGTCCTTCGTCTACGACGCCGGCGGCTCCATCGCCGCGGAGTCCGGTGGCCAGTGGAAGGGCAACCTCTCCTCGCCCGAGTCCATCAAGGGCCTCACCGAGTTCAAGAGCGTCATCGACAAGTACATGCACGGTGACAAGACCAAGGACGAGTCCGACCGGTACATCGTCTACGGCCAGGGCAAGTCGTCCATGATCTTCGGCGCCGCGTGGGAGGGTGCCACCGCGGCCGACCCGAAGAACGACAAGACCGGCGGCAAGCTGAAGGACAACCTCGTCAACTTCGTGATGCCCGGCCCGTCCGGCAAGAACATGCCGGTCTTCCTGGGCGGCTCCGACCTCGCCATCCCGGTGAAGTCCAAGGCGCAGGGCGTCGCGGCCGAGTGGATCAACGCGTTCACCGGTCCCTCCGGTCAGAAGGGCCTGATGGCCAAGGGCAACCTGCCCAACAACAAGACCGACCTCGCGACGCTGAAGAACGACCCGGCGACCGCGGTCCCGGCCACCGCGGCCGAGTCCAACTGGTTCGTCCCGATGGCTCCGGGCTGGGGCCAGGTCGAGAAGGCGCAGGTCCTGCAGACCATGCTGCAGAACATCGGTACGGGCAAGCAGACGGTCGAGGCGGCCGCCAAGACCGCGGACGCCGCGATCGACAAGGTCATCAACACCAAGTAGTCGACATCCGGCCGGGCCTGGTCGACGGGGGGTCAGGCCCGGCCGGTGGGTGAGTTCAGAAGGTGCCGCGTCGGGTTGTGGGGCGGCTGCGGGTCCGGGTGGGGCTGGCCGCGCAGTTCCCCCCAGCCTTCGGCCGGGGGTACCCCCAGCGCCCCCGAAGGGGCGCCACCCCGACGTATCCAGATCTGTTGAGGAGCGCGCGATGAGTGCCGCTGATACGACCACACCTGCCAAGGTGCCGGCGCCGCGGCCGGCGCCGGCGTCGGGCACCCCGGTACGACCACGGACCGACCGGAGATCCGGCGGACCCGCCGTCCCCTGGCTGCTGCTCGCGCCCTGTCTGGGGATTCTCGGGCTCGTGCTCGGCTACCCCTTCTACCGGCTGGTCGCCCTCTCCTTCCAGGAGTTCGGGCAGTCCCAGCTGTGGGGGTTCAAGCCGGCCGAGTGGGTCGGGTTCGGGAACTTCTCCGACGTGCTGGGCGACACCGAGTTCTGGCAGGTCGTGCTGCGCACGATCGTCTTCGCGGTCGGCAGCGTGGTCTTCACCATGGTCGTCGGCATGCTCATCGCCCTGCTGCTGCAGCGGGTCTCCGGCTGGGTGAAGACCCTGGTCAACATCGTGCTGGTGGCCAGCTGGGGCATGCCGGTCATCGTCGCCACCACGCTCTTCAAGTGGCTCTTCGACTCCGACTACGGCATCCTCAACGCCCTGCTCAGCAAGATCCCCGGGGTCGACCTGATCGGCCACAACTGGTTCGCCAGCGGACCCCAGGGACTCGCGGTGATCATGCTCCTGGTGGTCTGGGGAGCGGTGCCCTTCGTGGTCATCACGCTGAGTGCCGGCCTGACCCAGGTCCCGGCGGAGCTGGTGGAGGCCGCCCGCCTCGACGGCGCGGGCGCCTGGGGCGTCTTCCGTTACGTCACGCTCCCCATCCTCAAGCCGATCATCGTGATGCTCACGACCCTCTCGGTCATCTGGGACATGGGCGTCTTCCCGCAGGTCTTCGTGATGCGCGGCGGCCACCCCGAGCCCGAGTTCCAGCTGCTGACCACCTACTCCTACGACCGCGCCTTCGTGGTCAACGACTACGGACAGGGCTCCGCGATCGCCCTGCTCACCGTGCTCCTCCTGCTCGGTGTCGTCGCCGTGTACATGCGCCAGATGCTGAAGATCGGAGAGGTCGAATGAGCACCGCAGCCGCCCGCAGGGGACCCCGTCTGGGCTGGAACCTCCTCGGCCTTCTGGTCTTCGTCGTCGTCGGCTTCCCCGTCTACTGGATGCTGAACACGGCGTTCAAGCCGGCGAAGGACGCGATCGACCCGGACCCGAGCCTGCTGCCCACGGGCCTGACCCTGTCCAACTTCCGCCGGGCGCTGGACATCGCCGACTTCTGGGGCCCGGTGGGCCGCAGCCTGATCGTCTCCCTGTCGGTCGTGGCGATCGGCATGGTCGTCGGCCTGCTGGCCGCGCTGGCCATCTCCCGGTTCGCCTTCCGCGGCCGCAAGGTAGTGATCGTCGGCATCCTCGCGGTCCAGATGGTCCCGCTGGTCGCCATGATCATCCCGGTCTTCCTGCTCCTCAACGACCTGGACCAGTACGACAAGCTCAGCGGCCTGATCATCACCTATCTGACCTTCATCCTCCCGTTCACGGTGTGGACCATGCGCGGCTTCATCGTCAACATCCCGAAGGAGCTGGAGGAGGCCGCGATGGTCGACGGCTGCTCGCGCACCGGCGCCTTCGTCCGCGTGGTCTTCCCGCTGCTGGCCCCGGGCCTGGTCGCCACCTCGGTCTACGCCTTCATCCAGGCCTGGAACGAGTACATCTACGCCCTGATGCTGCTCAGCCAGGACCACCAGACCGCGACCGTCTGGCTCGCCAACTTCACCACCAAGCACGGCACCGAATACGCCCCGATGATGGCCGGCTCCACCATGATGGCCGTGCCGATCGTCGTCCTCTTCCTCCTCGTCCAGCGCAAGATGGCCGCGGGCCTGACCGCGGGCGCCGTGAAGGGATAACGCCACCCGATGACGACACTCGCCAGCGGTACGGACACACTCACGCGCGACGCGCTGACGGTCCTCCAGCCCGGCTTCACCGGCACCACCGCCCCCGACTGGCTGCTTCGCCGGCTCGGCGAAGGCCTCGCCGCCGTCGGCCTGTTCGGCCGCAACATCGCCTCGCCCGAACAACTCGCCGCCCTCACCGCCCAGTTGCGCGCCGAACGGGACGACGTCCTGGTGGCGATCGACGAGGAGGGAGGTGACGTCACCCGCCTCGAGGTGCACACCGGCTCCTCCTTCCCCGGCAACCACGCCCTCGGCGCCGTCGACGACGTGGAACTGACCCGGGAGGTCGCCCTCGAACTGGGTCGCCGCCTCGCGGCCTGCGGGGTGAACTTCAACTGGGCCCCGTCCGCCGACGTCAACTCCAACCCGGCCAACCCGGTGATCGGTGTCCGTTCCTTCGGCGCCGACCCGGACCTGGTCGCCCGCCACGCGGCGGCCTATGTCACCGGACTCCAGTCGGCCGGGGTGGCGGCCTGCACCAAGCACTTCCCGGGCCACGGCGACACCGCCGTCGACTCGCACCTCGCGCTGCCCCGCATCGACGCGACCGCCGACGTCCTGCACGCCCGTGAGCTGGCCCCCTTCCGTGCCGCCATCGCCGCCGGCACCCGCGCCGTGATGAGCGCGCACATCCTGGTCCCGGCCCTGGACCCGGACCGGCCGGCCACGCTCTCCGGCACGATCCTCACCGATCTCCTGCGCGGCGAACTCGGCTACGAGGGCCTGATCGTCACCGACGGCATGGAGATGCAGGCCATCTCCGCGACGTACGGCATCGAACACGGCAGCGTCCTGGCCATCGCCGCCGGCGCCGACGCGATCTGCGTGGGCGGCGGCCTCGCGGACGAGGAGACGGTACGACGTCTGCGCGACGCCCTGGTCGCGGCGGTCCGCTCCGGCGAACTCCCCGAGGAGCGCCTGGCCGAGGCGGCGGACCGGGTACGGTCACTGGCCCGCTGGACGGCGACGACGGAGCGGGCCCACCCGGACCACACGGCCACGGACATCGGCCTGGTCGCGGCCCGCCGCGCGCTCGATGTGACGCGCGTCGACCCCTACCCGCCCCTGATCACGGCCCCCTTCGTGGCCGTGTTCACCCCGGAGTCCAACATCGCAGTGGGCGCGGAGACCCCCTGGGGAGTGTCGGCGGAACTCTCCCGCCGACTGCCCGGCACGCAAACGGGCGGCTTCACGGGTGACCACGCCGGCGAGGAGGCCCTGTCGGCGGCCGGCGACCGCAGGATCGTGGCGGTGCTCCGAGACGAACACCGCCACCCGTGGATGACCACGGCCCTGGACGTACTCCTCAAGTCCCGCCCCGACACGATCGTGGTGGAAATGGGCGTCCCCCAGGCACCCCCCAGGGGCGCCCTGCACATCGCGACCCACGGCGCGGCAAGGGTCTGCGGGGTGGCGGCGGCGGAGGTGATCGCACCCCGCTAGCTGCAGCGCCCCGTCAGGGGCGCGGGGCTGTGTCGATATGCGGCTCCGCCGCGTGGGCGCGATCAGCCCCCACCGAGCGGCCACCCGCCAACGCGCCGTACCCGGCGCACGGAACCGCTAAATCCCCTGCCACGCCGGCTTGTTGGCGAACGTGTACCGGAAGTAGTCCGCAAGCTTCAGCTTGGAGGCGGCAGCCTCGTCCACGACCACCGTCGCATGCGGATGCAACTGCAGCGCCGACGCGGGACACACCGCGGCGACCGGCCCTTCCACGGTCGCCGCGACCGCGTCCGCCTTCCCCTCACCCGTCGCGAGCAGCACCAGATGCCGCGCCTCCAGGATCGTCCCGATCCCCTGGGTGATCACATGGTGCGGCACCTGCGAGATGTCCCCGTCGAAGAACCGCGCGTTGTCGACCCGGGTCTGCTCGGTGAGCGTCTTGATCCGCGTCCGCGAGGCCAGCGACGAGCACGGCTCGTTGAAACCGATGTGCCCGTCCGTCCCGATCCCGAGCAACTGCAGATCCACGCCGCCTGCCTGCGCCAGCGCCCCGTCGTACGCCTCGCAGGCGGCCTGCACGTCCTCGGCCGCGCCGTCGGGGCCGAGGAACGCGTCCATCCCGATCCCGAGCGGCTCCAGCACCTCGCGCCGCAGCACCGACCGGTACGACTCCGGATGCTCGGCCGGCAGTCCCACGTACTCGTCGAGCTGGGCTATGCGCGCCCGCGAGGTGTCCACGGCACCGGACCGCACCTTTGCGGTGAGCGCCTGGTAGATGGGCAGCGGGGTCGAGCCGGTGGCCACCCCGAGCAGCGCGTCCGGCTTGCGGCGGAGCAGCTGGGCCATGGCCTCGGCGATCAGCTCGCCACCCGCGGCGGCGTCCGGAACGATGACAACTTCCACGCTGGGCCTGCCGTTCTGTCTATGTGGTTTAGACCAATCCGATGGGACCAATCTAACAGAACCAGCCCCCCTCGCCCCGGGGGCGGGTACAGGAAAGGGGATAAGTGTGAGGTTACGTGAATACGTCAGAACGGGTGAATCAAGGAAAAATCCCGCCCGTCGACCGGGGTGTCGGAAATTGCCGCTCCGCATCGGGCCCCACAACCGCCTCCGGCGGGCTACGCTGCGATCGCATCGACTGTGAACAGTCTCCAACGCATGGACACACACCGTGGTCTAGTCCACAATTGCGTACGACGACTGAAGGAGTACGGCGGGACCGTACGACACAGTCACACTCTTCCGTCTTCCCCGCACAGGAGGACGGACCGAGGAACCGGAGCTCTCTGCCCTGACTGCCCCGGGTCCTCACCTTCGGCCGATCGGGACCGCACACCCCGTGGCCGTTGCTGCTCCGGGCTGCGGTGCCGGGAGGGTTGAGGGTCCCTCCCAGGCGCCGCGGCCCGCGGGTGTTTTCGGCCGCTTTTAGGCCATGAACAGACCCGCGGGTACGCTCGCAGACGTGCCCTCCATGAATGAACTGGTCCGCCAGCACACCGCCCTCGACGACTCCGACCTCGAGTGGCTCCATCTGCTGGTCTCGGAGTGGCAGCTGCTCTCCGACCTCTCCTTCGCCGACCTGGTCCTGTGGGTTCCCACCGAGGACGGCACCCGCTATGTCTCGGTGGCGCAGATGCGCCCCAACACCGGGCCCACCTCCTACCAGGACGACATGATCGGCCATCTGGTCCCGCGGGGTCGCCGTCCCATGCTGGACATCGCCCTGGACGAGGGCCGGATCGTCCGCGAGGGTGACCCGGAGTGGCGGGAGGAGGTCCCCGTACGGGTCGAGTCCATCCCGGTACGGCGCGAGGGCCGGGTTCTCGGGGTCATCGCCCGCAACACCAACCTGCTGACCGTGCGCACCCCGAGCCGGCTCGAGCTCACCTACCTCCAGAGCGCTTCCGATCTGGCGCAGATGATCGCTGCCGGATCGTTTCCCTTCCCGAACCAGCAGGTCGACATGGACGCCTCGCCGCGGGTCGGCGACGGCCTGATCCGGCTGGACGCGGACGGCATCGTCCAGTACGCCTCCCCGAACGCCCTCTCCGCCTACCATCGCCTCGGCCTCGCCTCCGACCTGCTCGGTCACCACCTGGGCCGGACCACGGCCGAACTCGCCCCGACCCGGGGGCCGGTGGACGAGGCGCTCGCCAAGGTCGCCAGCGGCTGGGCGCCGCGCGAGTTCGAGATCGAGTCCAGCGACGGCGCGATCCAGTTCCGGGCGATCCCGCTCAAGCCCAAGGGCACCCGCATCGGTTCCCTGGTACTGCTCCGGGACGTCACCGAACTCCGGCGCCGTGAACGCGAGTTGATCACCAAGGACGCGACCATCCGGGAGATCCACCACCGGGTGAAGAACAACCTCCAGACGGTCGCCGCGCTGTTGCGCCTGCAGGCCCGCCGGATCGAGTCCGAGCGCGGCCGGGAGGCCCTGGAGGAGGCCGTCCGACGGGTCGGCTCGATCGCGATCGTGCATGAGACGCTGTCCCAGAACCTGGACGAGCGCGTGGAGTTCGACGAGATCGCCGACCGGGTGCTGGCGATGGTCGCCGAGATCTCGCCGGGCAAGGTCACCGGCCGGCGCACCGGACGCTTCGGAATACTCGACGCCGAGGTGGCGACCCCGCTGTCGATGGTCCTCACCGAGATTCTGCAGAACGCCCTCGAACACGGCTTCCGCGAGGGCGAGACCGGCACCGTCGAGGTCACGGCGGTCCGCGGCGGCACCACCAAGGAGGCGCGACTCCTGGTCACCGTCCAGGACGACGGCGTCGGTCTGCCCGAGGGTTTCGACCCGCACCGCTCCGGCAACCTCGGTCTGCAGATCGTACGGACGCTGGTGGAGGGCGAGTTGGGCGGCACGTTCGACATGGTGGCGGCGCCGGAGCGGGGGACCCGGGTGATCCTCGACGTTCCGGTGCAGCCGCAGAAGTAGCCCGATCGGGGGACTTCGGGCGCCGGGGCACAGCGTCGGGTGTCTGCGCACAGCAAAGAGCCCCGGACCTGGTGGGTCCGGGGCTTATTACTCGTTGCTGCTATTAAGCGCATCGGGGGTACTGCGCGCTGCGGCTCGGGGGCGGGAGATGCGTACTCGCTGTACGCGCCGCCAAGCTCAGGCTGTCACCAGGGGTGGGACTGTCAGGCGGTGGCCTGACGGGCTCGGTTGCGGGCGGCACGGCGCTTCATCGCGCGACGCTCGTCCTCGCTGAGACCACCCCAGACGCCGGAGTCCTGACCGGACTCAAGCGCCCACTGCAGGCACTGGTCCATAACAGGACAGCGACGGCAGACGGCCTTGGCTTCCTCGATCTGCAGCAGCGCAGGACCGGTGTTGCCGATGGGGAAGAAGAGCTCGGGGTCTTCCTCGCGGCAAACGGCGTTGTGACGCCAGTCCATGGCTGCTACCTCTCCTTGGTATTACATGCACGTTGCTTGTGAATGTGAACGCTTTCACGAATCCCTCAACAAGTGAAGGGCCGACCGCCAGGTTCCCTGGCAGGGGTCCTGTGAGTTGAAGGGGGATTCCGGTGATCAGTGGACGCCAGTGTTGCGGGCTGTCCCGACCGCCACGTAGAGCCTCGCAAACCTCAGCGACGGATACAACCCCTTCCGGAAAGTTTTTTTTGATTCCTCGGTGTCGACTGGGTCACAGCCGTACTTCCATGGGGTGGATCCTGGCCTAAACGTTCGAGTGAAAGGACTTTGGCCCGTTCCGCTCACACAATCACACGCAGTGCGCGGCGTACGCCTGTGAACGTCACGCTCGTACGCAGTCCTAGGTGGTCGCCGTCCATCTGAAGGGGGAGGGGGACCTTCGAATGCAAGGTGAACTGGTCCAGGTCGTGCAGGGACACGGCGTGCTTGCCATGGGGTCCGCGCTCGGGGGACGAAGTGAGCAACTGGGTGCCATACCGGGCAACCGCGGCGGTCGACAGACGGCTGAGACCGAGTACGTCGATGCCTTTATCGAACGAGGCCTTAGGCGACGTGTACATCGGGCGATTGCCGAGATACGTCCAGGGCGAGGTGTTCGAGACTATCGCCACCACAAGATCCGTGATCGGGTCGGCGCCGGGCTGTTCAAGGGTGATCGTGCCGTGCCGGCGGTGCTGCTCGCCGAAGAACTGACGGACGACCTGTCGTACATACAGGGCGTGCGTCGATTTCTTGCCGAGCTCGCGCTGCTGCTCGACCCGGCCGACCACGCCGGCGTCGAAGCCGAGTCCCGCGTTGAAGGTGAACCAGCGGGCCGGGGCCGCCTCGTCCGCGGTGCCGGGGGTGCCGGCCGTCAGCCCGAGGCCGACGACCCGCTCCTGTTTCTCGCGCAGTGCGTCGAGCAGGGCGCCGGTGGCCTCGACCGGGTCGTTGGGCAGGCCGAGGGCGCGTGCGAAGACGTTGGTCGAGCCGCCGGGGACCACGGCGAGTCCGGGCAGCCGGTCCGGGTCGGGGCCGGCGTGGAGGAGACCGTTGACCACCTCGTTGACCGTGCCGTCGCCGCCGAGGGCCACGACCAGGTCGATGTCGTCGCTCTCCGCCGCCTGTCGGCCCAGGTCACGGGCGTGGCCGCGGTACTCGGTGGTGACGGCCTCCAGTTGGACCTCGCTCGCGAGCGCGTGGATCAGGACATCGCGCCTACGTGCGCTTGTGGTGGTTGCCGCCGGATTGACCACGAGAAGTGCACGCATGGATTGCAGCGTACCTACTGGGAAGTACCGGGCCCAGGCCGTGTTAGGGATCCGGTAAGAGAAAGAGGCGTGAGTCTGAACACGTGACCCTGCGGGGCGGGGACGGCGTTTTCGGGCGAGGGCTACCCTTCTGGCGTGAGCAATGCGCCTACGGCTGAGAAGGCCGACGTAACCGACGGGCCCCGTCCGCGACGGCTGATGTATGCGGCCGCGCTGAGCGGACTGGAAGGGCTCGCGCTGGCGGTCGGCGGGGTGTGGATGCTCGT
Source organism: Streptomyces sp. NPDC054813 (assembly GCF_053611365.1). Lineage (NCBI taxonomy): Bacteria > Bacillati > Actinomycetota > Actinomycetes > Kitasatosporales > Streptomycetaceae > Streptomyces > Streptomyces sp. NPDC054813. Next base: position 102,579 of record NZ_JBSHAF010000006.1, on the reverse strand, counting down.
CCTCGGACTCACCGGGTCTCCGGACGACCGGGGGCAGGCGGTCACCGGGGGCATCACCGTGATCGTGCTGGCGCTGCTGCCGCTGCTGGCGGCGCGGGGGTTGCTGCTGCGCAAGAGCTGGAGCCGGGGGCCCGCGGTGATCACGCAGATCATGGCGCTGCCGGTGGCCTACAACCTGCTGCAGGCCGACAGCGCGGCCATCCCGGCGGGGATCGCGTTGGCCGTGGTGGCCATCGCTTCGCTGGTTCTGCTGGTGAACTCGGCTACCACCCAGGCCCTTGGGATCAAGGGGCCGGGGCGTAGTAGCTGATCTCTGGTCCTCTACGGAAAAGACCTACTCCTCGACCAGCAGCTTCTCCCGGAGCTGGGCCAGCGTCCGGGCCAGCAGCCGGGAGACGTGCATCTGGCTGATGCCGACCTCCTGGGCGATCTGGGACTGCGTCATGTTGCCGAAGAAGCGGAGGAGAAGGATCCGCTTCTCGCGGGGCGGAAGGTCTTCCAGCAGCGGCTTGAGGGACTCGCGGTACTCGACGCCCTCCAGGGCCTCGTCCTCCGCGCCGAGCGTGTCCGCGACCGCCGGGGACTCGTCGTCGGTGTCGGGGACGTCCAGGGACAGCGTGGAGTAGGCGTTGGCCGACTCCAGGCCCTCCAGGACCTCCTCCTCCGAGATCGCGAGCTTCTCGGCCAACTCGTGGACCGTGGGGGAGCGGCCGTGCTGCTGGGACAGCTCCGCCGTGGCGGTCGTGAGCGCGAGACGCAGTTCCTGGAGACGGCGAGGGACGCGGACCGCCCAGCCCTTGTCGCGGAAGTGCCGCTTGATCTCGCCGACCACGGTCGGGGTGGCGTACGTGGAGAACTCCACGCCCCGCTCCGGGTCGAACCGGTCGACCGACTTGATCAGGCCGATGGTGGCGACCTGGGTGAGGTCGTCCAGCGGCTCGCCACGGTTGCGGAACCGGCGTGCGAGGTGCTCCACGAGCGGCAGATGCATCCGGACCAGCTTGTTGCGCAGTTCCGCGTACTCGGGGCTGCCGTCCTTCAGCTTGCGCAGCTCGATGAACATGGCGCGCGCTCCGCTGCGGTCCTGAGGTTGGTGGTGCTGGGTCGCCTGCACAACCTCCGCGGCCAGCGCCTGGTCCTCGGCGTATCGCTCGTGCTCGCTCATCGTCCCGCCCGTCGCCCTTCCACGAGCCTTCGCCCCGGCTCGGTTCGGGGCCGCGACCCCGTTCCGACCGTCCGGAGGCGCGCTCTGCACGGCACCGTCCAGCCCGACCGGCGCGGAGGGTTCCTCCGGGTGCGGCCTGGCCTGTTCCGGGATGCCGTCGATGCCGTCAGCCATGCGGCGGGAGCCGGCCTCGGGGTCTTCGCCCCCGGCCGACAGCTCCCGTGTGCCGCGCTCTTCGTCCCGCACCGGCCCGTCCCCGTTCCTCACGCCGGCCCGGGTCCCGCGCCGCGCTGTTTGTAGAGGCTGATCGACACGGTCTTGTCCTCGTCGACGGCCGACGAGACCTTGCCCGCCAGGGCCGAGAGCACGGTCCAGGCGAAGGTGTCGCGCGAAGGGGCGTGGCCGTCCGTGGTCGGGGCGGAGACCGTGACCTCCAGCGAGTCGTCGACGAGTCGGAAGACACAGCTGAGCACCGAGCCGGGAACGGCCTGCTGGAGCAGGATCGCGCAGGCCTCGTCCACCGCGATGCGCAGGTCCTCGATCTCGTCCAGGGTGAAGTCCAAGCGGGCGGCGAGACCGGCCGTGGCCGTCCGCAGCACCGACAGGTAGGCACCCGCAGCCGGCAGCCGGACTTCCACGAAGTCCTGGGTCGCGGGCTCGCCTGCGATCTGGGACACCCTCACCTCCATGGTGGTACAAGCTTTTCGGGGCCGAGGGTCGCCCCCCGGGGTAACGCACTACGTGGTTCAGCGGTGACGCTACCGCGCTCCGAACTTTTCTGTCCCGGGACCCCAACCCCCTTGCGTCACTCACAGTAAACCTGTGGATACGCTCCGTGTCTAGGGGTGCGGCTTGCCCAATTGGGAAGAGCGCGCGCCGGGTTGACGTACCCCGGCGTCGAACCGTCGAACCGTCACCACGGCCGCCGTCGGCGGCCGTAGTGCAGTGTCACACGAGGACGTGGTCGACGAAGCACCAGCGCCAGTCCTCGCCCGGCTCGAAGGTCCGCATCACGGGGTGACCGGACGTCTCGTGGTGCCCCGTCGCATGTCTTCCCGGTGACGAGTCGCAGCAGGCGACATGGCCACAGGTCAGACAGAGCCGCAGCTGGACGGGGTGCCAGCCCCGCGAGAGACACTCCGGGCAGGTCTCGTTCAGCGGTTCGGGTTCCGGGTGCGGCAGCGCGCCGGCGTGCGTGCACTGTTTCATGATTGCCAGATTACGACGGGTGTGCGGGTGGCCGCGCGAAAAATGAGGGCGGGCGAGGATCATGGACGTGTTGCCACTGCTGTTGCTGGTCGCGGGAAGCGCGGCGATCGCCGGCGCGGCGCGTCGCACCCCGGTGCCGGCGCCCCTGCTGCTGGTCGCCGTCGGACTGGCGGTCTCGTACATTCCCGGAGTCCCCGGCTACACGCTCGACCCGGACGTCGTGCTGCCGCTGGTGCTGCCCCCGCTGCTGTACAAGGAGGGCACCGAGAGCTCGTACCTCGACCTGCGGGCCAACATGCGGCCCGTGGCGCTGCTGTCGGTCGGGTACGTGCTCTTCGCGACCTTCGTCGTCGGCTGGGCCGCCTACGGGATCGTGCCCGGGCTGCCGCTGCCCGCGGCGCTGGCGCTGGGCGCGGTGCTGGCGCCCACGGACGCCGTCGCGGCCGCCGCGATCGCCCGCCGGGTGGGGCTGCCGTCCCGGCTCACCACGATCCTGCAGGGCGAGTCCCTGCTGAACGACGCCACCGCGATCACCGCCTACCGGGTCGCCGTCGCGGCCGCCATCGGCGAGGGCGCCTCCTGGATGCACGGGGTCGGCGAGTTCCTGGTGGCCGCGATCGGCGGCGTGCTGGTCGGCCTGGCGCTGATGGTGCCGATCCACTGGCTGCGCACCCATCTCCAGGAGCCCCTGCTCCAGAACACGCTGTCGCTGCTGATCCCGTTCGTCGCCTACGGCGTCGCCGAGCAGTTCCACGCCTCCGGTGTGCTGGCGGTCGTGGTGGTCGCCCTCTATCTCGGCCACCGCGCCTGGGAGGTCGACTTCGCCACCCGCCTCCAGGAGGACGCGGTGTGGCGCATGGTCGCGTTCCTGCTGGAGTCGGCCGTTTTCGCCCTGATCGGACTGCAACTGCCGGTCGTCCTGAAGGGCCTCGGCGCGTACCGGGGCATCGAGGCCACCTGGTACGCGGTCGCCCTCTTCCTCGTCGTGGTCGCGGCCCGGTTCGTGTGGATCTACCCCGCGACCTTCCTGCCGCGCATGCTCTTCCGGCGCGTCCGCGAGCGGGAGGAGAACCCCACCTGGAGAACGCCCGTCGTCGAGTCCTGGGCCGCCATGCGCGGGGTCGTCTCGCTGGCCATCGCCTTCTCGATCCCGCTCACCGTGCACGACGGCAGCCCCTTCCCGCAGCGCAACCTGATCCTGTTCCTGACCTTCACGACCGTCATCGGCACCCTGGTGGTGCAGGGCCTCAGCCTGGCCCCGCTGATCCGGCTGATGAAGTTCCCGCCCCGGGACGTGCAGGCCGAGACCCTCGCCGAGGCCAACGCCCAGGCGCAGGCGTCCCGCGCGGCCGAGAACCGCCTCGACGAACTCCTCTCCGACGAACGCAACGAGTTGCCGCCGCCGCTCGCCGACCGCCTGCGCACGGTCCTGGAACGCCGCCGCAACGCCGTCTGGGAACGCCTCGGCCAGACCAACCCCGTCACCGGCGAGACGGTCGACGACACCTACCGCCGGCTGTCCCGCGACATGATCAGCGCCGAACGCGAGGTGTTCGTCCGCCTACGCGACCACCGCTACATCGACGACGAGATGCTGCGGACCCTGCTGCGCCGACTGGACCTGGAGGAGGCGGCGGCGTACCGGGAGGCCGCCTGAGTCCGCGGTGGAAGCGCTGGTCAGGCGGTGATCACCGCCGCCACCCGGGTCCCGCGCCGCAATGCGCCCTCCGCGGCCAGCTCGACAAGCCCATACAGCAATTTGGCGACATACAGCCGCTCCACCGCCAGACCGTGCCGGTCCTCGAAGTTCCTGGCGAAGTCGTCGAGTTCGGGCGTCCTCCGCGCGTACCCGCCGAAGTGGAACCGCTCGTCGAGCGACCAGTCCCCCCGTCGTCCCCCGAACGCCTCCCGCTGGAGCCGCTCCGTCTCCCCTGCCAGGAACCCGCCCCGCAGCACGGGCACCCCCAGTGCCCGCTGCCCCGCGCCCAGCCCGGCGGCGAGCCCGGCCAGCGTGCCGCCGGTTCCGCACGCGATCGCCACCACGTCGGCCCGTCCGCGCAGCTCCCCGCCCAGGGCCCGGCACCCGCGTACCGCGGCCGCGTTGCTGCCGCCCTCCGGCACCACATAAGCGTCCTCGGCTCCCGTCGCCCGGGCCAGCGCGGCCAGCACCTCCGGCTCGGTCTTGCGTCGGTACGTCGACCTGTCGACGAAGTGCAGACGCATGCCGTCGGCCGCGCACCGCGCCAGCGAGGGGTTCAGCGGCCGGGCCGCCAGTTCCTCGCCCCGGACCACGCCCACCGTCGGGAAACCGAGCAGGCGCCCCGCCGCGGCCGTCGCCCGCAGATGGTTGGAGTACGCCCCGCCGAAGGTGAGCACCGGCCGTCCGGCCGCCGCCTCGATGTTCGGGACCAGCTTGCGCCACTTGTTGCCGATCAGCTCCGGGTGGATCAGGTCGTCCCGCTTGAGGAGGAGCCGGACGCCGTGGCGGGCGAACCGGTCGTCGGCCACCTCCTCGAGGGGGGACGGGAGCCGGGGGGTGAGTATGTCGGCGCTGGTCACGCCGTCATTGTCGCCCGGAGCGTGCACAGGGGGTCACTTCAGACGGTCCCGGACGCGCTCGCGCAGCCAGGCCATCGTGAAACCACGGGGATCCGCCTTCCCCGGCTGCCACTCCGCGTGGCCGATCACCGACCGCTCGGACCAACCGTGCCGCCGGCACACCGCCGCGGCGACCTTCTCGATCGCCTCCAGCTGGGCCTCGGGCCAGGGGTCCTCGCCGTCGCCCAGGTTCTCGCACTCGAAGCCGTAGAAGTGCCGGTTGCCGTCGGTGTTCGCCTCGTTGTCCGGGGGCAGGGCCTTCTCGGCGATCACGGCGCGCAGGACGTCGTCGTCGCCCGGTCCCGCGTGGTTGGCACGGCCGTGGCCGACGAGGTGGACCGTGCCGTCCTTGGTGATCACGCCGTGGCAGAGCGGGCCGGGGAGGTCCGGGCGGCCGTCGTAGCAGATCCGGACCGTGGGTTCGGTGCCGTGGGTCACCGTGTGGTGGATCATCACGCCGTGCACCGGGCCCCAGGGCCCCTTGTGGTTCCGGTTGTGTTCTCGCCAGTCGCCGACCTCGACGACCGTGACGCCCTCGCTCCGCAACGCGTCGAGGAAAGCGTCCGCGGACATGGGTGGGGCCATGACCGCCTCCTTAGCTTTTGTGCTGACTTGTCCCGAACCTTCTACAGAAGTCGGCTGTCCCGGACCAGCCCCCACGAAGGTGTTCGGATCGTGTGCGAGCCGATCCGGACAAGTCGCCATATCGCGGGTCAGGTGAGCGGATATTCGCCCGGCATGCCCACTTGTTCGATGATCTATTCCCGCTCTTTCGGGTAATGGCCTGGACACGTTCTGTGATGACAGGGTGGCCGGTGAGACCGATGCGTGGGCAGTTCGGCGTCCGCGCAGGTATGGGAGGGCATTTCCTTATGTCGGTAGGCGAAGAGGTCCGCACGGATCAGGGCAAGCCGCAGCAGTCTCTGGACACGGCGGCCGCGCGGAACCTGGCCACCACGACCAAGTCCGCGCCCCAGATGCAGGAGATCAGCTCCCGCTGGCTGCTGCGGACGCTGCCCTGGGTCGATGTCCAGGGCGGCACGTACCGAGTGAACCGGCGGCTCACCTACACGGTCGGTGACGGCCGTATCACGTTCCTGAAGACCGGAGACCGGGTCGAGGTCATCCCCGCGGAGCTGGGCGAGCTGCCCGTCCTGCGGTCGTACGAGGACCAGGAGGTGCTGGGGGAGCTGGCCCAGCGCTGCCGGCAGCGCGACTTCGCCGCGGGCGAGGTCATCGCCTCGTTCGGCAGCCAGGCGGAGGAGGTCTATCTGCTGGCCCACGGCCGTGTCGAGAAGATCGGCACCGGCCCGTACGGCGACGACGCGGTGCTCGGCGTCCTCGCCGACGGCGCGCACTTCGGCGAGCAGGGCCTGATCGACCCGGACGCCATCTGGGAGTACACCGCCCGCGCGGACACGGCCTGCACCGTGCTGACCCTGTCCCGGCAGGACTTCGAGCAGGTCGCGGAGCGCGCCGACTCGCTGCGTGAGCACCTTCAGCAGCTGCGCGCGATCCCCGAGCAGCGCACCAACAAGTTCGGCGAGAAGGAGGTCGCCCTCGCGGCCGGCCACAGCGGCGAGCCCGAGATCCCGCACACCTTCGTCGACTACGAGGCCCGGCCGCGTGAGTACGAGCTGAGCATCGCCCAGACCGTGCTGCGCATCCACACCCGGGTGGCCGACCTCTACAACCAGCCGATGAACCAGACCGAGCATCAGCTCCGGCTCACCGTCGAGGCGTTGAAGGAGCGCCAGGAGCACGAGCTGATCAACAACGCGGAGTTCGGTCTGCTCAGCAACTGCCAGTACGACCAGCGGCTGCAGCCGCACGACGGCGTGCCCAGCCCGGACGACATGGACGAGCTGCTCAGCCGCCGCCGCGGCACCAAGCTCTTCCTCGCCCACCCGCGGGCGATCGCCGCCTTCGGCCGTGAGCTCAACAAGCGCGGACTGGTCCCCGAGTCCGTCGAGGTCGGCGGCAACCGCATCCCGACCTGGCGCGGGGTCCCGATCTACCCGTGCAACAAGATCCCGGTCTCCGAGGCCCGTACCACCTCGATCATCGCCATGCGTACGGGCGAGGCGGACCAGGGCGTCATCGGGCTGCGCCAGTCCGGGATCCCCGACGAGATCGAGCCGAGCCTCTCGGTGCGCTTCATGGGCATCAACGAGCAGGCCATCATCAACTACCTGGTCACGGCCTACTACTCGGCGGCCGTCCTGGTCCCCGACGCGCTCGGCGTGCTGGAGAACGTCGAGATCGGCCGCTGGAGGTGACGTTTCCGCACTTCGCGGCCGTGTTCCCGCCCTCCGGGGCGGGTACACCCTCGGGGTACGTGCCGAGCCGGGGCGGAGACGCCACCGTATGCGCACTCCGCGAGGGGGAGGCCATGGCCGAGTTCGTGACGGAGCGCCCGGAGCGTGCCACGGGGGTGCCGCCGGAGGGGTCCGAGGCACTCGACGGGGCCGAGGCGATGGCCATACTCGAGCGGGCCCGGGCATCCGTCGACCCCGAACTCCACGCGGCCGTCGACTCGTTGCCCGGTTCGATGCGGCGGATCGCGCGCTACCACTTCGGGTGGGAGCACGCGGACGGCACCCCGGCGGCCGGCGACGCGGGCAAGGCCATCCGGCCCGCCCTCGTCCTCGCCGCCGCCGACGCGCTCGGCGGACCGGCAGCCCGCGCGGCCGCCCTAACGGCCGCGGCCGCCGTGGAGCTGGTGCACAACTTCACGCTGCTGCACGACGACGTCATGGACCGGGACACCTCCCGCCGGCACCGGCCCACGGCGTGGACCGTGTTCGGCGACGCCGACGCGATCCTCGCCGGGGACGCTCTCCAGGCGCTGGCCCTGCGGCTGCTCGCCGAGGATCCGCACCCGGCGTCCGGCCCGGCCGCCGCCCGGCTCGCACAGTGCGTCCTCGAACTGTGCGCCGGTCAGCACGCGGACACGGCCATGGAGGACCGGGCCCCCGGCGAGGTCACCCTCGACGAGGTGCTCGTCATGGCCGAGGCCAAGACCGGGGCGCTGCTCGGCTCCGCCTGCGCCCTGGGCGCGCTGTACGCGGGGGCGACGGAGGAGGAGGTGGCGGCGCTCGACGGCTTCGGCCGGCAGGCCGGGCTCGCCTTCCAGCTGATCGACGACGTCATCGGGATATGGGGAGATCCACGGCGCACCGGCAAGCCGGCCGGCGCGGACCTGGCGGCCCGCAAGAAGTCCCTGCCGGTCGTCGCGGCCCTCACCTCCGGTACCCCGGCCGCGGGCGAACTCGCCGAGCTGTACGCCAAGCCGCGGGTGCAGGCCGACGCCGACGAGATCACGCGTACGGCGCTGGCCGTGGAGCGGGCAGGCGGCCGTGACTGGGCGCAGGCCGAGGCGGCCGACCGGATGGCCCGGGCGATGCAGGAGCTCGCCCGTGCCGTGCCCGACCCCGAGTCCGCCGGCGGTCTGCTCGCGCTCGCCGAGTTCGTGACCCGGCGCAGCAGGTGAAGACCCCGGGGCCCCCGGAACCGCGCGGCTCCTGACCCCGCACGGCTCCCCGGGGGCTCCGGCCCAACGGGTCCCGCACATCCCCACGGCGTGCGGGGCCCGTCGTTTGCCACGGGGTGTGGGACCCGCCGCCTTCCACGGCGTGCGTGGGCCGCCGACTTCCACTGGGCGGGGGCCCGTCGCCCTTCTGCCGGGCTCTGCCGGTTTCCTTCGGATCCCGGAGATCTCCGTTTCGGCCTAGGCTGGAGATATGGACAGCCAGGAGCGGCTCTGTCCGGAGTGCGGGCAGGCCGTCGAGACAGTGGTGCGTCGGCACAAGACGCTGGGCGCGTGGGTTCCCGTCTGGGGGCCCGGTCCCTGCCGTAATCCCGACTGCGCCGGGAATCGTGCGGGGGAGCAGCCGCCGCCGCAGTCCCCGCCGTCCGAGGCCGCCGGGAAGAACGACCCGGCGACGCCCTAGCGTTACGGTATGACCGGACTTCCGAACATCCTGCACCTCACCGAGCGCTCCCTGTGGGAAGAGGCCCGCGCGCGGGGCAGCTACGAGCTGTCCACCCGCGGCCGCACCCTCCAGGAGGAGGGCTTCATCCACTGCTCCACCCGCGACCAACTCCCGCGCACAGCCGCCTTCCTGTACGGCTCCTACGACGGCCCGGACGAGCTGGTGGTGCTGGTCGTGGACCCGGCACGGGTCGGTGTACCGGTGAAGTGGGAGGCGGCGGAGCCGGGCGGCGAGGAGTTCCCGCACGTGTACGGGCCGATCCCGGTCGCGGCCGTGGTGGACGTCGAGCCCTGGGGCTAGCCCCTGCTCGGGAGCCCGCCCGTCTCCGGGTCCCGGCCGGTCAGGCAGTAGACACCGCCCGCCGGGTCGCGCAGCACCGTCCAGTGCCGGCCGTCGGCCACCTGGACGGCGCCGAGTTCCTCGTGCCTGGCCCGGGTCGCCGCGATGTCCGCGCAGGCCAGGTCGAGGTGGGCGGTGGCGGCCCGCTCGTCGGCCAGCCGCTGGAGCAGGATCCGCACGGGCAGCCCGGCCGGCGGCCTGAGCACCCGGAACTCCGGCAGCGAACCGGTCAGCAGCTCCCAGCCGGTCAGCTCCGCCCAGAACGCGGTCTCCGTCTCGTACGCGGACGGCGGGATGTCGAGGCTGACCTGGTCGAGCCGGCTGCCCGCGACGACCGGCGGCCGTACCGACTCGCCCTGCCAGGGCACCGCGCACCACAACTGCCCGGCCGGCGACCGCAGTACGGCCCAGCCCTCGTGCTCGGCGACCGGTTCGGCGCCGAGCTCCCGGGCCCGCTTCACCAGCCCCGGCACGTCCTCCACGCAGAGGTCCAGGTGGGCTCCGCCGGGCCCCGAGTCGACCCCCTGGACCTTGACGCAGGCGTCGACGCCGGTGGTCGGCAGCAGCGTCACGAACTCGTCGTTCTCCCCGCGGGGTGCGGAGAGGAAGGTGCCCGTGACGGCCGTCCAGAAGGCCTGGGCGGCGGCGAGGTGCGCGGCGGGGCGGTCGGCGAAGGCGTACGTCCAGCGGATGGTCATGGAGGGGATCGTAGAGGGGCTAATTGTCGCGGCGTTCCGTGAAGCGCAGCAGGTTGCCCGCCGGGTCCCGGAACGCGCAGTCCCGGACCCCCCAGTGCTGGTCCGTCGGCTCCTGGATCACGTCACCGCCGTGTTCCCGTACCCGTTCGTACAGCGCGTCGCAGTCGGTGGTGGAGAAGATCACCCCGCGCAGCATCCCCTTGGCGAGCAACTCCGCCATGGCCTGCCGGTCGGCGGGGGAGGCGTCCGGGTTGGCGCCCGGCGGCTCCAGCACGATCTCCACGCCTGGCTGCTGGGGCGACCCGACGGTCACCCAGCGCATCCCCTCGAACGCCACGTCGTTGTGGACCTCCAGGCCGAGAACGTCCCGGTAGAAGGCCAGGGCCTTGTCGTGGTCGTCGACGGCGATGAAACACTGCGCGAGTTTTACGTCCATGGGGTCAGGCTAGGAGGAAACGGCCGACCGTGCCGGGTCAGCTCATGGCCCAGACGTAGGGGTCGTGGCCGGGGGGCGGGGCGGCCCGATCGGTGGGGTCGGGGGCGCGGATGCCCGAGGCGGTGGCGAGGGCCCGGGTGACATGGGCGGCCGTGACGGCCGGCGGGCCGTCCGGGGGCGGGTTCGCGCGGGCGGTGTGGGTGGTGTCGGCCCGTGCCAGGGCCGCCGCCTCGTCGAGGAGGCCGAGGGCCGAGCCGGGCAGCGCCCGGTCGGGGACGTGGTCGTGGGCGAGGGCGGCGGCCGCCGCCAGGGCCTCGTCGGTGAGTGTCACGGCGTGGTGTTCCTCGAGGCGCGCCCGCCCGGCGCGGAGGATCTCGCGTACGTCGGCCGCGGGCGGTTCTTCGAGCGGGACGGGCTGGACGAGGCGGTCGAGGCCGGGGTCGGGGTCCCGGCGGTCGTAGTCCGTGGGTCCGCAGTCGCCGAAGACCAGCACGCCCGGGGTCTCCAGGAGCGGGCGGAGCAGGCCGAGGGGGGTGGTGGTGCCCTCGGGCAGGTGCAGCGGGGTGAGGGCGCCGGGCAGGTGGAGGAGGAGGCCGGTGCTGTCCCTGATCTCGTCGAGGAGGCCGGCGACCAGGGCGGTGCCGCGGGCGCGGTGGCGGGGGTCGGTCAGGACGGCGCCCAGGTCGAGGGCGCGGACCCGGCGGCCGAGAAGGGCGTCCGGTACCCGGCCCTCCTCGACGGCCCGCGCGACCCCCACGGCCACGGCCCTCTTGCCCACGCCGGGCGGGCCGGTGAGGAGCGGGACCCGGCGGTCGCGGCGGGTGAGCGTGCGCAGGACCCGGTCGATCTCCGCGGCCCGGCCGATGACGGGCGCGGCGCCGGCGGCCGGATCCCGGGTGAGGGAGTCCAGCAGGGCGGCGGGGGTGGCCGGGGCGGTGAAGGAGGCGCGGACCCGCCAGGGATCGACCTGGTGTTCCGCGAGGACGTCCACCAGCACGGTGTTCGCGGTGGCCAGCAGGGCGAACAGGATGTGAAAGGGCTGCACGAGCCGGTGACCGAGCCGGTCGGCCTCCTGGGCCGCCAGCTCGAACACGGCGGTGGCCTCACCGGTCAGCGGCAGGAAGTCGCCCGGTTCGACCGTGCCCCTGCCCAGGGCCGTGGTCAACGCCGTGCGCAGCCGTCCGGCGGGTGTGCCGAGCAGTCGTACGACCTCGGTCTCGTCCGCGTCGAGCAGCCCGAGCAGGACATGCCCGGGCTCGACGTACCAGTGCCTGAGCGCCCGTGCCTCGTCGCGGGCGAGGTCGACGACGTCCCGCGCCCGGTCACTGAACCTCTCGTACATGACTCACCGTTCCTAGAGACTGAGTGGGAGTGAGTCCTGTTGCCAGGATTCGTGCTCAGCCGAACACCCCGGACGGTGTTGGGCGTTCTGGTTGACCGCGTTCGCTCCGCGTCCGGCGCCAGTGGATCGTGTCCGTGGTCCGGGGTTGCGTGGGCGGTTTCCCTCACGTCCTGGGGCCGCCGAACTGGCCTGGACGGTCCGATGCCCGGCACCATCGCTCTGGTGGTGCCGGGGCGGTGCCGTCCGTCGCCGGATCGGGTGTCCCAGGGCGCGTCTTCCGATTGCCACGGCGGCTGCGTCGTGGCGGGTGGTCTTCCTGGTCTTGGTGGTGAGGGGTTTCTGCCAGTGCTGGGCGCCCCACTTGCTGGTGTAGGCGGGGTCGACGGCGATGACGGGGATGCCGAGTTCGGCCGCCATGCTGACCAGTCGGGCCCGCAGCCGGGAGGTGGGCATGCCGGAGATGAGCTTGCGGAACCGCCTCTTGCGGCCGTGCTTCTCCCGGGTGGTCTCGGCGGTGAAGTCGAGGTCCTCGATGGCGATCGCGAGACGATGGCGTCTGGCCCAGTGCAGCAGCCGGATCAGCGCGTGCCGGAGTTGGGCGTCGCGGTGCTGGGCGGTACCGGTGAGGTCGTAGCCGAACCGGAGCGGCTGGCCGACGGGGTTGCCGTGCCGGTCGAGGTGCCAGGCGGCGAGGTGGTCGGCGTTGGTGTCGACGCCGACCAGGCCGTTCGCGCGTGCCGCGTCCAACGGCACGGTCTGGACCGGTGGGATGGTCCAGGAGGCGGTGAGGTACCAGCGTCCCCGCACGGTGTCCTCATGGATGCGGTAGGCGACGGCACGGTTCGCGATGATCCGGCCGGCCCACTGCTCGCCTTGGTGCGCGAACGACACCGTCGCGGCCAGGACGTACCGGCCGTGCGGGGCGTTGGCCAGGTGCGCCAGCGGCGTAGGGAGCTTGAGGGAGACCTCGCCGCCGGGGGTGACACGGATGGTCTCGTTGCCGTACCGCTTGCCGGACTCGCCGTCCGCCTGGAGGAACCGGCGGCCGGCCCGCCACCGTGTGCGCCACTCCTCTTCGGCCAACTGCGCCTGCTCCAGGTGGTGCTTGGTGGTCAGCAGCCGCTTCCCGCCGCGCACCACATGCACAACACCTGCCTGCCAGTCGGCTCGCGCGGCCTGAAGCCGGTCTTCGAGGACGTGCAGGCGACGGGACTTGGCGAACCACTCCTGTTTGCTGCGATAGCCGCCCGGAACACGCTTGCCACCTTTCTCGCCCAGAGGCAGGGACAGCCGGTGCCTGATCGTCTGCACCCCGTCCTGAAGGCTGTGGATGTGCGCGAGCCGACCTCGCCGGGCGAGCGCCCACTGATCGTGGGTGGCCTTCGTGATGCTGCCGGCCCAGCGGGAGGAGGACTCCTCGGTGAGGGCGCGCTTGCGCTGCGCCCACTGCTCGCTGTCGTGGTCCAGCCCGGCCGCACACCGCGCCTTCAGATCACGGGAGGCGAGCGAACCCAGATGGTCACCGACCAGGCACAGCACCTTCATGTCCTCGCCGGCCAGACCCTTGAGCCGGGTACGGACCGCGACCCCCGAAGGACCGGGCACCACGAACGGTGCCGCCACCTCCCGCAGCCCACCCACCGCCCCACCCCCGACTCGGTGTCGCCGAATTCCGTCACCCACCCAACGACCAGCACCGACCAAGGTCACACATTCGAGACAAGAAACTTCGTTCTCCACCCGGCGCGTGCGCCCGCCACCGCCCGAAGACTCACTCATTCGTGCCAGAACGCGCTCACCTACCGTCGATCACCACCTGTTCACAACCCCCGCCAGATCCTCCCGGGCTCTTCGGGTGTGCGGATGCTCCGGGCCCAGCAGCCGCTCCCGCACCGCCACCACCTCCCGCAGCAGCGCCAGGGCCTCCTCCCGGCCGTCCGCGAAGGCCAGGTTGCGGGCCAGCAGATGCCGGGTCCGCAGCGTGTGCGGATGGTCCGTGCCCAGCACCCGTCCCCGGTCCGCGAGCAGCACCCGGAGCATCCCGACCGCCTCCTCCCGGTGCCCCGCCTCGCCCAGGTTGACGGCGAGGAACTGCCGGGTGCGCAGGGTGTCCGCATGGTCGGGGCCGAGCAACCGCAGCTGGTCGGCGAGGAGGTGGCGCAGCAGCCCGGCCGCCGTCACGGGGCTGCCGGCGCCGCCGAGGCTGTGTGCGTGGGACTGGCGGCCGCGCAGGGTGTCCTCGTGCTCGGCGCCCAGGATCCGGGTCTGTTCGTCGACGATCTCCCGGAGCAGCGCGGCGGCCCCGGTCCAGTCCCCGGCCCGGCCCTGCTCGACGGCGGCCGTGTGGCGGCGGCGCAGCTCGGGTCCGGCGGTGGCGCCGAACGCGCGGTTGATGCCCAGGGCGATCGAACCGGCCGTGCCGGCGCCCCGGTTGAGCGGGGTGGGCAGGCCCTCGGCGGCCATGACGGCGCTCAGCCGGCGGTAGAGGTCGTCGACCGTGAGCAACTCGGGCCCGCCGACGACGCCTTCGCGCAGCAGTCGTATCAACCGGCCCGAGAACGCGGTGTGTTCCTCGTCGGGGAGGGCGAGGGCGACCTGGTCGCGCTGGGCGGAGGTCAGGACGTAGGTGCCGGCCACCTCCAGCCGGTCGATCCGCCCGGTGTCGCCGTTGAGCGAGTCGCCGACGGCCCGGCCGGAGAAACAGCAGTCGAGGACGACCACCTTGGTCTCGGCGGGGGAGTCGAGGACGGCGTCGCGCAGTTTGTCGTACTCCAGGGAGTTGAACTCGGGCGCCTCCCAGCGGCTGTCCGGCAGCGCCAGGTACAGGGTGTGCCGGCGCCCGGCGACCAGGCCGTGACCGGCGTAGTAGACCAGCAGGAGGTCCTCGGCGTCGCCGACGGCGGCGCGCAGCCGGTCGCCGACCGTGCGCAGGTCGCCGTCGTCGAGCAACACCGTGCAGTGGCTCTCGGGGACGAGCCGGTACGGAGGTTCGGTGAGCAGCCCGGCGAGATCGGTGACGGTCCGCTCGACCACCGGCAGATCGGGCAGCGCCGGGTCGGAGTAGCGGCTCGCGCCGATCAGGACGACCCGGGAGCGGTGGGGGTCGGGGAGCCGCACGTCACTCGCCCTGTTCCGGCCGCTCCTCCAGGGCCTGCCGCAGGATCTCCGCCACGTCCTCGCGGCTGACCCGCCTGGCGTCGATCTCGACGGCCGGGCCGCGCTCGTGCCGGACGCTCAGTTTCACGTCGCTGCGGCGCGGTTGGGTGATCCAGGCGCGCAGGCAGGACGCGAGCACGGTGAGCGGGCCGCCCGCGCCCAGCAGTACGGACACCGTGTCGAGTGGGACGCCCAGCTGCCCCTCGGCCGGGCCGTCCCCGGTCAGCCGGACCTTGCCGGCGAGCGCCGGCTCGCCTCTGAGCCAGTCGGTCAGGGACTCGGCGTCCGCGACCGGCTCGGGGCTCAGGACAGAGATGATTGCATTTGCCACGGATCCCCCCGGTGCGTGCACAGACCTTGTCGGGCAACGGTGTTGACCTTGACGGCCAGTGTAGGGCCGGGGCAGCGGAACGTGACCTGGTCAATACGGGCGGCGACGGGGCCGGGTGAACGTACGGGCCACGCAGGACGGGATCACCGTGCTCTCCTCGTGGTCCCGCGCCCGGTACGCGCTCGGCGTCTCCCCGACCAGTTCGGTGAACCGCGAGCTGAAGGATCCGAGCGACGTACAGCCGACGGCCATGCACACCTCCGTCACGGTGAGGTCGCCGCGCCGCAGCAGCGCCTTGGCCCGTTCGACCCGCCGGGTCATGAGATAGCTGTACGGCGTCTCGCCGAAGGCCTTGCGGAAGCTGCGCTGGAAGTGCCCCGGCGACATGAGGGCCGTCCGCGCGAGCTCGGTCATGTCGAGCGGCTCGGCGTACTCGCGGTCCATGCGGTCGCGCGTTCGGCGCAGCCGCCTCAGGTCCTCCAGGGTCATGGCCTCAGCATGGCATGCACATCGCGCCCACGGACCGGGTCTGTTCTTGAGCCTTCGTTTGCCTCCGGTTCTCGCGCAATTGGCTCGCGCTTGTTTGCATAAAGGAATGGACCACATCACGTTCCTCGTGGCGGTCGTGATCGTCACTGCGCTTGCTTTCGACTTCACCAATGGGTTCCACGACACGGCGAACGCGATGGCCACGTCCATCGCGACAGGTGCGCTCAAACCGAAGACGGCCGTTCTGATCAGCGGGGTGCTGAACCTGGTCGGAGCCTTCCTCTCGACGGAGGTCGCCAAGACGATCTCCGGCGGCATTGTGAACGACGCCAAGGTGACCCCAGGGATGATCTTCGCGGGGCTGGTGGGTGCGATCCTCTGGAATCTGCTCACCTGGCTGGTCGGACTGCCCTCCAGTTCCTCGCACGCTCTGTTCGGCGGGCTGATCGGCGCGGTGTGGGTCGGCGCCGGCTCCGGCGCGGTCAACTTCGACAAGGTTCTCGAGAAGATCATCATCCCGGCGTTCGCCTCGCCGGTGGTGGCGGGCATCGCCGCGCTGATCGCGACGTACTGCGCCTACAAACTCACCGCCCGCGGCCGCGAGTCCTCGGTGACCAAGGGATTCCGGCTCGGGCAGATCGGCTCGGCCTCGCTGGTCTCGCTCGCGCACGGCACCAACGACGCCCAGAAGACCATGGGCATCATCACCCTGACCCTCATCTCCGTCGGTGCGCTCCCGGGCGATTCCGGCCCACCGGTCTGGGTCATCTTCACCGCCGGGCTCGCCATCGCCCTCGGCACCTACATCGGCGGCTGGCGGATCATCCGCACCATGGGCAAGGGCCTGACCGAGATCCAGTCCCCGCAGGGCTTCGCGGCGGAGACCGCCTCCACGGCCGTCATCCTGACCTCGGCCCACATGGGCTTCGCCCTGTCCACCACGCAGGTCGCCTCCGGTTCCATCCTCGGCGCGGGCCTCGGCCGCAAGCTCGCGGAGGTCCGCTGGGGCATCGCCGGCCGCATGGTGGCCGCCTGGCTGATCACCCTGCCCTGTGCCGCGCTGGTCGGCGGCCTCTCCGCGGCCGCGGTCAAGCACGGCGGCAACTTCGGCACGATCGTGGTCGCGCTGGTCGGCGCCGCGCTCGCGGCGGGCATCGTCCTGCTGTCGCGTCGCAACCCGATCGACGCCAAGAATGTCAACGACGGCCACGAGGTCGCCGTCCGCACCACGCCCCCGTCCAACGTCGGCACCGCCGCCTGAGTGAGGGAGTCCCCATGAACATCGACTGGACCGCACTCGGCGAGGTCACCGCGGTGAGCATCGGAGTTACATTCGCAGTGGTGGTTGTCTTCGCCTTCGGCGTCCTCGGGCTCGCCCGCCACGAGGGGGCCAAGGAGCAGGGCGGCACCAGCGCCGTGGGCGCCGCCCAGGCGGGGCTGTGCTTCCTCGCCTGCGCGGCGGTGGTGGCGTACGGCATCTACCTGATCGTGCCGCAGTTCCACTGACCCACAAGCCGCTGAGGAGGACTGGATGACGACGCCGGACCTGCTGTCCGACCTGGCCGACCTGAAGGTCGACTACAGCGACCCGGACGACCCCGTACTCATCCGCCCGGACGGATCCCCGATCGACACCTGGCGGGAGAACTACCCGTACCCGCAGCGCATGGAGCGCAAGGAGTACGAGTGGCACAAGCGGCTCCAGCAGATCGAACTGCTGAAGCTGCAGACCTGGATCAAGGAGACCGGGCGCCGGATAGTCATCGTCTTCGAGGGACGGGACGCGGCCGGCAAGGGCGGCACCATCAAGCGCTTCACGGAGCACCTGAACCCCCGTGGCGCGCGGGTGGTGGCGCTGGAGAAGCCCTCCGAGCGCGAGAGCGGCCAGTGGTACTTCCAGCGCTACGTCGAACACCTCCCGACGGCCGGTGAGATCGTCCTCTTCGACCGGTCCTGGTACAACCGGGCCGGCGTCGAGCGGGTCATGGGCTTCTGCTCGGACGACGAGTACCGGCGCTTCATGCGTCAGGCCCCGCTGTTCGAGCGGATGCTGGTGGACGACGGGGTGGACCTGGTGAAGTTCTGGTTCTCGGTCTCGCAGAGCGAGCAGCGGACCCGCTTCACCATCCGCCAGGTCGACCCGGTACGGCAGTGGAAACTCAGCCCGATGGACCTGGCCTCGCTGGACCGCTGGGACGACTACACGGCCGCGAAGGTCGCGATGTTCCGGGAGACGGACACCGAGTACGCCCCCTGGACGGTGGTCAAGAGCAACGACAAGAAGCGGGCCCGCGTCGAGGCCATGCGCAGCGTTCTGGCCCGCTTCGACTACGCCAACAAGGACGAGGAGGTCGTCGGCAGCCCGGACCCGAGGATCGTGGGTGCGGCGGCGGGCCTCCTGGAGGCCGGCGAGGACGACCACCACTAGCCCCGACCCCGAAGAGGCCGGCCGGTTCCCCGGCCGGCCTCTTTGCTTGCGAAACCCGTTGAACGGGGCTCGGCGCGGGGCGCCGGCCTCTTCCGCATGATCCGCACCCGACCGCCGCGACGAAGCGTCCGGTGAGGGCCTCCACCTGTTCCGGGGAAAACGACCGCACCCGGGCCGCCTTGGACGCCGTGGGCGGCGGCCTGCGGGCCGGGTGCGGGCTGGTGGACCGGAAGGTCAGGCCTTCTTGGTCTCCCAGAAGATCTTGTCGATCTCGGCGATGAGCTCCAGGGCCTTCTCGCCGGTCTTCGGGTCCGTGGACGCCTTGGCGGCGGACAGGGCCTTCAGGGTGTCGTTCACCAGAACGTGCAGCTGGGGGTACTTCTCGAAGTGCGGGGGCTTGAAGTAGTCACTCCAGAGCACCGACACGTGGTGCTTGGCAAGCTCGGCGCGCTGCTCCTTGATGACGGTGGCGCGAGCCTGGAAGTGCGGGTCGTCGTTGGCGGCCATCTTCTCCTGCACGGCCTTCACCGACTCCGCCTCGATGCGGGCCTGGGCCGGGTCGTACACACCGCAGGGCAGGTCGCAGTGTGCGCTGACCTTGACCTTGGGGGCAAACAGGCGGGAAAGCATGGAGCATTCCTTCCTCGTGATCGTCTTCTCAGGTGGGACATTACTCCCTGGGAAGCCTGATTTCGCGAGTGCCCCCATGGGCTTAGGACAAAAGTCCAGGGTCAGACTGAGACTGGTGGAGGAACGGACCGGGGAGGTGCCGGCGATGCCGGAGCTGTCGCAGGAGACCGAGCGGGGGAGGGGCGCCGCGCCCTTCGGGCTGGCCGAGGTGACCGGCCCGTCGATGGTGCCCACGCTGTACCAGGGGGATCAGCTCCTGGTGCGGTACGGGGCCCGGGTGAGGGCCGGTGACGTCGTCGTCCTGCGCCATCCTTTCCAGCAGGACCTGCTGGTCGTCAAGCGGGCCGTGGAGATGCGCGAGGGCGGCTGGTGGGTGCTCGGGGACAACGCGTACGCGGGCGGGGACAGCACCGACTACGGGACCGTGCCGGAGGAACTGATCCTCGGCCGCGCCCTGTTCCGCTGGCGGCCGCTCCGGGCCGGTCAGCGTTCGCCGCTGGCGCTGGCGCGCTGGGCGCTCTCGGCGGCCCGCCCGGTGCTCGCCGACCGCTCGGGCAGGTCGGGCCGGTCCGCCTCCAGGCGTTTGCGGGCCCGGTAGGCGGCCACGTTGGCGCGGGTCGCGCAGCGGTCCGAGCAGTAGCGCCGGGAGCGGTTGGTGGAGGTGTCGAGGTAGGCGTTGCGGCACGGCGCCGCCTCGCACAGGCCGAGCCGGTCGACGCCGTACTCGGTGAGGTGGAAGGCCAGGCCCATCGCCGCGATCGCCGCATAGCCCGCGGTGGCGTTGGAGGGGTGGTCGGCCAGGTGCATGTGCCACAGCGGGCGGTCGTCCTCGTCCCGGTGGTCGTGGCCGGAGATCTGCGGTGACACCGGGAATTCGAGCAGCAGTGAGTTCAGCAGGTCCACGGCCAGCGTCTCGTCGCCCCTGTCGGCCGCCTCGAAGACCGCGCGCAGCCGGGCCCGTACCGAGCGGAAGCGGGTGACATCGGCGTCGGTGGTGCGGCGGGCCGCCGACGCGTTGACCCCGAAGAGGTCGCGGACGGCCTCGACCGAGGTCAGGGAGTCCTTGCCCCGGGCCGGTTCCTCGCTGTTGACGAGTCGGACGGCGTAGTCCGAGTAATAGGCCAGTTCCACTTGTAGTCCTTACGGGGGTGTTCTACGGTCAGTGGTGCGGTCGGGTAACAGCCGGTCGTGCTTCCAGGGTATTACGGGACTCGTACGGCGGAGGGTTGCCATGACGGACGCGCAGACGACCACGACCGGGGCCGACTGGCGGGCCTGGCAGGAGAGCTGGGACCGGCAGCAGGAGTGGTACATGCCGGACCGTGAGGAACGGTTCCGGATCATGCTCGACATGGTCGAGGCGCTCGTCGGTACGGCCCCGCGGGTCCTCGACCTGGCGTGCGGCACCGGCAGCATCACCGCCCGGCTGCTCGACCGCTTCCCGGCGGCGGTGAGCGTCGGAGTCGACCTCGACCCGGCCCTCCTCGCCATCGCCGAGGGCACCTTCGCGGGTGACGAGCGGGCCACGTTCGTCACCGCCGACCTCAAGGACCCCGAGTGGAGCGCGGGGCTGCCGTACGACTCGTACGACGCCGTCCTGACCGCCACGGCCCTGCACTGGCTGCACAGCGAACCCCTCGCGGCCCTCTACGGTCAGGTCGCGGAACTCGTCCGCGACGGCGGTGTCTTCATGAACGCGGACCACATGATCGACGACAGCACGCCCCGGATCAACGCGGCGGAACGGGCGCAGCGGCATCGCCGTATGGATCAGGCCAAGGAGTCGGGAGCGCTCGACTGGGCCGAGTGGTGGCAGCTGGCCGCGCAGGACCCGGTACTGGCCGGGCCGACGGCCCGCCGGTTCGAGATCTACGGCGAGCACGCGGAGGGCGAGATGCCCCCGGCGGCCTGGCACGCACGCGTGCTGCGGGAGAAGGGCTTCGGCGAGGCCCGGGCGGTGTGGTGCTCGCCGTCGGACACGCTGCTGCTCGCGGTCAGGTAGGCGCCGACGGAGCGGAGCGCCGAAGCCCGAAGCGCGAAGGGGCGGTACGAGCATCCTCGTACCGCCCCTTTCCCGTCGCACCGCGACTTCGCGTCGTACCGCGAGGGAATCGTCGTACTCGCTACAGCACCTTCGACAGGAACGACTTCGTGCGGTCGTGCTGGGGGTTGGTCAGAACGTCGCGCGGGTGGCCGGACTCGACCACCACGCCGTCGTCCATGAAGACCAGGCTGTCGCCGACCTCGCGGGCGAAGCCCATCTCGTGGGTGACGACGATCATCGTCATGCCGTCCTCGGCCAGGTCCCGCATCACGTCCAGGACCTCGCCGACCAGCTCCGGGTCGAGCGCGGAGGTCGGCTCGTCGAAGAGCATCAGCTTCGGCTGCATGGCGAGGGCGCGGGCGATCGCGACGCGCTGCTGCTGGCCGCCGGAGAGCTGCGCCGGGTAGTGGCCCTTGCGGTCGCCGAGGCCCACCCGGTCCAGGAGCCGCTCCGCGCGCTCCCGGGCCACCGCCCTGGACTCGCGCTTGACCTGGACCGGCGCCTCCATGACGTTCTCCAGGGCCGTCATGTGCGGGAAGAGGTTGAAGCGCTGGAACACCATGCCGATGTCCCGTCGCTGCGCCGCGACCTCCTTCTCCTTCAGCTCGTAGAGCTTGTCGCCGTGCTGGCGGTAGCCGACCAGACGGCCGTCGACGTACAGCCGGCCGGCGCTGATCTTCTCCAGATGGTTGATGCACCGCAGGAACGTGCTCTTGCCGGAACCGGACGGGCCGATCAGGCAGAACACCTCGCGCGGCAGCACTTCCAGGTCGATGCCCTTGAGGATGTGCGACAGCCCGAACGACTTGTGCACGCCCTCGGCCTTGACCATCGGGGCGCCGCTGCTCGGCGGGGTGATGTCCTTGGCGAGACCGCTCATCGGGCCACCTCCGGGCGGCGGAACGAACCCCACTGGGCCAGATTCTTCCGCAGCCGCTGCAGCGGGGTGGGCGGGAGGTTGCGCGAGGAGCCGCGGGCGTAACGGCGTTCGATGTAGTACTGGACGATGCTGAAGATCGTGGTCAGGAACAGGTACCAGATGCAGGCGACGAAGTACATCTCGACGACCGCCAGCGAGGTGCTGGAGATGTCCGTGGCCTTCTTGATCAGCTCGGGGAGCTGGACCGCGTAGGCCAGCGACGAGGTCTTCAGCATGTTGATGAACTCGTTGCCGGTCGGCGGGATGATGACCCGCATGGCCTGCGGGAGGATCACCCGGCGCAGCGTCTGGCTCTGGGTCATCCCCAGCGCGTGCGAGGCCTCGGTCTGCCCCTCGTCGACCGACTGGATGCCGGCGCGGACGATCTCCGACATGTACGCGGCCTCGTTCAGGCCGAGCCCCAGCAGGGCGGTGAGGACCGGCGTCATCACCTGGTTCATCTCGTCCTTGTAGAACCCCAGGTTCAGGATGGGGAAGACGAGCGCGATGTTGTACCAGAGCAGCAGCTGGACCAGGACCGGGGTGCCGCGGAAGAACCAGATGTAGAACCAGGACACCGTGCTGGTGACCGGGTTCGACGACAGCCGCATCACGGCGAGGACCACGCCGAGCGCGACGCCGAGCACCATGGCCAGCACCGAGATGTAGAGCGTGGTCCAGGCGCCGGAGACGATGCCCTGGTCGAAGAGGTAGTCGGGGATGACGCTGTAGTTGATCTTCGCGTTGGAGAAGGCGATCCCGATCAGCACCACGAGGGCGACGACCACGACGCCGGACACCCAGCGCCCGTAGTGGCGCACCGGGATGGCCTTGATCTGCTCCGGCGGCACGGACGGCGCCGGAGTCTTGTCGACCGTGTCAGTCACAGTGACGGCCCTTCAGTCGTGCCCGGCCGCTCAGGAGCCGCCGTTGGTCTTGGCCTCGGTGACCGCGCCCTGCGCGACGTTCCACTTCTCCAGGATCTTCTGGTAGTCGCCGTTCTTGATGATGGCGGCCACGGCGGCCTGGAGCGCGTCGCGCAGCTGGGTGTTGTCCTTGCTGATCGCGATGCCGTACGGACCGGCCTCGATCTGCTCGCCGACGACCTCGAAGTCCTTGCCGCCGCCGGAGGTCTTGGCGTTGTAGGCGGCCACCGGGAAGTCGTTCAGGTCGGCGACGGAGGCGCCCTGCTTCAGACGGAGCAGCGCCTCGGGGTCGGTGTCGAAGGTCTGGAGGTCGATGGCCTTGTTGCCGTCCTTCGTACACTTCTCGCTCTGAGCCTTGGCGATGCCCTCGGACGTGGTGCCCTTCTGCAGGGCCACGACCTTGCCGCACAGGTCGTCCAGCGACTTGATGCCCTTCGGGTTGCCCTTCTGGACCAGGATCGAGGTGCCGGCGGTGAAGTAGTCGACGAAGTCGACGCCGTTGCCGACCTTCTTGCCGGTGTCGGAGTCGATGCCGTTCTGGCGGTCCTTGGTGTCGTTCATCGCCGACATGATCACGTTGAAGCGGTTGGCCTGCAGGCCCACGATCAGGTTGTCGAACTTGCCGTTCTGGAACTCGAACTTCACACCCAGCTGCTTGCCCAGCGCGTCCGCGATGTCCGGGTCGACACCTACGGCCTTGCCGCTCTGCATGTACTCGACCGGCGGGTAGGCGATGTCCGAGCCCACCTTGATCACGCCGGCCTTGCGGATGTCGTCGGGCAGCTTGCTCGCCAGCGGGGCCGAGGACGTCGAGGAGGAGCCGCTGTCGCTGCCCTTGTCCGTCTGGTCACCGCAGCCGGTGAGGATCAGGGCGCCTGCGACCGCGATCGCACCGAACGCTGCGGTCCTGGAGCGCGCGACAGTGGTACGACGGGTGGAGCTTGCGGTCATGGTGGGTTCCTCCGGCGGTGGGTTGAACAAGCCGATATACCGAGATGCCTGATATGTCGATATGCCGATGGGTCGACGGAAACACACACCTTCGGGTGTCGCGACCTCGTGGGTTTACGGCATCCTGCCATTGGGATTGCTCCAAGCAGACGTGTCACCATGTCAAAATCGGATAACGGGTGACCCCCGTGACGCGTCAGGCCGGTCCTTCCTCGACCCGCCGCCCCGCACATCTGCGGGAATCCGACCTTCCGGCCGGAAGATCTTCGGTTCACCGCCGGTTCATCCCGGGCTGTGCCTCGTGGCCGTCCGCCGGTCACTCGGCCGCTCATCTGTCGGCTACCTACGACATCCGTGATGTGACCTTGCGCCTATTCGACTCGTCGTGGGCGCCGTCCGTCCGGTAAGAAGGTTCTTTACACCCCTCATCCGGGGCTCCAGGGCGCGTGTGCGGCGCGCCCGTCGCGCAGGTGCTCGTGCGTGCCACTCGTACGTATCAGTCATCGGGCCCTGCGCGGTGCCCGTCCACTTCCTCACCGGGAGTGGCCGACCCTCAACCATGCATACCTAAGGGGTAAGACAAGTGGCAGCGGAGATCGTCAATCCTCGCAGCGACAGCGCGTCGGGCAATTCGGACCAGGACGGTGGGGCCGAGCCCCTCGATTCCTTCGATCCGGTGTTCGCCCTGCACCGCGGCGGCAAGATGGCCGTGCAGGCCACCGTGCCGATCCGTGACAAGGACGACCTTTCCCTCGCGTACACGCCCGGAGTCGCGCGCGTGTGCACCGCGATCGCGGAACAGCCCGAGCTGGTCAACGACTACACATGGAAGTCGTCCGTCGTGGCCGTCGTCACCGACGGTACGGCCGTGCTCGGACTCGGGGACATCGGCCCCGAGGCATCCCTCCCGGTGATGGAGGGCAAGGCGATCCTCTTCAAGCAGTTCGGCGGCGTGGACGCGGTCCCGATCGCCCTCGCCTGCACCGACGTCGACGAGATCGTGGAGACCGTCGTCCGGCTCGCCCCGTCCTTCGGCGGGGTCAACCTGGAGGACATCTCGGCGCCGCGGTGCTTCGAGATCGAGCGCAAGCTCCAGGAGCGGCTCGACATCCCGGTCTTCCACGACGACCAGCACGGCACGGCCGTCGTGACGCTGGCGGCGCTGCGGAACGCGGCGCGGCTCAGCCGCCGGGAGATCGGCCAGCTGCGGGCGGTGATCTCGGGCGCCGGCGCGGCCGGGGTCGCGATCGCCAAGATGCTGGTCGAGGCCGGCATCGGGGACGTCGCCCTGGCCGACCGCAAGGGCATCATCTCGGCGGATCGTGACGACCTCACCGCCGTCAAGCGCGAGGTGGCCGGGTTCACCAACAAGGCCGGGCTCAAGGGCACCCTGGAGGACGCGCTGGCCGGCGCCGACGTCTTCATCGGCGTCTCCGGCGGTACGGTCCCGGAGGAGGCCGTCGCCTCCATGGCCGAGGGCGCGTTCGTGTTCGCCATGGCCAACCCGAACCCGGAGGTGCACCCCGACATCGCCCACAAGTACGCGGCGGTCGTCGCGACCGGGCGGTCGGACTTCCCGAACCAGATCAACAACGTGCTGGCGTTCCCCGGGATCTTCGCGGGCGCGCTCCAGGTGCGGGCCTCCCGGATCACGGAGGGGATGAAGATCGCGGCGGCGGAGGCGCTGGCGTCGGTCGTCGGCGACGATCTTGCCGCCGACTACGTCATCCCCTCCCCGTTCGACGAGCGGGTCGCCCCGGCGGTGACCGCGGCGGTGGCCGCGGCCGCGCGGGCCGAAGGTGTTGCCCGGCGGTAACTCGAATGGCCCCGCCCTTCTGGGCGGGGCCATTTCTTTGCCCGCCACCCACCCGTTCGGGTGCCGGTGAGGTGACCGTTGTCCTGGGGGGGGGGGGGGGCCCGCCACCCCCCCCGGCC